>NZ_CAJHBS010000015.1 GCF_904846705.1 Psychrobacter sp. Pi2-52
TAAGTATTGGCTAATAACACCTTGTAACCTGCCCACTATAAAAAAGCTAAGACTATTGAAGTCTTAGCTTTTTTATTTCTACACAAAAATCTAAAAGATTAATCAATAAAGCTTAACCAATCCATATATTGCTCGTTACGACCATGAACCACATCAAAGTATAGGGTTTGGAGTTTCTCAGTCAATGGTCCTCGGCCGCCATTGCCGATAGTACGATCATCGTATTCGCGGATAGGTGTCACTTCAGCAGCGGTACCTGTCATAAATATCTCGTCTGCTAAGTAGAACTCATCACGAGTGATACGGCGTTCAACGACTTTGATGTCTAGATCAGCCGCGAACTGAAGGATAGTACGACGAGTGATACCATCAAGTGCACCGCCCGCTAAATCTGGCGTATGTAGCACGCCATCTTTTACCAAGAATAAGTTCTCGCCAGCACCTTGACACACATACCCTTGCGGATCCATCAAGATAGCTTCGTCATAACCATTACGAGTGACTTCTTGGTTGGCCATGATAGACACAGGATAGTTGCTTGAAGCTTTTGCCTTACACATAGTGACATTTGGCATATGATGCGTAAATGAAGAGGTTTTTACACGGATACCATTTTTGATACCTTCCTCACCAAGATATGCACCCCAGTGCCATGCAGCAACCATAGCATTGATGCTATTGTCACGTGAAGATAAGCCAAGCTTTTCTGCACCTACCCAAATGAGCGGACGAATATAAGCTTCTGCCAAGTTGTTTTGCTTGACCACATCCTTGTGTGCTTGCTCTAAAGTGGCAGCATCAAAAGGTACGTCCATTTGGAAGATTTTAGCTGAACCAAGGAGACGCTCAGTGTGTTCTTTTAAGCGGAAAATAGCGGTACGATTACCCGCTGTTTGGTAAGCGCGTACGCCTTCAAACACAGCCATACCGTAATGCAAGCTATGTGTAAGCACATGAACTTTAGCATCTGGCTGTTCGATCATCGTGCCGTTCATCCAAAGCTTACCATCTTGTGTTGCCATATTCATTTTATTGTCCTTATGCTAGCACTGACGTCTAACTTTTTTTAGGTAGGTTTTATTTAACAGTATTGATCAACATCGTATGATAACACCGCAGCGTCAATTTTTATTGCCTAAACAACAGCTTCATTATGACAAACGACTGACAGTATTATGATGATGTGTGACCGATTATATCACTGGCCGTCTTGGCAAATGAAATCTTTTGGTTTGGCACTATATGGTTTTTAATTATATCGTTCCTAGCTACCGATTCTATCCATAGTTTTCGTTTATAGCTTTTATTGAAAGTTTTTGTTCATAGCTTCTATTTATCGTAACGCATGACAGTTTAAGCGTCTCTTGGACTATCGGCAAGGCCTTAATCATACAAGTTTCGATATTACTCGTCGTCTGTCTCTACGCCCATGAGATGCTTCCACTGTGACTGTACTAACGCTCGCGTCTCCTGCCAGAGCGATTCATCGACCAATAATGACTGCTCTGATAGTGCTAACTGATGCGTGGCAGCACGTATTCTTAGATAGGCATCGGTCAAATCCTGACAGACTTGGTCATCCCAAATACCAAGCAAGGCAACTTCTGCAAAAATTCGCACATTATCGCTCCATTTGGTCAAACTCGGATATTCATGCGAGTAAGCCAATACGGCAAACTGTGCTAAGAACTCAATATCTACAATACCGCCTGCATCTTGCTTAAGATGAAATTTACCCGCTTCCTGCTGCCATTGGCTCGTGCCTAGATGCTTTTGCATTTTGATACGCATGCTAGTAACTTCACTACGTACTTGATCCAGTGTCCGTGGCAACGACAATACGTCGCGGCGAATATCACAAAAGCGTGCAGTGACTCGTCTGTCCCCGCAAATCGCACGAGCACGTACCAACGCTTGATGCTCCCATGACCATGCTTTATCCATTTGATAGGTTTCAAAGGCATGACAAGACACCACCATCATGCCAGCATTTCCCGAAGGCCGCAGACGCATATCAATCTCATAAGCACGGCCATCACGTGTTTGAGTATTGAGATAATTCATCAGTTTTTGTACAAGACGCGCGGCAAACTTCATACCACTGACTGATTTTTCACCAGTGGTCATGCCTTGTTCTTTTATCTTGTGTAAGAATACCAAGTCCAAATCTGAAGAATACGATAGCTCTAAGCCACCAAGCTTGCCATAACCGATAATTGCAAAGCCGCAGTCCGCTTCAGTGACTGGATCGCCATCTTGGCCAATAGGATACCCATAACGATTAACAATCTCTGCAAAAGCGCGCTCTAATGCTGCTTCTAGTACGACTTCAGCGATATAAGTCAATGAATCCGATACTTTCATTATCGGACGCTCAGCCAATACATCACTAGCAGCAACCGCCAATACTTGATTCTTCTTGAATAGACGTAGGACGCTCAATAGCTCTTCTTCATCGTTTGGCTCGACGCGTAGCAACTGTTGACGCAAGATATCACGCAGCTCACGCTTATCTGGCAGATGACGATAACGCTGCTGCAAAAAAGTATCCAATAGTACAGGGTACTGAGCCAACTCTTTTGCGATCCACGGGCTGGCAGACAACATTGGAATCAGCTCAATCGTTGCATTAGGGTTTTCAGCAATCATGACCAAGTAGATAGAACGGCGACAAATCGCTTCAAGCAGTGAGATCAATCTTGGTAAAGCAGTATTGGCAAGTTGCTGCTGTTCTTGATGGGCTAACAATGCATGGACAATGACAGGATACGCATCGTCTAAGCGCTCTCTGGCCTCATCACTTAAGTTAGCCACCATTTTTGATTGCCAAAAGCTCTGTAATAACTCGCGATTTTCTTCTGTTAGCACTTCATTTAAACGGGCAATTTGCTCATCTAAGTGCTCTGGTTCTAGATCAGTATCTTCGTTGTCAGGTACTTGACGCTCAGTGACCATACGCTCAAACGGCACATTGACACTCTCGCGATGACGATTAAGCTGGTCTAATAAGTCATGCCAGTTTTCAAAATTCAGCGTCACAGCTAGATTATGCTGCCATTGCTCATCGTGTGGTAAGCGCTGGGTCTGTTGGTCATTAATCGCTTGAATAGCATGCTCAAGCCGGCGTAAAAACCGATACGCGGCTTGTAGCTGCTCGTAAGTTGAATGCTCCAAGTAGCCAAGCTCACACAATACTTGCATCGCTTGCAAGCAAGGTTTTATTTGCAGCTGTGGATGCCGACCACCATAGATAAGCTGAAAGGCCTGTACAATAAACTCAATATCTCTAATGCCGCCCGCACCAAGCTTGATATTGTCCAAGTCTTCACGCTGTGCAACTTGATTTTGAATAAGAGACTTCATCTCTCTCAATGCCGAAAACGCACTGTAGTCCACATAATAACGAAAGACAAATGGCTTAATCAGCGCTTGTATCTCTTCATAAAATGGCTGGTCTATTTGTCCGACTACGCGCGCTTTTAACCAAGCAAAACGCTCCCATGCACGCCCATGCATTGTAAAGTACTTTTGCAATGCAGACAGATGAATGGCCAAATCACTTCCATCACCCCATGGACGTAAGCGCATATCTACTCGAAAGACAAAACCGTCAGCGGTCTTGTTATCAAGCAGTTTAATAATGCCTTGACCCAATCTGGTCATAAAGCGTTTGTTATCTATGCTACGTGTGCCTTTTGCCTTATTGCCATTGGTCTCGCCGCGTGCTTGATGCACAAATATTAGGTCAATATCACTTGATAAATTCAGCTCTTGCGCACCAAGTTTACCCATGGCCATGATTGCCATATCATCGATTTGTATATTGCCTTGTTCATTGATAAAGGTCGGCTCACCATACTTAGCAACCAAGTGCTGATAGGTATAATCCTTAGCAAAAGAGATACAGCCATCTGCAAACTCAGACAACTCATCGGTCAGCTGCTCCAGACTGATCGTCTGCAAGGCATCTTGCCAAATCCAGCGCATCATTAGTAGCGTGCGCAAGTGACGCAGACCACTCATGACCTTGATTTCATCAGCGAGTTGATAGTTCTCATCTAGCGTATAATCTTGTATCAGATCATCGATTTGCTGACGGGTCAGCGTACTATTCAATGGATAGCTACGCAAAAACGTCTGACACGAAACGGTCCGACTTTCCCAAATCTGATAAGCAAATTCGCTCGCTGTCTGCAGGACTTGCAGTTGTTCTACGGTAGGCTGATAATCTGTACCATTATTCACACGTGAGGGCATAGCAGGTAACATAGTGACAAAAACTCCTTACATAGAATGGTAAGACTACGTGAACCTAGCTCATAAGTTTATTGTTTTTTCTTACGAGGCAGTCACAGCACCAAATAATAATATTCAGTGTGCCTACACTTGAGATAAAACCACGTTAAATAACAGTGACTCTATTTGGTTTGCGGCGCTTTATGGTAGCATAAACATCTTTGATAGAGACGACGCACTTCTCTTTTATGACATAACGATATTTGACGTGACAGTATGATCCGCTGTATGTCTCATTATCAGTATAAATTCTGTTTTCTGTCACGCAAATTTGCACACAAGCACTATAATAATAACGACCAAATGACTTTATACAAAGCATTTATAGCAACTCGGCCATAATTTTTAAACTCTTATTTACAATATGTGATACTGCGCCTTATGACGACCACTCCCCCGTTACTACTGATTACTGCTGACCCTAGTCACCCATTGGCACACTTGGCGTTACGCTATGCACGCGCTTACCTGAAGAACGCAGCGAATAGTCATGATATTGATAACAATGACACTAATAGTACAGGTACAGGCAGCAGCGATAATGCTACCTCTGAACAACCCCTGCTCAATGTCTTCTTTTATGGCGACTCGGCTCACATAGCCAATCGCTTGCGTTGGCAGTCAGCCGATCAATTAGACTTGACCAAAGAATGGCAGTCTTTGGCTGAGCAGTATCAATTACCCCTGCCTGTTTGTGTCAGTACAGCCCTTAGCCGCGGTGTGAGTGATGTAGACAACAGCTCACGTCATCAGCTTGACGGTGCCAATCTTGCGACAGGGTTTACCTTAGTGGGACTCAGTGAGCTTGCCATGATGATGCAAGACGACTGTCGTTTGATACAATTTTGATAGTGTGTCGTTTGATAACTTGTCTATTGAGATCACTGGTAGCGGTAAATATTTTTAGGAATACATAATGAGATTATTAATTCAGCTGCACACGCCCACTGAAGCAGCAAGCTACGAAGGTTGTGCACTTGCACTAACTCTAGCAACATTTGGTCATGAGGTGCAATTGTTCTTAGATGCGCCGGTCTTCGGCTTATTGATGCAATCTGACTCGCGGCTGCATGGCATGATTCAGTCACTTGAGCTTTACGATATGCCCGCAGCTTGGCTACCTGATGATGTCTTTAGTGGCTGGGTCACTGGTATGTTGCCGACAGATCTGGCATCACAGCTCACACTCGTGCCTGAGGTCATCAACTCGCAAGACTTTGAGCAGATACTTACCTTTTAAGACGCTGTATAACTTAGATTTATAAAATAATAAAGCACGTAATCGGACACTTTTATGGCAACTTTATATCAATTGCATAGTACGATGGATACCCTTAGACGCAGTACTGAAGAGATGTCTCGCACTTGGCGCACGGGCGATAGTATTATTTTACTCGGCAGCACTCCTGCTTTTATCGACTGGCTCAATGCTTATTTAAATGATAGCGATATCGAGGATATTGCTGGTATTTACGCATTAGCAGACGACATCGAACAGCTAACAGCAAATACAACTGGCAAGCTTAATTTAGAGACTAAATTGACTGCTATTTTAACCGACGCAGAATGGGTCAATCTGACTCAAAGCAGTCAGTTTGACAAAGTGGTGACGATTGCCTTATGAGTAATGACATGACCACTCACAACGCTGCATTATCAGCGGCTGATATCGAATTAGATCAAGACGGCCATCTATGTGACCATACGATTTGGACGCCTGCTATCGCGCAGCAATTGGCAGACACGTTAGAGGTTAATCTGAGCGATGAGCATTTAGAAGTTTTGCAACAAGTGCGCGCGTTTTTTGACAAATTTAATCACGCGCCAGCAACCCGTCCATTAATTAAATGGCTACAAAAGACTTTGCCAGAACTTGATATTAGCAATCAAAAGCTACAGCAATTGTTTAATACAGGTTTGGTTGCGCGTCATGTCAATCGCTTAGCAGGACTACCAAAACCACCAAACTGTTTATAAGTTCTTTATAAGCGATCAGATACAATCAATGTCGCACTAGAAACTCATCATATGTACATGAGCAGTATCTAATATTTTACTGCTCATTAAGTACGCAAATACTTTTAAGTCTATAGTTATTGCTTTGTAGAATCACTATTTTGGGTCGTAGACTGTCAATGTCTCATAACCAACGCTACGACCTTCATCACCTGTAAACCCTTGCTGTCGCCATATCTCGTACAAACAAATGGCTACGCTATTTGATAAGTTTAAACTACGAGAGTCAGCTAGCATAGGCAGTCTTAGCCAGTTATCAGCACCGATATCTTCACGTATATCATCTGCCAGACCTGCCGTCTCAGAACCAAATACTAGCGCAATATTGGGCATAGCAGCCTTATCAGATGCTTCAGAGTCCGAGTGCTTACCAAAGTCATAATCGTAGAACGGTTTGCTCAGTTTAGTTGTCAATGCGGTAACGACATTGCAGTCAGCGGCTTGTAGCGCTTGTCTCGCAGCCGTCCAATCATCATGCACTTGCAAATGAGCATATTCATGATAATCAAGGCCTGCGCGGCGTAGCTTTTTATCATCAAGCCCAAACCCTAATGGTCTAACTAAATGTAGCTGTGCCCCGCTATTGGCACACAGTCGAATAATATTGCCAGTGTTACTCGGCATTTTTGGTGCTACTAGCACAATATGGATGGTCATTCTTACTCCAAAAATATTCAGCACTCTATTATTTAAGTTTATGGACGGTAGGTAATTGAAAGTTACAGTTTACTGCCAATAATTACATTTTGATACTGTGCAGCGTTTTTAACTTTCATTATGATGTCTGTAATGGATAACGCGATAGCATTTATGTATGACTGTCTCATCCAATACCTCTTCAGTGAATCTTGAGCACGATGCTTAGCATCACTGTTGTTACTTATAACCACTCATTTATTTTTGGGGATACTATTATGAAAAAAGTAATCATCGCATCTTTAACTGCTATGTTCGTTTTAACTGGTTGCAACACGTTTAAAGGCCTTGGCCAAGACGTATCAAGCGCTGGTGATGCTGTAACTGGCGGCGCACAAGACGTACAAGATAAAATCTAAGGTTTGATTTTTTTAGATTTTATAAAGGGCTTATCATTTATTTGATAAGCCTTTTTTATGTTAGTACCTCGCTGCTATTAAACAATCATCTAAGTGCCGTTTTATAAAAAAGCGCGTAATATTTGATTGAGATAACGCTGACCTAATACAGTCGGTTGCAACTGCGTATCACTATCTACCAACAACCCTTGTTTGACAAGACTGTTCACTTGTTCAGTAATACTATTAAGCGTTAATCCAGTTCTCTTTTCAAACAGTGACCAAGCGACACCGCCATGTAAGCGTAATGCATTTAGCATAAACTCGCTCACCAATTCTTCTTGATCAATCGCTTGCCAGCCAACCATTTTTGGTGTGATTTGGCGTATATCAGACACCTCTGTGGTATCTGGATTTATTACCACATAATCTTTTGGCAAACGTGATTTACTAAAGCGATAGATACCTGACGCTACTAACAAGTCATCTTCCATTTTATCTTTTACGTCTGATGAATTATCACCATTGCTATCGTTACAACCAATCGTCACTTTACCATGTGCTCCTGCGCCGATTGCTAAATAGTCGCCAAACTGCCAATAGTTGATATTATGACGACATGGTTTGTCTGACTCACCTGCCCACGCAGATACCTCATAGTTGTTATAGCCTAATTGCTGCAATAACGACTGACCTGCTTGTTCGATATCTGCCAAATTGTCTTCATCGGGTAAAATAGGCTGACTGCGGTAAAATACGGTATTTGGCTCAATAGTCAGTTGATACCAAGAGATATGCGTTGCACCAGCATCATGCGCCATTTGGATATCTTCTAGCGCTTCATTCATGGTTTGCTGCGGTAGACCGTGCATCAGGTCGACGTTGACCCGTGCAAATCCAGCCGCTTTGGCAGCTCGAATTGCTGATAACGCCTGTACAGGATCATGGATACGTCCTAGTACCTTCAGCTTGTCAGCAGCGAAGCTCTGTACGCCGATAGACAGACGATTGATACCAACTTCTAAATACTGAGCAAATGGTGCATGCTCAAGCGTGCCGGGATTGGCCTCCATCGTGACTTCGATGTCTTCTGCAAATTCAAAACATGTACGTAAACCAGTAAACAGTCGCTGATACTGAGCAATAGGTAACAAAGACGGCGTGCCGCCACCAATAAATATCGAACCAATTTTTCGGCCCTGAGCTAAAGGTTGCTGCATCGCGGCGTCTAACAGTAATGCATCGACGTATTCCTCATACATGGATAGCTCACTGTCTATCGGTAGCTCATGCGAATTAAAATCACAATAAGGACACTTCTTCACACACCACGGGATGTGAATGTAAAGAGACAATGGAATGTCTGTCACATTGACCTCGATAGTATCCGTCGTTGGTTCAGTAAGGCTTAACGTATTCAGGTCATTTGGCATGCTGTCTGTATTTACTTTGGGCATAAATAAACTTATTTTGTAGTGATCAATAATGATCGGTCTTGAAAGTAACGCTAGGATAGCGACTAGATGAGATAAAGAAAAGCCTATCTCTCATAAAACTATTAACAAAAACACGTAGAAGCGCCCTATTCACCATCGCAACTTATGGGCAGTATATAGAGGGTCCGTTAAAAAAAGCTTCTACTAAAAACAGAAACTGTTTAAAACATGTTTGAGGGTGAGTCAATAGAAACTAACCCTAATAATTTTAAGAACGAATTGAAGAATAAATAAAAAATAAAAGGACAGATATATGGCATATTGGTTAATGAAATCCAACCCTAAATTTTTTGGTATTGAAGATTTGCAGCGTTTGGACACCGACGGATGGGACGGCGTTCGCAACTATCGTGCACGTAATTTTATGCGTGATGATATGAAAGTTGGTGACAAAGTGTTCTTTTATCACTCTAGCGCCAAGCCGTCTGGAGTCGCTGGTATTATGACAGTTACTACAGCAGGGTATCCTGATCCTACTCAATTTCACCCTGAGCATCGTCATTATGATCCTATTGCGACTGAAGAGGCACCTCGCTGGTATATGGTCGATCTCACCTTTGAGCAAGCTTTTACAGAGGTGTTACCACTATCAGAGCTAAAGTTTTTGCCAGCTTTGGAAGACTCGTTATTATTGAGGAAAGGCTGTCAGCAATTAACAGTGATTCCATTAGAGCCCAAACATTGGCGAGCAATTATGGATATGGCGGAGACGCTTGAGTTGTTGCCGGAGTAAACTTATTAAATCATCTCTGAGCTATTGGCTATTGGCTATTGGCTATTGGCTATTGGCTATGAAATAGAGTACAAAAAACCTAAGATTAATGCCTGTATAGCGGCGCTAAAGCGTTGACATCATAGTGTGGCTTCTTTACCATCTTATTATGTATATGACCTGTCAATCCACTACTTGGATCGACGGGTTATTTTTATTTTAGTGTCTTTACTTTTATTTTCATACTCTGCCTATCTACTTATGCAACATTATAAGCTTGCTCATATTATTTATCGGAGTATTATCGTCGGCACTACTCTCCTTGCTGCGTCAATCTTAGTCGATTGATAGCAGTGTTTGTTTATTAATAATAACTACCTTAATAACAATTACCGTAAAGAATAAAAAGTTGCTTACCATGGTTTTTCCATTGTCTTTCAAAGATTTTAAAAGCTACAGCTTACGTCTAGGCGTACTCGCCCTCCCTATCTTGATCACTCAGTTTTGCCAAGCCGCACTTGGCGTGGTCGATGCCATCATGGCAGGTCAAGTTTCGGCGCTTGATTTGGCTGCGGTAGCAGTTGGCTCTGGTATTTGGCTACCATTGTTTTTATTGGCCACAGGTGTGCTTATCGCAACCACACCTCTGATTGGTGAAGCGATTGGTCAAGACCAGCACGGCCAAGTGCCGCATATCACGCAGCAGTCCTTATGGACCGCAGGTGTCATTGGCATTATCGGTTTTATCATTGTCAATTTAGCTCCCAATGTTCTTGGCATTATGGGTGTCCCAGAAAACATTCAGCCGATAGCGACGCAGTATTTACATGGTGTCTCATTTGGTTTCCCAGCGCTCGCTGTATATGCCGTCCTGCGCAGTTATTGTGAGGCATTGGGTCGTCCTGAGCCTGTAACTGTCATTAGTATCATTGGCCTGCTCGCAGATATCCCTTTGAACTATATTTTTATTCATGGGTTATTTGGCATGCCAGAAATGGGCGGTGCAGGTTGCGGGGTGGCAACAGCATTGGTGTTATGGATAAATGTCCTATTGCTTGCAGCCTATACTAGCTTCACGAAACGTCGCGAATTTGTGAGCACGCGATTCTTTTATGGCTTCTCTAGCCCTAATCGTACACAGATTAAAAAACTGTTAAAACTTGGTATTCCTATTGGTATCTCTATCTTCTTTGAAGCCAGTTTATTTAGCTTAGGCGCACTCGTTATCAGTCCATTGGGTGAGCTAGCAACAGCATCGCATCAAGTGGCGCTGTCAGTGACCTCACAGCTATTTATGATACCGATATCGGTCGCCATGGCGCTCACTATCATGGTCTCCAATCGATTTGGTCAAAAAAACCTATTGGCACTGCGCCAAGTGCAAGCTACTGGACTGGTATGGACCGTATTGATCGCTTTAACCTGTATGGTTGGGATATGGCTATTCAGACCAGAACTAGCAGCAGCATTCACGGATAACCCAGAGGTCAGAGCCCAGTCTATGCATTTGCTTATCTTTGCACTCGCCTATCAGTTATTTGATGGCTGGCAGGTTAACGTCGCTGGTATATTGCGCGGCATGCAAGATACCACCATACCGATGTGGGTAACGCTCTTCTGCTATTGGTTAGTTGCCCTACCACTTGGCGTCTATCTAGTGCGTTTTACTGACGTTGGTGCACAAGGGTTTTGGATGGCGTTGATTACAGGTTTGTTCTTATCATCTATTTTACTTACTTTGCGTCTACGCTATCAGCAAAAACGCTTAACTATGCTATGGGGTTAAGCCAATTGCTTATTGATTGAATTTTATAGTCATTGTTAGCGTCATTTGATCATACAGAATATGAAAAATCGTAGATATTTTCTTGCTAAAAAGATGGCTTACGTCAAAATATGTAAAAATTCTCAGTTAACAACTGTACATTGATTGCTCATTGCCCTGAATCTAGGTATCATTAGCAATTAATTAGACAATATTTAGTTACACTATTTCTCGAATTTAGTACAAGGCCAGATAAAAACTATGGATATTGAAAAAATACGCACCCTCATCGCCCTTATGGAAGAAAGTGAACTGGTTAATTTAGAAATCAGTTCTGACGACGAGCATATTAGCTTAACTCGTCACTATGATGCCCCTGCGCCAACTATGATGGCTGCCCCTGCTGCGAGCGCTGCTCCTGCTGCCGCTGTCGAAGGCAAACCTGCAGAAAAAGCGGGTAGCGTTGAATCTTCACCAATGGTTGGTGTTTTCTATTCAGCACCAAGCCCTAATGACCCACCATTTGTGAAAGTTGGTCAAAAGGTTCAGGCAGGTGATACTTTAGGTATCATCGAAGCTATGAAAATCATGAACCCGCTTGAAGCGACTCAAAGTGGTATCGTTGACGAAATCTTGGTAGATAACTCTGAAGTCGTACAGTTCGGTCAACCTGTCATACGCTATAAAGCGTAACGATATTTGCCATACTTTATTTCATTATGGCTGACTTTTGGTATATATACCGCGTCAATGCTAAATAACATGATGCTATGTATCGAAACTCAGTCAATGACTGACGCTTCGACAAGGATGAACCCATGATAAAAAAATTGCTCATTGCCAACAGAGGTGAAATTGCCCTGCGCATCGTCCGCGCCTGTAAAGCGCTAGGTATCGAAACGGTAGGTGTCTACTCTACTGCTGATGCCAACTTGATGCACTTGCGCTTTGTTGATGAGGCAATTTGTATTGGCAAGCCTAATGCTAACCAAAGCTACCTTGATATCAATACCATCTTAACTGCTGCTGAAATCACTGGTGCAGATGCTATCCATCCCGGTTACGGCTTTTTGTCTGAGAATGCTGAATTTGCTGAACAAGTAGAAGAAGCAGGATTGACCTTCGTTGGTCCTAATGCTGATCATATTCGCCTTATGGGCAACAAAGTTTCTGCCATCAACGCTATGAAAAAAGCTGGCGTACCAACCGTACCTGGTTCAGTTGGCGCTGTGACCCTGCATAATGCTGAAGAGCAAGCACGCAATATCGGCTTCCCACTATTGATTAAAGCGGCTTCTGGCGGCGGTGGACGCGGTATGCGTGTGGTTGAACGCTTTGACGAACTAATTGGTCAAGTACAAGCGGCCAAACAAGAAGCTGAGCTCTGGTTCGGTGACGACACTGTCTATATGGAGCGCTATCTACAAAACCCGCGCCACGTAGAAGTACAGGTACTAGGTGATGGTAATGGTAATGCTATCCATCTATATGACCGTGATTGCTCATTGCAGCGTCGCCATCAAAAAGTCCTAGAAGAAGCACCTGCACCTGACATCCCAGATGATGTACGTGAGCCAATCTTAAAAGCTTGCGTAAAAGCGTGTGAGCTTGTTAAGTATCGCGGTGCTGGTACGTTTGAATTCTTGTTTGAAAATAACGAGTTTTTCTTTATTGAAATGAACACTCGTGTACAGGTTGAGCATCCAGTGACTGAGATGATTACTGGTATTGATGTTGTCGTCGAGCAGCTCAAAATTGCTGCCGGTTATGGTTTGTCTTATCGTCAAAGTGAGATTGAGATCCAAGGTCATGCGATCGAATGTCGTATTAACGCCGAAGATGCAGCGACTTTCGTACCTTGCCCAGGTACTATCAGTCAATTGTTCACGCCAAGTGGTTCTGGTATCCGTTTTGACTCTCATCTATACCCTGGCTATGAGATACCGACCTATTACGATTCATTGATTGGTAAGCTTATATGTCACGGTCAAACTCGTCAGCAAGCTATTGCTAAGACAGTACATGCCCTTGATGAGCTGATTATCGAAGGTATCAAAACCAATATACCTTTGCATCGTGATGTGATTTTGGCGGATGAGAACTTTACTCGTGAAGCGCAAAATATTCACTATCTCGAAAGAGAGCTGCTGACTGCAAATAAAACTAAAAAAGACTCATAGGCTGAAATACTTGTAGAGTCTACTAAGCTTAATAAGTTCTCTGCAATTATCATTTTAAAAACATATAAAAAAACCGCTATTAATATAGCGGTTTTTTTATGTCATCAATAAGCTGTCAATTATACGTAAAGTACAATGGACAATCCTGATTACGGTAACACTCTATTGAAGTTCATAAAGCATTCGTTACCATCAGGATCAGCGCACCATTGCATCTGATTACCATCATGATTAATAAATGCAATTAACGCTTCATCAGTTTGATCGATCTGATTGCCTGAGCAGTCTACTTCATTATTATCATAAACAGTCTTGATCGCAATCACTGGCAGACCTTCTTCACGATGGGTGACTAGATAGCGGCCGTATGTCCACTCTTTGCCGCTGACAGACCACATCTCATTATCCGCACTAAAGTTATATAGCTCGCGGCACTGGTTAGACTTACTAACTGATGCAAGTAAGTTCTTACTAGTAGTTGGTTTAATGTTTAGAACCCGCTCTTCACTTTGAGTCAGTACGCCGCCGTCCATGCCCGTCATCACCTTAGGCTCTACACTGCTAGGCTTTTGCGCACTATCTGACGCCGACTGATTAGCTTCCGCTTCCTTAGTCATCATGGCGTGAGTAGAATGAGCGCTGCTATCTAAGTCTATTTCCCACTGTCCGGCAATGGCTGGACTAATGTGAGTGGTGATGGTCGGCTTGGTAATAGCCTCACCGTTCGCAGGCAATGAAGCCAAAATAGATGCTAGCGTGAATGAAGCAAATGAGATAGGTTCCATAATTAACCTTATATTTATAATATTTTAATATATACATTAGCGTAAGTCTTAGACACCAAAAACACAAGTAACATTATGCTATTGCTCATAAACCTATAGTCGGAACTTCATAGGTATTTATAGAAAAAAATAACGCCATCGCTTTACTTGCTAGAGACAAGAAGCGATGGCGTTATTAGCATACAGAATTCTTCGTGATATCAATGACTACTTAACACTAAGCAGCTTCTGTATTTAGCGCTTGAGCAAAAGCTGATAACGCCCCTTTTAGCATGGCTGACACCGTACTGCTGCAAGTACCGATGCCAGAGTATACCTCGCCATCAACATTTAACTGAATGTAAGCGGCAGCGTTGGCATTGGTTTTGTTATCACTATTGGTATCATCATCGATACCATTACCACTGTTATGATGCGGGTTAATCGCATGCTCTGCATAGTTAATAATATGCAAGGATTTGCCAGTATGCTGTGCAAGTCCATCAATAAACGATGATAATGGGCCGTTACCCGTGCCATCAATATCAATAGTATCGCTATTCATTTGTACTTGACCACTAAAGTAAACCGCACCGCCTTTATTGTTGACGCTATAGTCTAGCAGCTCAAACTTGCCTTGCTGCAAGTAAGTATCCTCAAAGGTCTGCAAGATTTCATCATTCTGCAGCTCACGTGCCGCTGCTTCAGCTTGCTTTTGTACCACACGGCTAAAGTCAATCTGCATCCAACGTGGTAAGTTGAAACCGTAGTTTCGCTGCAAGATATATGCGACGCCGCCTTTGCCCGACTGGCTATTGATACGTACCACATCTTGGTAGCTACGGCCAATATGCGCAGGATCAATGGGTAGATAAGCCACATCCCAGACATTGTCTGTTTCCCTCTGATTACTTTCATTGTAATCAAGAGATTTTTTGATAGCATCTTGATGTGAGCCACTAAATGCCGTGAAGACCAACTCGCCTACATAAGGATGGCGCGGGTGCAATGGTAAGTTATTGCATTCGCTCACAACCTGTACGATTTCACTCATGTTGCTAAAATCAAGCTCAGGATCGATACCTTGGCTAAATAAGTTCATGGCCATGACCATGATGTCCATGTTACCTGTACGCTCACCGTTACCAAGCAATGTGCCTTCGATACGATCCGCGCCCGCAAGCACGCCCAATTCGGCGGCAGCTACCGCACAGCCACGGTCATTATGAGTATGCAAGCTCACAATCACATGCTCGCGCTGGGCCAGATTGCGGCAGAAGTACTCTACTTGATCAGCAAAGACATTAGGCATAGAGGCCTCAACAGTCGCTGGTAAGTTAAAAATAACTTCCTGACCCTGCTGTGGTTGCCACACGTCACACACTGCATCGCAAACCTCTACAGCATATTCAGTCTCTGTCTGGCTAAAGCTCTCTGGCGAGTACTGAAACACCCAATCTGTCTCAGGGTACTTTGCTGCATATTCTTGCAATAGCTTAGCACCTGCAATAGCAATCTCTTTGATTTCAGCTTTATCTTTGCCATAGACTTTTTCACGTTGTACACGGCTGGTTGAGTTATAGACATGGACAACCGCACGTTTAGCACCTTTTAATGATTCAAAAGTACGGGCAATCAAATGCTCGCGCGCTTGTACCAATACTTGTAGCGTTACATCTTCAGGTACGTGGTTTTCTTCGATAAGCTTACGAGCAAAGTCAAATTCTACCTGCGCCGCTGATGGAAAACCAATCTCAATCTCTTTAAAACCAACATCTACTAAAGTCTTAAAGAAGCGCATTTTTTGTTCAATGGTCATCGGATCAATCAGTGCTTGGTTACCATCACGCAGATCCACACTTGCCCATATCGGTGACTTCTCAATCGTTTTACTTGGCCAAGTACGATCTGGCAGCGATGGCGCAAATGCAAATGGACGGTATTTACGGAAGTCAAAAGCAGCACTTTTTGGTGTGATCTTTGCAGTCCCTGTGGCTGCAGTGTGCGTGGCTTGGTCAGACATAATCAATCCTTAGATGACTTGGTTATTTATATATTTAGCTAGGCGATTAGCTGTTGATTAGATCAGTATTTATCATACGAGATAACTAGTGTTCATACCATAATAATATCAAAGTTTAACAGAGAGAAACCTGCTTTCTTTTACTTTATTTTCTGTTATTTTAGTGGAAAAACACAATTTAGACATTATAATCGAATAAATTCACTATTAAGGCTTGAGAAATGCCAGACAATTATATTGATAGTACAGGAACTGCAGATATAGACGAGATAGATAAACAGTTGCTACGCTTACTGCAAACGCAGGCGCGCATGAGTATTACTGAACTTGCTGAACGCGTCCACCTGTCTGCCACCCCTTGCGCACGTCGTATCAAACGCTTAGAGGATGCGAACATTATCACTGGCTACCACACCAAAACAGATGCACAAAAACTTGGCTATCCGCTAGCCGTGTTTATCGCTATTAGCATGGATCGACATACAGCAGAACGTTTTGAGCAGTTTGAACGCAAAGTTCAGAGCTTTGAGGAAGTCATTAGCTGTAGTATTGTTACAGGCCGCACCGAAGACTATCTGATTAAGGTCAGGGTACGTGATATGACACATTACGAAGAGTTTTTATTGCATCGCCTCAATCGTATCGAAGGCGTGGCCCAAGTTCATACCAGTTTTGAACTACGAGAAGTATTTAGCCGTAGCGTGGTTTAGACGATCTAAACGGTCGTTGATGACTGTCGACGAAACCATACTAATAGTACAAATCCGATCATTAATCCGATAGCAGCAACAAGCAACCCTGCATTGAAATTGCCATCTTTCCCTGCCAGTGCCACTGTCACCAAAGGTCCCAAAAACTGCCCCAATGCATAAGCCAACGTTGCCAAAGCAATCAGTAAATTAGAATAGGCAGGATTGATGTTTTTAAATAAAGTCAGTGTCATCGATACCATACCGACGAAGGTCAATCCCAAAATCGCAGCATTGCCATATAATCCAAATGCACCATCAAACCATATCGGCAAGCACATCCCAAATGCTTGCAATACCGTCAGCCCCATTAAGGTTTTTATCTCACCGATACGTTTGGCAAGCGCGCCCCATAGGGGGTTTGACAACATCGCAAAAATACCAACGACCAACCAAATCATGAGTCCAGCATACGTCTGTGTTGTTAGACGTTGTGCTGCCATAACGGGTAAAAAAGTTGCTGAGCTGATATAACCAAACCCTGCCAGTACGTAGCTGAAAAAAAGTAAAGTAAGCGCTTTATGATGTCCAGAAATTGCCTCATATAAGGAGCGTTTAAAGTTTACATAGGTCTGGTGCACTGACACGTGTTGTTTGGCATCAATCTGCTGTGAATCAACAGCTTGTACTTGTCTTGGCTTTATCGCATAAAGTAGCCACACAAGCGGTAAACTGGTGACGCCTGCGACTAGCCAAATTACATCGAAGTGATAGCCTAATTTTAATAGCCACCACGTTACGATGGCAGAGGCGCTGATGCCGACACCAATACCTGCATAGTGGACTGCTGACAATACAGAACGGCGCTCAGGGCTGAGGGTTTGAATCACAAACGACGAGCTTAGAATCATCGCCACGCCACTTGCAATGCCTGCAATTAAGCGAATGATATACCATAGCGTGAGCGACATATTTGGTATGACGAGTAACATCGTGGTGACAACACTGATAATCGCCCACAGCGTCATCGCCTGCCATGTCGAGCGCTGAGGCACAAACATAGCGATAAGAGCGCCAATAAAGTAACCGATATAATTGATTGATGCCAACCAGCCTGCAATCGTCGTTGATAACGACAATTGCACCATAATATCAGGTAAGGTGGCGGTAAAAAGAAAGCGGCCATAACCCATGACGACTGCCATGCAGTACATACCGATACAGGCAATGGCAGCTTCGTTGGTAATCATCGGGATCATACGGCTTTTAAAAGCAGTCATCATGACAGAGCCATTTTTGTGGCAATTAGCACACAATCCTTTGTGTTAGACAGTCAAAAGCAGTAATAAATAAACGCAGAAATAGAGAAGTTATTAGATATATTAGGCCAGCATAAAGTTATTAGCGAAAACTATGATACGTCTAACGCTGGTGTCTCTACTGTATCCTGCCCTAGCATTTGCACCCGCTGATCGCTAAACATATCCATATCTGGAGCTAGCGTACGCATAAACCGATCAAAATACAACATCTGTTTGGTTAATAGAGCAAAATCGCGTGGAAAGTGAATACCATGACGTTTGCCAACTTCAACAATCTCAAGCATCATTTTATTAAGCTCATCGGCTTGTTCTTTACTATTGAAAGGTACACCACTGGTAAAGGTTTTATCTTCTGCCATGATGGTTGTCATCATACGCTGTAAGTCATTCCCCAGTGTAGCCACATCGACTTTATTGCCACCATGCGTCATTTCCATATCAATCATATGCCGAGCCATGGCTTGATAGTCACTGTCTTGCATGGCTTGCATCATGCCCATACATGCACGCCAGCTCTCAGCTTTGAGCTTACCGACGATACCAAAATCTAAAAATCCAATACGGCCATCGGTCAATAGCATCAAATTACCAGCATGCAAATCAGCATGGAAACTATTGCACAGCATCAGACTAGCAAACCATGTGTTCAACGTATCTGCCATGACTTGTGCAGGATCAGCACAGTACTGACGCATGAGCGACTCATCGACCATAGAGACGCCATATAGTCGGCTCATCGTCAGTACACGCTTGGTGGTCAAATCCTCATATACAGTTGGTGCAACGACGCGAGTATTGCCTGATACCGCTAAGAACTGCTGAAAATCGCGGATGTTCTGGGCTTCAGCGATAAAGTCCGTCTCGGCAAGCATACGCAGGCGAATCTCATCAATAATCGGTGCAATACTCGCAAACTTCATCGATGGCATCAGGATCTCAATTAGCTTAGTTACGCCATGCAATACACCCAAATCAGTCTGCATGATGGTCTCGACGCCAGGCTTTTGTACCTTTAGCACCACTTCATCACCATTGTGCAATCGTGCTGCATGCACTTGAGCGATCGAAGCTGAGGCTAATGGCTCTGAGTCAATATGCGCAAACGTATCATCAAGGGTCATGCCATCAGTCGCTAGTTCTTCTTTTAGCACTTGCTCAATATAAGCATAAGACAATGGCGTGGTTTGATCCAAGCAGCTCTGGAATGCCTTTACATAATCACGTGGAAACAATGACGGTGTACTGGCGATAAATTGACCGATTTTGATATAAGTCGTACCTAACTGCTCAAAGGTTTCTTTGAGTAGCATCGCGTCAGGTTTCTCACCTTTTGCCACTCTTAGCGCAGACAGACCTGCCACACTCGCTGTTTGGCGAACACGGTTCATGACATTAAAAGTATGCTTTAATAAATGCGGACGATGAATTTTCATAAAAAACAACTATGGTAATAAGAAGGAGGTTTGAAGATAGGCAATACACTATAAAAATGCGTTAAAATCAGATTACTCAGTTATAGCCGGTTCAATATAATTTGGATACAAGGAAGGCGAGTGAAAGTACTACAACTCGTAGACTAAGCAAGCTTAACACCGTATCCAATTTATAGAGGATTGACTATAGGACTGCTACAGACAGGACACTGTGAGTCTTTTCGATAGCCCATCAGCCGCTGCTGCATCTGACTACCATCCCATATGAGCAGCTTGTTTGTCAGTAGATTTTTGGTTAATCCTAAATATTGCAGTGCAGTATTGGCTTGTAGATTACCCATGACGGCAGTGGTACTGGCCAGCACACCAGAGTTGGCACACGTACGTTCGTCAGCGGCTTCGTCAAGCACCACTGAGCCAAACACGCAATGATAGCAACCAGTATCGAGCTGAGGTTCGAACAGTGCTAACTGCCCTTGCATCGCAATCGCTGAGGCTGATAACAGCGGAATCTGGTAGCGTACACTAATGCGATTAATAATATCGCGCGTGGCAAAATTATCCGTACAGTCTAAGAGTAAGTCAGGCTTGCCTGCTGCTATATCGAGCAATTCATAAGCGTTCTCTTCATCTAACCTTGCCACTGTTCCGCGAGCTTTTATCAAAGGATTGATGCGCGCTAACATGGCTGCTGCGGTCAGTGCTTTAGACTGACCGATATCTTCTGGCAAAAACAGCGTTTGCCGTTGTAGATTGCTCGCCTCAATCTCGTCATCATCAATCAGATGGACATAACCTACCCCTGCACGTACCAATGTCTCAGACGCAGGGCAACCTAGCCCGCCTGCCCCTATTATGACCACACGTGCTGTCTTTAATCGCAGCTGAGCGTCCATATCCCAACCGTCTAATAATACTTGCCGAGCATAACGGAGCAGCTCATCATCCGATAGCTGTACCATCTCTTCTACCATATTCATCTACAACCTATAATCAAAGAAATCTACTATCGAAAAACCATCTACTGGACTTGCCCTAGCGTAACGCGATCATTATCACCGTAGTCTTTTACGGTATGTACTGATTCAAAACCACTATTCAAAAACAACTTGCGAACAGCATCCCCTTGATCATAGCCATGTTCAATGGCCAATAACCCACCTGTACAGAGATATGTCGTTGCTTGCTGGACGATATGCTCGATATCAGCCAAACCCTGATGGGATGCACTGAGCGCACTAATCGGTTCAGCTGTTAGACCTGCCAAATGCTCGTCTGTCTCGTCAATATACGGAGGGTTGGAGACGATGATATCAAACTGCGGCTCATCATTAGTAGGTAGCGCTTGATACCAACTGCTTTGGACAAACTCAACATTGGCAACATTATTGCTCATAGCATTGTGCTGAGCCACTTTAAGCGCTTCTAGTGATAAATCAACCGCCACGATTTGCCAGTTAGCTTGCTTAAGTTCATGAGCGAGACTGATAGCGATACAACCTGACCCTGTGCCCAAATCTAACAATCGCTTATTATTGAGTTGCACTGGCCGAGCGTTTATCCAGTTCAATACCTGTTCAACCAATACCTCGGTATCAGGCCTAGGAATCAAAGTATGCTCGTTTACCTTAAAGTTAAGCGACCAAAACTCTTGCTGTCCAGTCAAGTACGCAAGCGGTATGCCTTTCTGCATTTTTATCACACCGTCATTGAACCGTGCGACCTCACTATCAGTGAGCTGATAATCTTCATCAGTCATCAATGCTATCGCAGGCTTATCAATGACATACAACAACCAATCCGTTAGCCAAAACGACGGTAGCCGATTATTTGACTCACCATTCGTCAGTTGTTGAATCTGCTGCTTGATTTGACGAATGGTCGATATGGTCATAGATAGCTCTTAAAAAACAGTGGATGGATAAAGGTAAAATGCTGCTTAGCCTACTCTGTCGCGCGTGGCGGCTCTTTGGTATCGGTCAGGTTAGGATTGGTTTTGCTTAGTTTATCACCTATCCCATTGCCGCCGCTGCTATCATTATTGTCATCGCCGTAAATATCATCGTTATCGCCAATGACAATATGTCTATCGACAAAGTAAATCAGTGCCAGAATTGGAATACCGATAGCAAAGGTAAAGATAAAGAAAAATGGATAACCCATATTATCGACGATAGCACCAGAATAGCCACCCATCACTTTTGGTATCAGGGTCATCAATGAGGAAAAAATCGCATACTGTACAGCAGTAAAGCGAATCGAGGTCAGTGCTGATAAGAAAGCGATAAATACAGCGCTCGCAAGGCCCGCAGCCAAGTTATCAAATATCACTGCCATATACATGATTGGCAGGCTACCTGGGTTGTATGTCAATACCACAAACAACAGGTTAGTTGCACACGCTAAAATCGCGCCAATCATCATGGCATGCATGATACGGAAACGCTGAGCCAAAATACCGCCCAAGAAACCGCCTGCAATTGCCATAATCACGCCGACCAGTTTTACGGCATTGGCGATATCTGTTTTGCTAAAGCCCATGTCTTGATAAAAGACATTAGAGATCACGCCTGCGACGATATCTGAGATACGGTATAGACCAATCAAGGCCAATAGCAGCAGGGCTTTTTTGCCATAACGTCGGAAAAAATCTAAGACAGGCTCGATCCATGTTGCCATGGCCACTTCTTTTTTCACCAGTCCTACTTGTACTAGTGCATAACCTGCTGCCATTGCCGCGCCTAAACTTACTAATAAGTGCAAGGTTTCTACAAAGAAACTAGAAAAGGCGCCTTCAAACTCTGGCAGGACTTGCCCCATCAATATATAAGCAGCGATAAAGGCAATTACTGAAAACACAAACAACGCTACCAGTCTGACGTAGTCTTCACGAGTTTCAGCGACTAAAGGGGCTTTGTTAATGATTTTTGGTTGATTGATAATAAAGTACAGTAATAATAATGGCGCGAACGCGACCAATGCTAAAAAGTAAAATTTAATTGCTGGCATTACCATTAGTGGTATCAAGGCCACTGTGCTATCAAATACTGTATTGATCAAAATATTAATCAGGTAAATAACACCAAACAGTAGACCTGGGATAAGTAGTAACGCAGAATAAATTAGGAATACTTTTAAGTTACCCTTCTGCTTTTTACTTTGCAGGGTCTCAGCGGTTGGCTCATAACTGGCAAACGTCGTTAATACCCCTAAGGTCATGACTCCTGCCATGATGTAATAGGTGTTGCGCCACGCTTCATAACTATAAAACGTCTCATTTGAGCCGAAATAATCAGCCAAATATAACGCGCCTGCCCCAGCGACAATCATACCGATACGGTAGCCTGACACATAGATAGAAGACAGAATAGACTGCATAGACGGCGGTGCAAGCTCAATACGGTACGCATCAATCACGATATCTTGTGTCGCAGAAGAGAACCCAAGCAACACGGCCGCGCCTGCCATATAAACCAAGACATCTTCGCTAACAGGATTTACCCTTGCCATTAAAAAGATTGCCAACACAATAAGCAGCTGTGATACCACCATCCAACTACGACGACGCCCTAACCACTTGGTCAAAAACGGCACAGGGAGCGCATCAATCAATGGCGCCCAAATAAATTTGAACGAATACCCCAATGCTGCCCAGCTGAACATAGTGACGACACTACGATCAATGCCTGCTTCTCTCAGCCATAGCGATAGACTTGAGAAAATCAGCAGAATGGGTATACCCGCTGAAAACCCCAAAAACAGCATAATAATGACACGAGGATCGAGATAAGCTTTTGTGGCCTCGCCCCATGATTTTTTGGCAATTGGTTGATTGGGCGGTACAGATTTGACAGCAGACATAATAACTCACCAACAATTCAGACAAAGAACACAACCGCGCACAATTTTTATCAATCTTTAGAATCAGTTATCGACAAAAGGATCGATAAAAATTGCTCTACGTTGCACCAATATTATCATTACAACAAAATCCAGTTATGGTACTTGAGAACCTTTATCTTGACTAGATATTTTTGCATTAACTTAGCGATTGCAGGCCATGTGCAATCGCTTATATTTCTTAATAGTAACGCAAAAAACCGCAGTGTTTTACCAAGGTTATCTTAGCTCTCTTTTTTATTGCTCATTTCTGTTTTGAAAGATGTCTGACAATGACATTATTTATAGGTAATATAAAGGTAGTAGTAAAATTGACGCAGGCTTCATTGGTTGGGTGCACTCTATTGGTTTACTCTTAACTGGCAACGATAAGCATAGGCGTTAATGAAGATTTAGATAAACAAAACATCAAGACTTTTATGATTAGTAATTTAAAACTTATAATTCTTATATATTGGTTTTATAAATCTATTCAGCTTAGTTATGCTTTGTACATAAACAACGACTACCAAGATTCACGGTTTGTTATTTCTATTATCATAGCCTAGGAGTTATACCATGTCCGACTCAACCAATAACACCACTGACAAAAACACTGCTCCAGATGCTGCTCGTTGTCCTGTAGATCACGAAAGCAATAATAATGCGCCTACTAACACAACCTATGATCAGGGTGATGGTCAAGGCCCAACGATCCATAGCGAAAACGTTGATAACACGCATGAGCCTGAGCGTCCGAGCATGGGTGGCTGCCCTGTTATGCATCAGGCACATACTACCACTGCATCTGCTGCGACAGATTGGTGGCCAAACGCACTGAACTTAGACATATTGCATCAGCAAGACAAAAAAACTGATCCAATGGGTGAAGACTTTGATTATGCTGAAGCTTTTAAGCAGCTAGACTTAGAAGCAGTCAAAACTGACCTAAAAAACCTAATGACTGAGTCGCAAGAATGGTGGCCAGCTGATTGGGGTCATTATGGCGGTTTGATGATTCGTATGGCTTGGCATTCAGCTGGTACGTATCGCGGTGCTGATGGTCGCGGCGGCTCTAATACTGGTAACCAACGCTTTGCACCATTAAACAGCTGGCCTGACAACGTCAACCTTGATAAAGCCCGTCGTCTATTATGGCCAATCAAGAAAAAATACGGCAATAAATTGTCTTGGGCCGATTTGATGATTTTGGCAGGTAACATGGCTTATGAGTCTATGGGTTTCAAAACCCTAGGATTTGCTGGTGGCCGAGCTGATATTTGGCATCCAGAAAAAGACATCTATTGGGGTTCTGAGCGTGAATGGTTAGCTGAAACTAAAAACCGTTATGACAGCGATGAAGACCGCGCGTCACTAGAAAACCCACTAGCAGCAGTACAAATGGGCTTGATTTATGTTAACCCTGAAGGTGTGGATGGTAACCCTGACCCACTAAAGACCGCTCAAGATATGCGTACTACTTTTGCTCGTATGTCAATGAATGATGAAGAGACGGTCGCTCTAACCGCTGGTGGGCACACCGTTGGTAAATGTCACGGTAATGGTGATGCAACGATACTAGAAGACGAGCCAGAAGCCGCTGATATCAAAGAGCAAGGTCTAGGCTGGCGCAATCCTAAGGGTCGTGGTAATGCAGGCGATACTGTTTCAAGTGGTATCGAAGGCGCATGGACCACCAACCCTACACAGTGGGATCACGGTTATTTCGAGCTACTATTGAACCATGAATGGGCACTAACCAAGAGTCCAGCCGGTGCGTGGCAGTGGGAACCAACTGACATCAAAGAAGAAGATCGTCCACTAGATGCTCATGATCCAAGTGTCCGTCGTAACCCAATCATGACTGATGCAGATATGGCATTGAGCAAAGATCCTATCTATCGTGAGATTTCAGAGAAGTTCCATAACAACCCAGAGTACTTTGATAAAGTATTCGCTAGAGCGTGGTTCAAACTGACTCACCGCGATTTGGGACCGAAATCTCGTTACTTAGGTGCTGATGTACCGAGCGAAGACTTTGTATGGCAAGACCCTATTCCTACAGGTAATGCGGACTTAACTGCTGATGATATTGCAACGCTAAAATCGCAAATATTAGACAGTGACCTTAGTCGTCGTGAGTTAATCATTACAGCATGGGACAGTGCTCGCACGTTCCGCGCTTCGGACTATCGCGGCGGTGCAAATGGTGCACGCATCCGTTTAGCCCCACAAAAAGACTGGGCAGGCAATGAGCCAGAACAATTACAACGTGTTCTTGATACATTGACCAGCATTCAGTCTGGCTTTGATAAAGACGTTAGCTTAGCAGACCTTATTGTATTGGCTGGTAATGCTGCTATTGAGCAAGCAGCAAACGATGCAGGCGTAGATATTACTATACCGTTTAATCCAGGTCGCGGTGATGCTGACGCTGAAATGACTGACGCTGAATCTTTTGCTGATTTAGAGCCGCTACATGATGGTTATCGTAACTGGATTCAGGGCGACTATGCGGTATCACCAGAAGAGATGCTACTTGATCGCACGCAGCTAATGGGATTGACAGCGCCTGAGATGGTCGTATTGCTTGGTGGTATGCGAGTGCTTGATACCAACCATGGTCAGAGCCAATATGGCGTCTTTACTGAACGTGCTGGCGTGCTTACCAACGACTTCTTTGTCAATTTAACAGACATGAACTACACATGGCACCCTGTAAAAGCAGCAGACAACACTGCCAATAGCTACGAAGTACGTGAGCGTGGTACAGGAAACGTCAAATGGCAAGCAAGCCGTGTAGATTTGGTATTTGGCTCTAACTCTATATTACGTGCTTATGCTGAGCTATACGCGCAGGATGATAACTTAGAGAAATTCGTTCGTGACTTCGTCCGTGCTTGGAACAAGGTTATGAATGCAGATCGATTCGATATTGCCAAATAGGCTGAGTTTGAAATTGGTCAATACCGACTAATTAATAGTAATAAATAACTTTATAACTAACGAACAGCTATCTTTTAGAAGGTAGCTGTTTTTTTATGCTTAATAGTGACCGCTCTTTATAAATTGTTAGGTCAAGTTACCTCAATGGCTAAAAAGTACTTACTGACTATGCAGCATTTACTGAACAAATAATTTTTTAGCATTGCAAAATACAAATTCTATATTCATAATTATCATAAATTGATAGCTATTTATTATATACAAGAATAATAGCTTTGTTTTACACTACTTTATTACTGTATGTTCAGACATTTTTACTTTCATATACAGACGAGGTTTGTATATTTATACAATAGGATTAAGTTATGGCAATCGACGTAGTGGTCAACCAACGGCATTTACAGATTCAGCTCAAACAGCTAGAAACAGTATGGCATACGGTGATTAACGGTTATAACTTAAGCCAAGCGGCGACCGTGCTACATACCAGTCAATCAAGCTTATCAAAGCATATTGCTGCGTTAGAAAACCAGTTAAAGACGGAAGTATTCGTGCGCCAAGGCAAACGCCTGACGGGACTGACCACTATGGGCACAGCGCTCATGCCGCATATCGAGTCTATCTTTGCTGAAATTCGTACCATTGAAAACCTAAGTTTAGACTTTAATAATCCTAATATCGGTACGCTGACGATTGCCACCACTCACACTCAAGCGCGTTATGTATTGCCGCAAGTGGTTAAAGAGTTCAAAGATCGTTTCCCTAAGGTAAATTTGATTTTGCAACAGGCAGATCCTGAGACCATCGCTCAGATGGTCATCCGTGGTCAAGCCGATATCGGTATCGCTACTGAGTCCCTTCTGCATAACAACTATTTAAGATGCTATCGTTACTATGACTGGACGCATCGCGTTATCGTACCAAGTGATCACGAACTGGCTAGTCAAGAGTCTATTGATCTGCCCACACTTGCCAGCTACCCGATTGTGACTTATCACGGTGGTTTTACAGGACGCGGCGCGATTGACAAGACGTTTGATGAAGCAGGACTGGAGCCAGATATCGTACTAGCGGCGCTCGATGCCGATGTAATTAGCACCTATGTTGGTCTGGGCCTAGGTATTGGTATCATCGCAGAAATGGCCTTTGAGCCAAGCCATTATCAAAACCTGACTGCCATACCCGTCGATCATTTTGGGCGCTTTACCAGTTGGATGGCAGTACGCGATGACGCAGAAATCCGTCAATATGGTCGCGCTTTCATGGAGCTATGCCAAAAGCAATTTGCAAATTAATGAGCATTTGTTAAATAAAGTATCTCAGACTTGCTCACCCTTACTAGACTGAGCTGTGGATGATAAAATAGATTCTAGAACGTTATTCAATGTTTCTTTTATATATTATTCACACTTGTATTGATATTTGGTCGAATGAAATTGATTAGCGACTAAATATCAATACATATTAACTTGCTCTTTTGTAAACAGGTGATACCGCTCATGGAAAAATTCGTAGCGATCATTATGGCAATTTTTGCCGCCCCTCTACTCATTGGCGGCGCTTATTTATTGTCCTTAGGCGGTAGTCCTTACTACCTTATTGCTGGCGTTATCATACTAACGACAGCTTTTTTATTGTTCAAAAAACACTGGAGTGCTTACGGGTTATATGCGCTATTTATCGTAGCAACCATGGCTTGGGCGCTTTGGGAATCTGGGTTCTATTGGTGGGCACTAGCACCTCGAGTTGGCTTCCCGCTTATATTTGGTTTGCTCATGCTACTGCCATGGGTATCCAACAAAATGCGTGGGCCTAAAACTCAAGTAAACGCAAATGCTGCAGCTAATGCATCAACCACAAATACTGCTAAGAAAAGCCCTCTGTATTATTGGGGATTGCTCGTAAGCGTAATCGTAGGTGCACTACTCTCTTTTGGTAGTTTAGCTAACAATGCCACTGACAAACTCGGTGAGCTAGACTTGACTGCTGCAAATGATGACGAGCAAAACGTCAGCTCAGATGAGACCTCAGCCAACCTCGGTGATCCGTTATCAAACGGTCAACAAACGCCAGATGGTGAGTGGAGTGCGTATGGTCGTACTGATTATGGTCAGCGCTACTCGCCTCTAGATAAAATCAATACCGATAACGTCAAAGATT
Source organism: Psychrobacter sp. Pi2-52 (assembly GCF_904846705.1). Classification (GTDB taxonomy): domain Bacteria; phylum Pseudomonadota; class Gammaproteobacteria; order Pseudomonadales; family Moraxellaceae; genus Psychrobacter. The sequence continues at coordinate 28,716 of NZ_CAJHBS010000015.1, forward strand.
TAGAACTGGCATGGCAAATCCAAACAGGTGATGTCAAAGGTCCTAACGATGTCGGCGAGACCACTTATCAGGCAACGCCATTAAAAATCGGTAACGGCTTATACCTATGTACCCCGCATAACTGGGTACTAGCGCTAGATGCCGACTCTGGTGAGACGCTATGGAAGTTTGATCCTCAAGTAGAGGAAAACTTACAACGCCAGCACCAAACCTGTCGCGGCGTATCTTATTATGCTGGTCAAGCAACCAGTCCTGTGCAAGTACAGAAAATTGCTGGCAATACCTTTGAAAACGCGTCTAAGCAATGTGATGCCAAGATATTTATCCCAACCTCTGATGCGAAACTATATGCACTCGATCCAAATACTGGGCAACGCTGCCAAGACTTTGGGGATGATGGTGCATTAGATTTGATGCACAACATGCCGTTCAATCAAGCAGGTTACTATTACTCGACGTCACCACCAGTCATCGCGGGTGATACCATCATCGTAGCTGGTGCCGTCAATGATAACTATGACGTCAACTCGCCTTCTGGTGTGATCCGTGCGTATGATGTCAATACCGGTGAGCTTCTTTGGAACTGGGACTCAGGCGATCCTGATAATACAGCGCCTTTCGATGTCAATGATCCAACCCAAACTTATAAGACCAGCTCACCAAATTCATGGTCAGTCGCTACTGCCGATGAAGAGCTTGGATTGGCATACTTCCCTATGGGTAACCGTACGCCAGATCAGCTAGGTAGCTACCGAAATGCCGCTGAAGAAAAGTATGCAACATCTGTTGTCGCCCTAGATATCGAGACTGGTGAAGCACGCTGGGTTCAGCAGTTTGTGCATCATGACCTTTGGGATATGGACACGCCTGCTCAGCCAACCTTACTTGATCTAGATACGGCCGATGGTGTACAGCCTGCGCTGGTTGTACCAACCAAACAAGGCGATGTATATGTATTGAACCGCGCAACGGGTGAGCCTATTGTACCTATCAAGGAGCGTCCTGCACCGCAAGGCTATCTGATAGCGGGAGAGCACGCAGCGCCAACTCAGCCTTATTCTGGCTTGAGCTTTGAGCCTGAACCACTGACTGAAAAAGACATGTGGGGTGCCAGTCTCGTTGATCAAATGATGTGCCGTATTGAGTTCAATCAGCTCAACTATGATGGTCGCTATACCCCACCATCAACCAATGGTAGCTTGGTCTATCCTGGTAACTTTGGTACCTTTAACTGGGGCGGTATCGCAGTCGATCCTGAGAATGGCGTGATGTTCGGTATGCCAACATATTTGGCATTTACCTCAAAACTCATTCCTAGAGACACGTTAGGCGATGCAGAGACCAATAAAGGCGAGCAAGGCGTCAATGCCAATGAAGGGGCAGATTATGCAGTAGAATTAGGTCCCTTCTTGTCACCATTAGGCGTGCCATGTCAGCAGCCACCATGGGGCACAATCGCTGGTGCTGACCTAGCCACAGGTGATATTGCTTATCAACGCAAAAATGGTACGGTACAAGACTTGTCTCCTATTCCTATCAAACTGGAATTGGGCGTACCTGGTATCGGTGGACCTATCATCACCAAAGGCGGCGTCGCGTTCTTGTCAGCGGCGACAGAAAACAACTTCCGAGCTTATGACTTAAAAAATGGCGACGTGCTATGGAATGTCCGTATTCCAGCAGGTGGTCAAGCCACGCCAATGACTTACTTAAACTCTAAAGGTGAGCAAATGGTCGTATTGGTTGCAGGTGGTCATGGTTCAGTTGGAACAACCATCGGTGATTATGTCTTAGCTTACAAACTTAGCGACCAAGATAAATAATGTTGCATTTGGTTCTTAAGATAATGATTATTTAATTTATCATCATCTTATAATTAGAGAAGCAGGTAACTTAGGTTGCCTGCTTTTTTTAATGCCATCTTTTTTTAATGCCATAGTATAATGCTGCTAAATCCTTTTATTACCTTACTTATGGTTTATTTATCGCTTATTTTGACAAACGACAACCTTTATAAATACACCTTAATAATTGTTAAGCGAGCTTAAAAACAGAGTTAACTGACTTTGTTATGATTCATTAACAGTGACTAGCGGCACTTGAAACTACCACTGTCTATAAGCATATCAGTAGAAAATAATTTACACACTACTGGAACATTTATGAGTAATAAAATCCCTTTATCTTTTTTAGATCTTGCGCCTGTACCTCAAGGCAAAACCATCGCTGAAGGCATCGCCCAAACAGTGGAAACCGCGCAGCAAGCAGAAAAATCAGGCTTAAACCGCTACTGGATGGCAGAGCATCACAATATGCCGGGCATCGCCAGTGCAGCCACCTCAGTACTACTATCGCATATCGGTAGTAAAACCGACCGTATCCGTATTGGTGCTGGCGGCGTTATGCTACCGAACCATGCCCCTCTCGTGATTGCTGAGCAGTTTGGTACTTTGCAGGCATTATATGGTGACCGTGTGGACCTAGGCCTAGGCCGTGCACCTGGTACTGATGGTGCGACGTTTCAGGCACTTCGTCGACAAATGAAAGATGCCGAACGCTTTCCACAAGATGTGCAAGAGCTGATGTATTTCTTAGGTAATGATACAGATGGCAGCCCTGTACAGGCATTCCCTGGCGCAAAATCAGGCATACCGATTTGGATATTAGGCTCTTCTCTATTTGGTGCGACTTTGGCTGCACATTTAGGACTACCTTATGTGTTTGCCTCTCACTTCGCCCCGCAAATGCTTGGGCAAGCAATTGAGGCTTACCGTGAACAGTTTAAACCGTCTGTCTATCTAGATAAGCCTTATGTGATGCTAGCTGCAAACTTATTGCTGGCTGATGATGATGCGACCGCCGAGTATCATTTTACTTCAGCACAGCAGAGTTTTGTACGTCTGCGTCGTGGCGAAACAGGTCAAATGCCTAAGCCTACCCACGATATGGACAGTATCTGGAGTCAAGCAGAGAAAATGATGGTAGACAATGCATTGTCAGTATCATTCATTGGCTCTGTTGACACGGTCAAACCAAGACTCGCTGCATTTTTGGCAACCTATCAGCCAGATGAGCTAATTGTGACGGCCAATATCTATGACCAAGCCGCCCGTATCCGTTCACTTGAACTTACACCGGAGCTAAACTTATTTACTTTACAATGAAATGAGACACTTGCATAATTATTGATGAACCTTAACTGGATTTTTGACATGGAAGCAACTCCCATTATCGGTGCATCGCTCATGATTGGCTCATCAATATTTATGTATATCATCGCCTTTCTTGCAGTTATGGCTATCGGTGGTTATTTGACCTATCGTACTAGCCCAAAGCGTAAGCAGCGCCGTGAAGACAAGCGTAATAGTGAACGCTAGATTAATAAAAAAGCCCTCTTTCCTTATTTGAAAAGAGGGCTTTTTTAATGCTGTCAAAATTAGATAAGGCGAAAGTACTTGCTTATTTAAAGATAGTATAAAATCTGTATTACATTAATCCAAGGGCACGTAACGTCGCTGCCCCAATCGCCATACCAAACATACCGACGACGGTAGTAAATGCCAAAATATTAGCCGCTAATACGTCATTGCCACCCATTGCTTTTGCCATGACATAGCTGGCTGCAGCTGTGGGCGATGCGACCATCAAGAATAACACACCCATATGCACGCCTGATAGTCCAAATCCGAGCCCAACAGCGATCGCAATCAATGGTGCAATGACAATTCGCCCAATACTCGCCTGCATGGATAAGCCCGAAGGATGCAACATAGACTTTAGGTTAATACTAGCACCCGCACAGATCAGTGCTAACGGCAGAGCCACCGCTGCTAATAAGTCGCCAGTCGTATGAATCACCCCAGTAAGCGGTGGTAACGGCAATGCTTTGTAGACGAATGCGCCAACCAATGCCAAAATTAGAGGATTGGTCAGTAACTTTTTCACAATCATTGTACCGCGACTAATCCATGTGTCATCCACGCTTTTGGATACGCGGCTCAAGGTAATAACCGCTAAGATATTAAATAGTATCGTCACCACGCCCATATAGACAGCACCGATACTTAATCCTTGTGCGCCGTAAGCGTTGGCCACGGTTGCAAGGCCAATGATGGCCATGTTGCTACGGAATACGCCTTGTACAAACACACCTTGGTCCTCAGGACGCTTGACGAAGCGTTTGGCATAAAACTCTGCGCCAATAAATAATATAAACGTCACCAAGATACCAACCAGGATAAGCGTAATTTGCTTACCATAATCGACGTCGCTATCGACCACGCTAAAAAACAATAAACACGGCAAGCAATAATTAAAGACAAAACTTGATGCCTGATCGATAAAAGTTTGGCTTGCCTCACCGCGTCGTTGCATAAAAAAACCCAACCACATTAAGGCAAGGTTGGGTAAGACAATGGTAATAGCAAAAACAATAGCATCAATCATAAGTAGACTCAGTTCGGTGACAAGCCCATCAATATATGGACATCAGCGATACAAATTAACAAGTAGTAAGAAAATTTACTGACCTAGTATAGAGACAAAGTAGCAAGTAGGACAAGGTTACATGTGACTTTCTTTTAAAATCGAACGTTTTTTTGACAAACAAAAGCCCGTAACGAAATGTCATTACGGGCTTTTATACTATAAGTGCTTTATTATAAAAGGCTTTATTGCATAGCTGTTATGAGTCCAATGCCGCTTTTGCTTTTTTATGCTTTTTAACCGTCATCGCCAACAACTGAATAGCAGCAGGGGTTACACCGCTTACGCGTCCCGCTTGAGCTAGCGTCGCAGGACGAACTTGCGTAAGTTTCTGTACTATCTCATTCGATAGACCTGACACGATACTATAATCAAAGTCTAACGGTAGCGCTGTGTTTTCTAGTCGCTTCATTTGGTCGATATCTTCTTGTTGACGGTCGATATAGCCAGCATATTTGACAGAAATCTCTATCTGCTCACCCACTTGTGCATCAACGGTTGAGTCAGTGATAGCCGCGATATCAGCAAAATGTATTTGCGGACGCTTTAGCAAATCGAAGGCAGTAGACTCTTTAGACAGCACTTCACCTGTTTGCTCGGTCACTTGCTTACCTAATGCATTAGCAGGCGTGGCCCACATATCTTTTAGGCGTGAAGTTTCTGTGGCGATGGCTTCCATTTTTTCTTGATAGGCTTGCCAGCGTACATCGTCTACCAGACCTAGCTTACGACCAGTCTCAGTCAAACGCTGATCTGCATTGTCTTCACGCAGCAATAAACGATATTCTGCACGGCTTGTAAACATGCGATACGGCTCGGTAGTACCGTGGGTAATCAAGTCATCGACAAGCACCCCAAGATACGCTTCATCGCGGCGCGGTGTCCATATGTCAAACTCACTGTTATTGGTCGTCACCAATGCCGCATTGGTTCCTGCTAGCAAACCTTGTACGCCTGCTTCTTCATAGCCTGTCGTACCATTAATCTGACCTGCAAAGTACAGACGATCGATAGACTTAGTTTCTAGCGTTGGCTTGAGGTTTTGTGGATCAAAGTAATCATACTCAATCGCATAACCTGGACGAGTAATATGCGCGTTTTCTAAGCCTTTCATACTATGAATAAAGTCTAACTGCACATCAAATGGCAAACTGGTTGAGATACCATTTGGATACAACTCATGTGTGGTCAGACCTTCTGGCTCGATGAAAATCTGATGGCTGTCTTTATCCGCAAAGCGATGGATTTTATCTTCGATAGATGGGCAATAACGTGGACCCACACCTTCGATTTTGCCAGAGAACATCGGCGAACGATCTAAATTTTCACGGATGATGTCATGTGTACGCGCATTGGTATGCGTTATATAACAATTTACTTGCTCAGGATGCATAGAGACGTCACCCATGTAGCTCATAACTGGCAGCGGCGTATCACCAGGCTGTACGGTCATCACACTGAAGTCAACACTACGTGCATCAATACGCGCTGGCGTGCCTGTTTTTAGACGACCCACTGGTAATTTTAACTCACGCAGACGATCAGCAAGCTTGATAGAAGGCTGATCCCCTGCACGGCCGCCATTTGAGTTTTCTAGACCGATATGAATGACCCCACCTAGAAAAGTCCCTGAGGTCAATACAACGGTTTCAGTCTTGAAAACAATACCTGTAGAAGTAACAACAGCTGTCGCACGTCCATTCTCTACCAAGATATCATCAGCGGCTTGCTGGAATAAATCTAGGTTTGGCTGGTTTTCTAGCGTATGGCGAATAGCCGCTTTATACAGGATACGATCTGCTTGTGCACGAGTGGCACGAACGGCAGCCCCTTTACGGCTGTTCAATACGCGGAACTGGATACCAGCTTTGTCTGTCGCCAGCGCCATTGCACCGCCTAACGCATCAATCTCACGTACAAGATGTGATTTACCGATACCACCAATTGCTGGATTACAGCTCATCTGCCCGAGTGTCTCAATGTTATGCGTCAACAATAAGGTCTGTGCGCCCATACGTGCAGCAGCCAGCGCAGCTTCTGTGCCAGCATGACCACCGCCGATCACTATCACGTCGTAATGTTTTGGGTATTGCATGTTTGCCTCACTTGACTCATAACGCTGCCGGGTACCACATTTCATTGAATAATATGGTAGTCGGCAAATAAACGTCAGTCGTATTTATAAAAAAGATAACGACTCAGATAAGTCGTTCATAATTGGTTAGATAACCTGTCATTATAACAATTTTTTGACGCTTAAAAAACGCTAGAACAAAAACTATTATAATTAAGCGCAAAGATATTTATGCCAGTAATGACGATGTTGACAGTAACACCGTCATTACTAATGCAGCCACCATCACTTTAGTGGTTAGCTTTTTAGTTTATGATGATATCTTAGCCATTACCGTTACCACGGCTTAGCGGTACTATTTGATCCGATTGACCACTAGACAGCATATGGTGGCTACCATACCCTTCTGGGTTGATCTGCAAATAGGCATTCATTTGTCCAATGGCATCGCCGTCATCACTTGCTAAGATCTGCTCTTTGATGAGCTCGACTGGCGGTAATGGTAAATTCTTGAGCAATGCCAAGCGCTGGTCGTTATCACCCTTATTAACCACCAACTCGATCAGCTGACGCGCATCAATAGGTAGATCAGGGGTATTTTGAGCCAATAATGCCAAATGATAGGCACCTGCAGTATCTTGATCTGCAACGACGCGCTGCTCGATAGCGATATAAGTCGCTTCTGTCGCACCGCCTGCCACACTCAGCTGATGAATACACTTGAGTGCTGAATTTGACTCATTACTAGCAATCTCGATGATACGCGTAGATTCGTTTTTTAGACGCTCACGACGCTTTCCAATGGCCGCCTGCTCAGCCGCTTCTCTTTGCTCGTTTAACTGTTCGCTGGTTTGGTTATTCATAAAGCTCTCTTACTCATCTAGTAATTATTATTTATATCGCTGATATCTTGGTCACTATATGGGGGTAAATCCTATAAAAACAACGAAGCCTAATGATATAGGCACGTGGAAATACTATGGGAACAATAATAAATACGGTACTAACAATATTAATAGCGAAAATAAAAAAACCCAAATAGCCATTAATGACTATCTGGGTTTGCTATGCTCATGTCTTACAAAGGCTAATTGGACATCAAAGATATCCAACTAACACTCTCAAGTATTAAGCAGCAGGGCTGTTTGCTTCAACCAATGGCTTTAGCTCGCCTGACTGATACATTTGCAAAATAATGTCAGATCCACCCATCAACTCACCATCGATCCATAACTGTGGGAACGTTGGCCAGTTAGCAACTTTCGGCAATGTTGCACGGATTTCTGGGTTTTCTAAAATGTTTACGAACGCAAATGGACGACCAATCTGAGTCAACACTTCAATAGAGCGCGCAGAAAAACCACACTGCGGAAATTGCGGCGTGCCTTTCATGTAGATAATGACTTTATTGTCACGAATTTGATCACGGATCAATTGTTCAACATCGTTTGCAGCAGTGTTTGGGGTTTGCTCACTCATAAAAGCTCCTATTGATAAAGCGGTTTATTAAAATGATTATTTATATAAAAATAATTATGTGAAGATATGGCTGATACATGGGGTGACTGCTTATAGATTACAAGCGCCCTTTTATATTGTTTTAGCCAGTTGTTGTTTACTAAACCCAAAAGCTCTAGATTCAACAGCTCCTAGATTCGATAACGTTATGGACCAACCGCATTAGGCACCAATAATACCACGGCGTTGGCCATGATGCCTTCTTGTCGACCGGTAAATCCCAATTTTTCCGTCGTAGTGGCTTTCACACTGATATTGCTGATATCCGTTTGCAAGTCGCTCGCAATATTAGCGCGCATCGCTTGGTTGTGCGGTGCCAGCTTAGGACGCTCACACATTACCGTGATATCAGCATTGCCTAGGCTATAACCTGCCTCTTGCACTTTGCTATAAACGTAGCGTAGCAAAATACGTGAATCTAAGCCTGCATGGGCAGCATCTGTATCAGGGAAATGCTGACCAATATCACCAAGTGCTAAAGCACCAAGTAGCGCGTCTGCCAAGGCATGCAAGACCACATCGCCATCAGAATGTGCCAGCAAACTGTGCGAATGCTCAATGGGCACCCCTGCTAATACGACGTATTGTTGCTGCTGACCGTTGTTATGAAACGCGTGAACATCAATACCTTGACCGATTTTTATCATTGTTGTTCCAAGATGAGTTAGACGTGATTAAAATAATTCAAAATGACTATCTGAATTTTCAAAGCGGTTTTCCCAATAGCTAGATAGCATCGGTCGCCACCAGTTTCAATTAACTGGTATAATATGACGTTTATTTTATCATAATACCAGATCCAAAAGACAAGCTGACACTGGTATGCTCAGACTACCTATTGTGGTTAAGGCATATCTATTGGCGTAATGTCTCATTTGGATAGTGTACAAATAGTTGAGCCGTTCTATGTCAGCCATACAAAACACCTCAAGCGCAGTCATTTCTGAGTCTTTCAATGCTCATCGCCCGTTGACCCTTGCCGACGTCGAAAACCCTAGCACCAAACATGTGATTGTCGGTATGTCAGGTGGGGTTGATTCTTCTGTGTCAGCCGTATTACTTCAGCAAGCAGGCTTTAAGGTCGAAGGTCTGTTTATGAAAAACTGGGAAGAAGACGATGGCACTGAATACTGTACGGCAATGGACGACCTAGCAGACGCGCAAGCCGTATGTGACAAAATCGGTATGAAGCTACACACTGCCAACTTTGCTATGGAATATTGGGACCGTGTTTTTGAGCATTTTTTGGCAGAATACAAGGCTGGACGCACCCCTAACCCCGATATCTTGTGCAACAAGGAAATCAAGTTTAAGGCGTTTTTGGACTACGCGTTGACCCTTGGTGCAGATTATATCGCTACAGGTCACTATACGCGCCGCAGTGTGAATTACAAAAATGCCGAGGGTGACGAGGTTGCTCAGCTCTTACGCGGTCTTGATAATAATAAAGACCAAAGCTACTTCTTACATGCGGTTGGCGGTGACAAAATTGCTAAAACGCTATTCCCAGTTGGTGAGCTTGAAAAGCCAGTGGTACGTCAGATCGCTGAAGAGCATGACTTAGCGACGGCTAAAAAGAAAGACTCTACAGGTATTTGCTTTATTGGTGAACGCCGCTTTAAAGACTTCTTACAGCAATATCTGCCTGCTCAAAAAGGCGAGATACTTACTGATGATAATAAAGTCATCGGTACTCATGATGGCCTCATGTATTACACACTGGGTCAACGCGGCGGCATCGGCATTGGCGGTGTTAAAGACCGTGTAGAGGCACCGTGGTTTGTATTGGCAAAAGATTTAGAGAAAAACCGTTTAATCGTTGGTCAAGGGCACGAGCACCCGATGCTAATGAGCAACGAGCTAAAAGCCTATAAGCTCGATTGGATTGATGGTCTACCACCTGCGGATGTGTTTAGCGACGAAGGTCTAGCCTGTATGGAAAAGTCTCGCTATCGCCAGCCAGATCAAGCGTGTCGCGTATTTGCGACCAATGCTGATGGCAGCGAAGTGCGCGTGGTATTTGATGAGCCACAGCGCGCCGTCACCCCTGGTCAGTCAGCAGTATTTTATATCGATGAAGTATGTCTGGGCGGCGGCGTGATTGAATCTATTGATGCACCTTGCGGATTTTAATTACTTCTTAAGACTACAACCTAAAGCACAGATGTTGACGCAGTGAATAGATTTATTTTAACGATCGTCAACATCGCTTTATTTGCATAGACCGCTTTTTTAATATCATATTTCTGCTATATTACGCGCAACGATTTCGACGTCGTTTTTTATATGGTAATTTTTTATCTAGACTCTTGCAGTTTTTTATTTCATAACTACTGAGGCATAACCATGACCCCACTTACCGCTCTCTCTCCAATTGATGGTCGTTACGCATCAAAGGCTGACAGCTTACGTCCTTATTTATCTGAATTTGGTCTAATCAAAGCCCGCGTTACGGTAGAGATTCGCTGGTTGCAGTCTTTGGCTGACAACAGCGCAATTGGTGAATTAGCAGCATTTGATGACCAGACCAACGCTTTTTTGAATGCAATCGTTGATGATTTTAGCGAAGCAGATGCTCAAGCTATCAAAGACATCGAAGCGACGACCAATCATGATGTAAAAGCGGTTGAGTACTTTATCAAAGACAAGTTCCGTGGTCAGGATGCCTTGATTGACTCACTTGAGTTCATTCACTTTGCTTGTACAAGTGAAGATATCAATAACCTATCGTATGCATTGATGCTCAAAGACAGCCGCGAGCTAGTCGTTGCCAAAATGCAGCAAGTGACTGACAGTATCGTTGATTTATCTATTGCTCACGCTGATCAGCCAATGCTATCACGTACACATGGTCAGACAGCCAGTCCAACGACGCTTGGTAAGGAGATGGCAAACGTAGCCTATCGCCTAGCCCGTCAAATCAAGCAAATCAATCAAGTAGAGCTATTAGGTAAAATCAACGGCGCAGTCGGTAACTATAATGCGCATTTTTCAGCGTATCCTGATGTCGACTGGCAGAGCCATGCTGAAGCGTTTATCAATCAGCGTCTAGAGCTAACGTTTAACCCTTATACGACTCAAATTGAGCCACACGACTATATCGCTGAATTGTTTGATGCCGTTAAACGCTTCAATACAATATTGATCGATTTCAACCGTGATATCTGGCAATATATTAGCTTAGGCTATTTTAAACAACGCCTAAAAGACGGTGAAGTTGGTTCTTCTACTATGCCGCATAAAGTCAACCCAATTGACTTTGAAAACTCTGAAGGTAACTTAGGCGTTGCCAACGCTATGCTAGCCCATTTGGGTGAGAAGTTACCAATTTCACGTATGCAGCGTGACCTATCGGACTCAACGGTGTTGCGTAACATCGGTGTTGGCCTAGCACAGAGCATGATTGCGTTTGATGCTTGCCTAAAAGGTGTGGGTAAACTTGAGCTAAATGCACAGCGTTTAAATGATGACTTGAATCAAGCGCAAGAAGTGTTGGCAGAACCAATTCAAACAGTCATGCGTCGCTATCGTGTTGAAAATCCGTACGAGAAACTAAAAGCTTTGACTCGTGGTAATGCCATGACTCGTGAAGCCATGCTAACGTTTGTCGAAAGCGATGAGCTATCGGCAGTTAGTGATGCGGATAAAGAAAGCCTACGTGCATTGACGCCTGCTACTTATATCGGTAATGCCGCTGAGCAAGCACGCGCTATTAAAGAATGGATTGCCAAGCTTTAATAACTGATAAGAGCATACTGATAATAAGATCGGACTAGAAAGGTAGGAGCGCATAGTATTGTTTACTCGCTCCTATCTTTCTAGCACTTTTATCTTATTCAATTGTTATCTTAATAGTTGTTATCTTAATAGCTATTATCTGAATAAATAATAACCTTACTTTGAACGCTATGATTGGTTTTGATTCGATTGCTTTTGATTCAAAACTCATAGTCGATAAGTAAGGTTTTATTTTTTATCATCATCGTCATCACTGTCGCCTGGTATGATGGCTTTGCCTACAGCGACGGTTCCTTTGACCACGCCTTTGGTAGTTTTATAAGCGATTTTAGCGGGTACTGTGACGATTTTATGGACACAGGCTTGTAGCAAAAACACGCTAGCGATGATGACAACAAAATGCAGGTTTTTCATAACGTTCCTACGATTGAGTGGATGCTCTGATGACAGCTATTATTTTGATAATCGTTATTGCTTATATGTACTATATAAACGTTACCAAAATAATAGACATCAAATAGATGACAATCTTAAACTATTAAAACCTTCCTATAAAGCATCCCTTATTATTAATCTTGTACACCGCCAAAATATGGATTTATCAATGACTTCTATTCCTCTTTGTTTACCCGACTCTATCACGCCTGAGCAATTCCTAACTGAATACTGGCAAAAGAAGCCACTACTTATCAAGCAAGGGTTGCCGCAGCTGATTGACATGTTTGAACCAGATGACATGATTGGTCTTGCGCTTGAAGAAGATGCTAGCGCAAGATTGCTGACTCAAGCAGCCAGTAAAAAAGAAGGTCGGGCACAGTGGCAACTCAAAAAAAGCCCACTGAATGAAACGGATTTTGAAAACCTACCAGAGCAATGGACCGTATTGGTACAGAATCTTGAGCAATGGTCGCCAGAGCTTGGTCAGTTGTGGCAAGCGTTTGACTTTATTCCGCAATGGCAGCGCGATGACATCATGGTCTCTTATGCGCCAGCAGGTGGTTCGGTCGGTAAACATTATGACGACTACGATGTGTTTTTGGCACAAGGCTATGGCTCTAGACGTTGGCAACTAGGCAAATTCTGTGATGACCAGACAGAGTTTGTTGCTGATGAGCCGCTGCGTTTATTTGACGACATGGGCGAACTGATCTTTGATGAGATACTAGAAGCGGGTGATGTCCTTTATGTACCGCCTAAATTATCACATTTCGGTGTGGCACAAGATGACTGTCTGACTTTCTCGTTTGGTTGCCGCCGTCCAAACCTGATGCAAATCATCGATAGTGTGGCCGATATTGCGACTAACGACAGCAAGCTATTTATCCCGATGCTACTACCGCAAGCACTACAAGCGTCAGGTGAATTGCAAGCAGATAGCATTGCCGCTATCAAGGCGCAATTGCTAGAAATGCTACAATCTGATCGCGGTGATGATATGATTCGCCAAGCAGTCTCTGAGGTGGTGAGTAAGCGCCAATACGATGCGCTGATGCCAGAGGAAACACTGGACACCGATGAGCTTGTACAAGCCTTGTCTGAAGGTGCGCTATTGCAGGCGGACTATAGCAACCGCCTACTCTATAGCCAGACCACTGATGGCACCGTGCTGTATGCCAATGGTCAACGCATCGATGGGCTTGATGAATCGGCGATAGCAGTACTAGTACGCTTGGCCAATGGTGAAGCATTACAGCATAGCGACGTCACCGATGTTGATGCAGATGATTTGAGCGAATGGCTAGAAAACGGTTGGGTATGGGTTGATATTGCTAAATAACATCCTGTCATCAGGCTTCAGTTAAACAGCATAAATAAAAAAACCGCTATCTGATAATTACTCAGATAGCGGTTTTTTCTTATACATCTTATGCAATCACTGGTTTGGTAGTTATAGCGCTACCAAACACCGCTTAGCCTTTATAAAAGTTGATATAAAAACTAAGCGGATTCGTAATTACTGCATTGACTCTACTCTGTACCAAGCTCAAGCAAGCTCGCGTTACCACCGATTGCTGTGGTATTGATAGTCTTGACTCGCTCAGTGACAAAGCGATGCAGATAATCAGGCGTTAGCATTTCTGACAAGCCTTCCATATCAGTGACACTGATAACCTGTGTCAAAATACCGTCAGTATTGGCAAGCTCTTGACTGATGACTTGCACTTCGCTGCGGCTACCAGAGACAGCCACTTGTGCTAGACGATCGATGTATAAAAGCGTGACTGTTTGCGAATCGTTAGCCACACTCAATACATCTTCGCTGATACCTGTGTCGTGCAGTATCTTAGCAGCTTCATTACACATCTCATCTTGGCTTGGGCAATGCAATATAACTTCATTACCTGTTAGGAGTGCCGCGATGAGCTGACCTAATACTGCCATGGCTCTAGCAGTTTCGCCACCGATGACCATCGTCTTACCACGACCAGTCACATACAAGTCATTGGACTCGCCTGTTGCCCCTGTCATACGATGCATCTCATCCAAGCTAGGCGCAGCGCTCAACAAATGGTTGAATAAACGCTTTGCTTTATTGGCATCACCAGTGAGCAATGCCAGTTTTGGAACGGCTGCTTGTAGATACGTTGCGCGATTCACTGCGCCGAGTAATCGCCAAGATTCACAAACCTGGGCATGATTTTTTTTGAATTCAGTCGCCATGTTGCTACTCCTTATGCGAGTTCTGTTTGAGTGGTAGTTTGGGTTTCGGTCGCTGTCATATGAGCAGCTGACTGTTCAGCGTTAACTGATTCTGAGCTAAGTTGCATCAGACGCGCGACATAGTGCGGGCCACCAGCTTTAGGACCAGTACCTGATAGACCACAACCACCGAATGGTTGGACGTTTACGACCGCGCCGATTTGGTTACGGTTGATGTAAGTGTTACCAACAAAGGCACGGCGCTCAATGTGCTCAACAGTATTTTCGATACGGCTATGGATACCTAACGTCAAACCAAAGCCTGTGTTGTTAATGGCATCAATCAGCTTATTCAAATCACGTGCTTGATAACGAAGTACGTGTAGAATTGGGCCAAAGTGCTCACCACCGATCACATCGATGCTCTTCACTTCGATTGCGGTTGGCAATACAAAGGTAGACTTCTCTTGACTAACAACTGAGCTTGAGCTCATGGGCGTCTGTGCCAAGATAGTAGCAGTCGGCTCAGCACTCATACGTTCGATGTGCGCCTCTAAACCATGCTTAGCATCAGCATCAATCACTGGACCTACATCTGTCGCAGCATATAGAGGATTACCTACAGACAGCTCAGCCATATTACCTTGCAATAGCTCGATTAAATCATCTGCCATCTCTTCTTGCACACACAATATGCGACAAGCTGAACAACGCTGACCTGCTGAACCAAATGCTGATAGTACCGCATCTCTAACGACTTGCTCTGGCAGTGCTGTTGAGTCAACGATCATCGCATTTTGACCGCCAGTCTCAGCGATAAAGACAGGCAATTCGCCACTGGTTTGTGCATGGTCATTTAAGCTTTGGTTGATACGTTGGGCTGTTTGAGTAGAGCCTGTAAATATCACACCTGCAATGTTGTCAGCAGCCGTCAAAGCACCACCTACGTCGCCTGCGCCAATGACTAATTGCAATGCTTCTGCGGGTATACCCGCTTGATACATCAACTGTGCACCAAAGTGAGCTACCAAACTGGTTTGTTCAGCAGGTTTCGCTACTACCGTGTTACCTGCAGCAAGTGCAGCTACAATCTGTCCCGTATAGATAGCCAATGGGAAGTTCCATGGACTGATACAAACGAAAGTACCGCGTGCTTTATACACTTGACGAGACTGCTTGCCAGCCAAGTCTGTGAACTCATGTACGACGTCATCTAGACGCTCTGCTTCGTCAGCATAGAAACGACAGAAATCAACGGCTTCTTTGATTTCATCAATACCGTCTTGCATGGTTTTACCCGCTTCAACTTGGCATAGTGCCATTAGTTCAGCGTAGTTTTCTTCGTATAGCTCAGCAATCTTACGTAATATCTCAGCACGCTTAGCAGCTGGTACATTTTTCCATACATCTTGACCAGCAACAGCAACGTCAATCGCTTGGCGAGCCACTTCAGCGTTGGCATAAGTTACTTTACCAGCACTAACTTCGTGGTTCCAAGGCGCAAGTACAGTCTGCGTATCAAGCTGATTCGTTTGACCATCTACTTCGTAGGTATCAACAGCTTTACCATTGATGATAGAGGTTGCTGACCATGTCTTATGCAGATGGCTATCAATAGCTGATTTGAACGGCAGCCATTGTGACTCTACAAAGATATTAGGGCCAAAACTTGCACGGCGTTCACCGTAAATCTCTAACGGTAACGGGATGTCTGGATTGTGCAATGTTGCATTACCAAGTAGCTTGTCGTATGGATGCACCGTTAGCTTTTCAATTGGGTAAGATTTGTCTAGCAACTGATGAACAAACGAGCTGTTGGCACCGTTCTCAAGCAAGCGGCGTACCAAGTACGGTAGCAAGTCTTTATGCGCACCTACTGGCGCATAGATACGTACAGGAATCTCATAAGCTTGCAAAATATGATCATAAAGCGCATCGCCCATGCCGTGCAGACGTTGGAATTCAAAATCTCTATGTGCAGTCATGGTCATGATTGAAGACAGTGTATGCGCATTATGCGTGGCAAACTGTGGCCAGATTAGCCCGCGCAGATGGTCTGACAATAAGAAGCGCGCACAAGCAAGATATGCAGTATCCGTACCTTCTTTACGTGTCCAAACTGGATAGCCTGATAGACCTTTTTGCTGAGCAAGTTTGATCTCAGTATCCCAGTAAGCGCCTTTTACTAGACGTACTGGAATACGATCACCGACTTCAGTAGACAAACGAGCAAGCCATGCTAATACAGCGATTGCGCGTTTAGAGTACCCTTGTACAACGATACCTAAACCATCCCAGTCCGCCGTTAAATTATCACGGTACAAAGACTCAAACAGTTTTAGAGAAATCTCAAGACGATCTGCTTCTTCAGCATCAATACTGATATCGACATTGACTTCACGTGCCGCTTCAATCAATAGTAGGCAGCGCTGACGCAATAACCCCATTACTTGCGCTTCTTGCGTGGCTTCATAGCGAGGATGCAGTGCTGATAATTTGATAGACACTGACGGCTTTGGCATGCCTTCTTTGACTTTTACGTTGGCCGTAGCTCTGATCGCATGTAGATAGTCGTTGAAGTATTTTTCCGCATCTTTATGCGTGATGGCCGCTTCGCCTAACATATCAAATGAATAGGTATAGCCTCTGTTACGATATGGTTGGCTGTTTTTATTGGCGTCTTCGATGGTCTCGCCCAATACAAACTGATGGCCCATGATACGCATGGCTTTTTGCATCGCACTGCGAATGACAGGCTCACCCATCTTCTTAGTCATGCGATCCAAGAAACCTGATGCAGTGGTGCTGCTATCAATACTGACAACGCGACCAGTCATCATCATGCCCCAAGTAGAGGCATTGACCATAAAGCCATTGTCATTTTTAATGTGCTTTTTCCAGTCGGCCACACTCATTTTGTCATGAATCAACGCATCAGCTGTATAGTTGTCTGGCACACGAATCAAGGCTTCTGCCAAGCTCATTAGCAAGATACCTTCTTGAGTATCAAGGCTATACTCCAGCAATAATGAGTCAACCATCTTGACGGCTTTACCATCATTACGCACGTGCTCGACCAGTTTGCGCGTTTGCTCAGCAGCAGCATCGCGTTCTTCTATACTGGGTTTAGCAAGTGGCAATAACTCAGACAACCAACGTTCTTCATCGGCGCTATATAGCGGCGAAATACGCTTATTTAGCGCTTCTGCTGACTGGGCGAGATACTCAGGCGACAGCATATCAACAGGATTAAACAAGATCGGCTCTTGCGGGGTAAACTGGTCTACTGGGTTCATAATAACTCCATAACTATCGTTTAAAAACCATAATAAATGGTGCTTTAGGAAGTCTGATCGTCCTGTATAACTGCTCATAACCGCTATCAAAAAATAGGGGTTATTGACGGATATTCACAGCAATAATCAAAAGACCAAACGGCGCCATCACAAAACTAAAAATCCAGCATAGGCTGGAGACGGTTAAGTAGGTCGTTCGACTGTTAAACGGGCTACGTTAACAATACAAAGGCAACAACGAAAAGCTAAGCGGCATTAGTGCCTTCTTCTTGTTAGTAGTGAAAGGAGTGTGATGACCAAATATCGCCTTATTGAACCGAAAAATCGCTCTAATAATTACAAATCCGTCATCTTTGATGATGCTAATTCACTGTAAGAAAAACCTCTACGGCGTTGATTGAGGTGATGCGCTTAACTCGGCTATAATATCACGAAAGTTTTTTTCAAACTAACGAAATTTATTATTTTCATAAATTAATATATATCTAAATAACAATAACTTACAAGCATTTTATTGGCCATGACGCTTTGGTT
Source organism: Psychrobacter sp. Pi2-52 (assembly GCF_904846705.1). GTDB lineage: Bacteria > Pseudomonadota > Gammaproteobacteria > Pseudomonadales > Moraxellaceae > Psychrobacter. The sequence goes on from NZ_CAJHBS010000015.1 coordinate 47,001, forward strand.
ACGTTTTTTTGTTTACTATTGCCCATAGTTTGGCATCACCCTACTTAATACTGGTATCAGAAATACTAAACATTAACCATAAGAATATCGGGATTAAATTAAGACGATAGTCTTATAATGCTGACAAAAAAAACCCTCCTTATCATCAGCTGATAAGGAGGGTTTCTTGTTTAAGACACTATTAATGTCTTACTACACTTTGCATTATAGGAAGATAATCTTGAACAACAATATAGCAGTCAAAATCCAGACAGCGATACTGATATCTGCAAACTTGCCTGCAATTGCTTTTACAGCTGTAAAGGTAATAAAACCAAGTGCGATACCGTCAGCGATAGAGTATGTAAGCGGTGTGAATAGCAATACCACGACCACTGGTGCCGCTTCTGTTAAGTCGCTCCAGTTAATGTCCTTTAGGGTACCCATCATAAGTACGGCTACATAAAAGATAGCGCCAGCCGTTGCATAAGCTGGAATCATACCTGCTAGTGGCGAGAAGAAGATACTGAACAGGAATAACACACCTACCGTAACAGCCATCAAGCCTGTACGGCCACCTGAGGCGATACCAGAGATACTCTCAATATAACTGGTCGTCGATGAAGTACCCAGTAAAGAACCTGCTACTGTCGCTGTTGAATCAGCAAGTAGTGCTTTGCCCATGTTCGGGATATTGCCATCTTTGTCCGTTAGTTTTGCTTGGCTAGTGGTGGCAATCAAAGTGCCAGCAGTATCAAATAAATCGACAAATAAGAAGGCAAAGATCACACTGATCATGCCCACATCAAATGCACCAGCAATATCTAACTGCATAAGCGTCGGTGCAATAGAAGGCGGTGAAGAGATGATACCTGTGAACTGTGTATAGCCCATTAATAAGCTAATCAGTGCAACCAATAAAATACCAATGGTTACCGCACCTGGGACTCTTTTATAAGACAGGCCAATGATAACAACAAAACCTAGTGAAGCCATGACAGGACCAAACGATGTCATGTCACCAAGGCCAACTAAGGTTGCATCATGATTGACGATGATGCCTGCGCTTTGCAATGCGATAAACGCCAAGAACGCACCAATACCAGCGACTACGCCATTTTTGAGAGACGTTGGAATGGCATTAATGATTGCTTCACGAATCTTAAATAGACTCAATAGTACGAAGATACAACCAGACAAGAACACCGCACCTAGCGCTGTCTGCCATGCGTAGCCCATACCAAGCACCACACCATAGGTAAAGAAGGCATTAAGACCCATACCTGGTGCAAGCGCAACTGGTAGTCGGGCGTAGATACCCATGATGAAACAACCTACTGCTGCTGCTATACAGGTCGCTACAAATACGGCCCCTTTATCCATACCCGCATCGGCTAAGACGTTAGGGTTGACAAAGATAATATAAGCCATCGTCAAGAACGTGGTTATACCAGCGATGATTTCTGTTTTGATCGTGGTATTTTCACCATTAATCCCAAAATAGCGTTCAATTGCATTCATAAGTGTCGCCCCCGACTGGATAATAAAAAGTCATCATTACCTAAAATTAAACATGACCTCAGCGAAAAAATAACGATGCCACAATAAGAATAATGTAGTAACAAAGCGTAACATATTAGACCAGTTATCTTACAAACTCAATCGTTGATAATATCTATCTCGTACAAAATAGGATTTTGAGAGACTTCAAGACTATTGGCCAAAAAAGCCACATGAAAAGTTATATATAGTCATGTTGCCCTACGCTATTCGAAAAACTACTTTCTATTCGTCATTAAGGTAATATTCGGTTTGAGTCATTAGTTTTAGGTAATAAGTATTTGCTCGGTCATTATTCATGTTATCCAACTAACTATTGAATGAATCAATAGCAGCCCAACCAAATAGTCGTTTAACACATTAATAATGACCTTTCTCTCATTTAGAAGTAAACTAGGGGGTTATTATACCGATACCTAAATCGCGATACTTACTGTTGCAGCATTTTTCTAAGCACAGTTACAAATTTTTAGTGAAGAAACGTGCTGCGTATTAAATAATAAAAAGTAAATAGTGTTTGTTTAGGGGTTGTCTGGTTCGGATACCACTATTCCAGCCAGCTGTTATCAATTATTCGTGAGTCCATTACATGCCTGAATCATTAAATATTGTCGATCTTATTACCCAAGCCAGTCTATTGGTGCAGATTGTGATGGCACTATTGTTATTAGCTTCTTTGCTCAGCTGGGTTATTATCTTTCGCATGAGTGCTCGACTTGGTACAGCCAAAAACTTTGATCAACAGTTTGAGACTTGGTTTTGGTCAGGCGAAGACTTAGCCAAGCTATACCAAGGCATTCAGGGTTCTCCTGATCGTCAAGGACTTGAGCAGATTTTTTATGTGGGATTTTCAGAATACCTAAGAATGCATAAAAAGCGTCAACCTAAAGACGACATTATCGATGGTGTTGAACGCAAGCTACGCGTCGGCTTAGGTCGTCAGCAACAATTGCTAGAGTCAGGACTGACGACGCTAGCCAGCATTGGCTCCGTTGCTCCGTACATCGGATTGTTCGGTACAGTGTGGGGCATCATGAATGCCTTTTTGGGACTGTCTCAAACTGAGCAAGCTACCCTCGCCTCGGTAGCGCCCGGTATCGCGGAAGCACTGATTGCCACAGCTATGGGTTTGTTTGCCGCTATCCCTGCGGTATTGGCATACAACCACTTCACAGCAAAATCGAGCCGACTATATGACTCGCGCGCCTTATTTTGTGATGAGATGACAGGCATGCTACAGCGTGAGACCAGCGTACAAGCACCTATTAGCAAAGAAACCCAAGTTAATGCAGGTCAGGTGACAGGGCTATGAAACCAAACCCCTACGGCCGTGAAAAAAAAGCCCTTAATGCAGAAATGAACGTCGTACCTTACATTGACGTCATGCTGGTGCTACTGGTGATATTTATGGTGACAGCACCGATGCTGATTACAGGTGTCGATGTTGATTTGCCAAAAGAGCAAACCAATACTATGAGTCAAAGCCAGTTACCTGTGATTGTCTCGTTGACTGATAAAGGTGATATTTTTATAAGTTATGAAAGTAATGTCGACGTGCCTGTAAGTGAGCCTGAGCTGATTAATACATTATCTAACCTGCAGTCTCAGAGCGATAATAGTAATGCTGATCCAGTACAGGTGATGATCAATGCCGACCAAAACAATCAGTACGGTGCCATCATGACGCTCATGGCAACTTTGCAACAAGCAGGTATCGAAAAGGTGGGTTTACTGACTGGCGCACCACTACCCACGCCTTCTTTATAGTGATAAGCGTCCCTTAGTAAATGTCTTATATCATAATAGCCAATCCTAGTAATCCATCTGACAAATCACGTTCATGAGTATCCTTACCATGCATAATGCTCCTGCCGTCTATGTACCTACCGAACCAGAAAGCAACGGGCTAACACTGCCGACGTTGCTAAGCTTACTGGCGCATGGCCTTATCATCGGCATACTGGTTTACAACTATCAAACCATTGAGGTCGAGACTGCTGGTAGTATTGAGACGGTCATGGTATCTCCTGAGCAACTTGCTGAAATGCAAGGACAAATACTGGCCAACCGTGCAGCAGCCAGCGCAATGCAGATGAATAGTAGCACTAGCGACTCGTCTAGTAGTGCCCAGCCAGAAATATCTGGTAGTAGCGTAAGTGCGCAAAATCAAAGTCAGTCAAGCTCTCAGCGCGTGCCTGTATTTACACGATCTGAGGAACCCGCTGGTCAACCCATACTGATGAGCGAAGACCATCAACAACGTTTGCTTGAGCAAAATCAAGAATATGAGCGAAAAATGGCTGAGTGGGCAGCACAATTAGACGAGTCAGCCATGGAAGAGCTTGACCAAGTCGATCAAAGCAAACGCGATCAGCTTATAGAAGAACAAAAAAGACTGGGAGAGTTTCGTCAGAAGCAAAACAATCCACCAAAGATAAAACGTCCCACTGCTAGCGATCGCAATATTGAGATTGATACTGCCGGCTCTGGCAATGCAGGAAAAACCTTTAGCCTGTCAGATGGGCAGTCTACTATGTCTGATGATACGTCAACCTCTAGTACGTCCAAGGGTAGTAGTCGTTCTGCATCCAGTGGCAGTCGCGGTGCTAGCAACAGCGAAATCATCAATTTAATCAAGCGCAACTATACGCCGCCTACCGCCGCGCGAGGTTCTACTCAACGCGCCACCTTGACCATCACTGTCAATGCAAATGGCGATGTGATCAATGTGACCGCCTCTGGACCTGATAGCACGGTCAACGAAGCGGCAAGACAAGCGGTACTCAATACTGGCAGTCTCCCAATTGATGCTGATGACCCTAAATACCCGACTTTCACCATACAGTTTAAAGGCAGCAATTAATCAGTTGCTAGGTCCTTATAATATTGGTAACGTGACGTTAAGCGGCTTGTATCGCATAGGTTGCTGCCTCATCTAGATGCTTGTCTCATTAAATAAAAAATGAATATCATACTAATTTTAGGAGCTCCATTTACTCATGCGTACCCACAAAAAACTACTAGTATCGTTACTCGCCAGTACCTCAGCATTGCTTATATCGCAAAGCGTGCTCGCTGCACCTGTTGTACTAGAATTGGACTATGAGATTCCGGTTCAGCAAAACCAAGTTGCGTTTGTATCGTTTGCGGGTGACTCGGTTTTGTCGCCGATTGTATTAAATGACTTGAGTAAAACCGAGCTAAAAGTAACCAATCAAGATCTACCACAGCAGCCGCACAGTAGTAAAGAGCTGACAGGTACATTACCTGTTTGGCAAAGCATGGGTATACCGTATCTGGTCGTCGGCAGTACACGTACCAATCGTGGCAAAATAATCACCGATTATGAAGTCATCGATGTCAAATCTGGTCGTGTGATAGAAGGCAAGCAAAGCCTAACTGCTGACAACAATAGAGAAAGTATGCGTTATGCCGGTCATGTCATCGCAGATAAAGTATACGAGCTGATTACTGGTATTCCAGGAGACTTCTCAGGACGCATTGCTTATATTGAAGAAACAGGAACTGGCAAGCAAAAGATCTCTCGTCTCAAGGTGATGGATGCTGATGGCGAAAATGCTAGAACCATTACTGAAGTGGCGGGCTCTATCTTCTCACCAGCATGGTCACCTGATGGCAACCGTATCGCCTACTCGGTACAACGTGAAAAATCGTATCCTGTTATCTACGTGCAAAACGTCAGTGGCGGCGGCGCAACTACTCTGACGCCTTTTTCAGGTAGCAACCTAAGCCCTTCGTTCTCTCCTGATGGCAGCAAGATATTATTCTCTAGCAGCTTTGAGGGTAGTGCTGATATCTATGAGATGAGCGCTAGCGGTGGTACACCTAGAAGGCTCACCAATTTACCAAGTAGTGAAGTGCAACCAAGCTATGCACCAGACGGCAAATCTTTTGTGTTTGTCAGTGATAAGACTGGCTTTAACAAGCCGCAAGTATATCGCTACGAGTTTGCCACAGGACAAACAACTAAAGTGTCAAACGGTGGTTATGCAACCAGCCCGCAGTTTAGCAGTGACGGTACACAAATTGCCTTTTTGAGTGGACGCTCAGCAGCTATTATGAATAGTAATGGCGCGATCACTACCAATCTTGGCAATACGGGTATCGACGAAGCACCCAGCTTCTCACCAAACGGTAAACGCGTGGTCTACGCATCGACCCAAGGCGGCAAAGGCGTACTGACCATCAAATCTCTTAATGGTGGCGAAGCGTTTGGTAAGTCAGGACAAGGCGTTATTCGCTCCCCCGTATGGTCATCAAGCCCAAAATAACTGGTCGTCCACCAAAGTAGCAATTTTGGTTATAGTGGAATAAATATCAAGCAAACAAAATTGAAATGCCCCAATCATAGTCGTTATGGTTGGGGCTTTTTTTGATTAAAAAATAGTAGTAGAAATGATGATAAATCTTAGTACTTATATATTCTAAATGGTCAGCACCCCTCGCCTTTGATCTACTTTCCAATGTTACCTAACCCTCCCTATTTCGTAACAAACCTGTAAACGCGCTAGTACCAAAAAAAACATTGCAATGACTTGTATTTTACCTATACCCTAAATAGACCTGACTAATTGGTCAGGTTGTTCAAATATTAGCCAACATATATTAGTTATTTTTATTAATTATCTTACAGACGGATGCGTATCCCTATTGTTTACATCGATAAAAAATATATCAAAGATTGAGGCAGAACTTTGATCTCATGATTTACCATATTGTCTGATATCTACAGTTCAGCGGGTGCTAAGCAGTTATTTTAGGAGGAAACCACCATGAGTGAAAACGTTCCAGCGAATACCGATTTACTGTATAGACTGCATGACCGTCCTACCCCCATTAAAGCATTTTTAGGTGCTATACAGCACGTACTTGCAGCGTTTGTAGGTATCATCACACCCTCTCTTATCATAGGTGGCACATTAGGTTTAGGAGAGCATATCCCCTACCTTCTCAGTATGTCATTGATAGTATCTGGCGTCGCAACCTTTATTCAGACTCGTAAAGTAGGCCCTATTGGGTCTGGCCTCATGGCATTACAAGGCACCAGCTTTGGATTTTTGGCAGCGGTACTGACGGCAGGATTTGTGGTAAAAAACCGCGGCGGTGGTCCAGAAGAGATTTTATCCGTTATTTTTGGTGTTTCATTTCTCGGTGCATTTGTTGAGATATTTTTGGGTCAATTTATTACCAAACTCAAATCTTTTATGAGCCCTATTGTTACAGGCTGCGTGATTGTCACGATTGGTTTGTCATTAACCAGAGTAGGTCTGACTGACCTAGCAGGTGGGTTTGGTGCTGAAGACTTTGGTAGTATTCCGAACTTACTCTTGGGCGGTGGTGTGCTGGCAAGTGTCGTACTGATTAGCATCATCAATAATAAAGTCATTCGCTCAAGCGCCATCTTTATCGGTTTGATGCTTGGCCTTGTCGCTGCTGTTTTTATGGGACGTATCGATTTTTCATTGGTTTCTGAAGCGGCCTTTTTTACGGTGCCGATCCCTTTTAAGTATGGCTTTGGTTTTGATTGGCAGGCTTTTATTCCTATTGCCTTTATGTACATCATTACCAGTATCGAGACCTCAGGCGATTTGACGGCTACCTCAATGATATCGGGTGAACCGATCAAAGGCCCTCTCTATGAGAAGCGCATCAAGGGCGGCGTATTAGGAGATGGTGTTAACTCTCTGATTGCGGCGGTATTCAATACCTTCCCTGTGACAACCTTTAGCCAAAACAACGGTGTGATCCAAATGACGGGTATTGCCAGTCGCTACGTGGGTTTCTATGTTGGCGGCCTCTTATGCCTGATGGGGCTATTCCCTGTCCTTGGTGCTATTTTTACGCAGTTACCAAAGCCTGTCGTTGGCGGCGTCACGCTACTGATGTTTGCGACGGTAGCGACTGCTGGTATTCGTATCTTATCTACCGTGCAATTTACGCACCGTAATGTCTTAATCATTGCCACCTCACTGGGTCTGGCAACGGGTATCGCCTTTGTCCCTGACGTACTGTCACAAACGCCGCAGTTCTTTCAGAATATCTTTGGCTCAGCGGTAACGATGGCAGGGATTGTGGCTATCACCCTTGATATGATTTTACCCAAAAACTATGGCATCGAGTTTGATACCAAAGCACAGCATGCTAAAGACGGTTTAGAACCAACGCAAGAAGTAGCGTAAGGCTAAGCGTAAGCTAGGGTTAAATATATCGAAGTGTTTCGCCGTAAACGAGGTGCACAGAAAAATAGAAACAATCTGTGCACTTCGCTGATTAAGCACCTGACTTATTAAATAGGAACCTTGTCAAATAGCTATCTTGTTATCATTCAAGGCCACAGCCTTTTAAAATAAAGGGCACCAGAAAGTCTGCCGCACGCGCTTCATCTGCTGCGTCATATGATGTCTTATCCATCAATCCAACGATTTCAATCTCAAATTCAGCATAACGTTGGGTAGTCGCCCAAATCAAAATCAGTAGTTGGAGAGGATCAGTAATCCCAATTTTGCCTTGCTTGTGCCACTCTTTCATTACCTGTGCTTTATCGTGTACCCACTCCTTCATCGTAGTGGACATAAATTCATGCAAATGCGGTGCGCCGCCGATAACTTCAATCGCAAACAATTTATGGCGACTTGGATTGACAAAGGCTTGATGTAGCTTGGTACGGACGAATTTTTCGATGACTGTTTTTGGGTCGCTATCTACTGTCATGGTTACCAAACCTTCGTTCCATTCTTGAATGATCGAGCGTAGCACTGCCATGTAGAGGTTTTTTTTGTTTTTAAAGTAGTAGTGAACATTGGCTTTAGGTAAGCCTGCTCTATCGGCAATGCCCTGCATCGTAGCGCCACGATAGCTTTGGAGCACAAACTCTTCTTCAGCTGCCGCTAAGATAAGCGCTTGGTTCTGTGCGCGAATGGCTTGTTGGCTACGGTGCGAGGGCGTATCAGTCACTGAGGTTTCTTCCTTTTGATTGTTTTGAGTCATAGCAGTGGTATCTCACTTTAAGAGACAGGTTCGACAAGATAGTCGCTATATTTCGCTGTGTATTCTTATATAAATACATAGATTTGAGCAGCATAACCTGTTAAATAAAAATATTTCGCATAAAACAGTTGACCAATTAGTCAGGTTTTAGCAAAATGGGAACTGTAAATCAGTTACGCCGTCATTAATTGTCTATTACCAGACGTTTTGGACGGCTAAAATATCAGTGTTTCCTTAGCAAATCTGTTTCATATTGTCAGTTCACTATAGCTTGAAGTTATGCAAAGCGTATATAAGCGCCAAAGCTCTGACTACGAACACATAGATTATCAGCTTTTGATGTTAAGCAAATTAGTAGCGACTAGCTTAATCAAAGCATCCATAAAGCTGAAGCAACCGCTACTTATCAAAATTACTGCTTGTACCTATAAGTTTATGCAAATAATCATAAGGTATAAACCTCTATCAAACATTTATCGCCCGATACAGATAACGGGCTACCCTATTAGAAAAGGATGTCATCGTGAGCTTAACCTTAGCGCAATTCAACGATCTATCACAAGAAGTTGCCATCGCTCAGCTATTGACTTGCTGCACCAGTAAAAGTTGGGCTTATAAACTTGCAGATGCCCGCCCTTTTGCAGACGTTGACACACTGCTAACAAGTAGCGACGCTATCTGGAACAAAGTACAAAATGATGAGGCTAACTTATTAGAAGCGTTTGATGGACATCCGCAAATCGGTAACGTGGCATCTCTAAAAGAAAAGTACCGCAACACACAAAGTAACGCCGCCCATGAACAATCAGGCGCTAACGATGCAGCCGATCAGGTGCTCGAAGCACTTGCCAGAGGCAATCGAGACTATCTGGATAAATTTGGTTTTATTTTTATTGTCTTTGCGACCGGTAAAAGCGCGCAGCAAATGCTGGATCTGCTATTAGCGCGCCTGCCTAATGATCGTGCTACTGAACTAGCTAACGCAGCCGCTGAACAAAACAAAATTACGCGTCTACGTTTAAACAAACTACTAGACAATGCTTAGACAGGCAAATAGTAGTCGCAGAGTTAGACTAGCATTTTCACCCGATTTATATTTCTCACAAATTTAAAGGAAGCATCATGTCTGCCACCCTATCCTCACATATCTTAGACACTCATCTTGGCAAACCTGCGGCTGATGTCGCTGTCACCTTACACCGCATACGAGACAACGGTGCCGCCACATTACTAGCGCATGGTACAACCAATAGTGATGGCCGTGTCACACCAGACGCTTGGCAGTTTGATACAGCCATCGATAGCACAGAGCGTCAGCTAAATATTGGACGCTATACCGTAACGTTCGATACTCAGTCTTATTTTGATGCTCAGCAGCTGACAGCATTTTACCCGCAAGTGGTTATCGACTTTGTAGTAAACGATGCCAGTCATTATCACGTGCCGCTTCTGCTTAGTGCGCACGGTTATAGCACTTATCGCGGATCGTAGCTTTGGTGCTGTTTAGCTCTCTGCTTTGTTATTAGTGTTCAAGAAATACTATCAAAAGAAATTACCAAGACATTTTATTAAGACACTGTCATATTAAAGGACATTTATTACATGGGCGCCTATCTTCTCGAATGGTTGAGTTTATTTTTCCGCTGGTTTCATGTTATCGCTGGGGTAGCATGGATTGGTGCATCGTTTTATTTTGTGTGGCTAGATCTAAGCCTACGCAAACCGCCACAGTGGAAAACAGACAAAGGCATTTCGGGTGATCTTTGGGCCGTCCATGGCGGCGGGTTTTATGAAATTGCCAAATACAAACTCGAACCAGAGGAGATGCCAAAGACGCTACATTGGTTTAAATGGGAAGCTTATACCACTTGGCTGACGGGTGCGGCGATGATGTCTATCGTCTATTATGCCAATGCAACTGCCTACCTAATTGACCCAAGCAAAGTGCCTTTTACCAGTATCGGTGCCATTGCCACCAGCTTGCTTTTCTTATTTGGTAGTTACTTCATTTATGAAGTGATCGTACGCAGTCATTTGGGTAAAAACGCGTTTATCTTTAGTACCTTGATTTTTATCTTGCTGGTCATCGCGAGCTGGGGTTCTTACCAGCTGTTCAGTGATCGCGCCTCATTTATTCATATCGGTGCTATCTTGGGCACGGTGATGGTAGGTAACGTATTCTTCGGTATTATGCCGGCTCAGCGTGCACTCGTTGACTGTGTGCGGCGCGGCGAAAAGCCTGGTAAAGAAGTGGCTGAATTGGCATTACAAGCCAAAAATCGCTCACTGATGAATAACTATTTTACCCTACCGCTGATTTTTACCATGATTAGCAACCATTACCCAATGATGTATGCTCATGAGAAAGGTTGGTTGGTATTGGTCTTCGTCGGTATCATTACCGCGACTGCGCGTCATTACTTTAACCAAAAGCATTTGGGTCATAAAAAACCTCGTTACTTGGTTATTCCAGCCGTATTAACCGTATTATTAATTATTTGGATGCGACCTGAGCCTATTGAGCCAGCACCTGCAATGCCTGCTACTGCCTCAGTAGCACCTACGACAACTGATAGCACCCCCATAGCTACAAACACGACTACTGACTCAAGCACTGATACCGTTGCTAATGCTACTAACAGTGCTAATAACCGTATTAGCACTGATGCAGCTACTGCTGAAGCCGTACCCGTGAGCGCATCAGCAGATGACGCCATGATGGATGTCGTACATACGCGCTGTAGCACCTGTCATGCGATGCAGCCAACACAACAAGGCTTTGCCGCGCCGCCAGCAGGAATCATTTTGCAAACACCAGAAGACTTAAAAATTCATAAAGCGAAAATCGTCACTGCGGTACAGACTGGCTATATGCCGCTTGGTAATATCACTCAGCTAACTGATACCGAGCGCCAACAGCTCGTGGCCTATGCATCATCACTTTAATTTGTGATAAAAAATAACTGTCCTTTACGAGCAGTATTCAAATAAATATTTAAGGCTCTAAGCGATATAGGAATATAGATAATGAGCAAAAAAATTACCAGTGACTTTGATATCAGTACGTATCCCCGCGACCTAAAAGGCTATGCTGGCAATCCACCGAAAGCGAACTGGCCAGGCAGCGCAAAAATCGCCGTACAGTTTGTATTAAATATCGAAGAAGGTGCAGAAAATAGCGTCATCCATGGCGATGGTCAATCAGAGCGTTTTTTGTCTGATATTTTGGGCACACCAGAATTTAACAACCGTCACCAGTCTATTGAATCTGCATTCGAATACGGTAGCCGTGTTGGCGTGTGGCGTGTATTAGATGTCTTTAAAGATTATGGTATTCCTATCACCACGTTTACCTGTGCCGCCGCTGCTGAAAAGACCCCGCATATTATCGAGCGTGTATTAGAAGACGGTCATGAGATTGCCAGTCATGGTCTACGCTGGATTACCTATCAAGACATGTACCGTGAGACGGAACGCGAACACATTCGCTGTGCCACCCAGATATTTAAACGTATGCTAGGCGGCCAACCTCTCGGCTGGTATACAGGACGTGATAGTCCAAATACTCGTGAACTGGTTGCCGAGCAAGGCGGCTATACCTATGACTCTGACTCGTACGGTGATGAGTTGCCATATTGGCTCAATGTAAAAGTCCAAGACGGCAATGTCATCACGCGTAAGCCGCATTTGGTCATACCTTATAGCCTCGAGACCAATGACATGCGTTTTTCTTCTAGCCCAGGATTCACCCATGCTGAACCATTTTATCAGTATCTCAAAGACAGCTTTGACACCTTATACGAAGAAGGTGCACATACCCCTAAAATGCTGACCATTGGCTTGCATTGCCGCATTATTGGACGTGCAGGACGCATCAAAGCGTTAAAGCAATTTTTGCAATATATCACCAGTAAGCCTGACGTATGGATATGCCGCCGTGATGACATCGCTAAACACTGGTACGAAAACCATCCTGCTACGTCAGACAACACTGCCAACTGGATGTAAGCTTAGGCTATCGTTCTAGTACTCGTTCTACTTGGCTAAGCGAGTGCGAATTATCATAGATTAATATATAAAATAAGCCATACGTTATTAACAAACACCATTATTAAAAAAGGAATCATTGTGAGTCAAAACACTTCAGAAGTTGGACAAATTATCTCTGCAAATAATCTACCTGATACCCTGCCAGCGTTTACCAAAAAATCAAACGTCGCTGACAGTCGCTTGGGTGCAAAATCACTATTCGCCACCGACGATTTCTTTGCGGATAAAAGCCGTATTCTAAGTCCTGATGCGCCTATATTTGTCGTGGGTAAGTTCGATGACAACGGTAAGTGGATGGATGGATGGGAAACTCGTCGTAAACGCCATTTGGGTTACGACTATTTAGTTATCCAGCTTGCTCGCCCAACCAAAATTTCTGGTTTAGATATTGATACCAGTCACTTTACGGGTAATTTTCCATCTTCCGCCAGTGTCGATGCCTTATACGCGCCCGAGCTGCTACAGCAAGATGAAGCTGAACTTACTAGTCTAAGCAAAGAAGACTGGGACAATAAAAACTGGCAGGCGCTAGTGGGTATGACCCCATTACAAGGTCACAATCATGAGCTTATCGAGATTGATCATGAGCAAACGGTGACCCATATTCGTTTGAATATTTATCCAGATGGCGGCGTTGCCCGACTACGTGTCTATGGTGATATTCAACTTGATGCGAGCCTAAATACACAAGATGAGACGCTTGACTTGGCGGGCGCATTAAATGGTGGTCGCGCCATTGCCAGTAACGATGCGCACTTTGGTGCTGCTAGTAATTTACTGCTACCAACTAAAGCGCCTAACATGGGTGATGGTTGGGAGACTCGTCGTCGCCGTGAGCCAGGCAATGACTGGTGCATCATCGCGCTAGGCCAAGCAGGTATCGTTGATTCTATCGAGATAGATACTGCTCATTTTAAAGGCAATTATCCTGATAAAGTCTCGATTCAAGCCGTCTACTCACCAAATACACCAGAGCAAACCTTAGTGACTCAAAGCATGTTTTGGGATACCTTGCTTGAACCACAAAAAACCAGTGCTGACGACGTTCATCACTTTGGCAAAGACAAGCTTCAAATTGATACACCCATTACTCATATTCGGGTCAACATCTTCCCAGATGGTGGCATTAGCCGTGTTCGCGTGTATGGCAAAATTGCTGAGGCTAATATTGATACTGGTACTGATGTTGATAGTAAAGAGGCAAAATAATGAGTGTCACTCTGACAGCCAAGCCTTTGACTAAGGCAAACTTTGCCCCCTATGGTTCAGTCATCGAGCGCTATGAAGCCTGTGAGCAAAATGCTGACAATACTTATGAAATCAATAATGGCTATGCGGTTCGCCATCATGCACTTGCCGAAAGTAAACTAGACGGTGGCTCAGTTGGTATGAGTATCTTTCGGGCCAAGAAACGTGAGAACCCGATTGCACTCTCAGTCATGGAATACCATCCGCTTGGAACACAGGCGTTTGTATCTATGGAAGGCCAAGATTATATTGTCGTCGTCGCCCAAGCTGGTAACCCTCCACAGTCGCCTGATGACTTAGTGGTGTTTTATGCAAAATCTCACCAAGGTGTACAGTACGACGTTAATGTCTGGCATCACCCTCTACTCGCGCTTGGTCGTGACAGTGATTTCTTAGTTATTGATCGTATCAATGGCGAGGGTAATAACTGTTATGAGATTGATATCACGGATTGGCATGTGTTTATTGAGTTAGAAGATGAATGCAACTAAGCTGTCATTAAGCACAAATCAATTTGATAAAAGCCCTGTTTATGTTAAACATAAATAGGGCTTTTTCTTTATTCATATTTTTCGCTAATTTATTAAGCAGTAGATTTACGATAGCGACTCACGCCGGCGATGACTGTCTGATCAATTACTCTATCATCGCCTAGCATCATTAGCACAAACAACTGCTCTTCCAGTGTTTTGGTCTGCGCCATACGTCGCTCAAGCAATTCCGTTGCACCCATATCGATGACCACAAAATCCGCTTCTTTGTTTGGCATAAAGTTACCGATTTTATTGTCCAATAATAGCGACTGGGCATTACCCAACGTAATTTGGTACAGCCCTTGATGAGCGGATAGTTGATTGCTTTGTAGTTGTTGGATTTTATACGCTTCTGACAGAGTCGTCAGCATCGACAGACTTGTGCCTGCTCCAACATCAGTGGCGATACTGACACCGGTATAACTTAACGTCTTGGGTAAATCGAATAGTCCACTACCCAAAAACAGGTTGGACGTCGGACAGTGTGATATCTGCGTACCAGTATCGCGTAAGCGTTCATACTCAGATATTTCAAGGTGAATACTATGTGCCAAAGTCGTACGTCGACCTAGCAATCCCATATCATCATAGACATCGAGATAGCCTTTATGATTGGGATACAGTTGTTTCACAAAGGCAATCTCATCATGATTTTCTGCTAGATGCGTCTGCAGATAAACACTCTCGTAACTGGCATACAGCTCACCTGCCATTTGTAGTTGCTTGGGTGTCGAAGTAATAGCAAATCGCGGGGTAATCGCCACATGCTGCCGACCACGCTCATGCCAGTTATCAATGATATTTTGGGTATCTCGAATGCCCTGCTCAGTAGGTACACACAAATTATCAGGCGCATTTTGATCCATCAATACATTGCCTGTGATCATGCGGGTGTTGAGCTTGTGACTTTCCGTAAAAAATGCGTTCACTGATTCAGGGTGACTGGTAGAAAATACCATGGCACTCGTTGTACCATTGGCTAGCAACTGATTTAAAAAGAACTGCGCCGTATCATGCGCTACTTTTGGATCGCCAAAATTGGCCTCAGTGACGAAAGTATAATTGTTAAGCCAGTCAAGTAATTGCTCACCATAAGCAGCAATCATATCTATTTGCGGATAATGTACATGAGTATCGATAAAACCTGGCATGATCAATTTATCGCGATAGTCATGCACCTTGACTGCTAGCCTACCCTCTTCATTTGCATACTTTGACAGTATAGTTTCACTACGACCATACTCTACAATGCACCCTATCATATCATCTACGACAAGCGCACCATCGGCGATATATTCAGGATAAACCTGTACACCTTCAATCACTGGTAGCAACGTAATGTCTCGTTCCACAGCTAATGTCTGTGAATGATCAGAGGTTGTACGCTCAGTACGATCGCTTTCGGTCAAGTAGTGCAGCAGTCGAGCTTGATAAATATGTAGGGTCATTCGTAGATCTCACAATGGCTTGGTAGTCCTGAGCGTTTTAATGATTTAATAACAAGTATAAAAGTTATATGAAGGGAACCGTTCAAGAAATAGCTTGATGATACTGTTGTAGGAGCTGTGCCACGATAGAAACCGCCACCGCCATCGGCTCTTTTCCGCCAATTTTCAATCCAATTGGCATAACCAACTGATTGACCAGTTGCTCACTGTAGCCACGCTGCATCAAACGATCTCTAAAACGCTTGGCTTTGGTTGCCGAGGCAATGCAACCTATGTAAGGTGTCAAAGTATCTGAGCATTTATCACGTGATGCACTCATGTCAGAAATAGTATCTAATGCCGCCCGTACTAACTCAAAATCAACACTATGATCATGAGTCATAACCAGAATAAAACGCTGACCACCCTGCTCGATAAATGGGCGTACAAAATCTACAGGCTCATCATCGATATGCGGACGGATATGCGCTGGTAAGTTATAAAGTGTGGATTGATTAGTAGTAGATTCATCAACTAAGTAACGCTTAAACATCTCTGGGCGACTGTCCACCCAATCTACCTGACAAGGTAGCTCAGCGAGAATGGTCATTAGCGCTGATGCCACATGCCCTGCACCAAACACTAGTACTGACATCGGCGGCGTTACGTTGAAGCATTCAAACATAACGGTGACGCTACCGCCGCAACACTGTGCCAACTTTGCACCTAGCGGGTAGTGCTTGGTGTAGACAGCATCACGGCGCACTGCTTTAGAAGGTATTAACGTGCTTTCACCGTCAGTTTCAGCGACTTTTGGTTTTACTTCTTTTGTTACCGTTGCCGCTATTTCACCATTCAATAGCTGCCGTGCCGTATTGACAACGTCGTGCTCTAGACCGCCGCCGCCTAGCGTATCCACGATACTATCTTGCGTGACAATCATTTTTGCCTGTAGCGCTCGAGGAGCAGATCCATTCACAGCCACGACCGTCGCCAACACGTGAGCAATGCCTTGCTGCTGATATCGCGCTAGACCTTCATACCAAACGACTGGCGGTGCTAACGACTCATTCACTGTGCGCAGGACCTCTTGCCCCTGCTACATTTGGATGCTCTATCGCGTTAGGCTGGTCATCGGTTTGTTTACCTTCGACTTCTTTTGGATCGATGTCTTTAGCATGACGTACGTCTTGCGGCATTGCTTTTTCGTTGTAAAGGTCATTGTTCTCTTCTGCGCCTTTTACTAAACTATCAATCGTGTCTGTATCTGCTTTAGTTGTTAAATCCCACGACGTGCCTTGCATGCGCATCACTGCTTTTAGTACAGCTTCTGGCGTCGCAGGCATGGTCAGCTCTGGATTCTTTCTGTAATCGCCAAGGCTCGCGACCGCATTATTAAGGGCACACCAAACACTGGCTGCCAACATAAACGGCGGCTCGCCAACGGCTTTAGAGTTATAAATCGTTTGTTCTTCGTTTTTGCGATCGTACAATTTGACATTCCACTGCTTAGGTAAGTCATGCGCGGTTGGAATTTTATAATTGGCAGGACTATCAGATGCGAGCTTACCTTTATCATTCCAGATCAGCTCTTCTGCCGTGAGCCAACCCATACCTTGCACAAAACCCCCTTCAATCTGACCAATGTCAATGGCAGGGTTGATCGATTGTCCTGCATCATGCAGCACATCACAGCGTAGTACTTTGTACTCGCCCGTCAAGATATCAATCTCAACCTCAGCACAAGCTGCACCCAAGGCAAAGTAGAAGAACGGACGTCCCCATGCTTTAGAGCGATCATAAAATATCTTAGGCGTTTTATAGTAGCCAGTAGACGACAAGCTGATACGGTTCTGGTACGACAGTTGAATCATTTCGGCAAAAGTCAGTGTTTCTTTATCGCCAATATAGACATGATTCTTTTCAAAACGTATGTCTTCTTGCGCTACGTCGAAATGCTCAGCGGCAAATTCAAGTATGCGAGCTTTAATGCTTAGACAAGCGTTCTGTGCTGCCTTACCATTAATATCGGTACCTGATGACGCAGCTGTTGGTGATGTATTAGGCACTTTATCCGTACGTGTCGCTGACACCTTAACCGTGTCCAGATCAACATCAAATTCATTTGCAACAATTTGGGCGATTTTAATATACAGCCCTTGCCCCATCTCCGTACCACCGTGATTGAGGTGGATACTGCCATCGGTATAAATATGTACCAATGCGCCTGCCTGATTAAGCGTTTGCACCGTAAATGAAATACCGAACTTTACTGGCGTTAAAGCAAGACCCAAACGTTTGTCACTGCCTTCAGCGGCAGCTTTTTGATTGGCTTCTAGGATTTGCTGACGGCGGTTGTCATAATCGCAATCGTCTGCCAACTTGGTCATGATGGTCGCTAAATCAAAATGCTCAATGGTCTGACCGTAATGGGTACTTTGACCATCTTGATATAAGTTTGCTAGACGTACTTGCAGCGGATCCTGCCCCAACGTATAGGCAATATGATCCATCATATATTCAGCAGTCATCAGACCTTGCGGACCACCAAATCCTCGATAGGCAGTATTGGATACCGTATGTGTCTTGCAGCGATGCCCTGCCACATGAGCAGTTGGATAGTAATAGGCATTATCACAATGGAACATCGCTCTATCGACGATGGCATCAGACAAATCTGGCGCATAGCCACACAAGCCAGCCAATTGCATATCGACGCCCAATATACGCCCAGACTCGTCTAAACCGACTTCGTAACGATTGGCAAACTCATGACGCTTACCCGTCACCACCATGTCATCTTGACGATCTAGACGCATACTGACTGGAACGTTATGACGTTTGGCAATGATACCGCACAGACATGCCCATGCAGCGGCTTGCGTTTCTTTACCGCCAAACCCGCCACCCATACGGCGCACGACTGTGTTTACCGCATGAAATGGCAAGTCCGTTACTTCGGCGACCAACTGCTGTACTTCGCTTGGATGCTGTGACGACGTATACACTTCTAGCCCGCCATCGTCACAAGGCACGACATAAGACACTTGGCCTTCGAGATAAAAGTGCTCTTGCCCGCGCATATGAATATGACCTTCAATGCGAATCGGTGCGTTCTCAAGTGCAGTCGCCGCGTCACCACGCTTCATAAAATGACTCGGACGCACAAACAACTCTTGCTCTAACGCTTTATCAATACTAAGTACTGTTGGCAATGGCTCATACTCTACCACTGCCTTGGTAGCCGCTTTTTTGGCAGCGCGATGACTGCTCGCTACTACTACAAATAACGTCTGACCCACATACTCTGTGATGTCATCCACCATCAGTGGCTCACCGTCGAACACCGCACCGATATCCGTCTGCGCAGGCAAATCTTTAAAACTTAAGACATCTACCACCCCATCCGCATCTCTAACAGTGCTCAAATCCATACTCAGTACACGTGCATGAGCGTGGCTGCTTTTACCTACTGCCAGATGTAGCGTGCCTTGCGGTTTTGCAATATCATCCACATAAGTCGCCGTCCCCATGACATGGCTAATCGCACTATCATGTTTAGCCGAGGTGCCAATTTTGTTTTTTGGCGGACGCACGCGGCGGATACTATAACTGTCAAATAAGGACGAATGGTGGCTCATGGCGGATCTCTTTTATTAGGACGCTTTGATTAATGCTCTTTTATTCTTGGCAAATATAACGATAAGGCGGTATTAGCAAACAACAACTCTGCTAATTAAGCAGTCTCAGTCTGTCTACCTGCTACCAATTGCTTACCGCACTTCACCAGTAGACGCTGTACCACATGTGAGCGATATTCACGGCTGGCTCTGACATCGGTCATAGGCGTAACGTCTGCAGACAAGACTTGTGCTGCTTGCTCAAAACTCGCAACTTCAGCCGCTTGCCCAACGAGCGCTTGCTGACAGGTTGTAGCTAATAACGGTATGGCAGCCATGCCACCAAGCCCAAGCTTTGCATTCTCGATAATTGCACCATCTGCTGACACATCAAGCCGCGCCGCAAGCAAGCACGCTGAGATATCATCTTCGTAGCGTTTGCTAATTTTATGAATAAATAAGTGCTGATGATCTTGCATCAAAGGAATATGAATAGCGACAATATAGCTGCCTGCTTGCAGTTTGGTCTTTTTATAATCTAAGAAAAATTCTGATAGAGGTATGATCTCATCCGTATAAGACGAGCTACTTGACCCTTCACGATTAGGCGTGCAATGACGCAGATGAATTGATGCATCTAATGCCAATAGAATCGGTGGTAAATCACCAATCGGCGAAGCGTTAGCGATATTGCCGCCGATGGTGCCCATATTACGAATTTGCGGAGAGGCAATACGCTCAAATACTTGCGCAAAGCTTGGAAAATACTGCTCAAGCACAGGCAACATCTGCTGATAGCTCATGCCAGCGCCCAGTACTAGTTTTTGGCTAGGAGCTTGCTCGTTATCTGACCCTTCATTGCTTGAGTCAGACTTTGTGTCAAGTAATGACCATGACTTTAACGCCTCGACAGCTGAAAGCTGGATAATGACCTCGTGATCAACCAAATGCTGGGTTACACTCAATCCCAAATCCGTACCGCCTGCCCAAATCGTAGCCTGCGGATAGGCCGCTAATACTTGATTAAGCTCATCTAGTGACTTGGGCATATATAACTGTCGCCCAGCATCACTGAGTGCAGCTGCAATATCATTCGACTCTGCATTTTTTAATTTGTCTTTAGCTGGCACATGTTCAGAGACTATCGACTCTTTTGTACTTGCCATAGCATCTGTTGCGAGACTGATCGTCAAGTCTTTCACCGCTGACTGCTCCGCCTCTCTCTGCTGACCGATATCGCTCATCAGTAGACCAGCTTCGATAATTGGCCTGTACCCTGTGCAGCGGCATAGGTTGCCAGATATTGATGCAACCACTTCATCATAGCTCAGCTGCTGCTTGGCATCGCTTTGACTTGCTATCTCTTGATTTGTCTGCATACGATTGTTTTCGTAAACGCAAGCAAGCGACATTACAAACCCAGGCGTACAAAAACCGCACTGTGATCCGTGACATTCAACCATCGCTTGCTGCGCCGGATGCAGTAGAGCACGTTGTGGGTGATGTTCTGGATTGTCAGCCAAATAAGAAGCCGTCATCAGATGATGACCATCCATGAGCGACACTAGCGTAATGCAGGAGTTGACTGTATAGAACGGTGGCGTCACATTTTTTTCGTCGCCATTTTCATCATTAAGCGCTGGCTGGCTAGCGTTAGGCAGGCGCTGAACCATTACGGTACAGGCACCGCAATCACCACTACCACAGCCTTCCTTCGTATCCGTTTGGCCTTCATGCAATCGTAGATACTCAAGCACCGTCGTATTAGGGTTAATCTGGGTTAGCTCGTGGCGTTTCCCATTTAAGTAAAAACTAATCATAGCAAGACTCGGCTAAAATAAAATAATGAAGATAAGCATAAGGCTTAAGGAGTTTGACGGCTTAAATGCTGAACGTAAGCATTTGGTTTACATCATGCTGCAACCGCTCAAGTACGGTTATTCTGTTTTATTCGCTGATACATTCTTAAGAGATAAAAAAATCAGGACATCGTGCTTTTTAATATCAGGTAAGCTGGTTGCAAATATCAGCATTCATCGAACAAATTTGTTAGAAAACTCGTACTATAGGATACTTGACTATTTGGTCAGCTTTCAACATATTATCACTATTCTTATTTATAACACAACCCGTTAAAATGCCTATAGATACTATCAAACAGTTGGCGAATAATTGGTGAATAATTTAAATCTAAGTAAATACCTATACGTTTTGTAGATTTTATCCGTTACTCAGCCACTCAAAATCAGACACTGTTTTTATAAATATTTCTAATTTTATACATGACAAATCAAATGAGGCGTTAGATAAGCCATACTATAAACAGCGAGATAGCCTGCGTAAAAACAGTACCGAATACATATATCGCCTTTAAACTGCTATCAGCAGCTGATTTTTATATATAATGTCTGCAAATAAGCCTGACTCTTCACTGTTGTGACTTCTAATGATAAGTAATCGTGACATATCGTTGGGCTAAAATCGTTTTTGAGATATTACTATGAAGTCATTTGCCTTTACCTATTTGCTAATAGCAACGATGCTGTTAGGAGGTTGTCAATCATTTCAATTCGTTGACAGTCCTATCCCCGTGAAGCCCGCCCCTACTAAGCTTGTTGCTCAATAAAAGCCTAGCGCTTGATCGCACTTATCGCTCAATAAAAATTGGCACAAAAAAAGCAGACATCAATAATGTCTGCTTTTTTATTCGATCGCTCTGTCGGTTCTAGCTGTTTTTATAGCTTAGCATCAGCTGGTTGATGCTTAATAATCGTTTTGGCAAGATGATCACCAAACCAAATAGCAGTATCAATATCTCCTGAACCTGGCGTCTCTTCAGGTGGACCATCAAGCGACTGAGTCATTAGACCCAAAAAGCTAGAAAGACGGTTTAAGTCGTGAGCCTCATGACCTGTCGGCATCAATGGCAGACCAATCCAGTTCATACCATGCTGCATCGCATATAGAGAAATCTGCTGCAATACAGCAAGTTTATCACCGCTCAGTCCACCCGAATTGGCAAACGCTGCTGCCCATTTACCTTCCCATTTACGATGATACCAACGCTTGGATGTCTCATCCATAAAGGTCTTAAACTCAGCCGTCACGCTACCCATATACACTGCGCTGCCAAAAACCAGCAAATCTGCCTGATCTAAATAATCCCAATCAACATCATAAACATCGACAGCTTTGGCTTGCGCTTCTGGCAATTGCTGATGCGCACCTTGTACTATCGCCTCAGCGACACGCTTGGTATGCCCATAATTACTATGGAAGATAACAGCGATTGAGACATTAGGCGCGTTATCAGTAGATGTAGAGGTGTTAGACGATTTAGCAGGTGTATTCATACGTACTCTAATAATAAATAATTGGTTGAATATAAACTTACAAAATATTGGATACTTAGCCACAATCGATAGTTAGTGGCCTCACTTTCACAATAAATGCTTATCGATAGCTCAAGCTCTTAAGCTTTCAGGCGATACAATAGAATCGAGCCGAGCAACGTTTCTTTGAGTCAATTTAACTGGTAAAAACATCAATAATGATAGAGCAATCGCATAGTCTTTAACTGCACTGTCTTTAATTACATAGTCTCTATACGTCAGCGTATACATACCAGTATATATGCGACGACCTTCATTGAATTCAAGCCCATTGTATCAGACGTATTTTTGTTTTTAAGTTATTTATTAAAGTCTGACTAATCAGAGCACATATACTTTTAATATATTTTATATAAAAGGGTAAGTCACATTGACTATCGATATAGTAAAAGCCACTCTGTGATAACTGATAAACCTATAATTATTAGCACTATAGATAACTATTAATATAAGGTCATATAAACAGCAGCCTATTTATTCCATATAGTCATATATTAATTCTATTTTTTCTAATCTCTCCGTATTTACATTAATGACAATAGGATTATGATGTACCGCTTCTTACTGCTTAACCAAATCAATCGAATTAACAGAAATACAGTTTCCAATTCTGCAAACCTGCGTAACTATACTCATATAAATTCTTATAAAAATGATATCTGATAACATCATCGGATAAGGAAGCTATTACCTTGACTACTCTCGTTCAACCTGTAAACGACACGAAAGATCCTATCGTCAGAGATGATCTGGCCTTAAATGCACCACAAAAACCCTTAATTATGGGAGGTGGCATCGTAGGATTGATGGTGCTTGCGTATCTATTAGCCACTCAACATATCTCTCAATCATTGCTACTTGGCATAGGTCTTTTGTTAGGCTATACCCTTTTTCATGCCCGCTTTGGCTTTACCTCTGCCTTTAGACGTATGATGGCAGTGGGCAACGGTCAGGCGATGCGCTCACACATGCTAATGTTGGCAGTTGCTGTTACGCTATTTGCGCCAATCCTTGCTTATGGCACGACGCTATTTGGCGGTCCTGTCGCAGGTTATGTCGCGCCATTAGGGGTCAGTCTAGTCGTAGGCGCATTTGTATTTGGTATCGGCATGCAACTTGGCGGCGGCTGTGCCTCTGGTACGCTCTATGCGGTAGGCGGTGGACGCTCTGTTATGTTCATCACCTTTATTTTCTTCATAGTGGGCGCCACGATTGGGGCTTATCACTTGCCATTCTGGACAGAAGAGATGCCTGCTTATGCACCTTTCTCTTTGGCAACCTCTACAGGTCTTGGTTATACAGGTGCATGGCTGGTGTCGCTGGCCATATTTGGCATTATCGCATGGGTGACGTTAGTCGTTGAGAAAAAAAGAAACGCACCAAAGATGGCACCCGTGCCTTCTGAGTCTGGTTGGAAACGAATTTTTCGTGGTTCTTGGCCGCTATTTGCTGCTGCAATCGTCTTAGCTTTACTTAATGGTCTGACATTACTCACACGTGGTCAACCGTGGGGCATTACGTCAGCATTCACATTGTGGGGCTCTAAAATTGCAAGCGGCTTTGGTATGGATGTGGCTAGTTGGGGCTATTGGCAAGGGGCTAATGCAGCGGCGCTTGAAGCTTCTATCTTTGCAGATTCGACCACTGTATTAAATATCGGCATTATCATTGGCGCGTTTATCGCTTCTGCTGCGGGTGGTTTGTTCAAATTCACTAAGATTACTACTGGTAACTTTGCAGCATCGGTCATTGGCGGATTGATGATGGGGTACGGTGCACGTCTCGCGTTCGGTTGTAATATTGGCGCTTACTTTGGTGGTATCGCTTCTTTTAGCTTACATGGCTATATCTGGGGCATACTGGCAATGGCAGGTACGTTTTTGGCACTGTATTTACGTCCTCTATTTGGCTTATCAGTACCAAAATCTAGCGACTCTGTTTGTTAATACAGATTTTGTACCAATACAGACCTTGTATTAATACAAATGTAGCATTCAAATAAAAAACAGCAGAATAATCTGCTGTTTTTTTATTGTTTATCACTTTGTTTCTACTATTCATTATTATATAGTCAAAGAAATCTAAAACAGCTACAAGGCAGCCGACCGTAGATTGTACATATAGTACATCTAGGGAGGGTAACACCGTAGCGGTTTAGTAGTTCGCTGACTATAAAGCTGCTAACGACGAACGATGACCAGTGCCATCCGACCCGTTGCAGGTTGCTGCATATGAGTCTGACGGCGATACGAGTAATAGTGAGTATCAGCGTAACTACAGTCAACAGGTAAGTCATTCATGACTGTAGCACCAGCAGCTTCTAACTGCATGGCAGCAAGCTTCGGTAAATCCAACTTTATCTTGTCATCATAAGACGATATAGAAAATAGCGACACAAAGTTATCGATATGTGCCTGTGATAACGTCTGGTTAGCTATACACCCAGATAATAGTTTATCGCGAACGTCTGTATTTACTTCATAGTTTTCCTGACTGATACAAACGCCTATCCAAGCTTGTATAGGGCCTGAATCGGTAAAGCGATTAACAGTTTCTTGTATCACACCGCAGGCCAATCCTTGCCAGCCTGCATGAATCGCTGCGATTTTGCCACTGGTAGGTTGATATAACACGATAGGCACACAATCTGCCGTCATGATTGCCAGACCGCGACCATTTTGTTGACTGACCATCGCATCAGCAGACAGTGGCGCCATATTCAGTGTAGTAGCATCGACATCATGAATATGTTTACCATGAACCTGACTGACCCAATGTAAGCGATTAATAGCCTCATGCTGCTCATTTTGTGCAGACTTATCTGTCAGTTGCTCATTGATAGCAGCCAATAGACTCATGCGGTTATCTAATACTTGTAGTGCATTATCATTGACATGCAGACCTAGATTTAGCTCGCCATAATTTGACTGACCCTCATACCCTGTACGCTGGTTTTTAGCAGCAGAATCATCAATATCATCATACACAAAAGCAGCCGTCTGAAAAACAGCCACATCATCAATTTGCGCAATCATTGTCATCGGGAACGTGTTCGTCATGGCTGCTCGCTCTCACCTCTCATCTAGTAAACGTTAGCGTTTACTCTTCATAATAACCGTCGCTTAGTACTGCCATGAGTTTTTGCATGTCTTCAGGTAGTGGCGTCGTTACTTCAATGTCCTCACCTGTCGTCGGATGCACAAACCCTAGCGTATAGGCATGCAATGCTTGGCGTGGGAAATTATTAATAGCTTGGCGCTGAGCTTCTGTCAATCCAGAGCGCAACTGACGACGGCCACCATAGACACGGTCACCGACTAGTGGATAAGTAATGTGACTTAGATGCACACGAATTTGATGCGTACGTCCAGTCTCAAGTCCAACATCTAGCAGACAGTAGTTTTCGTTCAATGGTGTGACATTTAGCAGATGCGTTACCGCTTCTCGACCAGCAGTCATCACCGTCATTTTAGTACGCTGGTTGCGATGTCGACCAATCGGCGCATCGATACGACGATGACGAGATAAACTTGCTTGGTCCCCTGCTACGACACACTTATAGTGACGATAAACAGACTTGTCTTTTAGCTGTTCCATCAGTGCCATCTGAGCAGGTTTGGTTTTGCCAATCAATAGCAATCCAGAGGTGTCTTTATCAATGCGGTGCACAAGACCTGCACGCGGTAAATGATGCTGCTGAGGATAGTGATATAGCAATGCATTGACCAAAGTGCCGTTTTGGTTACCAGCGCCTGGGTGAACCACCATACCGACAGGTTTATTGATTACCAATACGTCATCATCTTCATAGACAACATCGATATCTATGTTTTCTGGTTGGTCTTCGCCATGCTGCTGTAACGTCGTTGATAGATGCAATACGTCATCTGCTTTGACACGGACTTTCGGTTTTTGGACACTGCCGTTATAGAGCAGACTGCCGTCAGTAATCCAGTTCTGTAATTGCACCCGCGAAAAGTCCGAAAACGCTTGTGAGGCGACCTTATCAATACGCAGACCAGCTTGATCTTCTGTGACCACATGCGTCATGTCTACAATCACTGGTACAGCTTGACCCGCTACTGGGGCTTCATCGTCGTCACCGTCCATGTCGCTGTCATCAATATCATTATCATCGATGTCGCTATCATTCAGATCATTACCATCATCGATGAGCAACTCTTCATTATCAAGCGCATCATCATGCATTTGCTCGTTTGTAATTGGTTGATTATCAGGTAGCTCATTATTGTTCAAAACTTCATTTGGCATTGGTGACTCTTGTGCTGATGAATCAGTATATAGCGATTGATTCGGTGATAAATTGGTAGTCATGGCATCATTATTCATAGCGGATTGATACATTGATACGTGGCAAAGCCCCTGACAGTGTTTTGTGAGGTGACTTCGAAGATAGTATTATAAATAGCAGTATAAAAAGTTGTCGTTTTTTGATTATCGTTTTTTGCC
Source organism: Psychrobacter sp. Pi2-52 (assembly GCF_904846705.1). Taxonomy (GTDB): domain Bacteria; phylum Pseudomonadota; class Gammaproteobacteria; order Pseudomonadales; family Moraxellaceae; genus Psychrobacter. The sequence goes on from NZ_CAJHBS010000015.1 coordinate 74,288, forward strand.
TATAAATAGCAGATAACCATCTTCAAGGTACAAAAAAGCGAAGACAATACCGCTCTAGTGTACCATGTCGCACGCATAAGCCCTATAGAAGCTGCATGCTATCTGTTAATTTTTGAGCATACATTTGGGCTGTAAGATGCATCGCTTAACTCTCTAGAACATGACATTGCTGTAATTTACTGTATATTTACTCATGCTAGCGACATTCGATATCGCTCGTGACAGCTGCTCATGTTAAACTGCCTATACAATATAGATGGCGAAAAAATAGACGTAGCAAATGTTATTCTATAAAGTATAGCCATGTTTTGCTGTATGCTATGGCACTGTATGCGAATGCCGTATTTAGATACAGTATGAAAATAGCATTGGGTTTTGTTGACCGTGTTTGCCATTTAAACCGTTTAATTGTGGTTAAATGCATGTGGTCTATGACTGGCTTACTATACAAGCGCTATGTATCAAACCCAATCTATCAGTACAATACGTCATAAAAAAAACTGCATTCGATAAAAAATTTTTGCTGGTGGATCGCTGACTATTTAGCGTCGTTTTTTATCACTAACCTTTTATATAGCATGATAGCGCCGCTGCTATTATGCGTCTTGTGTCGGAGAAGAAGTATGCAAGCTGTTGGCAATACGTTTATCAAACTGTCCTCAATAACCCTACTGGCGCTTAGCGTCAACCTAGTGGGTTGCCAGACTTTCAAAAATCTAACTGGCGCCAAAGATGGTGAGGCAGTAGAAACAGCTGAAAAATCAGAGCAAGGATATTATAACGAGGCCGTCAATCAGATTGACAAAGGTCACTATATCCAAGGTATCGAAGAGCTGACCAATCTGCGCACATTCTACCCAACCGGACAGTACGCTGAACAAGCCTTGCTTGATATGATGTATGCACAATATGAAGGCGACAAGTATGAAATGGCGGCAGCAAGTGCTGAGCAGTTTATCCGTCTCTACCCGTCTAACCCACAAGTCAGCTACGCCTACTATGTGCGCGGCGTTGCCAATATGGAAGGTTCATCTGAGAGCCTAAAGCTCTTTAAACTGAACCAAGCTGAGCGTGATACCGCGTATTTGCGTATTGCCTTTGCCAATTTCCAAGAGCTTATCAATAAATATCCAAACAGCCCGTATGCACCAGATGCCGCTCAGCGTATGACGTTCATTTACAATCAGTTTGCTGAGAGCGAAATGAGCGCAGCCAACTGGTATATCGAGCGTGAAGCTTATGTAGCAGCGGTCAACCGTGCCAAATGGGTATTCCAGTATTACCCGCTAAGTGAATCAACCCCAGATGCTCTTGCGGTACTAGCCTATAGCCATGAAAAACTGGGTCTAACCGATTTGGCCAATGAATACAAAACGCTGTTGCAGATCAACTACCCAGAAATGCTAACCAGTAATGGTAGTGTGAAATTGAGTACCAAACGTGACCGTACTTGGCTCAACAAGATCACCTTTGGCAAGCTTGGTCGTTCGAACACAACTGACAAATCAGTCGCGTCTGGCGAGTATAACGGCGCCACCAAGACACAAATAATTCGTAATGCCGCCCAGTTGAGACTAGCAGGAACAAACACGACGCCTGCCAATACTCCAGTCGCCAATAATGCTGCTGCACGTAATGGTATTAGCGTAGGACTAGGTTTACCTGAAGCGTCAGCTGAGCGCGTAACCAGCCAATCAAGCACTGGCTCAACTGCAAGAGAAGCCAACGTCGATCCCCTAAATACCAATCCGACACGTCGCACTACGCTAAATGACGACAGTGTGAGTGATATGGATAATAATTGATTACGTTAAGTCTCTTCTTAGCTTAGCCTAGCTAACACAGTCTGTATTCATTGATAATAAGGTCAACATTATGTTGGCCTTATTTTTCTAGCAGTACCTTATTACCTCTGCCCCAATATAATCGACCTATGGTAAACTGTTTTTTGTATGAGCATTCCTAACCATATTCTTGAACAATTAAATAGCCAAGCTGACCTGATCAGTATCATTGGCAAACACACCACGCTTAAACGGGCTGGTAGTGAATATAAAGGCTGCTGCCCTTTTCACGGTGAAAAATCGCCTTCCTTTTATGTCAATCCACAAAAAAACATATATCACTGCTTCGGCTGTAGCGTCGGTGGCAATGCCATCAGTTTTTTGCGTGATTATGAAAATTTGACATTTATTGAAGCGGTCAATGAACTATCAAAACAAACAGGCATTGAAGTACCGAAAGAAGAACAGCAAAACGTTAGTTATCAACGTCGCGCACCCAAACCTATTGCACCGCCGCCAGTTCACAATGTGCCTAGCCCAACTGTAGAACATAACAAAGTAGATCAAGACGGTGCAAATCAAGACAACCATCAAAATAACTATCAAAACAACCGTCAAGACAGTCATCAAAACAATGTCACCCAAAGCGACCAAAATTACATTAATCAGCCCAGTTATGATGACAATCAAGGCTATGAGAATTTCCCACCGTTAGAGGCGTATGATTCAGCGTCCTATTCGATAGACTCGTATTCCTCAGAGCCGTATTCACCAAGCCACGCAGATGACAGTGGCTATCCGCCAGCATGGCTGACAGATACCGATACTAGCACTGGTATGCAGGACACTCATAGTATTGACCAAAACGATGATAAAGATGGCAATCTATATGAGCTGCTAGAGCAAATCCAGCAATTCTATCAGCACAACCTAACCACGCATCCCCATGCCAAGCATTACTTTTTATCGCGCGGACTCACCGAAGATATCTTTGAAACCTTTGGTCTTGGCTATGCACCATTTGGTTGGCAGCATCTTGAGCATCAATTTCCGCAGGATATTGAGGGTCTAAAAGCTTTAGGATTGGTACGTCAGTCAGAGTCTGGCCGCGACTACGATCTATTGCGCGACCGAGTCATCTTCCCAATTCGTGATAACCAAGGCCGCACTATTGGTTTTGGCGGTCGGGCGCTCGATGACGAAGTAAAGCCTAAATATATCAACTCCTCAGACTCGCCCGTCTTTCATAAGCAGCACGTACTATACGGCTATTATGAATCACGTCAGCAGCGCGCAGACAGCTGGCTGGTGGTCGAAGGCTATATGGATGTGATCGCCCTGTATCAAGCAGGTATCTATGGGGCAATCGCCTCGATGGGTACAGCGATTAATGAAAGCCAAATATCGCGTCTACTGACACTTAATCCAACGCTTACTTTAAGCTTTGATGGAGATAGCGCAGGCCAAAAAGCCGCTTGGCGTACACTTGAAGTTGCGCTGCCTGTACTGGCCGATGATAAAGAGTTGCGGTTTTTAACCCTGCCTAACAATCATGATCCTGATACTTTTATTAAGAGTCAGGGCAGCGATGCCATGCGTGAGCAAATCGCTAATGCCATGCCGCTATCACAGTATATTTTTGCGTATTTGAGTGAGCGTTATGACATGAGTCTGGCTGAAGGCAAAGCCAAGCTCATGTCCCAAGTACGCTCGTTGACGACCGCCTTACCCAAAGGCAGTAGCTTTCGCTATTTACTCAACAATGACGTTTATCAAAAGCTTGGCGGCAGGCGCAGTCAAAATGTCGAGGCCAAAGATGCGCTGCTAGATTTTGATGGCGACATGACCATCAGTCAGCAATTGCAGCTGTGCTTTTTGTTTCAGCCACGCGCACTACTTGAAGACCCCATTGAGTATATTTGGCGACAATCAGGGCTTACCAGCTTAAAACTGCCTGCTCATATCCAGAAAAAAGCCGCAAGCGATGCACTGCGAGCCGTTGCATGGGAAGATTTGCAAGATGTGGCACTATTGGACGTAGTGACTACTATTAAACGGTGCATAAAACATCTGCCAACAGATGCCAATGCAGCCGCACATTTTGTATTATCAAACCTTAATGCAACCAACCAAGCGACCTTAAGTAACAGTTGGGGCGGATTCTATAGAGCATTAACGACAAGAAATGTCTTAAGCCTTGATGATTTAATAGAAGAATTGGTCAGCTCTCTCCTCGAACGTAACATAAAAAAGAAGATGCAAGAATTGATAAAAAATCCTGACCATATCAAACAGGCAATCGTGCGTATGCAAGCGCAGCATTTAAGTAACTGGCTACGTGCGCAACATGCCGAACGCTCATCGCAAATGGTCACTGTGCAGTCTTAATGTTTAATTTCAAATGTTGACCCTTTAAAAGTCTAGCAGCTGCCCCCACTACTAATGATTATGCCCAGTAGCATGAGTCGCTCCCAAATCATTTGGCTGATGGCAAATAATCAGTAAAAAATGGTCGGTAGCTATCACTAGCTCGTGCTTGACGACTGTGGTCTGTGTTAAACTGTGTCGCTGTATATTGACAGCACTGCTTGGTGAATGATTGTGAGCATGCATCGTTAAGCACAAATTTTAGGTATTATTTTTACGTATCAGCTTTTAGATACTATTTTTTAAGTACTGTATTTTTTTAAGTACCATATTGAAGTCTTTTCAGCTTTTCTAATTTTTAGCTGTTTATCAGCATTGTTATTGTAGTGTTTTGAGCCTTTATTCATATCAACTCATTTTTGATATTATTGACAACCTCTACGCCATATTTTGATCAATCGATTGATAAGATCAACGCAAAGAGCGAGCGATAGCGAGTCACAATATAAAAATGTCCGATGCAAGTAAGCGAGTATTTATGAACGATAAGTCAGTTTCTAAGTCCACATCTCAACTGGCCACCTTAATCCAAATGGGCAAAGAGCAAGGGTATCTTACCTACGCTGAGGTGAATGACCAGCTGCCCGACTCTATTACCGAAAGCGATCAGATCGAAGACATTGTGCAAATGCTGACCGATGTCGGTATCAAAATCTTTGAATCAGCTCCTGATGCCGATGACATCTTGATGAACGATGATTCAAGTGATGATGATATGGCAGCAGATGAGGCAGCGGCAGTACTCGCCTCTGTTGAAACTGAGCCTGGTCGTACCACTGACCCTGTACGTATGTATATGCGTGAAATGGGTACGGTTGACCTACTGACTCGCGAAGGCGAGATTGCCATTGCTAAGCGTATCGAAGAAGGTATTCGTGATGTACAGCATGCCATGTCTTACTGGCCTGGTACCGTACAGTTTGTCCTTGATGAGTATCAAAAAGTACAAGACGGCGAAAAAAAGTTATCTGACGTCATCACTGGTTTCTTGGACCCTGAGACCGAAGAAGACAAAATCGCAGCCCAAGAAGCAAAAGAAGCAGCGAAAGAAGAGCGTGAGCGCATTAAAGAAGAAAAAGAAAACCCACCAGTTATCAAAGCCAAGGTCAATGCAAAAGCAGCCGCGCTTGATGATGACGACGAAGACGAAGACGACGTTGAAGACGAAGCTGAAGAAGAAACCAGCGGTCTTGATCCAGAAGAGGTTCGTTTACGTCTAGAAGAGATCGAGCATCTATTTATCAAAGCCAAGCAAGCCTTGCTAGATTATGGCCGTGGTAGCGTACAGGCTGATACCGCGTATGCTCTACTTGCTGAACGCTTTATGATGCTAAAGCTAAACAATCGCTTGTCAGACCAAGTCATGGCTATCATGCATGACGTCTATGACGACGTACGTAAGCAAGAGCGTCAAATCATGCGTTTGGTGATTCGCCGTGGTCGTATGCCGCGTGAAGAGTTCCGTAAGACCTTCCCTAGCAATGAAACCAATGTTGATTGGTTGATTGAACGTATCAAAGGTAAGCCTGCGTTTGCTGGTACGCTAGAAAAAGTCACTGATGACGTCATTTTACTTCAACGTCGTATTCGTGATTACGAGCAACAGCTCGACATGAAAATTCACGACATGAAAGATGTGGCACGTCGTATGGCAGTTGGTGAAGCGAAAGCTCGCCGTGCGAAAAAAGAAATGGTTGAAGCTAACCTACGTCTGGTTATCTCTATCGCCAAAAAATATACCAATCGTGGTCTACAGTTCTTGGATCTTATCCAAGAAGGTAACATCGGTCTGATGAAAGCCGTTGATAAGTTCGAATATCGTCGTGGTTATAAGTTCTCGACGTACGCTACATGGTGGATTCGTCAGGCGATTACCCGCTCTATCGCTGACCAAGCGCGTACCATTCGTATCCCTGTACATATGATTGAGACGATCAACAAGATTAACCGTGTTTCACGTCAGTTGCTACAGGAAATGGGGCGCGAGCCAACGCCTGAGGAATTAGGCGAACGCTTAGAGATGGACGAAGTTAAAGTCCGTAAAGTCCTGAAGATTGCTAAAGAACCTATCTCTATGGAAACCCCTATCGGTGATGATGAAGATTCGCACCTAGGTGATTTTATCGAAGATGGTACGATTTCAAGCCCTGTTGATGATGCGACTGCTGCTGGTCTGCAAGAAGCGACTCGTGATGTATTGGGTAACCTGACTGAGCGTGAAGCGCGTGTCCTAAAAATGCGTTTCGGTATCGATATGCCAACCGATCACACTTTGGAAGAAGTCGGTAAACAGTTCGATGTAACGCGTGAGCGTATTCGTCAGATTGAGGCAAAAGCATTGCGTAAATTGCGTCATCCTTCACGTTCTGAGCACTTGCGCTCTTTCCTTGAAAATGACTAAATTTTCAAGGAAATACTGAGCCTAGCTAATAGGTTTCAGATAGTTGCTAAAAATAAAAAAGCTGAGCATGTCTCAGCTTTTTTTGTGCCTGCTTTTTAGTTCTAGAAATTATTAATCACAGCGTTTGTTAATTACAATGTTTGTTAATTATAAATCCTCTTAATTGCAAAGCGTCCTATTCATAAATCTTTTTAACCCAAGCGCTCCTCGTCCAATATATACCTCTATTTTCTTTATCTTCTACTACCTTCTTTCATTAAAAATTATCTAATTATAGACACAGACTACTTTTTAAAAATCATTTTATAGTTGACACTATCAACCTTATTTTATATAGTTGCTTCTATCAACTATATCAAAGAGTTTTTATGTCTAATAATTCATTGAGCGAAACACTACATCAATTGATGCATACCTATACCAATCTATTACTAGAAGGCATTCGCCAGCAAGGTGTGGAGTTGTCCGTGACCAATATCAGAACCTTAAAAGGCGTTTGTTATAACCCAAATAGCACTGCGCTATCTATCTCTAAACACATGCAGCGAGACAAAGCTCAAATCACCCGCGCCTTAAATGACCTATTGGCGGCTGAGCTAATATTAAAGACAGACAACCCGCTTGATGGTCGCAGCCAATTACTACAGCTGACTCCTAAAGGCGAAGAAGTTATGACAAAACTTGATGCAGCAGAAGAATGGACAAGACAACAATTAACGAAAGATTTAAGCCTCGTAGAGCTTGCATTATTTTTCCGTGTCAGTCGCACCATGATAGACAACGTTAGCACCAGCAAGCCTACCGATAAATAAGTAAGGACAGATCCGTATGAATAACACAATAAATCAAAAACCTGTACGCGAAATCATGACCGTTGCTCACAAGCAAATGATTACTCCGCACTACATTCGTATATACCTAACAGGCCAAGCAGATACTATTGCCAATATCGCGACCATGACAGTTGGCGCAAATAACAAAGTACTTATCCCTGTCGATAAAGCTCAGCCAATTGACCTAAATGACAATACTACATTCGTTGTTCGCACTTATACTCATCGCGGCGCCGATGTAGCAAAACAACAGATCTGGATTGATTTTGTCGCTCATGGTGACGAGGCACCCGCTTCAGGCTGGGCCACTCATGCTGAGGTTGGCGACGAGATTGGTATCTTAATGAAGCCTAAAACCAAAGCGCTTTGTCCTGATGCAGATAATTTTCTACTGATTGGCGATGCCACAGCGATACCAGTGCTCGGCTCAATATTAGAAAGCTTGCCTGCCAGTGCGACTGGTCAATGCATCATCGAAGTGCACGGTGCAGAAGATGAGCAAGAATTGCCGACAGCAGCCAATATCACCATGACATGGTTACATAACCCAGATCCAACGCAAGGCAGTCAATTAATCGACACAGTAAAATCTCTCGATTTACCAACTGCAGAGCAGAGCCGTTTTGCTTATATCGCTAGCGAATTCTCATCTGTCAAAGCCCTACGTCATTATCTAAAAGTCGAGCAACAGTGGTCTAAGGATGAGCTATATGCCTTTTCTTACTGGAAAGCAGGTGTTGCAGAAGATCAATCTGTAAGCGATCGACAAGCAGAAAAAAACACCGACTAATTGAACGCTCTTTATGATAGGAAAATGACTATGGCTCCAAATACCGAGACCTTGCTCATGGATGGCAATAAAAATAGTGGCGTTAAGAATGATGGCACTAAAAAAACACCGTTGCTCTACAAAGTGTTATTAATACTTGCCTTAATGACTGTCATAGGTGGTCTCTTAACAGGTGTGATGACCTATATGAATGTCGGATATTCCGATACATTTTTTATAGACTGGTCTAGAGCGCTACTGGCGGCGTATGCGATCATGCCGATTGGCTTCTTACTGATGGGTCTAGTCACAAAATTTATTAATCACAAGCTACCTAATACCAAAGCGTACAAACGTAATCTCATCACAGGTGTGTTGATGGCTTGTATAATGGAGTCTATGCTGGCCTTTAGTACTGCCTCAAAGACGATTGGTTTTGCCAATCAAACGGCATTTTTGAACGGTTGGTTAGAAGGGTTTCTAGTTGCATTACCAGTAGGATTGACGTTAATGGTCATCGTTTCTATGACCATTAAACCAAAAATTGAGGCATTTCTAAAAAGTTAAAATATCACGACAATGCTTATTGGGTTTTTCAGCACTCTACCGCGATGCTAAGTAAATTAATAAAAAAGCTTAATAAAATTGAAGAACATAAAGCATCAAGGGCGTGTCGAATATTCAACACGCCCTTGTCATGTCAGAAGCTTTCTAATACTATTTTACTGCTGGTTATGTCAAAACTCACGTGTATTTAATAAGTCAGGCGTAACAACGGTTAGTGTTAGATTCGATTTGATACAATCTTTTTTTGTCCATCATATATTATTACTATTCGACAATATTCCGATGACTAGACAGTACAACTGTCATAATTAATTTAGTTTTGGCTGTATACTCTACTGTTATAGAAACGTATAGTCAGAATATAAACGCTAGTTATAAGCAGTATCTTACTAGTAGCCGTTTATTTGTATATGGTTGACACATTGGTGGTAGATAGATTCTACACCGCTTTGGTGTCTAGACCCATAATGAGTAAACTAAAAATCTAATGTTCCACTCTGACAGTTGTTGATTATTAATTAGGTATCGATATCACACATTTTATGAATACAGAAAACATAATATCTGCACTTAACAACCCCATGCGTCGCCAAATCATAAAGTGGTTGAAGGACAGATCAAACTTCCCAGCGTCATTACCAGAGCATGCTAATTTGGATGGGGTATGCGTTAGCTACATCCAAGAAAAAGCTGGATTGTCGCAATCAACCATTTCAAATTATATGGGTGTGTTAAAAAAAGCAGGATTGGTTACGTCCGAACGCCATGGACAATGGACGTTTTATCAGCGTCATGAAGCTAACATCGAAGCATTTCTCAATGAGAGACCATCCCAGATTCTGTGTAACTGCCCTTTAGATTAAATGCTTACTAATACGGTCATCAAACATAATCATAAAACGATTCAGAGCAGACGTCCAGTTACGGATTGGCATCGACCACTTTTTAGA
>NZ_CAJHBS010000016.1 GCF_904846705.1 Psychrobacter sp. Pi2-52
AACTATGGCTCACCATCTAATCAGCTGAAAACCTTGAGAAAATGGTGTGATATTTAATCCTTATCTACTACAGCCCCCCAAAATTAAGTAATGATTTAGCCGATAATTGTTTGTGATAAATTAACTGTGTAAGTTGTACGTAATGTGACATAAAAACTTAGTATTTTAATCACGTAAAAATAGGGCGTTTTTTGATTGAGAAGGGGGTAGGTAACTGTTTTTTATTTTTGAGTTAGGGTAGTTAGTAAAAGGATAAAACGAGGAAAGAAGACGAGGATAAAAAAGCAGGAAGGTCTGCATCATTATGCTGAAGCACGACTGTAGTAGGATAGAAAAACACGACTGAAATCGTAGTTAGTTTCAGAAGCTAACTACGTTAATAAGTTTGAGATTAGGTTATTTATGTTGATGCTTAGCTAGCCCTGACTAAATCAAGTCAGTGTTAAGCCAGTGCTAAATGAGTGACACACCAGCTCCAGACATCGTCGACAGTCGGTGTTGATAACGAATTCTTCTTGCGAACGAGATAATAGTCTGGAGCAAACGTTAGCGTTGATTCGCATAATAAATCAACTTTATCTATTCGGTCGCGGTCAAAATTAGATGGTTACCAGTACGCCAATGATTACCCTGAGATGATCGAATTAGAGTCTCGGCAATAAGATATATCTTTTTATAGGATTTTGAAGCGTTATTGACTAAGTTTTAGCTATGGCATAAAGACGACTATGTAGTGGCTTTCCCTACTCAATACTCAGTGCTTGAGATTTATGCAACTACCTGAATGATAACTCCTGATATGCCTTACAACTGAATAAACAAGTCCAAAAAGCCGTTGTTTTTTGGACTTGTTTTTATGTATCACAGTTATTTTAAAAATATACTAAAAACTATATCCGCTCCTTTGCTCAACGTAAAAACAATAATTAATATGTCTGTTTCGGCAGTGCTCTTGACTGATAGCGGCTGTAATAAAAAATCGCTAAGCCAGGTATATACAGCAGCAAGGACAACAGCAAGTTATCCACGCCAGCAGCATAAATTAGCCAGATACCATAGACACTCGCGCCCAGACCGATGGCTTTGATGCTCCAGCGTTCTAATTGTGCAAATGATACTTTGACCAGATACGCCCCGACTAAAAAGTAAGGAATCAAAATCATCGAGGTGGAGATAATCACCAAGGTGTTATAGCCTTTACCGGTCAAAAAGATCATCAGTAAGCACAACTGCACGGTCAAACTGGTTAGTAGTAATGATGCCGTTGGCGTGCCTTGTGCGTTTTGCTTGGTAAATATACGTGGAAACGCATTGTACTTCGCCGCGGTAAACGGCACTTCAGCCGAGTAGAGAATCCAGCTCAGGTAAGATGCTAATACCGAGATGATAAGACCAATACTGATAACCCATTTACCCACATCGCCCGTCATTTGCGCCATAATGCCAGCCATTGATGGGTTGCTAAGCGCTGCCACATCCACACGGCTCATGACCCCGAGAGAGAGCAGGGTAATGGCAACATATAGTACCAACGCAAACAATACACCGATGTAAGTGGCTCGGCCGATATCAGCGCGCCTCTTCGCACGTTGCGATAAGACAATCGCGCCCTCGATACCCGTAAATACCCATAGGGTGATCAGCATCGTTCCTTTGACCTGCTCCATAAATGGCACGTCTAACGTCGTACCTGCGCGGTCAGCATTAAAGGTCTGCATATCAAAGGCATAATAGGCAAACACGATAAAAGCAATGAGCGGTAAACTTTTTGCCAAGGTCGCCAGCAAGTTGATAAAGGCCGCTTGCTTAACGCCGCGCAGTACCAAATAATGCACTAGCCATAAAATGATAGACTCACCGACTAGCGCCCACAGCGTGTTGCCTTCACCAAAAACAATACTTGTTGGTGTATCAATAAAGCTACCCAGCGCGGCAAACGCCACGACCAAGTAGCCAACCACACCAATCGTCGCACATAGCCAGTAACCCCATGCTGAAAAGAAGCCTGCCAAATCGCCAAACCCTGTTTTGGCATAGGTATAAATGCCGCCATCCAGCTCAGGCTTTAAGCGTGATAAATGCAAAAAGCAGCCTGCGAGGAACAAAATACCCACGCCGGTGATGATCCATGCGGTAATGATGGCGTTCACGCCTGCCACTTCGGCCATGTTTTGCGGTAGGCTAAAAATACCCGCACCGACCATCGAGCTAAACACGATGGCAGTGAGCATGGTTAGCCCAATTTTTTGTCCATTTTGCATCGTGCGATCTCTATTTTGTTGAGGTGCCTGTCGTCAAAGTATCTGTTGTCAAAGTGCTTGTGAAATGCTGGCTCAATGCCTGAATATGCTCTGGGCCAATACCGCAGCAACCGCCAATCAGTGATGCGCCTTGGGTTTGCCATTTTTTTGCCCAAACCAAGTATGCAGGCGGGGTTAGGTCATCGCGCACTTCATCGAGGCCATCATTAGCGGTGGCGTCTTTTGGCTGTGGTGGAAAAGCGTTGGCATACGCGCCAAGTTTGATGTGCGTGGCATTCTTGTCTTGCAACACGCTTTGCGCTACATCAAGCGCTTGATCAATCACTTCTGGCTGACAGCAGTTAAATAAGATTGCTTCTACATTGATATCTGCCATTTTGGTAACGGCTTCTTTTACCGTCTCACCTGAGCGCAAACGCGGTACATCGAGATGCTCGCTGTCTTCTAGGGTGAATGAAACCCATAACGGCTTATTGTCAGCATCGAGCGTGTCCAGTAGCTCGCGAACAGCGACAGATTCAGCGATTAGGCTTTGGGTTTCTGCCAGCCAAAAATCCACATATTCGCTCAAACCTTTGATAAGTGGCGTGGCGATATCTTCCACGTGATCCGCGTCAAACAAATCGGCACGATATGAGCCAAATAGTGGCGGGATGGAACCTGCAATCTTAGTGTCGCGGCCTTCCATCTCGACTGCAGCGCGCGCCATCTCGCCTGCTGAGGTAGCCAACGCTTGCGCTTGATTGGCAAAACGCTCTTCGCCAATATGAAAGGGTACGAGCGCATAGCTGTTGGTGGTGATGACCGCTGCGCCGCTTTGGATAAAGGCGCGATGCACGTCACGGACGATCTCAGGCGCTTCTATCATTGCCAGCGCCGACCACTCAGGCTGACGAAATGGTGCGCCACGTTTGGCTAGCTCTCGACCCAAGCCGCCGTCAATAATTGTGATTGCGTCAATTGACATAATAAGTCCCTCTTTATAGTGAATAGGTACATCTACTAAGACTCTATAGTCAATTCTCTATAAAAGAGTGACAGCGTTAACCTCACTTGAAATATCACAGTTACATCTGCGCTTGGTTGCCTTGTCTCTCTTTCAAACTGAATCAGCTATATTTTGAGAAATAGAGTTATTTAAAGGGACGAAATACTAGGCGTAATAAGGAGTAGATGCAACCAAAAGTTTAGTAATAATGTTAATTGATTACTTTTGGCATCTGGTTGCCTTGTTCGAGTATAGGTATTGCATGGTTTTTCTGATGAGGTCTATACAAATTGTGAGTAAATACGAGGTGACGATGACTTTTAGTCAGACATAAAAAAGCAGACATCATAGATATCTGCTTTTTTTAACTGTTCTTTAACTTGCAATTAGACTTGAGGCTTGATCAAGTATTTCTCACCAGTCGCCTGTTTGCCATAAGCGGCGATTGATTTTAACTGTAGCGCTTCTTCTAGGGTCACTTCATGCGTATAGCTGCTCGCAAAGGTGGTGGTGATTTCTTCTGCCACGCGTTTGCGCATGGACTGAACCGTTTCACTACCAAGTTTGCCAAGTGCATTGAATAATAAGAAACCATTCACACCCCACGCAAAACCAAAGTTACGGTTTAAGGTGATTGGACCACGGTCTAAGGCGCCATAAATATAAGCTTGTTTAAAGGTATTTGAGCCATAGACGCTGTATTCTTCTACGTCACGAGTGATAGCGGCTTCCATACAGTTTAGAATATCGCTGGTGAGCTTACCGCCACCGATAGGGTCAAACGAAATCGTAGCGCCTGTTTCAGTAATTGCGGCGGTCAAATCAGCAAGGAACGTCTCACTGCTTGAGTTCACCACATATTTTGCGCCCATATCGCGCAATAGCTTTTCTTGCGAGTCTTTACGGACGATATTCACCAAATCAATACCGTCTGCCATACAGATACGGTTTAGCATTTGACCAAGGCTAGAAGCAGCTGCTGCATGTACGATGGCTTTGTGGCCTTCAGCGCGCATGGTTTCGACCATTGCCAGTGAGGTGAGCGGGTTTACAAAAGACGATGCGGCCTCGGTAGCTGTCGTGCCGTCTTGCATTTCTATGCAGCTTCTTACATTGACACAGTGGTATTGACGATATGTACCGCCACCAATCACTGCAACCATTTTGCCCATGAGTACTTGTGCGGCTTCTGATGAGCCTGCTGCGACGACTGTACCAGCGCCTTCGTTACCGACAGGCGTGTCTTTGTTTACCCGCGTTTTGAGTGATGGCATGAATTTCGCAGGCACATCAGCAGTAATGATCGGGCTGTCATCAGTGCCTGATTGTACAGCGGTTGACATATCAGCGGCGCTGAACATCACACCAAAGTCAGAAGGGTTCAATGGCATGGCTTCCATGCGAACGACAACTTCGTCAGCACCGGGTTGCGGCATCTCGATATCTTTTAAAGACAGGGTTAATTTGTTGTCATCACTGATGGTTGAAACCAGTTGTTTATTTTTATCGGTCATAAGATTTGCTCCTGCAAATAGTTAGATTTCTAGACCAATCCCTTTACGGCATTGGTCGTTCTTTAGGTTATTGAATTTTAGTAATTTTCTTAATGTGGCTCATTTTTAGTAGCCACATTGCCACAAGTTATTTAGCATTTGCGGCTTGGATTAGAGCCTTAACGTGTTGCATAAACTCAGGCATGTTTGCTTGACTGTCCGCCTGAACACTTTTTGCAATGTCGGTTTCACTCATGGCTTTGTTCCATTCTTTCATGCCGTCTACTTCTGCCAGTACATCCCACTCAAGCTGAGTCGCTCCAAAAGCGTTGACAATAGTGTTGACGTGATGCACATAGATGTCAGCCATGGTGAATTGCTCGCCTGCAATCCAAGGCGAAAATTGACATAAGCGATTCATAGCAATAATACCGCGGCCCAATACTTGACGTACTTCCTCTTTGACTGCGTTAGGTGCTTGAGTACCAGAAAATACGTATGGAATCAGTCGACGGCTTGGTAGCTCAAAATACAGCTCTGCTATTTTCATAATCTGACGTACAGTCGCGCGTTCTGCTGCATCGGTAGGATATAGCGGCTTTTCAGGATACGTTTCTTCAAGGAAGTCACAGATCACGCTCGACTCTGACAGATTAAAACCGTCAGGCATGGTGATCGCAGGTACTTTACCCACTGGACTAACAGTTAGTAGATCATCACTACCAGCGTACAAAAGATCCTCTTGAAATGGGATACCCTTATATAAAAGAGCGTGTTTTACTATATTGTAATAGTTGCTTGCAGCAAAGCCGTGCAAAGTAATCATAAGTCCATTTCCATTATTAGAGTAAAAGTTGTAGTTTTTAATTTAAACACATTATTACTGGTTTTAATGTGGTTATATATAAAGGAAAACGTGAATCACTATTGCTTTTTAAGCAACAATAAGACCAAAATACTTAAAAGCAGCAATCAATCAATGATCAACTAGCGATGAGATGGAGAGGTTAATTGGATCAGTTACGGGCAATACGCTATTTCAGCAAAGTCGTAGAAACAGGCAGTTTTACTAAGGCGGCAAGTGCATTTAATGTGCCGCCATCCTCACTATCTAGACGAGTGTCTGATTTAGAAAAGAGCTTGGGCGCGACACTATTAAAGCGCTCGACCCGAATCGTTAAATTGACCGAAGTAGGGCAGGTCTATTATGACGATATGCAGCAAGTATTGGATCAGCTCGAACAAAGCAAAGAAACAGTACGCAGTTATCAAACGACGCCAATGGGGCGGTTGCGCATCAGCTCTATGGTGGGTTTTGGTGAAAAAATACTGCTACCACTGCTGGATGAATTTGGTGAGTTGTATCCAGAGATTGTGCTAGATGTAAGTCTCAGTGATGAATTATCCGCATTGGGACGTGACGATGTCGACATTGCGATTCGCGGTGGTTATGCACCAAATGAGCGATTGCTTGCCATTAGGCTCATGGACAATGGGTTTATACCGGTTGCGTCGCCCAGTTATTTAGAGATGCATGGCGAACCTAGTCATGTGATGGAATTAAAGGAACATAAAGGCCTGTATTTTAAAGCGCCAAACGGGCCAACGCCTTGGCTCTGCTATGTGGCCGATCAGTGGCATGATGTCTCAGGGCCAGCAGTGGCAATTTCAAACAATGGACTATGGCTAGCAAAAAAGGCTTGTGATGGTGAAGGGGTTTTGATGTCCACTCGCTGGGCACTACCCTCATATCTTGAGTCAGGCGCATTGCAAGAGATTAAATTTGAGCATCCATTAGCAATCACGCAGCACGCTGATATGGCCGTATATCTGCTGTATCAAAAGCAGCGCTATCTAGTGCCTAAGGTAAAAGCCGCCGTCGATTTCTTGGTTGAGAGGATAAAAGTAGGAAGTGTAGATAAATAGCCTAAGCAATATTTTGTGATTGACTTATAGTAAATAAATATTCTGCTAACCTAATTTGTGTAGACTAGCGTTAGGATGATCAAGTGCCTAAAGAGGATGATGGTAGTCTTGATGCATCGAGCAAGTAACGACTTAGTCTAACAAGCGATAATGCAACATAAACAGCAGATTGCATAAATAGTAAAATGCTAACACTTAAGGATAAATTATGCCTCTGTATAAGTATTTGACAGTTGAAAATACGTTGAGAGTTTTAGAAGGCTCTGTAAGATTTACTCAACCAGGGGCTTTTAATGACCCATTTGAAATGGTGCCGGAATTATATATACCAGAAGATTTTGAACCTAAAGAGATATCTATTAGCTTTGATATCCTTGCTCCAAGAAGGCAGCCGAGTGTTGGTGAGTTGAAGGTTGACTTTGAGTCTGACCATTGTAATGACATAAATTCTAGAAATATTTTAAGTTCGTTGAATCAGTCCATTGGCATTTTGTGCTTATCTAAAAATGAGTCGTCTCTATTAATGTGGTCTCACTATGCTGGTGAGTACTCTGGAGCTGTTATTGAGTTTGATGAAGAGCACGAATTTTTCAAAGGCTTATTTGATATAGATTATCGAGAGTGTAGACCGAAGAAGGACATCAGTTCTTATGTAAGTGGTGAATCACCAATTCCGATAGCCGAACTTTGTGTAAAGCCCAAGGACTGGGAGTATGAAAAAGAATATAGAATTGTTAGAAATCTATCGGATTGTAAGAAAGTTCGTGAATATAATGGTTTTCCTGTATATGTAATGGACGTTCCCTTAGATGCGATAAAGTCTATTACCTTCGGTGAAAGGATGCCTGTAGCAGCTCAAAGAGAAGTGTGGCATAAAATCAAGAATACGAATATCTCATTAAGTCTTGCTGCTATTGCAAACTGGGGATACGAGTTTAGAAAGGAACCTATTAAATATAATTAGCCTGTTTCTGAAATGAATCCTTTAATAAGCCCAAGGACAGCCCATATATTTACCGAGCTTCAAAATGAGTTTGGTGAAATAGCTCGTTGGATAATTAAAGAGCATAAATTGAGCGATGTTGCTAATCACACACTGTAAAGTGTTTGCAAGCACAAGCAGGCGGAAGATTTACTTGCTAGCACTCCGTAGTTTTAACTAGTGATTTAATTCGTTTATTGGACTAATCGTAACGCTTTAGGCCCTACATATATATAAATAACGCATTTACTTTATTGACCCTGTCCTAGATCCTCTAAGATAGCGCAGTCTGCATTATCATCGCCTGCGCAATGATCAAAAGAATTCTGTAGCGAGTCGACCATCTCCTGCAATTGCGCAATTTTTTGATTTAACGTTTCGATATGCTCTTGTGTCAGTTGCTTAACATCTGCACTCTGACGATTGGCATTTTTACGCAGATACAGTAACTCTTTCATTTGCTTGGATGAGAATCCCAAGTCGCGAGAATGTCTTAAAAAGCATAAGTCGTCTATATCGTCTTCAGAATACAAACGATAACCTGAGTTCGAGCGATTTACGGTTTCTAGCAAGCCAATCTGCTCATAGTAGCGAATCATTTTGGTAGAGATACCTGATTGCTTTGATGCTTGACCAATATTCATATTTATCCTCCTAGGGCGTATCCTCAATTCAATAGATAGTCATCTAACTGGGCTAAAAATGGACTTAAATAACCTGTGTATTTAAACCCTATATGGATATCCTTTACGATTCTATATTTACTCTGTAGCGGTTTAGTAGTTCGCTGACTATGCTTTAAAATACTTGAGGCGTAACGCATTACCTAAGACAAAAACAGATGACAGCGCCATGGCGGCTGCCGCAAAAATGGGTGAGAGCAGGATACCAAATGCGGGATACAAGACACCTGCGGCAATCGGAATCAAAGCAACATTGTAAATAAATGCCCAAGCCAGATTTTGTCTGATATTACTGATAGTTGCTTTACTCAAGGCAATTGCAGTAGGTACGCCTTGCAGACTTCCTGACATTAGCACCACTTCAGCTGCCTCAATCGCCACGTCTGTGCCTGTACCAATGGCCAATCCAACATCGGATTGAGCCAATGCAGGGGCATCATTGATACCGTCACCAACAAATGCCACTCGGCCATATTGCTCTTGCAACTGGCGTATTGCATCTACTTTGCCTTCGGGTAATACTTCTGCTACTACCTGATCGATATTCAATTGTGTGGCAATCGCTTGGGCAGTATGGCGATTATCACCTGTAATCATGGCCACTTTTAAGCCCAACTTATGTAGTGCGGCGATGGCGGCATGAGTCGTCTCTTTAATAGGATCTGCAACGGCGATGATAGCAGCCAACTGTTGGTCAATAGATACATAGAGTGGGGTTTTACCTTCTTGCCCCAAACGTAGCGCGTCTTGTTCAAAAAGTGCAACATCAAGCCCCAATTGTTGCATATAACGATCTGCGCCAATATGAATCACTTGGCCTGCCACGTTTGCTTGAATACCCAAACCTGTCATCGCCTCAAAGTCAGTGATAGGCAGCAGTTGAATGTTCTGTTGTTCTGCGGCTTGTACAATGGCTAAGGCGATTGGATGCTCAGACTTTGCTTCAACCGATGCCACCACACGTAAGACCTGTTCTTTCTTAAACCCTTGTTGGACTTGGAAATCCGTTAAGGTAGGTTTGCCTTCAGTCAATGTGCCTGTTTTATCAACGGCAACTACGCTCACATCCTGAAGCATTTGTAGCGCTTCACCTTTACGGAATAGCACACCCAATTCTGCACCACGACCCGTACCGACCATAATAGAAGTGGGAGTGGCCAATCCCATTGCACAAGGGCAGGCCACAATGAGCACGGCAACCGCATTGATTAAGCCAAAGGTTAAGGCAGGGTCAGGACCAAAAATCAACCAGACAATAAAGGTCAATGCTGATAAAAACATCACTGCTGGTACAAACCACATGGTGACTTTATCCACCAATGCTTGAATCGGTAATTTAGAGCCTTGGGCTTGTTCTACCATACGAATGATTTGTGCCAAAACAGAATCTTCACCGATGGCCGTTGCTCGAATATTCACGGTGCCATTTTGATTGATAGTACCGCCGACCACTTGATCGCCTGCTTGTTTTTTCACAGGGACAGGTTCACCAGTAATCATAGATTCATCAATATAACTGTGACCGTCAACGACTTCGCCATCGATAGGCACACGCTCGCCTGGACGAATCTCAACTATCATTTGTGCGGTGACGTTTTCTACAGGGACTTCAATGACTTTGCCATCTTGGTGTACACGAGCGGTCTTTGCCTGCATGCCCACTAAATGCTGAATGGCCTCAGAAGTACGACCTTTAGCCTTTGCTTCAAAATAACGTCCTAATAAAATCAAGCTCACAATCATGGCAGCGGCTTCGTAGTAGACGTGCACCGTGCCTTCAGGTAACGCTTGCGGGATAAAGGTCGCTATGAGGGAAAAGCCATACGCTGCGATAGTACCAATCGCCACTAGCGAATTCATATCTGGCGCAAAACGCAATAAGGCTGGCACGCCTTTTTGATAAAAGCGTTGGCCTGGAAAGAGTAGTACCAACGTGGTCAAGACAAACTGTATCAGCCAACTTTGCTGAGTGCCGAGGTTATTCACTACCCACATATGAAAGGCGGGAATCATATGCGAACCCATTGCTAAAATGAATACGGGCATTGACAACAGCGCAGAAAATCCCAAATCTCGTTTAAGCTGATTTTGCTCCGTGGCTTTCTTATCTTGTCGATCACTTTGGTCTTGTTCTACCAGTTTGGCCTCGTAGCCCGCTTTTTTAACGGCCTCAATTAAGTCACTCGTTTTTATTTGAGCGTCGGCTTTAATCCAAGCGCGTTCAGTCGCAAGGTTTACTGTGGCTTGTTGCACGCCAGCGACTTTGGCCAAGGATTTTTCTACTCGTCCAACGCAAGAGGCACAGCTCATGCCTTCTATGGATAGCTCGATAGGCTTGGTTTCAGTCACCTTATAGCCTGCACGCTCTACCGCTTTGTTTAACTGGGCAACATCTAAAGGCTGCGATGAATAAACAGTCGCCTGTTCAGTGGCAAGGTTTACCTCAGCTTTTTCAACGTGCTCAATATTTTTTAACTGCTTTTCGATACGCCCAACACAAGACGCGCAACTCATGCCTTCAATGCTCAGCACTTCATGATAAGTAGGGGCTTTAGTGTTTTTTGTTTTCATAACAACCTCTGTCGTTTTTGATTCTGTTTTTAATCGTATTTTTAATTCTATAGTGACAGCATATAGGTTGACATCATGGTAAGGTCAAGCGTATTTCTTTGAATACTTTTAAACTCATTTATAGTAGCGCCTTATATTTATCGTTAAGTTCAAAATAGCTCGATTATGGTTTATTGTTGAAGGTGTGGCTGTATTAATTCTAAAATAGGGCAGGATAAATGGCTGATAATAAGATAAACTGCCCAGCGAGCGCTGATAGGGTTCGATAACTCTCGATCAATTCACTGTATTTGGCTGCTAGCGAATAAAGTACCAATAATAAACACGGCTAGCAATGACAGAGTACGCCGTCAACAGCAGGTGATATCAGCACCGTTAACACAAAATATTTATACAAGACCATTGATATTAAGGCACATCACTATGGAAGAAGTACCAAATACGATAGAACAAAGACCCGTATTCATGCCCAAAGTCAACAGTGACAATTTGGTAAAAACGGATATGGTTATGTTTGAGCGACATGTGGGATTTGCGACCAGACAAAAGAAAAAATCCATCAATGACTTACAACAAGTCATTCGCAAAAAGTATGGATTTAAGCAAGTGTTAGAGCTGTCTAGCAAATCTGGTAATAAGCTAAGTTTTCCGCTAAGCCCTTTCAGCTTACAGATTACGGATGAGCATGATGGCAATCCATATAGTGTCGAAAATGCTTTTCAAGCCAGTATGGTTTTTGAAGATGGTGGTCCTTATCTTGATTTGCTGACAGTAGCGCCAAGACAAGCCCGCAAAGATGAGCGATTGATGACCTCAGGCGAGCTCATTGGTTATAATTATTTTGGTATGGAGTGGGGCGTAGAACCGTTAACGACATTTTATGATTGGCTGTACGTGAATGCGCTCAAGCAAAACCCTCAGCTGCATGAGGAAGTGATTCAATATCAGGGATTTACTGATATTACTTTTAATCCTAAAAAATCCATCCATAGTGCAGCGTATGCGTTGGCGCTGTTTGTGGCACTGCATAAACGAGAGTTGCTCGATAATGTTGAAGACCCAATGGCATTCTATGACTTATGCAATAATTTTAAAATCAGCAATACTGAGCACCTACTAGAAGAAGGTTGGATCTGATCGTCAAATCAGCTTGCTTAAATTTGCTTGAGCCGAAAGTCACGATACATTATGTATCGTGGCTTTTTTATGTCTCTATGTTTAAAGCTATATATTCTCATCCCAATACGGCGGCGTGCCATAGTAGTTGGTCATAAAATCGATGAAGCATCTGACTTTGTGAGGTAGTAGTTTTCTATGGGCATAGACGGCATACAATCCCAAAGGGTCAGGTTCATATTCGGGCAGTACTATGTCCAACTTGCCAGTACTTAATGCTTCGCTAGCAATGAAAGTCGGCTGTAATATCAATCCTCCGCCTGCAATAGCTGCTTCAACGAGTACGTCGCCATTATTACTATGGAAAACGCTACGTTCTTTGAATTGTTTGGTTTTCAGGTATTTGTAGATCTGACCCTTAGTTTCGACATTCATATAGCTATAATGCAAATAGCGATGCGATTCTAAATCCTCAAGTTGCTTAGGTGTGCCATGAGCTTTGAGGTACTCGGGCGAGGCGCATAATACCACGCGAATCGGAGCAATCTGCTTGGCGATAAGCGATGAGCTTTGGAGCTGTCCGATACGCAGGGCAATATCAAAGCCTTCTTCAACGATATCTACTTTTCGATCACTCAACTGCAGATCAACGGTAACTGACGGATAGCGCTCCTGAAAATCAGTGATGAGTTTTGCCATATGCTTTAAGGCAAAGGAGACGGGCGCACTGATGCGCAGGACGCCTTTGGGATGCTGCTGTAAGCCGCCTAACTGCGATGCCATCTCATCAATACTCAATAAAATCTGCTGCGCGTGCGTAAAGTATTGACTGCCAGCTTCTGTCAGGCTGACTTTGCGTGTAGTACGGTTGAGCAGGCGAGTATGTAGTTCCTCCTCTAGCTTTGCTACATACTTGCTTACTAGCTGCGGCGAGAGCTGCATCGTAATAGCCGCTTTACTAAAGCTACCTTCTGTCACTACCGCGACGAAAGCGCGCATGGCATCGATTCTATCCATATCTGTCCTTATAACTCTCTCGATATCAAACCCACTATAAACAGTATGTTGATAATTATTCAATATAACTGAGCTTACTCTTTTATAGCGTTGATAGTAAAGTGTGCCTATATCATTTTCGACACTATTTATTCTAATCATACGTTATGGAGTAAGCATCAATGAAATCATCACTATTAAATACTATTTTGACATCAAAAGCTGGAGTGGCGGCTTTAGTGCTTCGGGTACCCGTTGGCTTAATTTTAGCAGCACATGGCGCCCAGAAGCTATTTGGTTGGTTCGGTGGTAATGGGCTAGCAGGTACGGCTCAATGGTTAAGCAGTATGGGTATGGAGCCTGGCTACTTAATGGCAATACTAGCAGGCGGTGCTGAATTCTTCGGTGGTCTAGCTCTGGTATTAGGTCTGCTAACCAGACCGGCCGCTTTAGCCGCAGCTTTTACCATGTTGGTGGCTATTTTTTCTGTCCATATCAGTAATGGGCTGTTCGCTGATAATGGTGGTTATGAATACGCGCTAACATTGATGGTGGCTTCGCTTGCTCTAGCCATCCAAGGTGGCGGTTCCTTCAGTATGGATAAGGTATTGTCAGAAAAATTAGGATAGGTTTTATAGTTGTAAATAGCTTTATTCAATTTTACTGAATAAAGCTATTTAATAAGAGCCATTTAAGAAAAGCAACAAGGGGAAAGCCATGACAACACTTTTATCTAATGAGCCAGTCAGCCAGCCTGTACTGTTTATACCGCATGGTGCAGGGCCTTGTTTTTTTATGGATTGGCAACCAGCGGATACGTGGTATGAGATGGCAACGTTTTTAGAGGGCATTTCTGCTCGTTTACCTGAGCGACCAAAGGCTATCTTAATCATTAGTGCGCATTGGCAGACGGCTGAATTTAGTATCACCGCTAGTAAGCAACCTGATCTCATTTATGATTATTATGGCTTTCCTGAACATACTTATAGTTTGACTTATCCAGCCTCAGGCGCACCAGCATTGGCGGAGAAAGTCAGTAGTCTACTGACAGAGGCAGGGGTAAGCAATAAACAAGATGCGGAGCGTGGGTTTGATCACGGGGTATTTATACCGCTCAAGCTAATGTTCCCTGAGGCGGATATTCCAGTGGTCCAACTATCCTTGCGTCATAATTTAGACCCGAAGGCGCATTTAGCTGTTGGTCAAGCACTGGCGTCACTGCGTACAGAGGGTGTGCTAATCGTCGGTAGCGGCATGAGCTTTCATAATATGCGCGGTTATGGTGATACCAGCTTTACTGAACCATCAGAGCGTTTTGATGAATGGCTAACGAATACTGTGGAATCAGCAGATTCGGATAAACGACTCACGGCATTGGCCAATTGGAAAAATGCTCCTCACGCGCTTGACTCACATCCACTAGGGGCAGAGGAGCATTTGTTACCGCTTATGATAGCGGTAGGTGCAGCAGGACGTGACAAAGGGCACAAGATTTACTCCCAGCAAGTGCTAAAAACACAGTTGTCAGCTTTTCAGTTTGGGTAAGTAGTTTGAAAAGCATAGATCATGGTGTTTCAGCTTAATTGTCAAAAATAAAACATCCTTTGAATCTCAGAATCAAAGGATGTTTTAGGTTAATGTAGTCAATCCTCTATAAAAGAGTGACAGCGTTAACCTCGCTTGAAGTAGTACATTACATCTGCACTCCGTTGCCTTGTCTCTTTTTTAAACTGAATCGAGTACAGAGCAGTTATTAACAACCTATCAAAATAAGAGATAACGTCGCTTATTATTCATACTTTGCCACTACATTATTTCCGTCAAGTTCAAATTTAAAGACTTTCGATGTCGTTTCAAAGTTGGCTATAGCTAAGTCAATTATTATAGATTTCGTAATTGCTCGATTAACCAACGATGTATGCCACTGTCAGCAGTACGTGGATGCCATGCTGCGATGACCTTAAAAGTAGGCGGCAATGCTTCAACCTCAAGTTCTTTGACCTTACTGCTTGGCAATAATCGCGAAGGATAAAACGCAATCATGTCAGTCGTGTGCAAAATATCTGGTACAGCCGAAAAGCTAGGAACCGACATCACAATATTTCGTTTTAGACCTTTTTCTGCAAACCATTGATCATGAGAGCCGCGTAAATTAGCACGCGAGGGTGACACTACTAGCTGCGCGTGTGCAGCCACTTGCGCCAGCGTTAATGGCTCTGTGGCAAAGGTGTTTTCACAACCTGTCACGCATAAATGCTGCTCTTCAAATAAAGTCACATACGATAAGTTATCAGGGATAAACTCTGGAAAGGTAATCAACAAATCAAGCTCGCCTGCTGCTATCAGCTGATTGATATTGTCCGAGGCAAAATCACGGACGATCAGCTTCAGATCAGGTGCGTCGCGTCGCGTAATATTAAACAATTGCGGTAATAATGCCTGCGTCGCATAGTCAGTCGCACTAATCGTAAATATGCCTTTATATGTGTGCGGCATAAAAATCTCTGGCTCTAACAAATCCTCCAACTGTTTTAATATCTGGTCAATAGGTTGCTGCATCGATAGCGCCTTTGGCGTTGCCACCATGCTATTGCCTTGACGAATAAACAGGCGATCATCAAACACCTCGCGTAACTTACGCAGCTGCTCACTGATGGCTTGTTGGGTCAGCCCCATCTTGCGTGCGACTTGTGACAAGTTTTTCAGATCAAGTAACGCTTGTAATACTCTAAGCTGCTTAATATCGAGCCGATTCATTCCATTCATCATGCATACCATTAATAGTTGTATCTTAAACAATAACTGGTTGTTTCTAATTGTACCCTCAAAACGCTATGCTGACCAACATTGCTTAAGTAGCCACTAAATGAGCTGTTAAGCATCAAAACAGGCCGAATACCTTTAATAATAAGCCATCAGCTGCTTTAAAAGAGACACTTATGACACAAACTATTCCAGATACAAAGACATTATTTTCCTCTGTAGCACTTGGGCCTTATACGCTCAACAACCGTATCGTAATGCCACCGTTGACACGCTCTCGTAGCACGCAACCTGACAATATCCCTAATGACTTAATGGCCAGCTATTATGCACAGCGTGCGTCAGCAGGCTTTATGGTGACGGAAGGTACGCAGATTGAGCCAAGAGGTCAAGGTTATGCTTGGACGCCAGGTATCCATTCATCAGCCCAAGTTGAAGGTTGGAAAAAAGTCACGCAAGCAGTACATGACAAAGGCGGTATTATTTTTGCTCAGCTTTGGCATGTAGGCCGTGTGTCGCACACCAGCTTGCAGCCTAATGGTGCTCAGCCGGTAGGGCCGTCTGATATTACCGCTGATAACGTCAAAGTATTTATTGAAACAGGTCCAGGTGCAGGTGCATTGGCTGATCCAAGTGAGCCACGCGCTCTCAGTACCGATGAAGTTGGTGAGTTGGTAACGATGTATGCGGCCGCTGCGCGCAATGCATTGGAGGCGGGTTTTGATGGGGTAGAGCTGCATTGTGCCAATGGCTATTTGGTCAATCAGTTTATCTCTGAGCACACCAATCACCGTGATGATCAATATGGTGGGTCGTTGACCAATCGTTTGCGCTTCTTAAAAGAAATCGTCGCTGCTGTCAGTGATGTGGTGGGTGCTGATCGTTTAGGCGTACGCTTTGCGCCATTATTTGCGAGTACGGATGAGACGCGCGTGTATTTAGGCTTGGTAGAGTCAGATCCCCATCATACCTATGTCGAAGCAGTCAAATTGCTTGAGCAAGCGGGTATTGCTTATTTGTCCATTGCAGAAGCTGATTGGGATAATGCGCCTGATTTACCAGACACTTTTTATCAAGCAGTCAGAGAAGAGTTTTCAGGCCGTATTATTTATGCTGGCAAGTACACGGTACAAAAAGCTGTGAACATTTTAGAAAAAGGCTACGGTGATTTATTCGCGTTTGGTCGTCCTTTTATCGCCAATCCTGATCTGCCAGAGCGTATTGCCAATAACTGGCCATTGAATGAAGTAGATCCTACCACGATGTATGGTGGTACTGATGTGGGCTACAGTGATTATCCTTACTATCAAGAATAGCAAAGTATATAAACAGTGACTGAGATAAGGCCATTAATACTAATGGCCTTATTTTCATTTATAAATTTGTGACTTGTTGGATATTCACAGACAGTCAATCTTTAAGCGACAATTATTGTTTTTGTCGCTTAAAGGTTTTTCTTTTATCGTTTTATCAATAGGTAGTAGGCAATGAATCAGAATTCCAAAGACAGACTTATACGCATATTGATAGGATATGTCGGACTTTATCCAACGCTCCTAATCGTATTGACGTTATTGAAGCCTGTGACCCAAGGATTAAGCCTGCCAGTGGTGGTATTAATTGAAACCATCATACTCGTTCCATTGACACAGCTAGTTTCCTTCCCACTAGCAGGCTGGATCATTGAGCGTCTGAGCAGAAAAAAGTAATCGCTTTTCGCAGCGTTCACTGGTACACCATTCTCTTATTCAAGCTCATCAATCAACTGTTTCATTTCATCAATTTCACGTTTTTGAGCTTTTATAATATCATCAGCAAGCTGTTGCACACGCGGATCTTCAATATCAGCGCGACTACTGGTGAGAATGGCAATCGAGTGATGCGGTATCATCGCCTGCATCCAATCGACTTGATCGACAGTCCCTTGAGATCTAACGCCCCAAATACCAACTACAAACATCAATACACTTAGACCATAGATCATCAAATTGACCTTGGTCTTCTTATACATATTGGTCATAAATGCCAACATGACGACTGCCATACCGGCACCCATGTATAGCGCCATATAAGCTCGGGTTTCACTAAAATAAATGTGATCCCACTGGTAGGTATTGAAGTACATCATGATATACATGATGACAGTCGATGTCAGAATCATTAAGGTAAATTTTACATAAGGGTTCATATTTTTTTGCTTAGCAGCTTCCATGATATGACCTCCATTGTTTTGTTAAATTAAAATGGGTAGACAGTTAAAACCAGAATTTAACCCCCGCAGTCAAACTACTGCTATCAACTGATTCATTTTCTTGACGTCGTTGGCCACGAGCCTTGCCAAGCGCTGTCTCATAACTAACACCTACATAAGGAGCTAGCTGGCGACTGAATGTCTCGTAAGTCAGCCTGACCTCAGTTTCCATCTCATTAAAGCCTTTGGTAATACCATTATCATGGTCATCTTTACTAAAGGCAGTCAGTCCAACCTCCGGTATGACTACCCAATGCTGATCCAAACGCCATTCGTACTCTGCGCCCAGATCAAGACGAAGTTGACCATCGGTATATAAGTAGGCTCTCGCATCCGTTTCTATAAAATAAGGCGCGGTACCGACAATACCTGCCATTACGGCAGCGTTGTCGTTTTCAGTATCGTAAGCGACACCAGCTTCACCATTCCAGAAAATGCTCAGTGGTTTCCAATAAGCAAGGGAGCTCAAGCTGTCTATTTCTTTATCATCTTTAGTCTGAGCACTACCTTCCGTGCGTAGCCTGATACGATTACTGTCAGTACCATACCAACCCGTCGCCTCGAAGTTGATTTGATCTTCATCAAACTGATAGCCCAAGTCGTCTACTGACACTCCCCATAATGGCATGCTGCCCATCATCATTGGCTTACCATACTGCCCGTAGGGAACCCCATTTGAATAGTCTGGACTGCGAGCATCGGCTGGTGGCTGCCCACCTTGCATACCAGACATATCCATACTGCCATGCTCCATGCCCGACATATCCATGCCGCTATGATCCATATCAGACATATCGCCCGACATATCCATACCACTATGATCCATATCAGACATATCACCTGACATATCCATGCCACTGTGATCCATATCAGACATATCGCCCGACATGTCCATACCACTGTGATCCATATCAGACATATCACCTGACATATCCATGCCGCTATGATCCATATCAGACATCTCAGCAGCTGTTGCAAAAGAGGATGTGAGCAAGACTAGCGATGACAAACCAATGAATGGCAGATTTTTCTTAGATATTTTCATAATAAGCCTCATATTTGAAGGTTTGTTAAACAACGGCAACTTCTCGGAACATACCAGCTTCCATGTGATAAAGCAGATGGCAATGCCACGCCCATCGCCCAAATTCACCCGTCACATCAAAGCTAATCTTTTGCGCAGGTTGCACCACAATCGTATGTTTGCGTACCTGAAAGTCTCCAGATGGCGTGCGCAAATCACTCCACATACCATGCAGGTGCATCGGATGATTCATCATCGTGTCATTGACTAAGGTAATACGTACGCGCTCGTTAGGCTTAATATTGACAGGGGTTGCATCCTTAAACATGACTCCATCTAAGGCCCAAATATAGCGTTCCATGTTACCCGTTAAATGTAGCTCGATCTCTCGGGTAGGCTTACGCTGCTCTGCAAATATGGCCTCATCGACAGAGTGCAGCTGACTATAATTCAGCACCTCTCGATTGATATTGCGCAGATTAATACCGGGATCATCGAGGTTCATACGTGGACTATCGACACGCATATCAGATTTGAAGTCATACTCGGTCTTAGCATGCTTTGCTTTATAGCCTTTATCACCCATCGCACCCATCATATCGGCCATGGTCAACCATTCGATCTTATCCATAGCAGGTATTGCAGCACGAGCGCCTTTTTTGGTTGCAAGCGTGGTCGCGACATAGCCTGAACGATCAATGTTTTGGGCAAATATGGTATGTGCATCTTGAGTAGGCGTGACAATGACGTCATAAGTCTCAGCCACGCCAATGCGGAAATCATCAATCGCAACGGGTGCGACGTCAATACCATCTGTTGCTACCACAGTCATTTTGAGACCCGGTATACGCACATCAAATATCGTCTGTGCTGAGGCGTTGATAAAGCGTAGTTTGACGGGCTGTCCCGCTTTCACTAGCTGTGTCCAATTGGCGGCTGTGGTCTTACCGTTCATCAGATACGTAAAAGTCTTCTCACCAGATAGATCGGTGAAATCCGTCGGCATCATGCGCATCTGATTCCACATTTTGCGCTTATCAAACGCAGTTTTCATATCTGTTGCGGCAATATCAGACAATAGTTTTTTGAAATCCGGCAAATGATAGTTATCAAAATCAGCGCGCTGTTTGAGCAACTTCAAGAGATTGTGCGGATCGCGGTGCGTCCAATCACTCAGCACGATTACATGGTCTTCCTCGATTGGATGACGCTCACGGCCTTTGGGTTCAATGACGATAGCACCAAGCATACCGGTTTGCTCTTGGAAACCACTGTGTGAGTGATACCAATAGGTGCCTGATTGTTTAAGTTTGAATTTATAGGTAAAGGTGCTATTTGCAGGAATACCATCGAAACTGATACCTGGTACGCCATCCATCTCAAAAGGTACGAGCAAGCCATGCCAATGGATAGAGGTTGACTCATTCATCTGGTTATGAACACGAATGGTTACTGTATCGCCTTCACGCATCTTTAGCGTTGGCGCTGGCAGCGAGTCATTAATCAGCGTCGCCATACTCGACTTGCCATTAACAGTAACGAGCTTCTTGCTGACATACAGCTCAAACTCATTACCGGTTAGGATAGGTACGATATGGTCAGATTTATCACTGTTGACGGCTACATTCTGCTGGCCTTTACCGAGCGCACTATTGGCAATAGACGGTAGGGTGGACAGCATGGATGCCCCTAACAAGGTAGAAGATCCTGTCAAAAAACGCCTGCGGTTAAGCATAGTTTTGTTCATAATAATTCACCTGATTTATATCCATAAAGTGAGAGTTGAGTCTGTATTTATCAGCTAAGTCTATGACTTTGGTCACTTATTAATAGAGCTGGATAAGCGATTTAAACGACAACCAAGCTAGATTTGCTGCTGCGGTGTGTCAATAGTTGCATAAATAGCTGTTGAGCCATCTTTATTAAGCTGCATCACTTTATATGGCATAAATTTATCTTGGTATTCCATACCTGGGCTACCGACTGGCATGCTCGGTACGGCAAGACCGATCGCATCACTTGGCGGGTTTTTTAGGAACTGCGCCATATACTTAGCAGGGACATGACCTTCAAATACGTAGCCATCAGTAGTGACGGTGGTATGGCAAGAGCGCATTTGCTGCGGTACGCTGTATCGCTCTTTAAACAAGGACACGTCTTCGACATTCTGTGCGGTTGCGTTTAGGCCATGACCTTCGGCATAACCGACCCATTCTTTACAGCAGCCACAATTGGCATCTTTATAGACGGTGGCTGAGATGTTTTTTAGGATAGTTGATTGGGTATCTGAAGGAGCGCTGACTGGCATTATTTCAGCTGTTGGTTGCTCCGTGTGCGTAGCAACAGTTGGCTCAGTCGCTGGTGTTGAGTCAGCAGCAGCGGAGTTAGGTTGACTACAAGCGGCAATCGTTAACGATAACGGCAATACCACGATCGCCGAGAGCACACAGCCAGATATCAGATTATGTTCATTAATAAATCTATTCATAAAACCACTCCCGAGCGTCTGTCTGACGATTAAATATTATAAAAATTAGAGCCACATCACTGGATAAAATAGCACTGGACAAAATAGTGCTAGCAAAGCTTAAAACTCAAATCGCAAAAAGCAGCACTATTGAGCACTGCATTTTGTACAAAAAATCAATGTTGCATGCCGGATCCATCACCTGACATATCCATCTCACCATCAAATGACATATCCAACATACTATCGTCTAACCGAGTCGTTAGCATGGTGTACTGGTTTTCATTTAAGTCAGGTAACGATCTAATAAAAGCAACCATCGCCCATATTCTGTCATCATCGTGAGTAGCGCCCCAAGCGGGCATGCCAGACGCCATAATGCCATGTTTAATCGCCCAAAAGCTTTGTCTGGCACCAGCCTCGTTTTGATAGCGCTTAACGATATCCGCCTCAGTAAAGTTAGGAGGCTTTGGGTACATACCGCTATTTAAATCTGTGCTGTTGACGCCAGGAGACAAATGACAGCCAGCACACATATCTTTGTAATCTGCACCGCCCGAGCTGATCATTTCTGCCTTCTTTAAATTGGGAACCAAAATATTCTTACTGGCATGTTCAATTGAGCGTGTGCGGGCAGTTTCTAAAAAATCGTAAACCAGCGGACTATGAGCTCGATCAGCACCGATATTTATCATGCCGCTAGTCACCGTAATAAAAATGCCCACAATAGCGACAAAGACAGTAAAAAGTATTCCTAACAAAAACTTCATAGGTTTGTCCTAAAAATCCATTTTATTTAATATCCCATTACTGCTTGATCAGCTTCTCTGACAATATAGTCAAGTCTATATAAATCCGCTACAGCGTCATCCTCGCTAAGCATACTAATGTATAACTTGCACTCGGTTTCCTTGTATCGAAATTATATTGAACTGACTATAGTATTGAACTTATAAATTGATATTTAAGAATCGCTATCGCTGCTCACACAGTGCTTTTGGTACATCGCTTTCATTTTGCTCATGTTAGCCATCATGGCTTTCATAGCAGGATCATTCATATCCATTTTGCTATGATCCATTTTTTGCATCATCTGCATATGCTTTTGCATTTTCTCACAGTTCATTTGGTCTTTTTCAGCGTGCATTTTGGGATCGTGTGCCAACGCAGAGGTTGAAACAACTAAGGCTATAGCAGTTGCTACGATTGATTTAGAAAGTGGCATTGATTTGAGCAGTGGCATTGGTTTGAATAATGACATGGTAAATCCTTATTTAAATTGGTATGTAGTCGAAAAGACTTTAAGATATTAAGTTACTTTAAAGCATACTTTAGTGATTCTGACAGAGAGATGACGGTAAGATTACAATTCTGTCATCTTGAGATTTTTTGATGTTCAAAGTGGGGTTATGCTTTACTATGCTAGGTAAGCGTGAAAGGTATATGGGAAGCTATTATGAAAGTGCTGCTGGTAGAAGATGAATTGAAGCTTGGCGAGTACATAAAAAAAGGCTTAACGGAAGCTGGGTTTATTGTGGATCATCACATAACAGGTTTAGATGGCTATCATGCATTGATGACGGAAGAATTTAGCGTGATACTGATGGATGTCATGCTACCTGATGTTAGTGGCTTTGAGCTAGTGCGCAATTACCGAGCGGCAGGCAAGCATACGCCTGTGCTCTTTCTAACGGCAAAAGATGACTTAAGTGACAAAATAAAAGGGATTGAAATTGGAGGCGATGATTATTTAACCAAGCCTTTTGCGTTTGCAGAATTGATCGTCAGAATCAAAAGCTTATTACGACGTGCCAATCAAGCCGATTATCAAAGTACGATTATGCAAATAGCAGATCTTAAAATGGACATTGCTAAGCGCACTGTGCATAGAAAAGACAAGGCTATTAAGCTCACGGCAAAAGAGTTCTCATTATTACAGTTTCTATTAGAGCGCCGAGGTGAGGTGCTACCTCGCTCAGTCATCGCCTCTCAAGTATGGGATATGAATTTTGAAAATGATACCAATGTGATTGATGTGGCGATAAGGCGTCTTCGCATAAAAATAGATGATGAGCATGAGGCAAAGCTGATTCATACTGTGCGTGGTATGGGGTACCGATTGGAGGCTGTCGATACAGTGCTTGATAATAATCCATCTCACGAAGCTGGCAATATCTAATATGAAATATAGGTTTGATAATCGGCGCTTGCCACTATTATGGCGTACTGTGTTGTTGCTCACGATATTTGTTGTTATATCGCAGGTTATTATTTATATATGGATACAACGTTCTGTCAAAGGCCATTTTGAGCAAATGGACGCTGAGATTATGACTCATGCGGCTTTTAACCTACGTAAACGAGTGATAGAACCTAGTAGCCCTATAACTTCCCAAACCCTACCAAGCTCTCAATATACATTGGATAGTCAACAGCCGCTAAGAGCGGCACCTGACGTAATGCCTGATAGAGATACTTCTACCGCAGCGATATCAGATGAAGCTGATCATCAGCATTCTTCTTGGCTGGATTACGATCTAAAAACCATTATCGCTAATAAAGAAGGGCAGATACTGTCTAGTACCCCCAATAACTTTGCTCAAGAGCTAGGGGCAGGGTTTAACCTATTATCACTGAAACAAGATAATGATAAGCAACAGTTTGTGATGAATATCAACAGCCGATATTATCGAGCAATGGTCATTGAAGACGACAAAATGCTCGCGCTTATCGCATTGCCTATAGATGTGCATCATCAGTATTTATTACAGTTCAATCGTCAGCTTAGTATGATTTTGTTCGCGATTACCTTGTTGCTCGTCTCAGTAGCGGCATTGGGCGTGTACTGGGGTTTTGCACCTTTGGCGACCATCGTCCAAAAAATGAAAACAATGAATCCTGACAGATTGGATGACAGAGTCACGGTCAGTGATATGCCGTTAGAGCTGCGACCACTAGCAGAATCTTACAACTCAATGATGGCCAAGCTTGAAAGTAATTTTGAATCATTGTCACGGTTTTCAGACAATATCGCCCATGAGCTGCGCACTCCAATCGCGACACTCAGCACGCAAACGCAAGTCATGTTAAACAAACCGAGAGCTAGTGATGAATACATTGAGCAGCTACACCATCAGCATGACACCTTAGAGCAGCTATCGGCCATGATAAATAATATGCTGCTGCTAGCAAAAACCCAAAAAGGATTGAGTGACTCGCAAATCAGTCACGTGGATACGGACAGTTTAATCACCAAGCTCGTTGATTACTACGAAATGATTGCAGAAGACCGAGGTATCGCTATTGAAACCAAAGGTGAGTTCAGCGCTGTTTTAGGAGATAAAAGTTTATTACAAAGGCTCTTTGCTAATCTGATATCGAATGCGATTTATTATGCTGCTCAAGATAGCGTTATAACCATTAGTGCAGATAGAGTAAACTCAGATGAGATGGTGGGTACAACAATAAGCAGTCTTCAACAATCAAAACAAGCTGTTTTACGAATGACCATCACTAACCAATTAGATGAGCCATTGACACAAAGTGAGGCAGATAAGTTGTTTGAGCGCTTCTATCGACATCATAAAACAATAGATCGCCACACAGGAACAGGTTTGGGTCTATCTATCGTACAGTCTATCGTTGGGGCGCATAACGGTAACGTCAGTATTACTATAAAAGACGATGATTACTTTCAAGTAAGTGTCGAGTTATTAGCAGAGGTTTAATCTTTTAGTAGTCAACGCTAAATATTCAACCTGAACAGATAGATTTGATAGGCTATTGCCTTGA
This sequence comes from Psychrobacter sp. Pi2-52, assembly GCF_904846705.1. Classification (GTDB taxonomy): domain Bacteria; phylum Pseudomonadota; class Gammaproteobacteria; order Pseudomonadales; family Moraxellaceae; genus Psychrobacter. The sequence continues at coordinate 25,314 of NZ_CAJHBS010000016.1, forward strand.
AAACGAGCTGATAATGACCAAGTAAATGTATGTCTAGTGCCCAATATAAAGCTAGAGATTATTACAAGGCAATAGGTAGAACAGTAAGTCGATAACGAACATAATACTTAAAACACAATCATAAAAATCAATTAGGGAATGACTATGCATATCACAGCTAATTTTGATGCAGGCAACATTGACATTATTAATGCAGACAACAAAAAAGACATTCAATTAGCGATTCGCCCAGATGTTGGTGGCGAGTTCTTTCAGTGGTTTAACTTTCGTCTGTCAGGTCAAATAGGAGAGCAGTATGTTCTCAATATTCTGAATGCAGGAGAGGCCTCTTATCTGGAGGGTTGGGAGAACTACCAAGCGGTGGCTTCTTATGATCGTCAGCATTGGTTCCGTCTGCCAACCTCTTACAAAGATGGCAAGTTGACCATCGTGGCAGAGTTAGAATGCGAAACCATTCAGATTGCTTATTTTGCGCCTTATAGCTATGAGCGTCATCAAGATTTATTGGCCGCTGTGCAAGTGCATCCGCTAGTGACGTTAGAGCATCTAGGCGAAACGCTTGATAAACGTGACTTGACCCTAGTCAAAATAGGTGACGGTGCTGCTCACAAGCGCAATATATGGATTACTGCTCGTCAGCATCCAGGTGAGACGATGGCTGAATGGCTCATTGAGGGTTTGTTGTATAGCTTGTTAGATAGCGATAATGCGACTGGCAAACAGTTATTGGACAAGGCAAACTTTTATATTGTCCCTAATATGAACCCTGATGGCAGTGTACGTGGACACCTGCGTACTAACGCTGTCGGAACCAATTTAAACCGTGAATGGCAAAGTCCAAGCTTAGACAAAAGCCCTGAAGTGTTTCATGTGATTAATAAAATGGAAGCGACGGGCGTGGATCTATTTTACGATGTGCATGGCGATGAAGCATTGCCGTATGTATTCCTTGCTGGGTCACAAGGGACGCCAAGCTACAGTGACCGTCTTGCTGGACTACGTGATAGATTTTCAGAGGTATTAAAGTTAGCCAGTGCTGATTTTCAGTCTGAGATTGGCTATGAGATTGATGCACCAGGTGCTGCCAATATGACCGTTGCCACCAATTGGGTAGCAGAGCGTTTTGATTGTCTTGCTAATACGTTAGAGATGCCATTCAAAGACAATGATAATCTACCCGATGAAGAGATGGGTTGGTCACCCGAGCGTTCTATCAAGTTAGGGGAAGCATCACTGGTAGCAATGCTAGCTGTCGTGGATGATTTACGATAACTATAGAAAAAAAGCTGCAGAAAATAAAAAGCTGCTAATGATGGCCGAGTGTTTTAGTAGTCATCGTTAGCAGCTTTTTTTTATTTTCATCTTCACATTCGCCAATAGCAGTCCTGATAAGATCAACATCATGGCCAGCATCTTCCACCACGTCACTACTTCTCCTGTGAGTAGTACTGAGGTCACCATACCGAATACGGGCACCAATAGCGCAAACGGCATAACCTTGGAGGCGGTATTTTGACTGAGTAAGTGTGCCCACAGGCCAAAGCCAATTAAGGTTGAGATATAGACGATAAACCCAAGTGAGAGCCAAGACTTGAGCGATGCTTCAGTAAACGTCTCCAGCTGCCATGCATCAGTCTCAAATGTAAGAGAAGATATCGTTAACATCACGCAAGCAATGAGACCGCCCCAGACGACCAGCGCTAGCGCAGACAGAGCAGAGGCTTTATTTTTTCCAGTGCTAGATGTAGCAACAGATACCCTTGTTCCTTGCTGCGTCTCTTGTAGGGCAGCTTTTTCTGAGGCCTGTTTTGATGCTTGCTTGGAGGCTTGCTTGGATGCAATGTTACCAAAGCTCCACCCGATGGCCGCAATCAAAATACAGATGAACCCTGCCAAAGGCATATCACCGCCAAGGTTTAGCGCAATCACGCTAAGTCCTAGCACACCGACCAACATACCGACGATTTGCATACGGCTGACTGCTTCACCCAATATAAAGTATGCTAGCAATACCGTGATAAAAATCTGAATTTGTAGCAGTAGTGCCGTCAGCCCCGGGGATGAACCCAGATGCATCGCTGTAAATACAAAGGCGTACTGCATGACAAATGTACCGATGGCATAAATAAACAGGGTACGGTTGAATTTAGGCGGCTTTAGAAATAAAACCAGAGGCACAGCAGTAAAGAAAAAACGCAGAGCAGTAAGCATCAATGGCGGAAAGCTCTCAAGACCCCACGCAATAAAAGTAAAATTTACGCCCCAGATAAAAGTAACCAGTACAGCCAATGCAATATATATAGGGGACATATGAGCTATCCTAGAGAGTTATTGTCCGTTTTGGGGAATGGTTCGATTTGCTTGTGTTCGGCTTGTGTTCGGCTGATATTTAGGCTTAGAATTATAGTCGAAAGGTCACTATATAATAGGACGGTACTAGCACTATAGTCGATTCAATTTAAAAGTAGTACAAGGCAACCGAGTGTAGATGTATATGTGATACTTCAAGCGAGGTTAACGCTGTAATACTTTTATAGTGGAATGACTATATAAGTCTCTGATTGGTTAGTCTAACGATTGAGCCAATACCTCGAAAACTTTTGAATGACTCATCTGCGCCACATTGAACCGCATAAAGTTCTCAGCATTGTCCGATTGGCTAAAAACATTGCCCGGCGCCAATACCACACCTTTGGATAAACAGCGATTGGCCAATTCGGTCGCATTATTATTCTCAGGCAATCGGCACCATAGGAACATACCTGCTTGTGGGAGCAGCCACGGTACGATGCCTAATTTAGCCAATCGTGGTAGCGTATGAGTACGCGCGCTTGCCAGCCGAGTATGGATATCATTCATATGCTTACGGTAGCCGCTATCAGTCAACGCTGAGAACACAACCGCCGCTGCTAACTGACTGCCACCAAAGCCAGTCGCTATCTTTAAATCTACCAAGCTCTCGACCCATTCTGTAGGCGCTGCGATATAACCACAGCGTAGGGATGCGGATAACGTTTTAGAAAAACTGCCGATATAGAATACTCGTGACAACCCATCCAAAGCCGCCAATCTCGCCGCAGGCTTGACTTCAAAATCTGCAAAAATATCGTCTTCTATAATGTACAAGCCAGCCGCCTGAGCCAATTGTAATACACGGTATGCCGTAGCAGGTGATAACGTTGCACCAGTAGGATTGTGAATGGCAGCATTGGTGATGTACAGGCGCGGCTTATGCTCATCTAAAATCGCTGCAAAGGCCTCTACATCTGGTCCGTTTGGCGTATAAGGGACGCCAACCACTTTGACTCGGTGGGCAAGCAGTTGTGCTCGAAAGTTAAAATAACAAGGATCATCGACGATTACCGTGTCACCTGGCGTCAGCAAAAATCGAAAAATCAAATCTATCGCCTGAGTGCCTGAATCCGTCAATATGACCTGTGACGGTTCTGCATTGATACTCAATCCTGCCATACGCCGCGTGAGTAATTGGCGCAATGCTAACAGTCCTAGCGGCGTTGCATACTCACTGATAATAGACGCGTCAGCTTTTGCTACATTTCGCAGACCACGGCGTATACCTGCCTCAAATAGCCAGTCCGCTGGTAACCAGCCGCAGCCTGGCTTTAGTGCACCATCGGGTGGCTCCAGCGACTGCCGCGATACCCACAATGGATCTACCACTCGATCAATTTTTGGTGCTATATCTGTCAATGATAGCGGCGCTGTCGTCTCTGCCACATAGAACCCTGCACTAGGCCGAGAGTAAATAAAGCCCTCAGTTTGCAGGCGCTCATAGGCTTCAACCACGGTAGATGGCGAGAACCCATAATCTTTGGCAGCAGCACGGACGGAGGGTAGTCGCGACTCTGGCATATAGATGACGGTTGCTATTTTATCTTTTACGTCAGCCATGACAACTTCGATACGTGTTAGCTTCTTATTCATATTTTTTACAATTTTTGGTAAGGCGGCTTTTATGAAGGTCTTATCTCAAGGTTACAGCTATGACGATATATGGGTAGGATATCCCAACTGTATGGGTTTTATAGACCAAACAGTTCTGTCTAATTGTACTGGATTGTATATAGATAACCTACTGTACTTTTGTTTTAATCATTGAACGTAAACGATGTAGAGGTAGGTGTCATTCTATTGTGAAACGCACTTACCTCAGTCAATTCAACGATTATTCTTCAAAAAGCAGCGATATATGACCACGAAAAAATATAATAAATATTTGGCCTTTGCCTTATGCGTGATAACGACAAGCGTCAATATCCAAGGGCCGCTTTATGCCGTCTATGCACACAATGATGGCTATGGTGTACTAGCAACTACGATAGCGTTTTCCTTTTATGTATTAGGCGTCATACCTGTATTATTAGCTTTCGGTGGGTTGTCGGATCGGATCGGACGACGTAAGGTGATTTTAATCTCTCTAGCACTATCGATAGCAGCGACGGCTCTCATGCTATTTTATCCTTACACACGAGCGTTAGCAGTAGCACGATTCATACTGGGTGTGGGAACCGCTCTAATGGCTGCTACGGCGACTGCCTATATGATTGAGCTGCTTGGTTCATCAGATACGATGCGTGCGACAGCGTGGGTGACGGCCAGTACAACGATAGGTTTTGGTCTTGGCCCTGTATTGACGACGGTTTCTTTGATGCTTTATGAAACTGAACAACCAGCCAGTTTTTTCTTACTACTAGCGAGCGGGCTGTTCGCTATGTTTCTGTTATATCAATTACCAGAGACGGCACCTAAATGCACTAATTTGCCCACATCTATGCTACGGCTACCTTATTTTAACCGTGAGGTCATCTGGTATGGCAGCGGTATTTTGATTTGTTGGGCGACGACAGGATTGGTATTGTCAGTTATTCCCTCAGTACTGGCCACGCATGGCCTCGCTAAGTATGCAGGGGTATCTTCTATGTTAGCCATCAGTTGTGGATTGATCGTTCAGCCAATCGCTCGAAAACTTGACCCTCAAGTTTCAAGCAAGCTTGGTCTTCTGATTTTACTACCAGCTTATGCTTTATTGGCTTGGGGGACGTTGAATGCCAACCTACCAGTCATTCTTTTGGCGGCATTTTTGGCCAGTACTAGTTGCTATGGCTTTGTCTATTTAGGCGGTATGTTAGGAGTCGCAAAATCTGCTGGAAATGAGCAGGCACGTGCAAGTGCAGGCTATTTTCTGATGGCATATATAGGGCTTAGTGTACCCGTCATCTTTACTGGTTTGATTGTGGATCGGTATGGTGCTGCTACTGCATTCTACGCCTTTGGTGTGTTTTCATTAGTTGGTGTGATTGTCTTATTTGCTAGCCAGCCTATGTTGAGGACTGGACGTCATTCGAACGCCAATTTGCATAGCGTGACTTAAAATAAGATTGATAATGCAGTTTTCTATTCATTATCTTTTTAATTTTTCATGATTAGATTACTTGTCCTTTTTGTTATATGAGTTTTTTTAGTTCATTTATTATATCTGACAGGCATGAGTGGTTCTTTGATGTCATTCATATAGCTCATGTATCTGAATATCTACTACTGCCCAATCCATTCCTTCAAAATCTAGATTATCTTTATGTTTAGTACTATCGGTAGGTAGAGGAATGGCTTCGCCGTCTTCTATCAATCCTTTTAGATGGAGCATAATTGCTTCTTTAGCATTATTAAAGATATCTGCACGTTCATCGCTGGCTGAATAGCAACTCACTATGTCTGGGATAAATATGCCGTAAGCTGTTGTTTCATTACTTGGTGTAATTGCTATCGGATACTGCATTTAACATTCCTCATGAAGTTTGAACCTAAGTATAACTGCAAATTGCTTAGATAAGGCTCTACATAACCCCTTAAATAAAACTCACTTTCAAAATTATATTGAAAGTGTTTTAGGTGATGGCTACTGTTTGACCCACAACACTTTCATTACAATGGGCGCTATCACGATGGATAAAATAGAACAGGTATCCAAAACTGAAACAATAATTCAAACAATAAGGGCGGTTTATGACTCTGAATATCACTAAAACAATTTTAATTACTGGCAGCACAGATGGCATTGGCAAATTGGCAGCGTTAAAACTGGCAGAAGCTGGACACCAAGTGTACTTGCATGGCCGCGATGCTGACAAGCTTGCTAGCGTCATTGCAGAAGTTCAAGCAGTCGCGACAGGCGCAGCAGTAGATAATATTGATGGGTTTGTGGCTGATTTTTCTGATCTAACGGATGTGCTAAAGATGGCAGCAGACGTCAATGAAAAACTGCCAAAGCTCGATGTGCTCATAAATAACGCAGGGATTTATACCACGGCATCAGCATTGACTAAAGACGGTTTGGATGTACGTTTCGTAGTCAATTACCTAGCGCCTTATGAGCTGACCAATGCTTTATTGCCTTTGCTCAAGCAGTCTGATAAAGCACGTATCGTGAACTTAAGCTCAGCTGCGCAAGCGTCAATATCTTATCAAGCACTTGCAGGCCAGACCCGCCTCGATGATAAGGATGCTTATGCCCAAAGTAAGCTGGCACTCACGATGTGGAGTATGGCATTAGCTGATACCGTCGCTAGCAACGATATCAATGTCATTGCCGTCAATCCAGGCTCGCTGCTGAACACAAAAATGGTCGATGAGGCGTATGGTCAGCATTGGTCATCAGCAGACAAAGGCGCAAATATCCTAACGGAGTTGGCCATCTCGGATGAGTTCGCTAACGATACTGGTAAGTACTTTGATAACGATATAAAAGATGGCACACATGGCGATGCAAGAGGAGCGTTTGGTCGACCACATGCTGATGCTCTAAACCAAGCAGCCATTGCAGAGCTTGAGCAGCAGACTCAGACAGTATTGCAGTCAATTTTTGCATAAGATGCATAAGATTTATATTTTGCGGCATCAATAAATTTCGAACAATTAAACCATTACTAACTATATTTTCAAATTTTATTATTAAAAACTTTCCCATTAAAAACAGGACACAATATTATGCAAACTATCAAAGCCATTGGTTATCAAAACAATCTACCTATCGATAACGAACAATCGCTACAAGACATTACCCTTGATAAGCCAATTGCTTCAGGCTGCGATATTCTCGTAGAAGTAAAAGCCATATCAGTCAATCCAGTAGATTACAAAATCCGTGAAGGGCGTCCTGCTGCAGAGGGTGAGTATGCTGTTATTGGTTGGGATGCTGCTGGTACTGTGACGGCTGTCGGTGAAGACGTCAGTTTATTCTCAGTAGGCGACAATGTCTATTATGCTGGAGATTTGACCCGTTCAGGCAGCAATGCTGAATATCAGTTGGTCGATGAGCGTATCGTTGGGCACATGCCAGCCTCTTTGTCTTTCGCTGAGGCAGCAGCATTACCACTGACGACGATTACGGCTTGGGAGATGTTATTTGACCGTTTACAAGTGCCTGTCTCTGATAGCAAAGCGAATGTCAGCGGTAGTAGCGAGAATGCTAATAACGTCTCAGTATTGGTCATTGGCGCAGCGGGCGGTGTTGGATCTATCTTAACTCAGTTATTAAAAACAAGAACTTCTGCCACGGTTATTGGTACGGCTTCAAGAGATGAGAGCGTGCAGTGGCTCAAAGATTTGGGTGCTGATCATGTCATCAATCACCGCAACCCATTGTCTGATGAACTACAAAAAACGGGTATTGCTGAAGTAGACTACGTGGTGAGTCTCAATAATACTGAGGATCATTATGAAGAAATCATTAAATGCTTAAAGCCGCAAGGTAAGCTTGGACTGATTGATGATCCAAAATCATTAGATGCCAACCCTCTTAAAACCAAGAGCTTAAGCCTGCATTGGGAATTTATGTTTGCACGCTCAATGTTCAATACGCCAGACATGATTGAACAGCATCATTTATTAAATGCAGTGGCAAAATTGATTGATGCAGGCGAGATCAAAACCACAGTTGCTCACAATCTTGGGGCTATCACCGCTGAACACCTACGTAGTGCGCATCAAATGCTAGAAAAACAGCAAGCGCATGGCAAGATTGTATTAGAAGGCTGGTCTGCATAACGCCATTTAGATTAATAGTTAACGAGAGTTTGGAATATTTTAGGCTGAAGCACAGTACAGCCGTAAAAGGTTAAGTCTTTTAGATAAAGTGTTCTAATATCTAGCTCCAGTGATTTATAAACCGCTACTATATTAAATACTCACTTCATCATTACCGATCCATTTGGGTCCTATCTCAACCTCAATATCACGTGCAGTAATTGGCTCAGCGCACTCGGAGCATACTGTCACAGGATGCATAATGTGACCACATGCCTTGTGTCTATGCAACAGCGGCGCCCCGCGTTCATCAACCATGTATTTATCACCCCAACTGACCAATGCCAGTACGACAGAGTGCAAATCTAATCCACACTCTGTCAGTCTATATTCCTCACGTAGCGGCCGCTGCTGATAGGCGACTTTTTTTAAAATATCGTATTCAACCAGTTTGCGAAGACGGTCAGATAGGACATGACGTGTAATGCCTAAGCGTTGCTCAAATACGTCGAATCGTCTGACTCCCAAAAAACAATCACGTAAAATAATGAGCGTCCAACGATCACCAATGACTGCTAAAGTGCGAGCTACCGAGCAAGACTGTTGGTCCAGTTCATCCCAGCGCATAGGTTATCTCCTTTATCTTTAAGCTATAGGTTAGCTTGACAGGGTCCAAAAATAAAGCTATATTTTTGTTAGTTCTAAAAAGGAACCTATAAGGAAATAGACATGAACAGAGCACCCGTAGCAGTTGTAATCGGCGCAGGCGATGCCACTGGCAGTGCTGTTGCCAAACGTTTTGCGCGAGAAGGTTTTACTTTGTGCGTGACCAGAAGGAACGCTGAGAAGCTAGAGGCATTAGTCAGTGATATCGAAGCGGCTGGGGGAGTAGTCAAGCCATTTGGTTGTGATGCGCGTGTAGAACAAGAAATGGTTGAGCTGTTTGCCCATATTGAAAAAGACATTGGGCCGATTGAAGTAGTAGTGTTTAACATCGGGGCAAACGTTCATTTCTCTATCTTAGATACGACAGAAAGGGTCTATCGAAAAGTATGGGAGATGGGTGCTTTGGCGGGGTTTTTGACAGGTAGAGAAGCGGCAAAAGTCATGATTCCACGTGCGAGGGGGACAATTATTTTTACGGGTGCAACAGCGTCTTTACGCGGTAGTAAAGGGTTTTCGGCTTTTGCTAGCGCTAAGTTTGCTCTGCGGGCATTGGCACAAAGCATGGCGCGAGAGTTAGGACCTAAAGGCATACATGTCGCACACCCTATCATTGACGGTGCCATTGATACTGATTTTATTCGTGACAACTTTCCCGAGCGCTATGAGCTAAAAGACCAAGACGGTATTTTAAATCCAGAACATATCGCTGAGCAGTATTGGCAGTTGCACTGTCAGCCAAGGGATAGCTGGACGCATGAGCTGGATTTACGCCCATGGATGGAAACTTTTTAATCCTATCTGGTTAATAACCATCAAAATTTTTAATGGATTTTTAACATATTGCAAGGAATGCAAAAATGAGTAAACAAGTAGAATTTTTCTTTGATGTGGGCAGCCCAGCCAGTTATTTGGCATGGACACAGTTAGCGAGTATCGCACAGCATCACAATGCCGAGATCGTTTGGCGACCTATGCTACTTGGCGCAGTGTTTCAAGCCGTTGGTAACACCTCACCAGCTGCCGTACCTGCTAAAGGCGCTTATATGCTCAAAGACCTTAAGCGTTTTTCAGCTATCTATGACGTGCCTTTTCGCTTCAATCCATTTTTCCCAGTCAATACGATGCAGCTTATGCGCGGTGTTACCGCTTATTTGGGGACACCTAAATTTGAGAGTTATTTATCCGCTGTCTTTAATGGGCTATGGGCTGAAAAGTTAAATATGGAATCACCAGAAGTCGTGGCTGAAGTTTTGTCGAAAGTAGGCATTGAGGCGACTGATTTTATGGCGCGTATTAGTGAGCCTGAGGTCAAGGCGCGTTTAAAATCTAGTACCGAAGAAGCAGTAGCACGAGGCGTATTTGGGGCACCAAGTTTCTTTGTAAATGGTGAGATGTTTTTTGGTCAAGACCGGTTGAGCTTTGTTGAAGATGCTTTGAGAGACTGAGAATAGTAAGTCATAGGATATATAGATTGCGCTGTACTAGCTCAACGATAGTCGATTGGCTTTCAATCCACCAGACATCAGCCGCGATAAGTAACCGTGATTTTTCTTCACTGTGGTTTCTCCAGAAAATAACCTTGCCACTCAGTTTAATGATTAAGCTCTATGGTTACATTAAGACAAGTTTATATATTGATAGTTTTGTTTAGACTGCTCTAGTTCCTCTAAATCTATATTTACTGTTACTATATCTGGCGACGAACCAAGTTTTTTGATGATTCGTCCCGTAGGAGAGACCACTAGACTCTCTCCTACAAACTGACCGCCATGACCGACGCCCACACCGTTGCAAGTAATCACAAAACATTGGTTTTCAATGGCACGCGCTTGAGTCAATACATAGTGGGTATTTGCATAGGGAGACATATTGCCGTTTGGCATAAATATGATCTGTGCGCCTTTTTTTGCCAGTGCTCTTGAGCCTTCTGGAAACTCTAGCTCAAAACAAATCTGAGCACCGCAAACCACATCATTAATGCTAACCACTGATAAGTCTTCTCCGCTCGTAAATACCCCAACATCATCAAGCCAAAGCTTTGACTTTCTGTGTTTATGAATGATTTTGCCGTTTTTTATAAAAGAACATGCGTTATAGAAAAGTTGATCCTGTTTGTCAATATGTCCAATAATAATGGTTGAATCTGTATTTTTGCTTGCTTCCAATATGCTGTGAAAGTGCTCTGTTGATTGATGATACAACGCTTCAATATTGTCTAGCGTCGGAAAGCCAGTCAAAGCAAGTTCTGGAAAAATCATAAAGCCATCGCAGGCTTGATGATTATGGATTGATTTTAATATCGCAGCAGCATTTACTGATACTTGATAATCGGTAATATCCATTTGATTGAGGATTATTTGCATAGGTCTTGCTCTTTATCGTAGGGGGGGGGTGATACTTTCACAGTGCTTATTGGTCGCAATTATAGGTAATATTCGTTAATGACGGTCTTTAGAAACACTTATTTAAAATGCTATTTAAAACACGTTTAAAGACATTGTGACTCTAACCAACGACTCAATTTAATGATGTCTGGTTGATTTGACTTTAAGTCATTATAAAAGAAATAGAAACTGTCGCCAGTGAGTAATTCATGCATTGGGATTTTGACAAGATTTTGCTGATGTGTTTGTTCTAGCATCATATAGTTGTCGGTAAGCGTAATACCTAAGTTATAACGCGCGGCCTGTGCGGCAAGCAGTACATGGCTAAACTGATTAATCTTTACCTCGCTTGGCAGCTCAAACCCGCCTGCTTTACACCATTTTAGCCAATCATTAGCCGTACCTTCACTTTTGTCAGAATATTTTACGGACAGTATAGGGTGTTGCCATAACCCATCAGGCAATGGCTGATCCTTTATTTCTGCCCAAAGCTTTTGGCCACAGACAGGAAATAGCTTCTCAGCGAATAAAAGCTTGCTGACTACATTGCGTTTCGGTGGATTGACGGTAATAAAGCAATCCGAACATTGCTCATTATAGTCGTCTTGGTCTGTCACCATATTTAAGGTCAGCTCAATCTCTGGGTGCTGTTCGCGGAAGTTTTCTAACCGAGGAATCAACCAATTGACAGCCACTGAACTATACAGCGCTAGGCGAATATGGCCAGGCTTATCATGGCGAATGGCCTGACTGGTATTGGATAGAGTAGTCAGCGATTGATTCACCTCTGTGAAATAGCGAGCACCTATATCTGTTAAAGAAAGGGTTCGGCCCTGCCTATAAAACAACGCTTCACCAAGATATTCTTCAAGCGTTCGAACCTGATGACTCACGGCACTTTGCGTCACGTTGAGGCTTTCTGCTGCCTTAGAAAAACTATTAAGCCTTGCTACAGATTCAAAGCATTGTATGGCACGTAATGGGGGGAGTTTCATTATGAGTTCAACTAATACTAAACGTTTTTATATCATTATACGTCATGAGTAAACGCGAATATACTATTTATCTGACCATTGGATTGAATGGCTTAATTTAAAATTTTATGTATTTTGAGATAGGTATAAGCATGATAATGCCGAAGATGAGTGTTGGGTTTGCAATGTTACTATTGGTTGCAGGAAACATGATTGCAGTCCTTTCAGATGCGCTGATAAAAGAGTTGCCAGATGGCGCAGCGGTCTATCAATTTGTGCTATTGCGTCAGCTAACAGCTGTCTTGATGCTGCTACCGTTTTGTTTATTCAACCAAAAAGCCAAGCTACTTAGTCACGTAAAATGGCATTTTGTACGTGGGCATATTTGGTTGTTTGGCGCGGTATTTATGGTGTTGTCTATCCAAGCGCTACCGCTAGCCACGGTCAATGCGATTTTTTATACTGCGCCTTTACTGATGTTGCCGTTAGGGTTTTTGTTTTATAAAGACAGACTTACAGCACCAAGCATCATTGTGGCAATACTAGGCTTCATAGGTATTCTTGTCGTGGTAAAACCGACACAAATTAATATGGGTGCTATATTTGCGTTGATCGTGGCCTTAACCATGGCGACAAACAATCTATTGGTTCGTAAATTGCCTTCGAATCATACCGTTGCACAAACACTGTTTTTGACCAATTTAGTCGGAATACCGTTGGGGCTTGGTTTGGCTATTTGGGAAAATGCTCCTTTGAGTTGGTACGCGCTATGGATAGCAGCAGGCTCAAATTTGTTTATTTTGATCTATGCGGGTATCTGCGTACTGGTCTACCGAGCGGTTGAAGCACATAAAATATCTAGTGCAGAATATACCGGTCTGTTAGGAGCAGTGGTTATCGGCATCGTATGGTTTGATGAAATACCAGATATCAGTCTTTTGATAGGTTCTGCTCTGATTGTCTTACCTTTGATTTGGCTCGCCACGCTTGAGTCTATTAAATATAAAAGAACAGCCTTATAGAGCTTTTAGATTGTATTTTTTTGGTCATCATGGATGATTGTCTCTATAAACGTGTTAAGACAAGAGTTTGATGTAGGTGAAGTGCATTATCTGCGGATTTAGGTGGTTAGGATACTGATCAACACGTTGATAGCCATTATTATCGTAGTACTGATAAGTACATAAAGTGTCTGTATGTAATGCATACGTGGTTACGCCCTGTGCCACGAGATAAGTCTCAAATGCCTGAATTAGCGTCGCTCCAATACGGTGGCGACGATAGTCAGGATCTACACAGAAGAACTGTAATTCGTTGTCAAAATCGACTTTCTTTTGTTTCGCGCCAGCCGATTCTTTTTTCTGTAAATCACTTAATACCTGTCGACCTTGATCAGATAAACGCAGCTTGTTTTCTATCTGATCAATAATGGGCTTATCATCGAATGACAAAGCTTTATGTGGATCTTGTCTAGTGATCCCTATCACCACACCGCAAATAATGTCACCATATTCTGCAACTTGTATAAAAGTAGCATGATGACAGTCTTTAGCTAGAAATAGGGTAGCCAGTTGCTTTAGAACCTGCTTATCTGTTGCAGTAGTAAATACACTCAAATTCATATTGACGATAAAAAGGTCAACAATGGCTGCAAAGTCTTCAGGCGCAGCACGACGATACTGTATTGTCATAAGTTGCTCTCATTTATCATTAAAAGTACTGGCGTATGCTGATTGACCCGGCATACGCCAGCATTTTGACACTAATATCTGGTTAGTGGGTTTAGTAAAGTATTAGTGTTTTTTACTTAATAGTTGTCCTATATTTACCACTCTATTTCACCTGTATTGACTTGACTGCTCAACTCTAAATCACTTCCTCCGGGCAACGCTGGATAAGCTGACTTCATGATTGAAATTACTTTTTCTGATTGCTTAGAATCTTGTTTTTTTGCCTCGCCCAGTGCTTGCTCAAAAGTTTTTAGATAACTGAGAGTGAAATCAACAGCATAGTCTTTTTTGAGTAGGTTGCCTGAATAGTGACCTGGTATCACAAGGTTTGGCTTTAATTGCTTCATGTGTTCCAATGATTGCATCCACTCGCTACGAGCTTCTTTAGTTTGGGTATCAGCAGTCCACACATGCATACCTGATGTTACCGACACACCGCCGAAAACGGTTTTTGACTCTGGTACCCACATATATGCTTGATGGGTTCCCATCTCTTTGATTTCGATTTTGTGACCTTCTAGGGTCAGTGTAGACTGATCAAGTGTTTGCGGTACTGTGATCTTGGTAGGCGCATGTTTACCAAGGATTGGGCCCCAATGCTTTAATTTTGCATCTTTAGTCGCTTCAATGTGTTTAATAATAGAAGGGCTAGACATAACCTTTACATCAGGGAAGGCTTTGACTAAAGGCTGAAGACCAAAATAGTAATCTGGATCGCCTGCCGTGATATAAATCATTTTTAGGTCTTTATTGCTCTTTTTGATCATATCAACCAAAGCTTCACCGTCTTTGACACTAAACTGTGCATCGAACAAGATAGCATCTTTCTCGCCACTTGCCAGCACAGAGGTCACTGGGAAAATAGCATTTTGATCAGGTTTATATGCTTGCAGTTTTAGATCGGCTGCGTTTACTTGGGTTGCGAGCAGTAGCACACTGGCCGCCATAGAAGCTGTCATTAATTTTTTCATAATTCACCTATATTTTCGTTTGAGTAAATAGACCGCGTTAATGGCGGTATTCGTTATTAGCGGCTATTCTATTCGATTGTATTTCGTTTAAATACGCTATAATTCGGTATTTACTGTTTCAGTTTTCGCGCAAATAAGGATGGAGAGATGGATAGGCTGACCGCGTTGCAGGTGTTTGTTACGATCGTTGAACAAGGTAGCTTAAGCCGTGCCGCGGACAATTTAGACATATCTAGAGCTAAGGTAACGCGCTATCTGACAGAGCTTGAGAGCTGGATGGATATGCGCTTATTACATCGCACAACTCGAAGTCTGAGCCTCACTGCACCTGGTGAGCAGACTCTTGAGGTGGCGTACCAGTTGTTTGGATTGACTGACTCGTTGGATCAGATACGCAATCAAAACACTTTGGAGCTAAAAGGTCAGCTGCGAATCACTGCCAGCTTTTCGCTGATTGATAGCCTTTTGATGGATGTGGTTGGTCGCTTTGTTTCTCACTGGCCCCGAACAGCAATTGATATTCTTACCACTGATGATTCGGTCAATTTAGTTGATGCCCGTATTGACTTGGCGATTCGTATCACCAATGACTTGGAGCCAAATGTCGTTGCCAGACGTATCGGTGAGTGCCACTCTATCGTATGCGCTGCACCTGAGTATTTACAAAGGCGTGGCAGACCTACAGATGTACAGTCGCTTGTACATCACAACTGTCTATCATTTGCGTATTTTGGACGGTCGGCATGGGTGTTTGACGGGCCAAATGGTCCAGAGTCTGTTCCTATCTCTGGCAATATTAGCGCCAATATCTCTGAAGTCTTGCTCTCTGCCACGTTGCGTGGACATGGGATTAGTTTACAGCCATCTGGCGCAGTCAAATCTTTGATTGCATCTGGACAACTTATTGAGTTATTACCTGAATGGAAACCTAAAACTTTGGGTGTTTATGTGGTTTATGCCAATCGAAAGCAGATGACACCATTACAAAGAAGGTTTATTGATTTTCTCGCTGAAGAAATAAAGCGTTCGCCTTATTGGTAGCAAGTAATGGATGGCTCGGAATATTTGTTTATACTATTTTAAAAACAATACAATAGATCAATAAGAAATATTATTAAAAAACGTCAGAAATCTATAGCAGAAACTCAAACGGTCAATAGCAACGTTACAATGATGTTTATTGACCATTTGATAATGTCTAGACTTCGCTATATCCCATATAGGATGGCCAAGCCTGCTTATAGAATTGTTGTTCTTTTATATAGTCGCTATATCGTTGGGAGCTATCGCTATAAATATTTGAGGATAGTAATGTGCTTATTACTATGTTTGAATTTGGCAAAAGCACGCATTAAGGGATACAGTAAAATGCTCAGTGCAATCGCAATGAACCAGAGTGTACTGACGGCATTTGCACCAAAATATTCTCCATGCGTTATACCGAACTGTTGAACGGCAAATACATACATTAGTTTCAATACACAGAGATGTACGATATAAAAAAACATTGGCACAGAACCAATGACTACCAGTGGTTTTATCCATGACTTGGTTTCAATCTTTTGGAGCATCACTAATAAAACCAGTCCTATACCCACGTTCCACAATATAAAGAGTAACGATGGTGGATATTTGGTGAGATTCATAAAGCTCATGAAGGTTTCACTCAGAGTCGGCATCATCAGCCATGCTTGATCGCCGTATATATTGGCCAGTCGCAGTACTACAAATAACGCGATACTCACCATGCCAAATGTAAGTAACGTACGATTTCTCTTTTGCACAGACGTAGAGTCACCGAACACAGATGTACCGATACAGTAGCCCAGTATGATAACGCCAATCCAAGGTAGTACAGGATAAGAGGTTCTAAAACGAATCACCTCACCAAACTCAATCCAGCCGCGTTCATGAAGTATCAGCCACAGTTGATGCATAATAGGAATGTCGGCAAAGGAGATGGTATCTAATAAATTGTGCCCAAATATAACCACCAAGCTCAGTAGCCACAGCCACTTCTTAGGCAGACCAATAACCGCTGAGAGCGCAATCATACTGAAGCCAATCGCCCATATCACTTGGAGGTAAACTACATCAGGTGGAAATTGTGCTGTCCAAGCAAAGTTGATGACAATCAGCTCCAAAAACACCAAAAAAAGCCCGCGTTTGATTAAAAATTCGCGGGTCATTTGGATACTATTGTGCTTGTGTTGGTACAAATAAGCAGACAGTCCCGTCAGTAACACAAAGACAGGCGCACATAAATGGGCAACCATTCGGCTGAAAAATAGTGGTTCATCCGTTCCTGGTATCAGCATTGGATCAGGAACTTGATGGTGTAAGTAAAAGGTCTCTCGAACATGATCCACCATCATGATGAGCATCACAAGCCCTCGAAGTGCGTCGATCGCTTGTAACCGTTGAAACGGTATCGCCATACAATAGCCTTTGAATAGTTAAAATGAAACATTATAACATATCAATTATCGGCTCTTATTCATTTAAGTGCGAATTTTCGCAGAGGTAATCATTTATTTAGATATTCATGCTTGTCTTAACCTTTTATGCTGTGTCTGACCTAACGATAGCGTACCGCTGTTAAAACGGCGCGAAATTATCAGGCTGACTGTGCGTAGCAGTCCAACGTTGATTGGCATCAATATGACTATTAAGCCCAACTCCTCGTGGTATTTGCATATTATCGCCATACAGCCAAAGCACCATATTGGTACGTTTGCCACTAGTAATTGGATGTGCGGCGTGCGGCACCGAGCCTCTATGAATAATCGCCATGCCAGGTTTAAAGATGGCACGTTTGGTTTGCCCCAAATGGCGATCAACAAAGTCAACTTCTGATCCAGTAAAGTCTTCGCCTGGCAGATTTAGGTTAATATTCATAGTCACCGCTGAAGCATCAGTATGCAGTTGTAGCGATGTGTCGCCTGTCGGCTGGTATTGAATCGAGAACCCAAAGGTCTGAGTGTCATAGCCATAAACATTGGCAAATAATAGCCGAGCGATAGGACGCATATATTGATTCATGACTTTATGATAAAACGCCTGAACATTAGGGGTGGCCAAATAGCCTAGTGAGCGGGCATCTAGCATGGCCCCATTACTGTTCAATGCGATACCATAAGGAGGACGTATTGGGATATTAGCGTCTGCGATTGCTTGCAGATAACGGCGCAGCGTTGATAGTTGTGCTGGATCAAAGAGTTGTCCTTGGTATACGTCAGGTAGTATCTCTTGCCATAAATTTTTAACAGCCGTCTCCGTAGAAGGAGTGCGCCACGCTTGCGTCACTGCATCACGTAGAGTTGGATCAAATAATGAGTCATCAAGTACAGGCAAGTCATGCTCAGTGGTTTCCCACTCTGTCTATGCTTGCTCTAGTAACTGGCTGTTTTGATGCCAGAAATGCTCTACCGATGATGCACGTCTAAGCATGTCTGATTTTGAAGGTAGTGGTAAGTTGCGTGCTTGCTGTAGTGCGCTCTGTTGATTATCTCCATCATGGTGGCTATGGTGTTGAGTATCCTGTGTGCTCGTAGGCCGTATTATAGTATCCATCGTGTATCTCCAAATGTGTGAGTAAATCTTATAGGTGCATGCTACTATAATTAATGATTTTGATAATCAGCAGGTTTAGAGAAACAGTTTCAATAATTTTTATATAATGATGAGGCTAGCAGCAGCAAGCGATGGTGGTTGCTAAGTTAGACGCTAATTGAACGAAGGCATGACGATGAAAAATTTGCAGGATTTACGTATTTTTATTGAGACCGCTCGCTTAGGCAGCCTATCTGCCTGTGCTCGGCACTTAGACCTGTCGCCTGCAGTTGTGAGTGCAGCGGTCAAGCGATTAGAAGCCGAAATTGAGACGGTGTTGTTTGTTCGCTCTACTCGTAGACTGCGTTTAACTAGCAAGGGTGAGCAATATTTAAAGCATTGCCGAGATGCGGTGGCTATTTTAGACAACGCCTATGCAGGACTACATGATAATGATGCTGAGCTGACCGGTACCATCCGACTGTCGGCATCATCAGATTTGGGACGAAACCTAATTTTGCCTTGGTTGGACGATTTTATAGACATTCACCCAAAAGTGACGGTGCAGCTACATATGTCTGACAGCTATGTGGACTTGTACGGTCAGCAGATTGATTTGGCACTACGTTATGGCGCACCCAAAGATTCGTCACTGGTCGCATTACCCATAGTGTTGAATAATCGCCCTATACTGTGTGCGTCAAAGGAGTATTTGAGCAAAATTAATAAGGGTATCGGTATCCCAAAAATGCCGGAAGATTTGTCGCAGCATAATTGCTTACGTTTGGGGCATGATGAAAAATATTTGAGCGAGTGGACTTTTGAAAAAGAGGGCAAGACTAAACGTGTGGAAGTGGATGGCAATCGCAGAAGTAAAGACGGTGACGTTGTACGCCGCTGGGCAGTGGCGGGTAAAGGCATCGCATTAAAGTCTCAGTTAGATATAGCAGGCGATTTAAAGGCGGGGAGACTGGTCGAGGTGGAGTTGGACGGCTGGCAAGTGACCAACTATCCGCTGTATTTGATTTGCCCAGAACGGCGCTTAATCGATCCATTGTTTAATGCGGTCAAAGAATACTTGATTGAACGGGTAGAGCAGGTATTAAGGTAAAACGAGAACTAATGATTACCCTGTTTACTCAGACGAGCAAAACAACAGTTCCTAGACAGTAATTGCTTGATTATTATGACTATTGCCATACCTTATCAAGCACCGTAAACCAGTTTTTTGACGTTACCTTTTCAATAAGTTGGTTTGAGAAATGACGCTGCTGCATCCGCTCAATCAGCATAGAGATTTGACTGATATCAGATAACTCATCAGGTAGTAGACAACCATCAAAATCAGAGCCAAAACCAACATGATCTTCGCCTAGATGGTCGATCAGATAATCAAGATGGTCGACAATCACATCAAGCGAGGTTTGCGTATTACGTTGTCCATCTGCACGAAGAAACGCCACATCGAAATTTACCCCAACCATACCATCGCTTTGTTTAATAGCAGCTAGCTGCTGATCAGTTAAGTTCCGTGCTTGCTGACATAGAGTATGTGCGTTTGAATGTGTCGCAACAATCGGCTGGCAGGCAATCTCTAGCGTATTCCAAAAAGCACGCTCATTCATATGCGACACATCGATCAGCATATGCTTTTCACTGCATTTAAGAATGAGGTCTTTACCTTGAGTCGTGAGCCCAGCTCCCGTATCTGGAGAGTGCGGAAAAGACGCATTCAAGCCATCACCGAAGAGGCTCTTTCTATTCCATAGCGGGCCAATGCTTCTGAGTCCTGCCTCATAAAACACATCTAGCAGATCAGGCTGTATGGCTAAAAACTCAGCACCTTCCAAATGCAATACAATCGCCAGTTGCTTATTCTGCTGACAGGCTTTGATTTGTTCTAACGAGGTGCAAATCTGAATCTGACCGTCAGATCTTGCCTGTAGTTGCTGGGCTAGTTTCAATTGCGCACAGCAGATATCGACGATTTCTTGCGGAGTAAAATCTGAATTTGAGGGGTTGGCTAATTTGTCAGGATGGTTGTTTTTCACATAAGCATAGGGCGGTAAAAAAATGGAAAATAATCCGCCCATCCAATTCGCTTTTCGGCAGCGTTGTAAGTCCAAATGTCCCGGTAACGTGCCATAAATAAAGTCATGTACCGGATCGGCAGCTGAACTCAGCCACAGGCGAGTCAACAGATCATTATGTCCATCAAATATGACAGGCTTAGTATTAGCATTCATATTTCACCCGTTACCATACGAGTAGGAATCAATTTGTCTTTATTCAGCTGTTTGTTACTCAGTGTTTTAGAATTCTTTGGATTACGAAAGCGCAACTCTTCAAAAGGTACAGGTGTCTCGCTGTTGATACGTGCCTCCTCAATCAGATAGTGATAAGGCGATTTGCCACAGACAGGATCGGCGTTTTTGGCATCCCCAGTTAGCATAAACGCTTGGCAACGGCAGCCGCCATAATCGCGCTCTTTATCTGGGCAGCTTTGACAGATATCAGGCATCCAGTCATCACCGCGAAATTGATTGAAACTCGCAGATTCATACCAGATATCCGACAGTGGTGTATGTCGTACATTAGGAAACTGTATTGGCATTTGTCTGGCAGCATGGCAAGGTAGGGCTGTACCGTCTGGTGCCACTGTTAAGAAAATCTTGCCCCAGCCATCCATACAGGGCTTTGGACGTTCTTCATAATAATCAGGCACCACAAAAATAAGTTTGCATTTGATACCACGTTCTTCAATCTGCTTACGGTATTCATTGGTAATGCGCTCGGCTCGGACCACTTGCGCTTTGGTTGGTAGTAAACCATCTATGTTCTCAAATGCCCAACCATAAAACTGACAAATAGCTAGCTCGACCGTGTCGGCTTCAAGCTCTAAGCAGAGATCAATAATTTGGTCAATCTGATCGATGTTTTGCCGATGAATGACAAAGTTAAGCACCATCGGATAGTCGTATTGCTTAACCAGACGTGACATCTCATACTTTTGCTCAAAGGCATGCTTTGAACCTGCCAAGGCATTGTTGACCGTTGGATCACTGGCTTGAAAGCTAATTTGAATATGCTGAAGACCGGCTTCTTTTAAATGCGCAATCCGAGCTTCGGTCAACCCCATACCCGACGTGATCAAGTTAGTATAAAAACCTTGATTGTGCGCATAAGCGACTAATTCTTCTAGGTCTTGACGAACCAGTGGTTCACCGCCAGAAAAACCAAGCTGCACCGCACCCATTTGACGTGCCTGATCGAACACATCAAACCATTCTTGCGTCGTTAGCTCCTGCTTATACTGAGCATAATCGATAGGGTTTGAGCAATAAGGGCATTGTAATGGGCAACGGTAGGTTAGCTCAGCAAGTAACCATAGCGGAAGCCCGACTGGCGCAGTCATACTAAATCAATCCAATGTTCACGCTGGGCGACCAGCATATATTCGATGATGTCTTGCTCGATTTCGGGAATATCGCCAAACATAGCTTGCACCTTTTGGATAATATCAGCAATGGACGCTTGACCATCAATATGTTGCCCGATGATGCTGGCACTCTCATTTAGTTTGATCATGCCTTCAGGGTAGAGTAAGACATAGGCATCTTGCGCTGGTTCAAACTGAAAACGATAACCGTGACGCCATACCGGTACGATGGATTGATCCAGCTCAGGTAAACTAGCAGGTATACTCATTTGAACAATCCTTTATGCCAGACATTGTCAGTGGTAACGCTTTGATAAGGGGCTTGATTATGCACATAGGCCAAGCTCAAGGCATCCAAAATCGTCCATAAGATATCGAGCTTAAACTGTAGGATCTCAAGCATACGCTCTTGTTGTTCAGCTGTTTTGAACGAGTCGAGTGTGATGGTCAGACCATGCTCAACATCGCGGCGAGCTTGACTCAAGCGCGAGCGGAAATAGGTATAGCCTTGCTCCTTTATCCAAGGGTAGTGCTTGGGCCAAGACTCTAAACGCGACTGATGAATCTGCGGAGCAAACAGCTCGGTCAGTGAGCTACTCGCCGCTTCTCGCCATGATGTCCGACGCGCAAAGTTCACATAAGCATCCACGGCAAAACGCACACCCGGTAGCACCAGCTCTTCAGAAATCACTTGCTCACGAGTCAAACCAACTGCTTCTGCCAGACCCAACCATGCTTCACGACCACCGCCGTCAGGATAGACGCCATCTTGATCAATCATGCGTTGAATCCATTCTTGACGTACGCGCTGATCAGGACAGTTTGCCATAATAGCTGCGTCTTTTAGCGGGATATTGATTTGGTAATAAAATCGATTGGCAACCCACGCTTGGATTTGCTGCTGGCTGGCTTTGCCTTCATGCATCATGATATGAAAAGGATGGTGGATATGATAATACTGACCTTTTGCCATAATCGCTTGTTCAAACGCTTCTGGACTGAGTGCTGTGTTTTCTTCTTGCATTGTTCTCACCTTACGATTGCTATCATTGCCTTACCGTTTGTCTTACAGCTCAATCTGCATACCATCAAATGCTACTTCAACACCATGTTGTTTTAATGTCGCGGCTTGTTCAGACTGTTCATTTAATATCGGATTGGTGTTATTGATATGGATCAGCACCTTACGAGCGTTATCTAACTGATCTAGATAATGCAGCGAGCCATCTTCACCACTAATATGTAAATGCCCCATGTCTTGGCCGGTCTTCGTACCGACACCGCACTCTTGCATTTCATTGTCCGTCCATAACGTACCGTCAATCATCACGCAATCAGAGCTTTTCATAATCTGCATCACTTGATCATCAATCTTACCGAGACCTGGCGCATAAAAGAGTTGTTTTTGTGTTTTTAAGTCTTTTACAATCAGTGCAATATTATCGCCATCATGCGGATCATTACGATGCGGGGAGTAGGGCGGTGCTGAGCTTCTAATCACTAAAGGCGTCAATTCTAAATTGTCAAAACCTTCAATCTTAAACGTCTTTTCTGGATCAATTTGATTATATTGCAAACCGCCATTCCAGTGCTTTAACATATTAAAGAGAGGAAATCCTGTCGTTAGATCTTGATAGACCATGTCAGTACACCAAACAGGAATTGGACAACCTTCACGCAGGGTCAACAGCCCCGTCGTATGGTCAAGTTGACTGTCCATCAAGACCACATTGGTGATGCCTGTATCTCTCAAATGACGTGCTGGCTGTGCTGCCTTGAACTCAAATAATTGTTGGCGGATATCAGGGGACGCGTTGAATAAGATCCAATCCACACCATTTTCTGATATGGCTATCGAAGATTGGGTACGGGTCTTTGCCTGAATCGTGCCTTGACGCACGCCGTGGCAGTTATCGCAGTTACAGTTCCACTGCGGGAAACCACCACCAGCAGCTGAGCCTAAAACGTGAATATACATAAATCAATATTTCCAAAAAAATAAAAGCCCTAATCATCTAGGGCTTTTAATGGATTGAGTGCTAATGAGTTTTAACGTGCTTCGAAATACATAGTCACTTCGAAACCGATACGAATGTCTTGAAAAGCTGGTTTGGTCCACTGCATGGGATTACTCCGGAACGATCTTACTATTTAAGAAGTAAGATTAATAAAGTGAATGAGTGATAAAGGGTAGTATAAGCTGCCCCCCGCTGTCAATTTCTTAGATGTTAGTAAAGCGTTAACGAGTATCGATTAAGCAGTCTTTTATAGCATAAATGAAAGCCGATTTATCATACCGAAAAGACAGTATATGGAGCATAAGATTGAAAATATCTTTGAATAGTTTGAGTGTAAATTCTAACTATAAAAAATCTGCTCGAGGGAAGTCAGGTGTATTTCGAGAACTTATGAGTTATACAGATATATTGCAAAAACCGAATTTATCTATAAAGTAATAGATTAACTTGATAGATACTGGAGCCTGAAGATGATTGCTGAATTACAAGGCAGTGAATTAACCAAAGCCATCTTGGGAAATGTCAGCAACTATGTATGGTGTGCTGTCAGCAACGTTAGCGATGATTATGCTATCGCAACCATAGATAATGGTTACTACGAATTACTGGTTCCTATTGTAGCTTTCAATAACGACCAGTTTGTTTGTGATAAAGGTGAGCTATGGGAATATGCTGTCTCAGTAAAGAGAGTGGCACTTACTCATGATGATGTAGGGCTATAACTCATTATTAATATAATGACTGTTACGTTCTACATGCAGGTTAGTTTTACAGCCTATGCGTGAAAATCTACCATCTGTCTACAACTTCTTGTTCTAGTTGACAATACATCTGTACTATCTATTTATAAGCTCATCTGTCTAACCACCAATATTTTGCAACGATAGATAAAACAAGTTCGAAGATGCTCAAGCGATTGCTGCTATAAAACCGCTTGTTTAGCTTACTAATCATTGTCATTGAATAGGAGTAACAACATGGATACAGTAATTGTTGGAAGCGAATTGACTCGTTCAATGCTTGAGGATGGTCATCAAAGTATATGGTGTGCTGTCAGTGACGAGAGTGATGAGAACGCTCTAAAAGATCAGGTAGGTAATGACTTCACATCTCGCATTGTGGCTTTTGAAGATGGCCAGTTCTATTGTACGGGCGGTATGCCTTGGAGGTATGCAGTGCCAATTGAAATAATTGCATTGACGCGATATGACTTTTCTTTTTAGTGAACAACATAACTTAGATAGGTTTGGATAGTCATCGCCGAAAGTAAACCCTAATATCAAGATATTTAGTTAGATAAAATGCGCGACTGACAAGGCCATTCAAGCGATGCAATATACAGCTTGAATGGCCTTTTGTGTTTTGGAGCCAGTTTGAAAGCGATCTATTATTTCAAAAATTCAGGGCGCATAAAGGCTGGGTTTGGATACGTGTAGAATCCTTCACCAGTCGCGAATCCTAGTTTGTTTTGATCGATTAATTGCTCTTTTAAATATTGAGCAGCCTTGAACCTCACAGGATTTTGAGTTTTTTCAGCAGATAGTTTTGTGATGTTGTAGGCAGTGTTGATACCGATAGTGTCCAATATGGCAAAGGGACCTGACGGCGCGCCAGTTACTATCATCCACGTTTTATCTATCGTATGTGGATCGGCAACCTCTTTTGCAACCAATTGCAAAGCTGCATCTATAAAAGGCGCCAACAAACTGTTCATGATATAGCCGGGTTGCTCCTTATCCAGCGGCATTGCCACCATACCGATGGCAGTAGCAAAAGCAACAACCTCATCAAATACTTTAGGATCTGTGCCAGGATGCCCCATGATTTCGGCGACATTATGCATCCAAATTTTATTGGCAAAGTGTAGCGCTAAAAACTGCGCAGGTCGTCCCGTTGATTCTGCAAACTGACTAGGAAGTAAGGTAGAGGTATTGGTCGCAAAGATGGTTTTCTCTGGCGCTAGTTTGGCAAGTTTTTCATAAAATTCGATTTTAATCTCAGGAATCTCGGGAATGGCTTCAATCATTAGATCAGCATCTTTGACTGCTTCTGCTAAGTCTGAGGTGTAGCTGAGATTATCAAAAGCCTTATCCAACTGCTCTTGAGTTGCCCTCAAATCCTTTCGAAAAGCCTTGCACATCAATTGAAATTTTGACTTTGCTTTTTCTAAAACCTCATCATTGATGTCATAGACACTGACATTAAAACCATGAAATGCGGCCTGAAAAGCAATTTGGTAGCCTAGGATGCCGCTTCCCGCGACAGTTACATTTTTATACGTCATTGTATTAACTTCCTAAAAGTAGTGGGTATAAGTTGCTAGATAAATGTCTAGAACTTATAGACCTATTATTAGATGGTTTTACCTTATTATTCAACCTTCATTTTTATAAAAACATTTAAGAGAACCCAAAAATATCGCTATGCAGGTATCAAATAATTTCACACCACTTGACTTCTTATATTGTTAGATAATTCAATAGCTTGCTAGTAATATCACTAGCTTCACACCTGATAATTTTATGATAATTTTATGATAATTGAAGGCTAATTTAATATCATAATGGCATTTTTAATGACTGTTGATGTCAAAATCTTGTCGACGAGGTTGTAAAGGAGGACGTAAGCAGTGATGTACGATGAAAATCGCATTTAACGCATTCGATATGTAAGGAAGGCTATTATCCCTATTATCATTCTTACGTATGAATCCGTTACTGAATTTTAAGGTTTACACTGGTATCATGCGCCATTTTCCCACTGTGCTATGCGCGTCAGGATTGCATTAGCGGAGAAGCAGCTAGAGTGGACAAGCCTATTGATCTGTCTAAAGGTTATTAGCAGTAGTAAGCCTGTTTTTGATGTAATGATTCTCGCAGATGCGCTACAAGCAGTTTCAACTTTTGGTCCGGTTGCCGTGCCTTGGGGTAAACCGCATACATACCCATTTTCTTTCGTGTAAAGCGCTGCAAAATCTGAGTAAGCGTATTTTGCTGCATTTCTTCATAAACAAGTGCTTGTGGTAAAAAGGCGATACCTAGGTCGCTGAGAGTCGCTTGTTTAATCGCATTAAGATGATTGCTATGAAACCGACCCTGTACAGGAAGCAATTGCTCTGTACCATCTATATATAGCGGCCATATACCATTCGCCGTATGATCAAACTTATAGACCAAACACTCATGACTCCGTAATTGTTCAGGGGTTTGAGGTGTACCATGTCGCTCTAAATAGTCTGGTGTCGCACATATGACCCACTGGCTATCTATAAGACGTCTTGCAATGAGTGATGAGTCTTCAAGCTCTGCTGTCCTTATCGCTAGATCAAACCCTTCTTCTATCAAATCAACCAGTCGATTGGTAATCTGTAAATCTACTGATATTTCTGGGTGTTGTTTACAGAATTCGGCAATGGATTCGCTCAATATTAGATTTGCAGAGACCGCTGGCATGGTTATACGTATGTTGCCTTTCATGTCCTCACCATAGCCTGTTACAGCATTTTCAGCTTCCTGAAAGGCAAATTTAGCGATTTTAGCTTTGTCATAAAGCGTCCTTCCTGCATCGGTTAAGCTTAACTTTCTGGTTGTCCTATACAGTAGCTGTGCGTTTAAGCTCTCTTCTAATCTTGCAATGCGTTTACTTACCACTGAATTCGTTAATGACAGCTTTTCAGCGACCCGAGAAAATGACCCTTCATCAACCACTTGGACGAATAAAATCATATCGTCAGCTTTGCCCATACTTGTTCCCCAATTGGTGTAATACGTTTTAGATTATAGCAAAAAAAGAAAATAACATTGTCCTTTGATGCAATATATCAATGTATTGATAAGGCGTAGAATATTTTAGGGAATATTTAAAATATTTAATCGATACACTGATAAGCAATTGCTGTGTATGGCGGCTTGAAAGGTTCTAATCACTATTTTTACCTACCATCTATTATGTGTTGTTCTGCGGGATTATCGTCATGGCTGCCATTTACCTCTTTGGTTTTCAAGGGCCTTTAGCATCATGAGTGACACACAACCACTAAATAAAGAGCGTCATATGCCTTCATTGAATAGAGCTTCACCAAACCTTTTCTCATCAAATATAGCGCATCAAGACACACTCCATCCTGAGCAAGTGTTAGACAAGCTAACCCATTTACTGGGAGCTAGCAATGTACAGGCTGATCCAGAAAAAAACGAACACTATAGAATGGGGTGGCGCTCTGGTGGTGGCAGCGCTTTGGCTGTTTTGTTTCCGCAAACACTGCTCGAGATTTGGCGTAGCTTAGAGATATGTGTGGCAGGCGACTGCATTATTATCATGCAAGCAGCAAAAACAGGACTGACTGAAGGTTCAACACCGAGCGGTAATGACTACGATAGGCCAGTGGTTGTGATCAATACCCTTGCAATGAATCAGTTGTATTTGGTGAATGATAACGAGCAAGTGATTAGCTTACCTGGCGCCACGTTGCATCAGTTGCAAAGTCAGCTTAAAGCCGTAAATAGAGCACCTCACTCGGTCATCGGTTCATCGACTTTGGGTGCGTCAATTATTGGCGGTGTTTCTAATAATTCAGGTGGGGCACTGGTTAAAAGAGGTCCTGCTTATACCGAACTTGCTTTGTTTGCCCAAATAGACAAGCACGGTCAGCTAGTGCTGGTTAATCACCTAGACGTAGAATTGGGCGACACTCCAGAAGAAATACTCACTAATCTACAAACAGGTAATTTTGATAAAAGAGAATTACCTAACACTGGCAAGCTCGCATCTGACAAAGAGTACATCGCCAGAGTAAAAGATGTTGATGCAAGCACACCAAGCCGCTTTAATGCGGATAAGCGAAGACTGTATGAGGCTAGTGGCTGTGCTGGCAAGCTAGCGGTATTTGCAGTGCGTCTTGATACCTATCCAACCGCTGTAAAAGAGAAAACCTTTTATATAGGCACCAACAGTGTGAGTGAGCTTGCACAGTTGCGACGGCAGATATTATCGAGCTTCGATAATATCCCTGAAGTGGGTGAGTATATGCATCGTGATATATTTGATGTATCTGCTAAGTATGGCAAGGACACGTTCCTGAGTATTAAGCATCTCGGTACCAATGCTTTACCTCGACTATTTTCTATCAAAGGCGCTATGGATGCAAAATTCCATAAATGGCCATGGATGCCAAAGCATTTCACTGACAAAGTCATGCAGTTCGTCGCCAATATATTTCCAAAGCATTTACCGAAGCGAATGCTAGAGTATCGCGACCAATATGAGCATCATCTCATCTTAAAAATGAGTGATGACGGCATAGCAGAAGCACAAGATTTTCTGAAGGTGTTTTTCGACGCTTCAAATACGGGTAACTATTTTGAATGTAGTCAAGAAGAATCAGAAAGCGCCTTTTTACATCGCTTTGCCGCTGCAGGTGCTGCATTACGTTATGAAGTCATACATGAAAAAGACGTCGGCGATATATTGGCATTAGATATTGCCATACCACGTAACGAATTAGAATGGCTCGAAACGCTACCTAAAGACATTGAACAGCATTTAGAAAAGAAACTCTATTATGGACACTTCTTTTGTTATGTATTTCATCAAGACTATATTCTGAAGAAGGGTAGTGATGCACATCTTGTTAAAAAAATGATGTTAGAGCTGCTGAGCACACGCGGAGCCAAATATCCTGCTGAGCATAATGTCGGACACTTATACGAAGCAGAACCTGATTTGCAGAACTTTTATAAAAGTCTAGACCCAACCAATACCTTTAATCCGGGTATTGGTAAAATGTCGAAAACCAAACGCAATTGCTCGTGCTGTTTATAACTGAATTCTATAACTGATATTTAAAACTGGCCATGGGCTGATTATTTATCAGTTGCTAAGTTGCTAAGTTGCTGAATAGTTCAGTGTTTGTCTATTATAAATTGTTCAATACATCCTCAGAAGCACTGCCGATTGGTAGTGCTTTTTTATTATTTCTCGGTAAATGTATCAGCAGCCTCGAGTTCAGAAGCACATTTATTCAAAATGATTTTGTTATCTATTGTTAAATACCAGTCGATGCTATGTATAATGCAGCACTAGCATAGCTTTCACTCAGTATGGCTTTCACTCATATGCCTTTAATAAGAAGATTACATTATGTCAAATAAGCGTCCTTTATATATTCCTGTTGCTGGACCCGCTCTTTTAGAGACACCTTTATTGAATAAAGGTAGTGCTTTTTCATCAGAAGAACGTAGTAGCTTTAATTTAACGGGGCTATTACCTCATAATATTGAAACGATTGAGGAGCAATCATTACGTGCTTATCATCAACTAAGCTCATTCACTGATGCGATGGATAAGCATATTTACTTGCGTAACATCCAAGATACCAATGAAACCTTATTTCATCATCTAATTGAGCAGCATATCGAAGAAGTCATGCCGCTCATTTATACCCCAACCGTTGGTCAGGCGTGTGAAAAATTCTCGCAAATTTATCGCCGTAAACGGGGTTTGTTTATCTCATATCCTGAGCGTCACAAAATCGATGATATGCTACAAAATGCCACCAAACAAAACGTCAAAGTGATCGTTGTTACTGACGGTGAACGTATATTGGGCCTAGGGGATCAGGGTATTGGCGGTATGGGTATTCCAATCGGTAAGTTGTCTTTATATACGGCTTGTGGTGGTATTAGCCCAGCTTACTGTCTACCTATTTTGCTGGATGTCGGCACCAATAACCAACAGCTACTTGACGATCCTATGTATATGGGCTGGAGAAATCCGCGCATCTCTGGCGATGAATATAATGAATTTGTGGACTTATTTATTCAAGCTGTTAAGCGTCGTTGGCCAGAGGTATTATTGCAATTTGAAGATTTTGCTCAGGAAAACGCGACCCCGTTATTGAATAAATATCGTGATCAGCTATGCTGCTTTAATGATGATATTCAAGGAACTGCTGCGGTATCAGTTGGTACTTTGATTGCAGCGTGTCTAAATAAAGGTCAAAAACTTAGCCAACAGAATATCGCGTTTTTAGGCGCAGGATCTGCGGGTTGCGGTATTGCTGAGCATATTATTCGCCAAATGCAGCGTGAAGGATTGACTGAAGAGCAAGCTCGTAGTCAAGTATTCATGGTTGATCGTTATGGCTTGCTAACAGATGGCATGACAGAACTGCAAAAATTCCAAGAACCGTTAGTACAAAAAGAATCAGCTATTGCAAGCTGGGATAAAAGTAAGAAACTCGGCTTAGCGCAAGTGGTTAAACAAGCAAAAATCACCGTATTATTTGGTGTTAGCGGACAAAAAGGTCTGTTCACCCAAGAAGTGATCGAGTCGCTATGTGCTAATACTGAGCACCCAATTGTACTACCACTTTCAAATCCAACGTCTCGTGTGGAGGCAACACCGCAAGAAGTCATGAATTGGAGTAAAGGTAAGGCAATTGTTGCGACGGGTAGTCCGTTTCCTCATACCACTTATAACGGTCAGTCTTTTGAGGTTTCTCAGTGTAATAACAGCTATATTTTCCCTGGTATTGGTCTGGGTGTTTTAGCAGCACGTGCGACAGGTATCAGCGATAATATGCTAACGGCGGCAAGCCAAGCCCTTGCAGATATATCAATGGAATACGAAAAAGCACCTGGTGCCATACTACCGCCGATCAAAGTTATCAGAGAGATCAGTGAAAAAATAGCGTATGCAGTGGCTTTGCAAGCTGCTCAAGACAAGCTAGCACTACCTATCACATCGGAAAATTTACAACGCCGATTAAAAGCGAACTTTTGGTTACCTGAATATCGTAACTATCGCCGGACTTCTTTCTAGGTTAGAAGTTAGATAGTTAGCTATTATCAATATTGCAAACACCATAAAAAATCACCTTAACTTGAACAGTTAGGGTGATTTTTTTATCTATGCATTAATATAAAACTATAGGGTCTGTATGGTCGCTTGTTTTGGTGGTGAGTTAGTCAACGCCTTGATAATTTCAGATATTTTAAAGTTATTCTAAGAAGTGTTAGTCGATACCTTTATCATTAAGGTATGGAAGGTTAGGGTGTATTATAGACACGCAATAAAAAACCCTTGCAGCATAAGGCTTACAAGGGTTTAATCGGTACTACTCATATCTTAACTGGTGCGCCCACCACGCAACGACTAACTTAGCATAATCCTTTATTATTAAGGGATAAGGTAGTTAAGTATTTATTTTTAACAACAAATTTAACAACTTCTTAAGGTTTATTGATTTGCCATCCGATTGAGATTGGCTTTTATATCATGAATGACCTGATTTGATAATTCTTTCTCAATGTTATGATCTTTAATAACAGTCAAAAAGTCCTCAGCAACTGATGCTACCTGATCAATAATAGCTTGTGCCTTTTTTTGCTTAATATCAGCAAGTTTAGCCAACTTTAATAAGTGAGATCGGGTAGGGTATTGAGCTTCACCAGTCACATCCATTTGATGATAACCGTTCATACCTGAGTTATAAACGAGATCATAGACAGGCGACAATGACCACCTGCCAGCCTTGTCCATCATAAAAGAGAAGTTCTTGCTATGATCGTCTTTATTGTTAAAGATGACATTAAATACAGCATGTCTAAAACCCTCTTCTACAGCAACTTGTGATTGGGTCAACATACGCACGCAGCGTAAATACTGCAGATAATCTAATGATGGGATGCGAAAATCAATGTCTAATAAACCTGCCAGCGTATGAGTATGAACGCGTTGATTGTCCATACGGTCAAAACGCTCAACCCCAAAAGCAGCATGTTTTTCACCGATATCAAAATAATGATGCGCAGGCATGTTTAGGCCTGCTTGCTTAGCCATATCAGCATAAATTGACTCTAATAGGCAAACGCTTTTATGCTCAGATTGGGCAGGAAACTTAATCAGCCACGGCGCTGCGGATGGCTGTTCGCTTTTTAAGTCCGTAGTAATAAACTCGGTTGCCTCATCATATAGGACAAGTGCTTTTGGTCTTGCACCTTGTGGTGAGCCGCCGATAACGATGAGCTCAGCCAGTATGTTGCTATCTTGTCCGGATAAAATCGATTGATTGGCAGCGGCCAGTTTGGCTAAAGTAAAATCATTAATATCGATATCAGCGCCTGATAAATCTTGTTGTGGCTCAAAACTAAGTGCTCCCATTGCTGAATTACCAATATAAGCGAGGCGATCTAAAACATTGATTGACGTAGCATGAGACATTGTTTTTCGAAAGAACCTATCCATGAGCAGCATTCCCCAACCATCAGGTAAGCTGTCTGATAATAATCCGCATAGGTAATGGCTCGACGCATGAGTACCATAATAAGGTGCTGATCGTAAGGGCATCTCAATTGGTGATAACTCCAGTCCATCAGTCAGCCACGCCGCATCATAGCCAAAGGTAGGGCGTCGTCCATCCATCGTTAATTTACCGATAAGACGTTTGTCTCCGAATCCTTGGTAGTAAATATTGATAATTGATATCGGTTGATACATTGAGGTGGCTACCTTATATCAGCTTTTATTTGAGGCGCGCAAGCGTGGATTTTGTTTAGCGATAACATCTTCTATATTGGTAGGCACTACATCAAATAATTCAGAAAAGTGATTTACCATGCCAAGAGCCATAGCGAGCCTGATTATATTGTCTAGTGTACCGCCCTGACCAGACTCAATACGAGCAACAGTACTGATGCCAGTACCAGCCTTATCTGCTAAAGCGGCTTGTGTTAAGTTTAATGCCAGTCTCTGCGTTTTTAAGCGTTCACCTAAAATCTGAGAAATTTCACTTGGCGTATAAAAATCAAATCTTATTTTCATAATATAATCATTCATATAAGAGTGTTAAAATACTATTTTAGCACTTAGTCATTCAAATATGAATTCTTGTTTTTATAAAGCTAATAATTAGAAAAAATACTTGCAATAAGTACCTGTTCTTTACATAATCCTTTCACTATAAAAAAAGTGGACTTATATATACAAGTATTTCGAGAACCAATATAGCTGGCCATACTTTAAGCTTTTTAACGGTTAGTATTATCAGCGTTTGTATCAATGCCAATGCGCTTACGCCTGAGTGACCCCTGCCGTCAAACCCCAATATTAACAACATCACCTAAGAAAAGTGGATTTTATACATCAGTCTTCTGCACTATGTAAACAATAGCATTTAGGTGATTTTCGAATCATTAGAGTAAAAGAATTCCATGGTAAGGGATAGGTTAATTATATTTTGGACACCATAATATTGAGGTGTTTATCACCCAACAAGTTATAGTTTAGATTAATATTTGGTCTATAGTCAGTTCAAAATAAAACTGTTATGGTTAGGACAAATATCATAAAACAATTTAGATAAGTCATTCTCCATCCAGCCTTGGCGTAGAAACTTCACTTGTGCCCATTTTTTCTCGATAGGGTTTAGATCAGGGCTATAAGGTGGTAACCAAAGAATGCGATGCCCATGCCTGTTCAGTAGCTTTTGAATGCGTTTATTTTTGTGAAACCGAGCATTATCCATCACAATCACGCATTTTGTTTTAAGACTTGGAATTAGTGTATGTTTGCACCAGTGGTAGAATATGCTGCTGTTGATGTTGTGCTCAAAGTAATCCAGTGCAAACAGCACTTTTTCATACAAAGCACCAATAACATTGGTCCGCTTTTTACCTTGCCAGTTATAGCGATCAATACAAGGTTTACCAATCGGTGCATAGCCATGAGAACGAATAGTCTCGGCCTCAAAGCCGCTCTCATCCATATATACAACGGGATAGCCTTGCTGAATAAATCTGTCAAGCTTACTCTGATACATCGCTCTTTTGATCGGGCACGCTTTTGGATGTTCTAAAGTCTTTTTTTTGACTGATACCTAAACGTTTTAACGCCTTACAAATGGCTGGGGCAGTACAGTTAAACCGTCTTGCTCTTTCATAGTGGTAGTCGTCAGGATGATCTTCAACATCTTTGCGTAGCGCATCATTGGGTATTTTTGATGGCTTAACATTACGTGTGGTTTTACTATGCAGCCTTTGCTTCCACTTTTGAATGGTGGTTGGACTGATGTTATAAAAAGTGGCAGCCTCAGCAAAGGTCATACCATTCTCTAAGCTTTCAAGAACTTGTTTACGATAATCTAATGAGTAGGTCATAATAAAAAATATAGCTATTGAGATGTTTTATCTTATAACATTTTTATATTTAATACACTATACTCTAGCATTGAGTAATTCTTTGCTATCGATATTAATTTTAAAGCTATCCCCTAATAAAAATAAACAGTAAATAGAAAATTCGTTAAAATTATAACCCCTAAATTTAATGTCTACGGATTCGACAGCAGAGGTCGGTAACAAGAGGTTGAGCCATCTAGCTTAGTATATTTATAATTACTGTATTGTATTTAACTATGACATCACTACGATTTTGATATTTGAGAATAATTACTCTACAGCTATTTACTTTCCAATAACCTCTTTCATAAATACTACTTAATACATCTCTGGCCAAAAAATTAATAGTGACAAGCTATGAAACATAATTTTGGGCAATTTTCATATCTATTAATACTCATCTTAAAGCGAACCTCTCTCTTAACAAATATCCTAATATTTTGTGGCATTACTTTTAGTCATGGTTGACAGACTTTATATCATTTTCCAATGGTCTGTGATTTGGAGTAATCTTGACCGTAATCAGAACCATAACAAGGAAGTTTGTATGGCAAAATTACGACCAGTGACTTTTTGGCCCGCATTTGTTTGCTTGGTATTAACCGTCGCTTACACACTCATTGATAAACAAAATTTTATCACGGGCACATCAAGCCTAAACACGATAATCATGACTAACCTTTCTTGGTTATTCAACCTTAGTGCTTTATTCATGGTGTTTATCGCAGCGTACGCCTTTTTTGCCCCAATCGGGCGGGTACGTATTGGCGGCGAAAACGCCTCTCAAATGCTGACCCCATTTCGTTGGTTTGCCGTGTCGCTAACCACAGTTATTGCAATGGGTATTCTATTTTGGTCTGTTGCCGAACCAGTTCTACACTATCATGAGCCCCCCGCATATTTAGGCATAATCCCTGAAAGCCCTGAAGCGATGCGCTTTTCGATGTCTACTATCTTTGTACATTGGACGATTACCCCTTATTCAATTTATACGGTTGCTGGTTTGGCATTTGCCTTAGCATTCCATAATCTTAAGTTACCATTTTCTATTGGTTCGATGTTACGTCCAATTTTAGGGCGCTGGGTTGATGGTGTTGGTGGTCAGATAGTTGATGGTTTAGCGCTATTTGCTGTCGTACTGGGTATGTCTGCCACATTGACTTCTGGGCTATTGGTGATAAGCGATGGCATGGAGTCTGTACTAGGCATTCAGAAAAGTACCACTGGGTATGCAATTATCGCTATCGTCATTATAGGGGCTGCGCTTATATCTGCTGCGTCTGGACTGCACCGTGGTATCCAAAACCTTGCTCGAATCAACACTTGGCTCTACTTTGTAGGCGCTATATTCATATTTATTGTGGGTCCTACTACCTTTATCTTGTCGCTGGGTGTTGAGTCGCTAGGGGTTTATCTTTCTGACTTTTTCGCACGCAACTTAGTAACAGGCGCTTCTGGCAATGACCCATGGCCAGGTTGGTGGACAGTGGCTTTCTTTGCCAGTTGGTTTGCTTGGGCGCCACTAAGCTGTCTGTTTCTTGGAAAAATTGCCCGTGGCTATACCGTTCGTCAGTTCATCATGGTCAATCTGCTGTTGCCATCTGCTTTCGGCTTTGTATGGTTCAGTATATTCAGCGGTTCTTCATTGTTCTTTGATACCACCATGGGCGGCATTATGTACCAAGCTTACCAAGACAATGGTTTTGCTTCGGTGATTTATGTGCTGTTCGATCAGTTACCTGGTAGCACTATACTCAGCGCGCTATTCATATTTGCCTGCTTTATCACCTTTGTGACAGCGGCCGATTCGACGACCGATGCGATTGGAGGTCTGTGTATCCAAGGCGTTGATGCAGAAAACCTTACGTCTCCTATATGGGTAAAAACGATTTGGGGCTGTGCCGTGGCCTTTGTCGCTTGGATAAGTGCGAGCTTTATCGGTACTGATGCCATCAAGATGTTGTTCAATTTGTCCGGTGTACCCGGCATGTTGATTGTACTGGGTGCAGGCCTTTCATTCTTGAAGCTGGCCCGTAGGGTTGAGATTAATGGGGATATTGTTGAGTTAAAGCCAACGCTATCAACTGACGTAAGGAAAACTAGTGAGCCTTCACGCTCAATAACGTAAAAAGAGTGGCAGTAAAAACACGTTCAAAAATGCGGTAACCATACTATCTAGTAGAACTATATCTACGACTACCTTTAAGGATTAAACATGCAATACGTCAAACTCGGACAGTCTGGCCTAAAAGTATCTCGCCTTTGTCTTGGCACCATGAATATGGGTTCAAAAGAATGGAAACCTTGGATCTTTAACGAAAAAGAAAGTGAGCCGATCATTGCACATGCGCTCGATATGGGTGTTAACTTCATCGATTTAGCCGACTTTTACTCTCTTGGCGCTGGTGAAGAGGTCGTGTGTAATGTATTGCGCCGTATCGCTCGTAGAGATGACTTGGTTATCACCACTAAAGTGGGATATGCCATGAACAATGACATCAATGCACAAGGGCATTCACGAAAAAACATTTTCAAACCCCAATATTAACAATATCACCTAAGTAAAATGCCAAATTAAAAAAGGTTACCGAGGCTATATTTGGTATAGCATTGGCAACCTTTTTTTATGTTTTTAATATTTAAAAGTAAGTTTATACGTTCATTATAATCAGATTTTCAGTCCCTCGATAGCGAAGTCATCATCACCTAAGCAGTTATGTTCTGGCTAGTACATTGCAGTCGCTGAGAAACAGATCAAAAATACAAATATTTAGTGTAGGAGTAGGTTTTTAATCAACTGTCTGAGTAATCCGATGATGAATAGACCTTAGGTGCAGCCATAGTTTTCCAAGCCTAAATAGTACGTTTTACCGTACCTTGCCTTATATCAAATAAATATGCCTCAACATCACGAATAACAGAAATGCCTGAACCAGCTCATTCAGAACTAGTTATTGGCATACCTATTCCAAGTTTAATTCAAGTG
This sequence comes from Psychrobacter sp. Pi2-52, assembly GCF_904846705.1. GTDB lineage: Bacteria > Pseudomonadota > Gammaproteobacteria > Pseudomonadales > Moraxellaceae > Psychrobacter. Next base: position 63,254 of record NZ_CAJHBS010000016.1, read on the forward strand.
GTAACCCACCCAAACCTAAGACACTAATCTAATAGAATTAAGCTGCGTGAAATAGTTTCTGCATTGGCGTAAAGCCGCCATTGCCCATGTTCGGGCGCTCGTTATTGTAGTGGTACAACCAGTGTTCTGCTTGTTCTCTGACTTGAGCTAAAGTAGTAAACAGCTCTTGGTTTAACCAATCATACCGCATCGTTCTATTATAGCGCTCTACATAAGCATTTTGCTGTGGATGACCAGGCTCAATATATCTGATAGCAATATCTTGCTCTAGTGCCCAGTCTTTGAGTGCATTACTAATGCACTCAGGACCGTTGTCACATCTCACTTGATCAGGCTTGCCTCGATATTCAATCAGCTGATTCAGACCGCGTATCACTCTTTGAGCAGGTAGTGAAAAGTCAATCTCAACGGTTAGCGCATCAGGCATAAAGTCCATGCTCCAGCTTTGATTGATACTATCAGGTACTGCTAGAGGTATGGGTTTGTCACGTTTAATACGGCGCTTGGGCTTGATTCTAAGGTTCAATTCAAGATCGCAGTAGATGCGATACACGACGCGTTTGTGGTTGTAGGGCAACCCCAGAAAGTTATACAGACTTAAAAAGCATAATCCAAAGCCCCAATTCTTATTCTTCTGCGTCAGATCTATTAATAAATCCGCTATTAGCTTGTTTTCATCAGAGGCAACTGACTTATGATAGTAGCAAGTGACGCTGATGTTAAAGATATGGCAAGCCCTGCGTATGCTAATAAAACGCTCTTCAAGGTAGTGACAAGCCATCTCACGGCGCCTTGATGGCGCTACCATTTTTTTGACATGACATTCTGTAATATGTCAGATTTAAGACATTCATCGGCATACATCTTCTTTAGTCGAGCGTTCTCAATTTCAAGCTCTTTAAGACGTGAGATTAAAGAGGCATCCATACCGCCGTATTTAGAACGCCAGTTATAAAAGGTGCTTTGTCCAATATTGTGGTCACGGCATAGCTCAGTGATAGGGACACCTTGCTCTGCTTGCTTTAAGATGTTGACGATTTGGTTGTCGCTAAAGCGGATCTTTTTCATAGGGTTCTTCTGCTGATAGTTTAGCAGTTAATCTCTATTTCTAAGCGTTCTTATTTATCGGGAGGATTGCCGGAGTATGCGCAGTACTGAAGGGATGGCCGAACGGATCGATCAAGGTTTGCAGCGACGCAAACGCTGGATATTGCCTGAACCTGTTTCGCACCTTGGCAGCTTACTGTAGCGAGTCGCACCGGCTCTGTACTTGCATCAGGTGCGTAAACGCTTTAAAGGCGAACTACGATAAATTAATTATTGGATTCGTCTCAGCTTTTATTCTAATATTGTGCCGTTTAAAAAATAATGTTGCTAGCAACGGTATTTTAAACGGTATTTTTTATCACCACCTAGAAATGTCATGACATATTACTCACTATATGAGTGTTTGGTTTTTAGCTTCCTAAGCTAGCCTTAAGGTTTGTTTGTTGTAATAGCAGTAGAGCAGATGATGTAACGTCTAGCCTACTAGCGGTATCTCGCCTAGGTTTGATGTCTAGCAATTATATCGTCAAAAAATAAACGAACTATTAAGGGAGTGATGACCATGGACCAAAACAGTACAACGAATCCGACACACGAGTCTGATATATTGTTATCAAACATTCCTAAAACCAGACAAGTACGAGTTTGGGATATTTTGGTCAGAGTGACTCACTGGGCCGTCGCGGCTGGTATCACTGCTAATTTGCTTTTTACCGAAGAAGGCAGTGAGCTGCATCAATATGTCGGTTATACCGTGGTAGGGTTAGTGGTTGTACGTTTGCTTTGGGGTTTAGTTGGCACTCGCTATGCACGCTTCAGTGACTTTTTTCCTACATCGTCTCGTATTAAACGTCACCTATCTGATTTAAGTGCTCGCCGTATGGATGAGCAGCATCTTGGTCATAACCCATTGGCTGCCATTATGATGCTATTGTTATGGGCCGTGATTATAGGGTTAGGCGTGAGTGGTTATTTGATGGAGGCAAGAATTTTCGGTAGTAAAGACATCCTTGAAGAAATTCATGAAATACTTGCCAATAGTTTATACTCACTTGTCCCGTTACACATTATCTCTGCGATTGTCATGAGTTATTGGGAACGGCAAAATCTGATTAAGTCGATGATAACCGGTAATAAAACGGTAACGACGCGTCGCCCAAGATAAAATAATCAACGAAACAGGACAGTCATGGCACGCATACTATTAATAGAAGACGATAGCAATATTGCTGAAGGTATTGTTGTCGGGCTAAAAAGCCATGGCATGATGGTCGATTGGTTTAGTGATGCTAGGCAAGGTGAAATGGCACTGCAAGAGGATATGTTTGATGCGGTGTTGCTCGATCTGACGTTGCCAAAAGGTGATGGTATGACTGTGCTACAAAATTGGCGCTATAAACAGCTAGACACACCGGTGTTGATTATTACGGCTCGTGACGCGATTGCCAATCGCGTGGCTGGACTCAATGCAGGCGCAGATGATTATCTAGTCAAGCCATTTGCACTAGATGAAGTGGTTGCCCGTCTGCAAGCATTGATACGGCGTAGTCAGGGACGGAGCCAACCTGAGATTCGTTATGGTGAAGTCGCTTATTGGCCTCACAATCACCAAGTCTCTTATCAAGGTCAAGTCATTGAGCTAACCATCAAAGAAGTGGCCATACTAGAGCAAATGCTAACTCATCCTAAACAGATTCATAGTCGAGCCAGCTTAGAGGACAAGCTCTATGGTTGGCAACAGGATATTGAGAGTAATGCTATTGAAGTGCATATCCATCATTTACGCAAAAAACTGGGCAATGATTTTATTTTAACCAAACGCGGCATCGGCTACTATCTCAATCCAGCACATAGCCATTAAAGTGTTTATGTTCAATTTGGCTTTTAATATATGAGCAACATGTGAGCTTATGAAAAGTATCCAGCAGCGGCTGTTAATCTCTTTACTCATTGGTCTACCCTTACTATGGCTTATCACATCGAGCTTTATTGCTTGGCGGTTATGGCATGAAATTAATGAGATGAATGACACGCAAATCACTCAAGTGGTTCGATATTTGATGGGCGTATCTGCTGATGACAGTGATTCACAAGATGGGGATCCAAAAACTGGAGAACAAGAAGACAGCGACCAAGAGGAAGGTAAAGGAGAGCATCATAGAGAAAAGAGCGAAAAGCCCGCTGCCAAAATATATAATTTAAAAAGTAAAGAGCTGTCAGGTGACCTGGGTGATGCTGAAGATGACTATATGGGCTTTGCCATTTGGGATAAAGAAGGACATCTATTAGTGGCTGATGAAAATGGTCAGTCATTTTCTTTTCTGCCAGACCAGCGTGGTTTTTTAGAAGAATATAACTCTGCTTATCAGCGCCTAAACCCTTTTAGCAAACGCTGGCGGTTATTTTATGCGCATGATGACTATAATGGTGACAATGGCTACGATGACACGCATGAAGGCCGAGTGATCGCTGTTGGTCAAAACCTTGATTCTCGCCGAGAAATGATTGTCGAAGCAATGTCTGTGCAAGTGTTGCCTATGTTGATTGGGCTATTTTCCTTCATGATTTTGGCTATCGGATTGATACGACACGGACTGATGCCGTTAAGCCAAATCAGTGCCGAGGTGGAACAGCGCAAGCTGCAAGATGATAGTCCTATCACAGCAGACGTACCAAAAGAGATTCAGCCTTTGGTGACCGCTTTAAACGTTTTGTTTATAAAAGTGGCAGATACCTTGGCACGTGAACAACGCTTTACCGCTGATGCTTCTCATGAGCTGCGTAGTCCACTGGCTGCGCTCAAACTACAAGCAGACTTGTTACAGCAGCAGCTATTACAACTGTCTGGCATAGAAAACGACAATCAGTTGTTTTATCACACACAAAAGATTAGCGATGGCATTGAGCGTGCGACCCATTTGGTCGATCAATTATTGGTTTTAGCCAAGATAGAGCCGCAACAGCAGTTGCCTCCTGAGCAATTAGAGCATCCAGACTGGCTGATGCTCACAGATTCTGTACTGAGTGATGTCAACCGCTTGGCTCGTGAAAAACACATTCAATTAAAACGCACCGTACACTGTGACAATCCTGCCGATATTTTGCCCATTCTTATCAATCCAGTATTATTTAAGCTATTAATCCGCAATTTACTAGACAATGCCATCCGCTATTGCCCAGAGGGCTGTCTGATTGAACTGCAGTTAGATGTTGATAATATTAAAGTGGTGGATAATGGCTTGGGTGCAGACCCAGAGCAGCTAGCGCGCCTGAGCGAACGCTTCTACCGTCCAGCAGGTCAAACCCAACTAGGTAGTGGGCTAGGACTGTCAATCGCCAATCGAATCGCCGAGCTGCACAACCTCACCTTAGCGTTTGCCAACCGCTCTCAACCAGAAACAGGCTTTGTGGTAACAGTTAAAAGTAAAAGCCCACTCTCAAAACCATTGTAAAAAAATAAATCATACTGTCTTAAGATTGAGTTAATATTCGGTGCGTATGCTACTCGTATTCCCTAATAACATTATATGGAGTACAACCTGTGAGCCTACCGCTCTTAAAACCACTATTATTAACTGTCGGTGCGACTTCCTTAGTATTCTTTGGTGGGGTTATTGCCTTAGCCGTGCAGTCTCCCGAACCTGCTAGTACTTTATCAGTAGCTGATCCCATCACTCAAAATGCTGACATCACACCTAACGCATCATCCTCATCGGTGCAGCAGTTACCTCTTGCTGCGCTTAGTCCTGCGCAAGCGACAGCACTGGCAAAACAAGACGCACCCAATGCGATATTGCAGGCCAATCCAGAGCTCATCAACTATAACGGTAAGGTCGCTTATGAAGTGCTATTAGATAATAGCGCCACTTATATTGACGCCAATTTAGGCACGGTTCTAAATCCGGTAGCGACCAATAATTATCGTGTTGAGAATTTTTATGAAGACTACGATGAAGATGATCGAGATGAGCATCATGATGACGACAGGGACGAAAATGAAAAAGTCGGCAAATACCGTGACGAGGATTACAAAAAGAGTGATCATCTAATCGCAACGAGCTACAAACACCATGAGGAGGAAGATGATTATGATGACTAATACACAATCAACGGCCCAAGCAACTCCAAAGAAACCTGCTAATAAGACGAGTAAAAAAGCTGATCCGTTCGCCTTTCTTAAAAGCAGTATCATGATTGCATCGGTTGCAGGCACGATGGGTGGATGGTTATTTTTGCTCAATCAAGAGACAGACAGCCCATCTGTGAGCGCCGTCACTGTAAATACTACAGATTCTGGGAGTGGTGAGCTAGCTGCTGCATCAATACCCATTGTTGACATCACACAGCTGAGGCAGGTCAATGAAGCTGCTCCTGTAGAGGCAATAACAGTCGTCGCCCGTACGCGTTCTTCTCAATAACCAGCAAATCAATAAATAAGCAAAGATGAGTAATTATTGAGCTTATACCCTATCGCAAAAAATGGAGTCTTCTGATGAGTAAGAACACGACAAAATTGGCGACTCTGAAACTGGCGGCGATGGGTTGCCACATTCAAATAACGTTAAACATTACCAAGATTGGCACACAGCACTCGCAGGAAATAATAGATCACCAAATTTCTTTGTTAAAAAGTGAAACTCAGCAGCGTTTAGCACGCTGGGAGCATATATTTAGTCGTTTCGATGAAACCAGTGAGCTCATGAGACTTAATAATCATACCGACCAATGGAGGGAGGTAAGTGCAGAGTTGTTTGAGGTCTTAGGTCGCGCCATATATTTTGTTGTAGAAACTCAAGGTCTCATAACCCCAACCTTACTCAAACCGCTCTGGGCTGCTGGTTATAGGCAGTCATTTGAAACCTTGCCAAAAATGTCTACGCCATCTATACCCGTAATTACCTCAAACTCTGGCTCAAATGCCGCCACATACTTACAAGCTCAACCCAATGCTAACAATCCTAATCAGCAAATAGACAGTATTCAGTGTCGCCGATTGGTTGATGGTCAGCATCAGATCTACCTGCCCGCTGGAATAGCACTTGATTTGAATGGTTATGTCAAAGGCTGGTGTGCCATGCAATTAGCTGAGCAGATTAGTCGAAGTCATGACTGGCAACTCCCTTGTTTGGTAGATATGGGCGGTGATATAGCAATCGGTGTCCCAAGAAGCCAAGCCCTAGATAAGGCAATAGACAGTCCAATTGTTTGGGGCGTGGCAATTGCTAAACCTTACTGTGCTAATGGCGAGCATATGCAAAACGACCAAGATGTCGCAATTCTTACTTTGAGATCTGGTGCTGTCGCCACTTCTGGGCAAGATTATCGGCGCTGGTGGCATAAAGGTCGCCCGCAGCATCATTTAATTCACCCTCATTATTCCCGTCCGGCTATCAGTGATGTCCTGACAGCAACGGTCATGGCTGCGGATACTGTAACAGCAGAGGTATACGCAAAATATTGTGTGCTCCTCGGCGTTACAGAAGCAATAACATGGCTGAACCAGCATCATATTGCGGCGCTCTTAATTGATACGAATAACAACGTGATATCGTCCATTGCTATTGAGCCAAATTTGAGTGAGCCCAACTTGGTTGCCGTCTAACGACTCACGCTCTATACGCCAGATACCAATATATTAAGTAGATGCATTCATAGGAGTATCGTCATGCATACAGACAATCTTACTCACAGCCAGGCTACTTCTAATACGTCGCTTCTTGTTCAGGTTATGTGGATTGTATTGATTTTGAGTATTGCCATCGGAGTCGGCAGCTACATGCTATTGATGTGGGGAGAGACGGTCTCACAACTACTGACCGCCACAGATAAGCATTTTTGGTATTTATCACGGGCAAGTGGTGTGATTGCTTATGCTTTATTTTGGCTGGCAGTGGTTTTTGGTTTATTACTGAGTACACGCTTAGGAAAGCATTTTAATGCGGCTAGGGTATTTGCCTTGCATCAGTATTTAAGTCTGATAGCGGTAGGCTTTGCCGCTTTTCATGCTGGTATTTTATTGGCGGATAACTATCTAAATCTGCATATATGGCAGATTTTAGTACCTTTTGGTTTCCAGACTGATCGGGTGGGCGTGGCATTGGGACAGATGGGGTTTTGGCTGTTATTTATCTGTGCATTCAGTTTCTATATTAAGAAGTATATTGGTCAATCAGTGTGGCGATGGCTACACTTTTTGACCTTTACAGCTTATATGCTTATTAGCATCCATGTGTTTATGGTGGGATCTGACAGTCGAGCATTACCGTTGCTGTTATTTTATGCAAGTAGTCAGACATTGGTTTTTGTATTGACTAGCTATAGATTATTGATGATGAAACAAGTCAAGTGACTATTTAATTGGCAATTCGATTGACCGTTCAAATGACTATGTATGGAGCGTTATAGTATCAAGCGGTATAAACTGCAGTGATATTATAAGCTACACTAGGATATACCAATCCGTGTCTATACCTTTTAAGGATTTTATGCATCATTATTCTATTCATGACGAAGCACATTTGAGCAATCGCAATCATTGGTTGAGGGCAGCAGTGCTGGGTGCGAATGATGGTTTGATTTCGACAGCCAGTTTATTGGTTGGGGTAGCGGCTGCCAGCCCAAGCAGTCAGACATTGCTGTTGACTGGCATGGCCGCGTTGACCGCAGGTGCGTTGTCGATGGCGGCTGGCGAGTATATTTCTGTCTCATCACAAGCGGATACCGAAAAGGCGGATCTCGATAAAGAGAGACATGAGCTGACGCATAATGCTGAGCGTGAGCTAATAGAGCTCACAAAAATTTATGAAGCGCGTGGACTTGAGCATGATTTGGCACATCAAGTGGCCGTAAGCTTGACTGAGCACAATGCCCTGGAGGCTCATGCTCGTGATGAGATAGGCTTAACGGATCTTAGTGAAGCGAAGCCTATTCATGCATCAGTTGCCTCTGGACTATCATTTATAGCGGGGGCGATACTACCGATCATTGGGATACTACTATTACCAGCGGAAACACTGGTTTGGTCACTGGCCTCTTTGACGATAGTAGGCTTAATGCTACTTGGGATCATCTCTGCTCGTTTGGGCGGTGCGCCTGTTGTTCCTGCTACTACTAGAGTAGTAGTTTGGGGGGTACTAGCTATGGTAGCAACCTCATTGATTGGCCGCTTATTTGGCGTGGCCATTTAACAACATACTCACTCCATGACAACCTAACTGGTTACTGTCCTTTTTTAGCGTATTGTTTGATGGTGGGTAGGTCTTTGACAATGGCATTGCCAACAATGTTGGGAAACAGTCGATTGAGCCATGCAAAAAAACGCTCGGGAAACCCCAAATGCTGATGCGCCTGCTTGGTTGATATAAAGTGAATCAACGCTTTTGCGACGGTCTTAGGCGAGTCCATTTTCACTTTCAATGCCTCATTCATGGCGACGACTGCATCTTTATTCATGGTGGTCTTGGTGGCTCTAGGCGCAAAATATCGAAACTCCACTGAGGTGTCGGCATACTCGCGGCCTAACGCTTCACTTGCGCCGCGTAAGGCAAACTTGCTAGCGCTATAAGCACTAAAACCTGGGTAGCCAATACTGCCAAAGGTTGAGCCAACACTGATTATTTGGCTCGGACTATGCTGTGCTATCAAGATAGGCAGTAGTCTTTTTATGAGCTGTAGTGGATACGCCACATTGACCAACATCATCTGTTCGATCGTATCATCACTTTGATCCGTGAGTAATGCAAAGTCATTGATACCTGCATTGAGTATGACAGTATCAATGACGTTTCCATGGCCTTGTGTCATTTCACCCAGCCCCTCTAACAGTAGCGATTGCGACGCCTGCGAGCTTAAGTCACATGTATGAGACAGAAGCGGGACATCAGGATAGTCTTTGGTCAACTCATCCACTAAATGCGTCAAGGTTTGATTGTTACGCCCGATCAAGATTACCGGTCGATTATTGGCACATAATTGCCGTGCGATCTCTTGTCCGATACCACCCGTGGCACCAATTAGTATGGTGTATTGCAGGGTAGACTGTATTAGGGCTGATTGACCATTAGGTAGTGTCATGATATCGCATCCTTGTTGAACAATTATTATTAAAGCATGGATTATTGAAGCACGGATTGTAGTGATATGCGCTGTTGCTAATCGTCTGAGTGATTAATGCCATGCTTAATTCCAAGACCCATCGCAATATACAGCTTACGCTCTGCTAAGGGCACGTCAATTTGTCGACGACCATGCATGATGCGTTTGTTGTCTAGTATCACCACATCACCATTTTGCCACGCAATTTCTTGAGTATGCACTTCACAGATTCGAGTCAGCTTGGCTATTAGCTCATCATCAACGCTTTGACTATTCGCTAGGGTGAACTTAGGTTTTTCATAGTTAAATGATGGCCCAAGTAATGTGTTTGCAAAGGCGAACTGCCCGCTTAAGTTGTCCTCTCGGATAGCAGGTACCTGTAACACGTACCGAACGCCGCCATCTGTCTGAGGCTCTACATGATGCGTTAACGTCTTGCTCGTCGTCGCAGCGATAAATTTATCTAAATCATCCAAGCTTATTTGATCAGCGGCATCTGTTCTGCCGGTCGCAGTAGCCACGTAATTTTGCCAAATTGCTTGAGGTAAATAGCGACTGATACGCATCGGCTGACTAAAAGTGGCTTTTAGCTCAGGTGATAGTGCTTGATACACAGCATATCCATCACATATCGTTGTTTGTGAGCCTTTTTTGGCGCTTAACTCACTAAAAAAGGCAATGACATCAGGTGGCATCGGCGTATTGCCATTTTCGATATGTAGTCCAATAGCATGCGCACCTGCGTCCACTTTTTGGGCTTCAGAAGTGATGTTTTGACGGGCAGGATCATAGGTTAAGGTCTGACACAGTTGACTCATCAACTGACTAAACGTGTCCACATCGTAGTGATGACCTCGAAGTAACATCCAACCATGGGTTTTTAAGGCCGTTAAAATATCAGAGGTCTTAGGTAATGATACGCTGGCAGACACTTGAGAGGTTAGTACCTCAGGAGTGTCAATTTCGATAACGTCACTTTTTATCAAATCATTTAGCATAAGAGTGGTTTGCATAATGCTGTCCTATAACGATAAGTGGTAAAAATATATGTAGGCTAACGGCTAGCTTTGATCTATTTAGGTTTGGTCTATTTATGTACTATCTAAACGGTCAACGGCATTTTTCCTACTATGTTTTATTAAAAGCTTAGTAATAGAGTCTGTTGTGCTGCTGGTGAGAGTGTCCGTTATAAGCCGAGTGCTGATTTATAAGTCTCAAGAATTTGTAGTCGTCGCAATTTACCGTTATCGGTTAATAATCCATTGTCAGTGCTGAAAGGTAGCTCGGCTAGATGCCACTGTTTGATACGAGCATAGTCAGGCAAGGTTTGGTTTACGATATTTAGTGCTTGTTTGATAGCAGATTGTAAATCACTGTTATCTGCTGATGTCGCGTTAGGGTTGGCGACTATCACCGCAGATAGATGAGGCTCACCATCTCCGAGTACCGCCACCTGATAGATAATAGGCTGCGTTGAGAGCTGCGCTTCTACCCATTCAGGCGAGATATTTCGGCCAAAACTACTAATAAGCACGTTTTTGCGTCGACCCGTGATGTATAAATAGCCGTCGTCATCTAGATGACCGATATCCCCTGTGGCAATGATGCCATGGTCTTCGTTGCTATTATCATGGTTTAGGTAGCCTTGCATCGCATTGCCCGTGACCATCACTTCGCCACTGGCTGCGATGCTGACCGATGCATGAGGCATAGGTTTGCCCACGCTGCCTGCGCGCTTTGCTTTAGGCGTATTTAGACTGACCACAGAGCCACATTCAGACAAGCCATAGCCCTCATAGACAGGCAAGTTTAAGGTGTTAGCATCTTGTAATAATTTGGGTGAAACTTTGCCGCCGCCTACTGCCATAAATCTTAAGGATGGCAAAGCAATACTAGGCGTACACTCGCCACTAGTGCTTGTGCAAATTTGGGATTTTTCATTAGCTGCCATTTGCTCGCAAATGGCTTTTAGCATTTGTGGTAATAAAATAACACTGGCGATATCATGGGTTCGTACGGTTTTTATCAGCCGCTCGGCATCAAAGGCTTGATTGGATAGCAAACCAAATTGATCAATTTGCCCTGTCACCAAAGTACGGCCCATGTATAGGCTCACGTAGACGCCTGCCACGTTTTCTAACAAAGTGGCAAAAGGCAACACGCTCAAATGACTAAATTTGCTTGTGGTCTCGGTAACTTCTGAAGTGTTAGCAGCGTCATTTTTCAAGGTGTCAGCTAGCGCACCCGATAACGACTCAACAATACGCATCAAAGTATCTTGACCCAAACATACGCCTTTTGGCATACCAGTACTGCCTGAGGTGTAAGTCACTTTGCAAAAATCGTTGGCAGTAGAGGAATTTTGAGAGGTAAGGCTAGGGTCAATGATAGTGTCAGTAAGTTGATAAAAGCTACCTTTGATATGAGTCGCCTGCTCAGACTTAATGGCTTTTGTCTCTGGTGTATCAGCGATCACCCAATGATCCATATTGTCTATGATTGGCATTGTTAAACTAGCTCCAACATATACCGTCTCTATCTGCGCATCTTGTAGTAAGTGCGCAATTTGTGATGCACTAAAGAATAAGGGGATTGGCACAACGACCGCGCCGACGGTACTCAATGCCAAATCGAGTATGATCCAATCTATATCATTATGGGTATATAAAGCGACACGCTTGCCTTGCCATATGTCTAATGTCTCATGGAGCACCGACAACGTGCGTTGAAGCTGGCCATAAGTCAGACTGATCGTTTTGTCATTGTCTATCGTCTGTATCGCCACTTGCATAGGTGACTGACGGGCATGCTCACATATCGCGGTATAAATGGGTTTCATGTTATTCTCACTGTCTTGTAGTGGTGCAGTGTTATTGGTTGATGGTAAGCTAATGAATGAGTATTAAACGGTTATCTTATTTAGCGTCAAACGAGTGGCATAATTCATCTCTAACGTTTCGTTATAGCGATAATGAGGGGCGCATACCCGCTTAGCATCTGCCACATTGATGGCGACCACCAAAGGGTTGTGCTGATAGTAATGGCCCCATGATGATACTTGCTCAGGGTCTTCTAGCGCTTCTGCAGTGGCCTTGGCAATAACATGGCTGCGAATGCCCATATGCGCCAATATATGTCGCACAGCATCGGTGCCAGTACACACTACCCAGTCTGCTTTGGTTTGGTATTCATGAGTCGTAGGATTCAGGGTAGGGGTAGATAAATAAAACACCAAAAATGCTATCATAAGCCGCGCGCTACCAGCACAACCTGATGCTAAATTGCCAATCTCAAAAATGCGCTGACGATTGACTAGCTCGCCTGCTACTCTACTGATCTCATTTTGTATTGGCGTGTTTAAATACTGCTCTAAAAATATCTTATCTTCACAGATAGGTTTTAGACCGATAGCAACGCTCGTGCCTTTAAACGCGGGCAAAGTATCATCGTCAGCGGATAACCAATCGCCATAGGATGGCATATCGGCAAAACCTGAAAACAAAATAGGCATAAAGTAGCTTAATCTAGCGTGATGGATGTACTCATATATTTGTTTGATGAATGCTTGGGCATCTTGATTTTGAGTATATGAAGTAGGCGATGTCGCTATTGGAATTTGAGTGCTGGCGCGTATATATAGGGATGAAGGTATTCCTTGCACCTCCAATATTGACATTGGCTTAACGGCTTCAATATAGAAGGTCGTATTTAGAACATTCTGCAAGGTATGAGTGCTATCAATAGATAATGACATCAGCTGTCTCCAAATGGCTAAAAGCTTTTAGCACGATTAACATCATGGAAGCATGATAAAGGAGCAACCTTAACTGAACCTTAAGGTTGTATCGTTTTTAACAATCAAACCCCGGTATTGACAAACCCCAATATTAAGCACATCAACTAAGTAAAATACCAATTAAAGAAAGGTTGCTAACACTATGCACAATATAGTGTTGGCAACCTTTTTTACTTCTATAAAAATCAGTCACATCGTATATGAATTTATGATATTGATATTCTTATAACCGCACTAATGAGGTGGTTAGCATCTGACAAATCTCAAGCCAGCCTATATCTAGCTTAAAAGTAGCGAATCTATATATCTGATCAGACAATAAGATACTACTCTCGCTGTTGCCAGTCATTTTGACCTACAGGCAACCGATCAAGTAAGTCACGTCTCGATCTCCAGTCAGATATGTGTGTATCTAATAATGCTTTAAATCTATCGTTGTGCTATCGTTCCTTAAAGTGTAATAACTCATGCACGATAATATACTCTAAACCGGGAAGGGCTTTTTAGCCAATTCAAGATTAAGTAATATTCGCCATTGCTCGATATTGCAGCTACCCCATTTAGTTTTCATCTTTTGTACTTGCTAGCCACAGACAGTCCCATTGAACCGCCCCGAGATTGTCGGAGACTCAACATTCTGAGAGAATACGACAATGAAAAGACAAACCTACACTCCTGAGATTAAAGAACGCGCCGTTCGCATGCTGATCGAAGCAGAAAACGACTATCCCTCTACATGGTCAGCCATTCAAGCCATTGCCCCTAAGATTGGCTGTACGCCTGAAACCCTACGATCATGGCATAAAAAACACATCGATCAAACTATTCCTGCCTCAGTGCAAGCGCAAAGCGACAAAGAACGCATCAAAGAGCTTGAACGCGAGAATAAAGAGCTCAAGCAAGCTAATGAAATCATCAGAAAGGCTGCGGCTTTTTTCGCCCAGGCGGAGCTCGACCGCTGACTAAAATCATGATTCAATTCATCGACGACAATAAACATCTTTATGGGGTCGAGCTGATCTGTAGAGTATTACCGATTGCCCCGTCAACTTATTATCGTGCTAAAGACTTGGAGGATTGCCCTGAGAAGCGTTCCCTTCGCAGTCAGCATGACGACTTTTACATCAGTGAAATCAGACGCATCTGGACTGACAGCAAATGCCGTTATGGTGCGCGTAAAGTCTGGCAGCAGATGAAAGCTGATGGGTTAAAGGTTGCTCGTTGTACCATAGAGCGTTTAATGAGACAGCATGGCCTACAAGGTGTCTGGCGCGGTAAGGGTAAAATAACAACTCACAGCCGTGATGATCAAAAGCGTGCTGATGACTTGGTTAATCGTAACTTTAGCGCTCATCGCCCTAACCAGCTCTGGGTGGCAGACTTTACCTATATCAAGACGATAAGCGGCTGGGCGAATACCGCTTTTGTTATTGATGTGTTTGCTCGCGCTATCGTCGGCTGGAAAGTATCTAATCGTATGAATACCGATATGGTAATGGCAGCATTAAATCAAGCGATAACAGATAGAAACAATCCCAAAGATGTGATTCATCACAGTGATCGAGGGGTTCAGTACTTATCTATTCGCTATACCGATAAGATGACGGACTGCGGCGTGATTGCTTCTGTTGGTACAACAGGTGATTCATACGACAATGCACTGGCTGAAACGGTCAATGGACTCTATAAATCTGAAGTAATTGACTATTTAAAGCAGAACTGGACTGGTGTGAACGATGTTGAACTGGCAACCCTTGAGTGGGTGGACTGGTTTAATAAAACCCGTTTACATGGCACGATTGGATATGTGTCACCCTTTGAGTTTGAAAAGCGGTATTATGATAATTTAACCCTGTCAGGCATCGCTGCCTGACTCAAGTAAATCACTCTCCGATAAAGTCGGGGCGGTTCACATCGATCTGACCAGACCAGACTATTTATTGATTAAAATCTCTCAAGTTAATGTCTACAGATTTGACAGCAGAGGTCAAGCTTGATGCCACTTCTTAAAAAGGTTGCCTTTTTCAAGATACTGATAGCACGTGTGATCAGGGCATACTAAAATCGTACTTTTTCAACCATTGCTCCAAGGTGTCGCGCT
>NZ_CAJHBS010000017.1 GCF_904846705.1 Psychrobacter sp. Pi2-52
GTAAAACATCTTGTGCAGAGAGCGCGGAGACATCAGGCATGCATAACGCCATCGCATGTAGCACAGAAGAGCGATGCGTATATAAAATTCCTTTAGGGTTACCGGTAGTTCCTGAGGTGTAGCATAAAGAGCTGGCTGTTGCTTCATCAAATTGAGGCCAGTCAAAGTCAGTCGAGTTTTCTGCTAATAGCTCATCAAAGAACAGTACATTAGGCAGTTTTTCGACGATACTATCATCTCGATCACTTAGACAAATGAAGTGTTCAACACCTTTGATATGCTCTTTGATTGCCATAATTAGCGGTAGGAAAGTAGTATCAAAAAATAGTACACGATCATCAGCGTCATTGATAATGTAGCTAAGCTGCTCAGGGAACAAACGTGGATTGATAGTATGGCAAACCATGCCACTGCCTGAAATGGCATACCAAGCTTCTAAATGACGTCGATTATTCCAAGCCAAAGTTGCTATGCGTTCTGATGATTTAAGACCCAGTGTAGCCAATGCATTGGCCAATCGTTTTGAGTTATCTGAGACAGTACGCCAATTGGTATGAGTCATCTGTCCATCGACTTCTTTGGACAAAACCGCCGTATCGCCATGATAACGGGCAGCGTGTTCGATTAGACCACTGATCAGCAATGGCTGGTACATCATTTTCCCTAACATAATACATTCCCTGTAGTTATTTGAAAGTCCGCTTATTCTTGCTACTGCATCGCCTGATGCGAAGAATAGGCCTCAACTAAGAATAATCAGAATTATTCTTTAAGACAAGCTAATATTATGTTCTCTATAGACAACAAAAAATTGTGACTTAACTTCAAAAACTTAATGATTACTCTATATAAATAGTTCTTATTTTCTCATCAAAAATTCATTAGCATCATGACTCGCTTAATTGACCATAAAATTTGGACAAAAAAATCCGACCACCTAAGTGATCGGATTTTTAATGTTTGGTGGAGATGGCGGGAGTTGAACCCGCGTCCGCCAGCATTACGCTCATGAATCTACATGTTTAGTTTCTGTCTTTAGTTTTAATCCGCACCGATCCGACAGTCAGGATGGATTGGACGATTCTCTACTTTTGAACCCAAGCAATTGAGACAATCACTTGTGGCGAGCCTACATGCGGACGCTTCAACTTAGTTAACCAACTGTAGGTGATCAGCAACTAAGTAAGCAGGGTTTAAGCTGCTAGAGCGTAAGTTTCGTCGTTTGCGACTATAACAATATATGTTTGATTAACGAGAGGACATACACTCTCGACATGCATCATTGAGTTTCATCACCAGCGTCGAAGCCAGAACATCCCCAATAAGACTGGCTATTATATAGGAGATATCGGTTAGGTTTCAACCTATAAGTAGCCTGCATTACATTACGTTACAGCTTAATGGGCTATGCTAAAACAGTGTTTAACCATTTGCCGATATTTTGAATCTGCGGCATACAGACTTGATGTGCCATCGGATACGTATTATAAGACACATTATAGTCCTTTGCCGACAATAACTGCTGGGCTTGCTCACCTAGGATGACAGGTACGACTGGATCATGAGAACCATGTTCAATCAAAATCGGCATGTCTTTATTGGCAGCACTATACTCAATATTGTCATTGGTTGCTAAGTAGGTAGAGAGCGTCATCAAGCCAGCCAAACGTTCTGGATAACCAAGTGCCACATGATACGCAACTGCCCCGCCCTGCGAAAACCCTGCGATAACGATATGCTCTGGTAACACGCCGCGCTCTATCTCACGACTGATCAAATCTTGTATCTGCTGAGCAGACTCTTCAATTTGAGCCACATCTACTTTACGCTCCAGACTCATCTCTATGATGTCGTACCATGCTGGCATCACCATGCCACCATTTACCGTGACTGGGCGTTTAGGGGCATGTGGGAAGATAAAACGTACTGCCATATCATCAGCCAAGCCAAGCTGCGGTACCACTGGCTCAAAATCATGACCGCTAGCACCTAAGCCATGTAGCCAAATCACTGCGCGATCTATCTTTTTTTGAGAGGGATTGTGCTCAACGACTACGGCGTCTAAATAGTTACTCATAGTTATCCTTAATAATGTAGTGAGATATGCCTTAAGCATTTCTATATTTTTTGCCAAAATAATGTGTGTGTCATTATATGGTCAATATCATCTGTTAGTTTGAGAGTATGGTCAATAGTGAGGTACTAAACGAACAATAGCAAAAATGAGAACAGTATAAGAAGACACGTATGATTTTACGACCGATAAGCTCAATACTATCAAGTGTAAATACTGTTAGCTGTCTATTCTTTAGTACATGTGCCTACAATTGTATCCGCATTAATGATAAGTTCTTACAAGACCAAATTCTTACACGGCTAAGCTTTTACAAGAATGCACGACCCTTAGCTTCTTTTGGCAAGTAGCAACCAATAGTCAAACGTTAATTTTTCAATTCCTATCCATACGTCTGATGGGATTTTTTTATAATTTTGCAGGAACATTTTACATGACAATTTCTAATAAATCAGCGCTTGAGCTGAGTAAACAGACGCCGGCTAAGGTTAATAAGATTAATCTCGCCTTACCTTTAACGCTGATCAGCTCATTATTGATAGTAGGCTGCACTACCGATAGCCGCTCAGTGCTCACATCAAAAGCCCCTTTATCGACAGCGCAACCGCAATCGTCCTTACCTGTCGCATATACCTATGGAGTGCGTCCGTTTTATCTGATAAATGATATGGATGAGGGACCACTAAAAGAAGAGCTACAGGCATGCAGAGGGCAACTGCCAAGTAAGACAGACTTCTCTATTGCGCATCGAGGTGCGCCATTACAGCTTCCTGAACATACTTATGATAGCTACGTGGCGTCAGCACAAATGGGTGCTGGCATCTTGGAATGTGATGTTGCTTTTACCAATGACGGTGAGCTTGTCTGTCGTCATGCCCAAAATGATTTGCACACCACTACTAATATATTAGCCACGCCGCTGGCCAAGCAATGTACCGTACCGCCCATCTTAGATGCTAAAGGCAAACTTACCAATGCCGATAGTATCGAATGTCGCACCTCAGATATCAGCGCTGCTCAGTTTAAAACCTTGACGGGTAAGATGGATGCTGCCAATAAAAAAGCAACCAGCCTTAGTGAATATATGAATGCGACTGCGCCTTGGCGAACGGATTTGTATTCACAAAATGGTCAGGTAATGACGTTAAAAGAGCATATCGCGTTGGCACGCAAGCTAGGTATGAAGCACACGCCTGAGCTAAAAGCACCCGCCGTGACCATGCCGTTTAACGGCTATCGTTTGAACGATTATCGCCAACAGCTGATAGATACTTATAAGGCAGCAAATGTACCTGCAAGCGATGTATTTGCCCAGTCATTCAATATAGAAGATCTTGATTACTGGATCAAAAACGAGCCAGCTTATGGGGCTAATGCCGTTTATCTGATTGATGACAGCAATGAGACCGCTAAGAGTAAAACATTTGATAAAAATGACGCAAGCACATGGAAGCATTCATTGGCTGATATCAAAGCACGTGGCATCAACACTATTGCTCCAGCCCTTTGGTTATTAGTCACTACTGATGGTAAGGGAAATATGCAACCATCAGAATACGCAAAACAAGCCAAAGCCAATGGTCTAAACATCATTACTTGGTCGATAGAGCGTTCAGGACCATTAACCGATGGTGGCGATTGGTACTATAGCGGTCTTAGCGATGCTATCAACAATGATGGTGATATGATGAATTATATTGACGTACTAGCGCAAGACGTCGGTGTCCAAGGTATTTTTTCAGACTGGCCCGCTACGGTGAGCTACTATGCCAACTGCAAAGGTCTTAAGTAGGTTTTCGCTTAGTCTATTAATAGACAGTCATGCTTAATCTTCGTTACCAAGGCCAGCTTACCCATTGAGCTGGCCTTTTTGTTGAATGTATTAAAATAATTACATCACAAACTGTCCACTTAACACCCTACTTTTCCATTAACTTTTCACACCATTTGACTCGTGGCAGCAAGAGCAACCTGCTGTTTTGTGCTACGATAATTTACTAAGCTTATAAGACGATGTAGAGACTATGACCCATATTTTACTGGTAGAAGATGATCCTGCGATCGCGATGTCGCTTAAGGTCACCTGCAAGCGCGAAGGCTGGCAAATAACTTGGCTGGATAACGCCAGTAGCGTGTTACCCATGCTGCATAGTCATGAAGCACAAGATCTATCGGCGATCATTATGGATGTCGGTCTGCCAGACGGTGACGGCTTAAGTCTATGTCAACAAATACGTCATACACCTGATATCGACGCCTTAAAAGATTTGCCTATCGTGTTTTTGACCGCGCGTAGCGATGAGGTCGATCGGATTTTGGGGTTGGAGATGGGTGGTGACGACTATTGCGCAAAACCCTTTAGTCCACGTGAATTGGTCGCGCGTTTAAAAGCCATTTGGCGCCGTGAACAGCTGATTCAGCAGTCAAGCTCTCATACTACAAATTCAGATGACAGTACTGATACTACTTCCTCGAATAACCTATCAGGACAGGCATTAACGTTTGAAAATCAATCTGGCGTTTGGCATTATCAACCGCTCAACTATTCATTAACGTGGCAAGAGCAAAAGCTTGAGCTTAGCAATACAGAACGCAAAATTTTGCTGACACTATTACAAGCGCCGCAGCAAGTCTTTAGCCGTGAGCAATTGCTTAGCGCAGTAAGCGACTATCCTGACCACCGCTTAGCACGCACGATAGACAGTCATATCAAATCAATTCGTAAACAGCTCGCTATGGTAGATGCTAATGTCGATGTCATCCATACGCATCGCGGACTGGGTTACGCACTATGTCCCGCTTAACGGTGGCTGCTAGTTTATGAATAATAAAATCAATCCTGCTGAGAATGATATTCATAATGACCAAAGCAATTGGTATGCCAAACTGCATCCTATTGGTACTGCTCAGCAAGCCCCTAAACGCAAACGACTGCTCAATTTAAGTATATTTTTTAGAATTTGGCTAGCCGTTGCGTTGGTGCTCGTCATATGCGGCGTGGTCGTGTTTACTCAGTTGTTTGGCTACGTTAAGCCAACCGCGCAGCAAGTCATCGAGGACACGCTCTTAGACACCAGTAAATTACTCGCGGCCAGTCTACACGTGCCGTTATCTACAGGACAGTTGTATGACGAGGAATATCAATCGCAACTTGATGCGGCATTTGTCGGCATGCCAGCGATGGGCGAAACGCTCAGTCCTGTCGATCAAACCAAAAGCTACAGTAGCTTTCGCGTATATGTGACAGACAGTAGCGGCATCGTCATTTATGACTCATTACCCAAACCTGATAATAATGAAGGGCAGAACTATGGACGCTGGAACGATGTCTATCTCACGTTAAAAGGACAATACGGCGCAAGAAGCACGCTGCGAGATTATCAGCGGCGCGATGGTTCAGTCATGTATGTGGCTCAGCCCATCAAAAATCCGTCTGGAGATATCATCGGTGTGGTCAGTGTCGGTAAGCCTGTCGCTAGCGTATTGCCTTATTTAGATGATACGCGTAACCGTATGCTCATCACCGCACTACTTATCAGTATCGCCGCCCTTATACTGGCAGGTCTAGTAGCATGGTGGCTCAAGCAGAGCATTACTTTAGTGACTCAATATACTAGCGCGCTGGCAGAAGACACCAAAAAGCCCTATTTCTATCTAGGTCATGAATTAAATAGCCTGACCGATACTATCGAGACCATGAAGCATCGACTCGAAAACCGTGCTTACGTCACCGATTACGTCCATACTTTGACCCATGAGCTAAAAAGCCCTTTGACCGCCATACGTGCCAGTAGCGAGCTGTTAGAGGACGATGGATTGGATGGCAATAAACTGGATAATGAAGATCGGCAGATGCTTATTGAGACGGTTGGTGAGCAAAGCGTAAAAATGCAACAGCTCATCGACCGACTTCTGTTGCTGGCTAAAGTAGAACAGCCTACCTTTAAGCTCAACCGACAACTGACTCCCTTATTACCACTTTTGCAAAGCCTGATCAAAGATAATACAGCCAAGCAGCAACAGCAGAATCTATATCCTATCGATATATATATTGATAATAAGAATGTGACCAATACTGCAAACTTGCCAGCAGAAATACTGGTAGCGACTAGTGTGTATGCTGACCAATTTTGGTTAATACAGGTACTGCAAAATGTGCTTGATAATGCGATACACTTTGCAAATCGTACCGTTGAGATTTCATTGCATAGCACTGCTCGAACCGTCACTATCGATATATTCAATGATGGTAAGCTGCTACCCGAATATGCTGTCGCAAAAGCTTTTGAGCGTTACTTCAGCTTGTCTCATCAAAGCCAACCCTCATCTCAAACAACTAATCACACAGACAGCAATGATCTATATACAGAGTCGGCAGATCCGACGACTGAGCCGAGGCAGACTGACCATAGTAGTAATACGCTTAAAAAAGGCACTGGCCTTGGTCTAACACTAGTGAAGCAAGTAATTGAACATCATGGTGGTCAGGTAGTCATCAATAATGTCCATGCCAATGATAATAAAGCTGGCACTGAAGAAGCTAGAGCTGATAAAACTGATACTGGTAAAAACCAGCGTTTTGGTGTGATGGTTAGTATTACCCTGCCCTTAGCTTGAGAATAATAACCTATAGTCGATTCAATTTAAGAGTAGTACAAGGCAACCGAATGCAGATATATATGTGATACTTCAAGCGAGGTTAACGCTGTAATACTTTTATAGTGGAATGACTATATAACAGTTCATCAACTTTCCATCATGACTACACAGGATTTCTACTTCATTGTTTTACGATAGCACTAGGATCTATTGAACCGTCAAATTCGTAAAGCAAATTAGGAGTAGAAAATCTATGTCACATCAATTAACGGATAACCCTATTATCAAGAGCCTAATCGGCTTTAGCCGTCATCATTGTACACAGACATTAACGAGCCAAAGCGTTGATAGTATTGAGTTTGGTCATTGGCTAGCGATTCCTAGTCAGCGGTTATTATTGGTATTTCGACATCAGCAGTGTGTGGCTATTGATGAGTATCAACTGGCAGCCTAATACTTTGCTCGCTCAACACATTAACTGTATTTAGGTAATACCTGTATTTTATTTGGACATAAAAAAGCCCTTTATCATTTCTAGTATTAAACTACTGGAAACAACAAAGGGCTGATTACTCTACGACAAAAATACTAAGTAATCGATTGTACTGGCGGCTTTACGTCGGCGTTTTGACCACGGTGACGCAGATAATGATCAAGCACTACAATCGCTAGCATCGCTTCGGCAATGGGCGTAGCACGCACACCAACGCAAGGATCATGACGACCCTTAGTCAGCATATCGACTGCCTCACCTTGAGTGTTGATGCTCTTGCCAGCAGTGGTAATACTAGACGTTGGTTTTAGCGCAATACTCACACGGATATCTTGCCCTGATGAGATCCCGCCCAAGACACCACCAGCATGGTTGGCTGCAAATCCATCTGGGGTCAGCTCATCACGAGCGCTATGTCCGAATTGACCTGCCACCGCCATCCCATCGCCAATCTCGACGCCTTTCACCGCATTGATACTCATCATCGCATGAGCGATATCTGCATCTAAACGATCAAATACTGGCTCGCCTAAGCCTACTGGCACACCGCTCGCAATGATATCAAGGCGCGCACCGCAACTGGTGCCTTCACGGCGCAAGTTATCAATCAAGGTTTCAAAACGGCCAATCGCTTCTTTGTCTGCACAAAAGAACGGATTGCTATTTACAAATTCCCAATCAATTTGGCTTGGGTCTAAGACATTACTATGCTCATTGCCAATCTGAGTCACGTGACCACGAATTTGCACGCCTAGACGTTCTTGCAAATACTTCTTTGCGATAGCACCAGCTGCTACACGCATAGCCGTCTCACGCGCTGACGAACGACCGCCACCACGATAGTCACGGAAGCCATATTTCATACTATAAGTATAGTCAGCGTGTCCAGGACGGAAAGTATCTTTGATATCGCTATAGTCTTTAGATTTTTGATTGGTATTGCGAATCAATAAACCGATAGACGTACCTGTGGTTTTGCCTTCAAATACGCCAGAGATAATCTCAACTTCATCAGACTCACGGCGCTGGGTTGAATACTTAGACGTACCCGGTTTGCGACGATCCAAATCTACTTGTAGGTCGTCTGCAGATAATGCTAAACCTGGTGGTACGCCATCAACGATGGCCATAAGGCCTGCGCCATGTGACTCACCGCAAGTGGTGACCGTAAAAACCTGCCCAATACTATTGCCTGCCATAACTGTCCTTAAACAAGTAAACGCTACTGATGACTATTTGACCAATCACTCATGGTTATTGCTTGTGTTGCTTATAATGAGTGATTGTAGTTGTTGCTTATAGTTTCGGCTCATGCAGCCGACGTCTATTTAACCTAATATTTGTCTACTGAAGGCTATCTAATAGCTGAACATAAGAGGCAAACAATTGACGGTTTGAGACTAGCTCATCATAGGTAATCGCAAAGACACCATGCCCGCCATGTGCAAACTTCAACCAATCAAACTGGATTTCAGGATAGGCTTGTTTTAGGGCCCATTCGCTGTCACCTACCTCACAGATCAGTAAACCATCTGGGCTAAGGTAATCTGGCGCTTCAAATAAGATACGATGTACCAAATCTAAGCCATCTTGACCAGCTGCTAGTGCATGCTCAGGCTCATATAAGAACTCAGGCGGCAAATCTGCCATGATAGCAGCGTCTACGTACGGCGGATTGGTGACGATAAGCTCATACTGGTTCTCAGCAGGTATCTTGGCAAACAAATCAGACTCGATTACGTTTACTTGATGGCCAAGGTCATGATGATCTACGTTGACCATTGCCACTTCTAATGCGCCTTTATCGATATCAACGGCATCGACCAACGCATCAACGAAACGGGTAGCAAGCGCGATAGCGATACAACCAGAGCCAGTACACAAGTCCAAGATACGCTCAGGCTGCGACAACTGCTTTACATCTAAACCATGATCATAGAATACCGCTGACTTTTCATTCGGGCTGACACCCAGTGGTTTGGCCAACTCGGTAACTTCAAAGTACGGATGGAACTGCTGACGAATCAACTCTGCAATCGGTGAACGAGGGATAAGAACACGCTCATCAACATAAAAAGGCAGGTCGCAGAAATACGATAAGTTAATCAAATAACTGAGTGGCTTACGCTCAGCGATACGCTCTTCTAACAGCCCTAGTACCAACTGCTTCTCAGAGGTAGTCAGACGACAGTCTAAAATCTGCTCATTGGCAGACCAATCGAGAGACAAAGAATGCAAGACAATGGCTGACGCTTCTGCAAACTCATCGGTCGTGCCTTGTGCAACAACGACGTCATAATTACGCAGCTGCGTGACTGAAAAACGAATAAAGTCGCGAATACTGACGAGCTGCTCACGTGCTTCGTTTAGCTCTGCATGTAAGTTAGCAAATTCATCGTGCTCACCAAGAAGTCCAGTCTCTAAATCATACTCCATCTCACCGTCTAAGCCCTCAGACTCATCATTGAAGTATTGGTTTTGAAACTCTTCTGCACTCATTGTTTGGTCTTCTGACATATCGCACCTTGTGGATTAACTGCTAGCGGGTTAAATTGCTTTCTGCTAAAAATCGTTATATTAAATAAAATTCAGTCATACATTATAGACGTAAACCTCTAGTAGCGCCAATAACTGTCATTTTTACTTGCACAAAAAATAGTGCGAATAATGAACAGTTTGCGTAAGAATCGAGCACGACGCCATACACACCTTGGTTAAATTATTACCCAACTGTAGCGAATACGTCAGCAGTTGACGTTTGGCAAGTCTTAAATGCAAAAAGATGTGTCAAAAGTTTGCGATGCAATCAAATTATGCGCATAATAGCCGCATTAGTAGCAACCACAAGTGACTCAATATGATGAAAATAAAGCCAATTATTACTGCCATATCTATCGCAGCTGTAAGTGCTAGTGTAGCCGCACTTGCTGCACCTGCCGATAGTACTCGCACATTGCCAGTACGCACGGCCGACGCTATGCCAGGTCTTGCCAAAAAGGTTAGCCTTAATGTGCAAGAAAACCGTAGTCGCTCAGATGGCGCTGCTACTGTACAGTTAAATACAGAGAAAGCGAAACCAGTCGACAGCATGAACCAGCTTATCAATAATAAGCAAGAAGCCAACCAAAACGTGCCAGCCCCAGTTGCTGATAATATGAGTGCAGCAGAACTAACGCGTAAAGATGAGCAAGCTGACCGCAATGATGACATTAGTGAAGGTCAAGCCGTCGCTGCGCCTAGCGACCTATCATCTATCGACTCGTCTGATCCACTCGCTTTTGAGTTACCAGAGAGTGAGAAGCGTCAAGACTTTAGCGATGATCCAACCATCAAAAACATCGAAGACAAAGATGGTAAGAAACATACAACGCTGAACTTGTCGAACTATGCCAAGCAAGTGAACGGTGCAGTCTGGTCACCTAATATGAAAGTCAACTCAGCGATGACCATTAAAATGCAGGCGCTGCTCGATTGGAACCATGCTTCTCCTGGTCCTATCGATGGCGGTTGGGGCATGAACAGCAAAAAAGCCCTTGTTAACTTCCAAACCATGAAAGGCTTGCCAGCGACTGGTAAAATGGATCAAAAAACTTGGGACGCCTTGGTTAAAAACATTCCTGCAAACAAACCTGTACTGGTCACTTATACGTTGACCGCAGACGATATCAATACCAATTTTGCGACCACACCTTCTGGTTCAGAAGCGAAGTCAAAAATGAAAGGTCTTTATTATCAAGACATTAAAGAGATGCTAGGTGAACGTTTCCATATGGATGTACGTTACTTAGACAAACTCAACAAAAATAAAAAGTACGCTGTTGGCGAGACTATCACAGTACTAAATACTCGCGACAAGCTGAACCAACGTATCAATCGCGTTGTCGCCAACAAAGCCGACAAAACATTGTATGCCTATAATGGTGACAAATTGGTTGCTACTTATCCGACGACCGTTGGTAGCGATGCCACACCGTCTCCAAAAGGCACGTTCAAAATTATCAATAAAGTAAAAATGCCTTGGTATAAATCAACCGTTGGTGAAGGCGCTCAAAAGAAAGTTCATATGATAGCACCAGGACCAAACAACCCAGTCGGTGTCGTTTGGATGGGATTATCTAAGCCTTCTTACGGTTTACATGGCTCACCAGTACCTGAAGGTATCAGTCGTCAGGGCTCAGCAGGTTGTGTTCGTTTGACCAACTGGGATGTGTTAGAAGTATATGCCAATATCGAAAATGGCGCGGTTGTCGAACTTCAATAAATAGAACTGTATTAAATCTAGCTTCGATGCTAGTTAGCAAATATTTTTAATGATGACAAAAAAGACCTCAATATTGAGGTCTTTTTTGTTTGTTGATGGGCGGTTCTACTTTACATCGATAACACTGCTTGTCTTTGTGTCTTACTGTTCGCCTTTATGTCTTATAGCCTTCCTCATTGCCAGTAATACTGCCAATTTTTTTGGTAAAGAATAACCCTGCAGGTATCGAAGCTAGAACGCCCAATCCCACTGCTATTTGAATATGAAATATCTCATCGAACCCTGTAATGAGAGCACCAATCATAAAAAGTCCGATAGTCACAGTAGCTGCCATTGAGTAGATGACAGAAAATAACGGCCAGTTCATAAATTATTCCTTATCTTTATTGTGGATATAATATATTTAACCTTAATTCCACAAAAAAAGTAAGTATTTATCGTGAACCCTTGTAGCATCTATATTGAATGACTTTAGAATAAAAACCATGCTATTATTAAGGTTTTAGACTTAATCATAAGAAATACCAGTTCTTACTCCCACCTTCTCTCAACTCTTTTTTATATTTTCAAGAATCTCCTATATCTTTATCTATTTATCATTACAATAATGACTTTCTTTATCTACTAAGAACGCTATCTGCTATGTCCTCATCTAAAAAAAACACTGCGCCTAACTCAGTGGATCAAAACGATTCATCAATCGCTACTGACGCCTCTCACAATCAAGACGCGACAATTGACCCAGTAGTTGATGATGCCGCTGTAGACAATAATGAAAGCGAAGACAATCAACACAAGCAATCGACTGATACAGATAGCAAAACAGACTCCGAAGTAGACACTGAATGTGCGCAGCCACCTGACGCCGAGATAACGATGGAAACCATCAGTGACGATGTGGTCGTAGCAACATTGGAGTCGACAGAACCTGAGTCACAATCAAATACTGAAGCATCAGAGGTTGCAGAGTCAGAAACTATAGAAGCGAAAGAAAAGTCCGATTTCTTCCAGTCGGATACGGCAGAAACAACAGAAAAAAGTGCTCGAGATGATAGTGATGCTGAAGTAACGGTAGAAGTAGAAGACGACCCTGCTGATGACACAAACATTGCAGCACAGTCATCAGATAACAAAATAGCCAATCAACAAAAAACAAAAAACAAATCTAGTCGCAATAATGACCATCAAAATAATGACTCAGAGGATAATAATCAAAGTAAAGAAACCGATGTAGAAGACAGCGACGCTCAAAAGTCTCAAGGTGAAAGTGACGAAGATGAGGTTCAAGAGGAAAAAGAAGCCAAACTTGAGTCTTATAAGCAATTTGTCGCCGAGCAATTCAGCAATCAAAAGGTAGATTACCCAGAAGTACGGGTTAGGATTGAGG
This sequence comes from Psychrobacter sp. Pi2-52, assembly GCF_904846705.1. GTDB lineage: Bacteria > Pseudomonadota > Gammaproteobacteria > Pseudomonadales > Moraxellaceae > Psychrobacter. Next base: position 12,815 of record NZ_CAJHBS010000017.1, read on the forward strand.
CAAACGCGCTGCCTAGCAAGATGTACTTCATCATGAACATTTTGTCTGCCATCATTGCCAGTTATGGGCTAGTGACCAATTCAGCAGCCGTAGTCATCGGAGCGATGCTGGTTGCGATGATGCTAGGTCCTATCACGGGTATAGCCCTAGCGATTATCGATCACCGTATGCCACTGCTACGTAAGTCGCTCTTTACCGTTATTATCGGTGTCTCATTGGTGGTATTGGTCGGCTTTATCGTTGGTTGGCTACATAAAGACCAACCGCTAACGGCAGAAATCCTATCTCGCACCCAGCCTACTTCCATGGATTTGATGATTGCCTTAGCAGGTGGCACGGCTGGTGCGTATGCGATGGTATCTCCGCATCTCTCGGTTGCGGTTGTTGGCGTTGCAGTTGCCACAGCCTTAGTACCACCACTGGCTGCGAGTGGTATCTTGCTCGCCAATGGTGAGATGCAACTCGGGCTTGGCGCGCTATTATTGGCAGCGACCAACATTCTTGCTATCCAGTTTACCAATGCGCTTGTATTGTGGGTATTAGGCTTCCGTCGTTTGGTCGATGACGATTATAAGTCCAATACCTATCTGACTTTTTTGCAGCGGAATGCTGTGACCTTGTTGCTACTTGGCGGCCTAGGTGCCTACTTGACTATCAACCTACAGACCAATGCCAAGCAGCAAGTATTTGAGAGTAGTGTCAAAGAAACCATCAACAACTACTTTATCGACCAAGGCAATGTATTGACCAATACGCAGTTTGATACCTCAGAAGAGAACCAAGTGGTGCGAGCAATCGTACGTGGAGAGACTTTGCCGAGTTCATATGACGTACGCCAGATTGAAACGCTCATTACTCAAGATATGGCAGAGAATTTCCCAGAGTACTTGCCAATCAAGCTCCAATTACGTTATTTGCCTGTACAAGTAATCGAGTCCAATCCAACCACACAAGACAAACTGGATGAAACCGATGCGGCGATTTTGACCAATTAATGCTTAGGGCGTGTCCTCAATTAGCACATTGACACATTTAGTGGCCTTAAAATGGCTAAATTTTGTCAAACATCGTCAGAATTCTTGTCAATATGTTCATATTTACAGCGAATACTTCCTTGTTTGTCTGCAATTTTTCTCATGTTAAGCCCCGCAATCTAAGTGATGACACGCCCCAGTTTATCCTCAATAGCCTACACCTCATCCTCAATAGCCTACACCTCATCCTCAAAGACGTATCTACAGTCGCCATCCTCAAATATGCTCATAAGACCATTGGTGTTCTCACTAAAATGGCCAACTCATCACTGAATCCTTACTATCCACATGATTGTTTACACTTCACAAATTAAATATACAAAAACAGCAAGCTTTTTAACTAAATGTATAGGTTGCACTTGATGGCTGACTTCTATCGAATACCGTGTTAGTATCTAGGATTTTTTTTAAAGCCTTACTGCCATGATTTTGTTATCTGACGCTCAATCGTCTGGCAATAAACCATCGAATCCTATATTTCGCGCTACAACAATTAAGGCAAGTTAGCCTAACAAATCTAAACTTCAGGGATAGGAGTACATAATAGTGAACAAACAATCTTGGCAAATAGCCGCAGCCTATATGTCAGTAGTCGTTGGCGGCGGTTTTGCCTCTGGTCAGGAAGTCCTTCAGTTTTTTACCGGCTATGGTATGGCAAGTGTTATTGGCACGCTGGTTAGTGCCGCGCTTTTTGCTTTTTTGGGAATGCAAATTGCGCGCATGAGTTCGAATATGCAGGCCAACTCACACAAAAAAGTACTGTATACCTTATTTGGTACGCGTGCTGGATTGGTTATGGATGTGGTGTTATCGTTCTTTTTATTTGGTGTCGGCGTGGTCATGCTGGCTGGTAGTGGTTCCATTTTTACTCAGCAATACGGTTGGCCACCGCTGGTGGGCAGTATTTTCATGACAGTACTGGTAATCGCCACACTCTGTTTAAAAGTAAAGGGCATTATAAGGCTAATCAGTATCATCATGCCTGTACTACTGCTATTGATATTGGCTATTACCACGTACTCAATTTTTAACAGCAGCGCCTCAAGTGACACGCTAAATAAGGTAGCGCAAGAAATACCCACTATCAGCTCAAACTGGCCGGTCTCAAATTGGTTTTTTGGTGCGGTGCTTTATGCCTCCTTTAACATTGCAGTTGGCTTTCCTATGCTGGCAGTCATTGGGGGTATGACCCGCTCAGAAAAAACGGCAGCCAGCGGTGGCGCGATGGGTGGACTTGGCTTGGGCTTATTAGTATTTTTACTCAACATTGGTCTTTTTGCTAATATCGATAAACTCATAGGCGTTGAAATGCCTACTTTAGGATTGGCCTCAAACATTTCGCCCGTGTTAGCGATAATTATGTCAGTGACGCTCATTTGTATGATATACAGTACCGCAGTGGGTATGTTTTTTGCCTTTAGTACACGCTTTGCGACGCCAGGAACAAATCGCTTCAAATCGCTTAGCGCATTTTTCGCTATCATTGGTCTGGGCTTAAGCCAGCTTGGTTTCAGTAAACTCATTGGCACCGTGTATCCCATGCTAGGCATTATTGGTCTAATAATGATTGTGGCTATTATTTGGGCGTGGGTTCGCAGCCGTAATCAGCCAGCACAAGCACAAAGTTAACATTGAGCATGCTGAGATTGGTATCACCAGTGACTTTTTGGCGACTCATGCCGTCATTCGCGGTGAAACCCATTAACGCTGATTAGTTGCAAATTAAAGCACCATTCGCTTTCGCAGAGTAACCCTGCAGTTATAACTCTTGTACCAAGAGCTTAGGCGTTTGTGCTAAAATCGCTTGCAAAATTATTTTATATCATTTACTCAATTCTATCCGTCAGTAAGGAGCCGCTGTGAGCCAGCCATTTCGCTCAGCCGATATTCGCCAAGCCTTTATCGATTTTTTCATAAGCAAGCAGCACACCCAAGTTTCATCGTCTAGCTTGATTCCACACAATGATCCGACATTGCTATTTACCAATGCCGGTATGAATCAGTTTAAAGAAACCTTTTTGGGTATGGAACCACGTGACTATACACGTGCGGTAACCTCTCAAAAATGCGTACGTGCTGGCGGCAAACATAATGATTTGGATAATGTCGGCTATACCGCCCGTCATCATACTTTCTTTGAAATGCTTGGCAATTTCTCATTTGGTGATTACTTCAAGCAAGCAGGCATCGAGTATATCTGGGAGTTTTTGACCTCGGATCAGTGGTTAGCGATTGATAAAAATCGTCTTTATGTCACGATTTATGAAACTGATGACGAAGCCTTTGAAATTTGGAATAAAAACATCGGCATTCCAAGTGAGCGCATCATTCGTATTGGCGATAACAAAGGTGCTCCCTACGCTTCTGATAACTTTTGGACGATGGGTGACACTGGTCCTTGTGGCCCTTGTACCGAAGTCTTTTATGACCATGGCGCCGATATCGAAGGCGGTTTGCCAGGTACGCCAGAAGAAGACGGCGATCGCTATATTGAGATTTGGAACTGCGTATTCATGCAGTTCAATCGTCAAAAAGATGGCACACTATTGCCGCTACCTGCTCCAAGTGTCGATACAGGCATGGGGCTTGAGCGTATTAGTGCCATCATGCAAGGCGTTCATGGCAACTATGAGATCGATTTATTTGTTCATTTGATGGATGCAGCAGCTGAAATCCTAGAGATCAGCAATGAGCAACAATCATCATTGAAAGTCATCGCCGACCATATTCGTGCCGTAGCGTTTTTGATTGCTGATGGTGTTACGCCAAGTAATGAAGGTCGCGGATATGTATTGCGCCGTGTCATTCGTCGTGCGGTACGTCATGGCAACAAGCTTGGCGCTGATAGTGAGTTTTTCTATAAGATGGTTGCGCCGCTTGTAGCTGAAATGGGCAGTGCCTATCCTGAGCTAAAAGACAAGCAGAGCGTCATCGAAAACGCCATTCAAAAAGAAGAAGCACAGTTTGCTAAAACATTGGCTCAAGGCTTACGTTTGCTTGCCAGCGAACTTGAAGGCTTACAAGATGGTGATACGCTATCTGGTGAAGCAGCATTTAAGCTTTATGATACCTATGGTTTCCCACTTGATTTGACTGCTGATATCACTCGTGAGCGTGGTATTGCTATTGATGAAGCCGAATTTGATGAGCATATGCAGGCACAACGTGAGCGTGCGCGTGATGCTGGCAAGTTTGACGTCGATTACAGCAGTGTCATCCAAGTAGAGACACCAACCGTCTTTGTTGGTTATGAGCAGCTTGAAGAAAACGGCGTAACGATTGATGCGCTTTATCAAGACGGCAACCCAGCAGACAGCTTAACAGAAGGCATGGAAGGCGTTGTGGTATTAGATCGCACCCCATTTTATGCTGAAGGTGGTGGTCAAGTTGGTGAGCTTGGTGAAATCCGTACGGCATCTGGCGTCTTTGAAGTGCAAGATACCAAAAAATCTGGTCAGGCGATTATCCATTATGGTGTCGTGACCATGGGTGATATCAGCACTAAGCAAACCGCTGAAGCGCAAGTACTGTCTAGTATACGTGCAGCCAGCGCCAAAAACCACTCGGCCACTCACCTATTGCACGCAGCGCTAAGAGAAGTGCTAGGCGATGCGGTCACGCAAAAAGGCTCACTAGTCTCAAGCGAAGTACTACGTTTTGACTTTGCTTATGACAAACCTGTTAGCGCCGCTGAAATCATGCGTGTCGAACGTCTCGTTAATGAGCAAATTCAAGCCAACACCCCTACTCGTATCGAGCACATGTCTATTGATGAAGCAATGAGTCAAGGCGCAATGGCACTGTTTGGTGAAAAGTACGGCAGTGACGTTCGAGTCCTAACCATGGGTACAGACCGTATCGTTGATGGTCAGCGCAAGCCTTTCTCTATCGAGCTATGCGGTGGCTTGCATGTACAGCGTACGGGCGATATCGGTGTCCTGAAAATCACCAGTGAGTCTGGTATTGCGGCTGGTATCCGCCGAGTTGAAGCGGTCACTGGCATGAACGCGATCAAAAACATCCAGCAAAGCGAGCAACAACTGAGCGAATTGGCAAGTCAGCTGAAAGTAAAACGTCCTGAAGTGGCGCAGCGTGTCCGTACGATGGCTGATAAGCAACGTGACCTAGAAAAACAACTAGAACGTTTGCAACAAAAAATAGCCAGTGCTCAAGCAGCCAATTTGCTTGATGATGTACAAACGATCGCTGGCACTCCGGTTCTTATCAGTACTTTAAGCGGTATCGATGGTAAATCCATCCGTACGCTGATGGACGATATCAAATCAAAACTGCCTGATAGCGTGATTGTATTGATTGGTGATAAAGATGACCAATTAGCACTCGCAGCGAGCGTCGCAAAATCTGTCACTGCCAAAGTGAAGGCTGGTGATATTATTCGTCATTTAGCAGGTGAGCTTGGTGGTAAAGGTGGCGGTAAGCCTGACTACGCACAAGGCGGCGCACCGAAGTCTAGTAACAGTGCAGCGGTTATCAGCGCTCTACCTGCTTGGATTGAAACCCAGCTTAGCTAAGCTAGTGAATATTAAACTCGTGAATATATTGGTATAGCGCGTCACAATGTACTTTATATTTATCGCATAGCTTTACTCTATTACACATAGAATACGTGATTGGTTATAACTACTATAACCAATCGCCATACATCTAAGCGCTCCTGAGGCTTAAAGTTATGCAGTAGATATGGTATAAAGGTCAACGTTTGGGCATATTGTTCATTCTATAAGGTTGATAGATACCATTAGAAGAATGAAAAACCTAAAGGCATAACTCTTATCATCTGGCTTTATCTATACAAGCATTGACGAGCATCACATTGACTCTCATCAATGACAATAAAAAGTCATTATTGAATAAATAGGTAGATTTTTATGGCGTTAATAGTACAGAAATACGGCGGCACCTCGATGGGTAGTATCGACCGCATCAAAAACGTCGCCAAACGAGTCAAACGCTGGCATGACAATGGTCACCAAGTGGTCGTCGTAGTCTCAGCCATGAGCGGCGAAACCAACCGTTTGATTGATCTAGCTCGCCAAATTAGCACACAGCCTGATCCTCGCGAATACGATCAAATGGTCTCAACAGGTGAGCAGGTTTCTATCTCACTACTCGCGATGGCGATTAAAGAGCTTGGTATTGGTGCCCGTTCAATGACTGGTCGCCAAGTCGCGATTAAAACCGACAACGCCCATAACAAAGCCCGTATCGAAAGCATCGATGACAAAAACATACGCGAGCAATTAGATGCTGGCAATATCGTTATTGTGGCAGGTTTCCAAGGTATCGATGAAGAAGGCAACGCGACCACATTAGGGCGCGGCGGTTCTGATACCACAGGTGTGGCGATTGCTGCTGCCTTGGGCGCTGACGAATGTCAAATTTATACCGATGTCGATGGTGTCTATACCACTGACCCTCGTGTGACCTCAAAAGCCAAAAAACTTGAAAAAATTACATTTGAAGAAATGCTTGAAATGGCAAGTCTTGGCTCTAAGATTCTACAGATTCGCTCAGTAGAATTCGCTGGTAAATATGGCGTGCCGCTACGTGTACTCTCTAGCTTTGATGAAAACACAGACGGTAGCTTTGACCAAGAATTTCAAGACAACGTGGGTACCCTAATTACGATAGACGAAGGAGACAATATGGAACAGGCAATCATCTCAGGTATCGCGTTCAATAGAGACGAAGCAAAAATCTTAGTACGCGGCGTGCCTGACCATCCTGGTATCGCCTCTGCTATCTTAAGCCCAATTGGTCGTGCCAATATTGAAATCGATATGATTGTACAAAACCTTTCGGATAACGGTACCACTGATTTTACTTTCACGGTTAACCGCACTGATTTAGATAAGACGCTAAAAGTGCTTAACGAAGAAGTAAAAGATGAAATTGGCGCCAAAGAAATATTGGGCAACAGTGAAGTGGTTAAAGTGTCATTGGTTGGTGTTGGCATGCGTTCACACGCAGGTGTCGCTAGTCTTATGTTCCAAACACTGGCTGAAAACAACATCAATATCCAAATGATTTCAACCAGCGAAATCAAAGTGTCGGTCCTGATTCAGGATCAACACTTAGAAAAAGCCGTTAAGTCATTGCACACGGCATTTGGCCTAGATCGTGAAGACGGTGAAAGCAAAATCGCTGGGCTATAAGACATAAAAACTGTTAAAATATAGCATTAGCTTTAATGGTTATCTATTAATCGCTATTAATGACTTTATACTTTATATAGTATGTAGATAAACAGCATTTAAATTAATAGCGTTTGAATTAATAGTATCTAAATAAAAACAGTACTTAAATAAAATAGGATCTTTTTAGGTCCTATTTTTATTTTTTAGCATAGTTAAAATGAGCATTTACCTAATAGTTTTGTGAAAAACCGTGACAGTATCTGTTATGCCGCCTATAATGGGGCTTTCATTTGGGCTAAATGAATCTACCTATCATTACCGCTATTGGCACGATATCTGGCATCGTGATAATGGTTATATTGCATGTTTGGTGCTGCGGTGATGTTCTGCAATTGAGAAGTAATCTGATGAGTAATAATTTGTTGATGCGACATAAGGAGTGTGACGCATGTTAATTTTGACACGCCGCGTGGGCGAAACGCTAATGATTGGCGACGAAGTAAGTGTGACGGTTCTAGGCGTCAAAGGCAATCAAGTACGTATCGGTGTAAACGCACCTAAAGATATTGCAGTACACCGCGAAGAGATTTATCAACGTATTCAGCATGAGCGTTCTGTACAGTCGCAAATGCAGCATCTTGAGCAAGGCAACTTTTCGCCTTCGTTTGATGACGAAGACTACTTTAATCGCTAAGCTAGCTAAATTATAATGCTGAACGCTCAACGGCTACTATCATCATTGAGCACACATAAATATTATATTGTTTTTTTAATCTGCTCTGAGGTCATTTATTTATGAGTATCCGCCAATCAGATGTATCGGCATTACTTAATGGTTTGAACAAAAAAGCCATTGGATTCAATGATGTCATCAGCTTTATCGATGATTTTTATCGCTATGCGCCTGCCCCTTTCGTAAATGGGATGGTACATAATGCAGCCGGTGAGAACGAAGGTAGCGCAAAGATTTTTGGTTTTGCTAAGCACCATGGCCTGAACCAATTGGACACGCTTAAGCTATTTGGCGAACATTATGCCAAGGTTCAAGCAACGCCTAACGGTACCGATCATGCCAATATCCGTAATTTTTTACATTGGGGCTGGCAAGGATTCTTGATGCAAAAGAATCCGCTAACGGTTCGTCCTAGTGTCGATACGACTGCTATTTAATCATTTATAGTGATTAAGCTATTTCTGATGATTTAATCATTGATAAAGTAAAAAAAGCCACGCTATATAGCGTGGCTTTTTTATGACAATTGTCTTTATCACAACTATTATAGATTTCTTATAAACCTATTTATCACGAAACTTAACAGGCTGTACCGCACCTTTAGGATTCGGCATATTAGGGTAGTGATGCTCGTGCTCGACATCACATTCAGCGCCAACGACAGAGCCATCATCTTTTACGGGTTTATGAATATAACCTGTACGCTCAGCTGGCGGTAGGTGCTCATGCTCCCATACCATCACTGCTTGCATACAAGTCTCGCGCTGCTCAGCAGTAATCTTACGACCGTCAGGCCATTTGCCTAGTTCAATCGCCATACGAAATTTATCAACCACTTCGGGCGTTAGACTTGCTAGTATTGTTTGTTTATCCATCTTACCTACTCTCCACTACCATTTTTTGTATCATATTTTGGTCTAATAGATACGCTTATTCATCGTCTATAATATCATCATCGACATCAAGACTGAATTCTTCGGCATGTACGTTCCAGTGCAGCTTTGTACGGCAGGCCTCATAAAAGTCAAACCCAGGTGGGTGCAACAAGGTAAGCTTATCAGGATGCTTACGAATATGGAGGCGCTGCTCTTGCTCAAGTGGCACGCTTGGCTTACCGTCCGCACTCACCATCGGCTGAGTACGATTGTCTTCGTGGATACGAATACAGACCTCACTATTACCGCTGACCACAATCGGTCTGCTAGATAATGTATGGGGATGCATCGGCACCAGACAAATAGCGTCCATACTCGGATGAATAATTGGACCGCCACCTGATAAGGCATAAGCAGTAGAGCCAGTCGGTGTTGCCGCTATCAAGCCATCACTATGCTGTCTATAAACATCATGTCCATCAATTTTCATCTGAAAATCAATCATATGTACCGATTTACCGGCGTGCAATACGATGTCGTTCAGCGCCATATCTTCATGGATAATTTTGCGCCCTTCTCGTATCTCCATCGTCAATAAGAACCGATGGTCCAGTTGATAGTCTCCCATCAATACTTGGCGTAACTTAAACGCAGCTTCATCAGGTTTTACATCTGCTAAAAATCCTAGACGACCACGGTTTACCCCTAGTACAGGTACACGGTAGCGTGCTAACGCTTCAGCAGCATGTAGTATCGAACCATCACCGCCAACCACAATAACCAAATCACAAATCTCACCAATCAAACCACGTTTGACGATTTTGACTCTTTCTATGTCTGTGAGGTCAAGCGTTGGCAAATTGGCCGTTTGTACATCCATTATCAAGGTCAAATTCATATCATTGACGGTTTGGGCAATCTGTACCAAGCTTTGAGTGACACTACGTTTACCAGCACGGCCCATTAGACCAATACGCCTAAAGGCAGGATTTTTAATAGCGTGGAATAGCTCTGATTCATGTAAGTGTGGCAATCTTGCTGACTGCGCTGAGTTTTCCATAAAACGACTCGGTATAACGGTGAAGTACAAGGTAATGATAGCGATAAATGCGCGCTTAGACTAGCATGTTTATGAATTATCGTTGTTAACTGTCGTAACTGACCCCATATAAAAGCTATCGAATGTTTTACTTAGCCGAATCTGTCTGTTCAGTTTTCCAATTAGCGTATTGAGCGATACAGTAGCCCGATGCGCTAGCCAATGAGCAGTCTAAGGTTGCACCGCATCAGTTGTCACGTAAACACAGTTGACAATAATAGCGGTTTTGCTAAAGTAACTAACATCACTATTTTTATATTTTATTATTAAGGACTTATGTATGGCCAATCCTATTGTCAGTCGCGCAGAACTTGCGATCGGCGGTAATCCAATGACGGTCAAAGGCGTAATTCAAAAGACCAGCTTGTTACTTGGTTTATCAGCCATTACTGGTGTGGGCTTTTTCTTTTATGCGCTTATGGCAGGTTTATCGCAAGGTTTTATTACGATGGCAGCCTTTGGTAGCATGATTGCTGCGTTTGTTCTGGCGCTTTTTATTACCTTCAAGCCGCAAAAAGCCAAGACTTTGGCAGTGCCTTACGCCTTGTTAGAAGGTATCTTTTTGGGCGGCATCTCATTATTTTTCATGAGAATGTATCCAACAGTACCAGTCACTGCAATGTGCGCAACTTTCGTCACAGCTGCAGTTATGCTTGGGTTATATCGTTCAGGTTTAGTTAAGGTTACTGAAAAGTTCCGCTCTATCGTGACCTCGGCGGTTATTGCCATTATGCTTGTTTATGTAGCACAGTGGGTACTTTCTCTAGCGTTTGGTTCATCATTGCCGTTCCTATTTGAAGGTGGCGCTATCGCTATTGGCTTTAGCTTATTTGTCATCGTTATCGCTTCTTTCACCTTGCTATTAGATTTCGATAATATTGATCGCGGTGTTGCGATGGGTGTTTCTGAAGATTACGAGTGGTTGTTCAGTATTGGTATTCTTGCGACCTTAGTCTGGATGTATATCGAATTTATGCGTCTGCTAAGCTATCTACAAGACTAATTGTAAGAGCTACCTAACAATATCTTTGTATAGAAAAAACCGCCTTCCATTTGATGGAAGGCGGTTTTTTTATGAGCAAACTTTACAGACCTGTTTATATTAAATGCTTTTTAAAGAGACTAAGCACGTTTTAAGCGCAATGCATTTAATACGACAAATAGCGAACTGAGCGACATACCAATTGCAGCAAGCCATGGTGGCACATAGCCTAAAGCCGCTGGTATCAGGACGATACTGTTGTAAGCGAGCGCCCAACGGAAATTTTGCTTGATAATACGTTCCGTCTTATCAGAGATACGTTTAGCCGCAGTGATGGCCTCGATTTGTCCGTTTAAGATAACACTATCACTGGATACTTGTGCTAAGTCTGCCGCACCTGCAATCGAGGTCGACACATCTGCTGCGGCTAGCACTGGTGCATCGTTGATACCATCACCCACCATCAATACCACAGCACCGTTAGCTTGCAACTGCTGAATATGATTGACTTTATCAGTCGGTGATAGGCCATTGTATGCAGCTTGCATACCTAAACTCTCAGCCATGACTATCGCTTGCGGGCTTGGATCACCTGTCAACATAACAGACTCGATACCTAGCTCTTTGAGTGTATCGAGCATCGACTGCGCACTATCACGTACCTTGTCATTGAAATAAAAGCATGCCAGCGCCTGCCATTTTTTGCTATCAGTGTTTTGATAAGACAATACCACTGCTGAGCTGGCGCGCTGAGCTACTAGATCGATGGTTAAATCATCGTTTACATCTATATCATTGGCGCTATTATCTGTTTTATCTAGCGCAAAGTCTTTATGGCCGATTCGATATACAGTGCCTTCAATCATTGCTTCTACACCGCCTGCTGGATAATGCTGTACGGCTTGTGTCGATGGCAGGTGTAACTGATAGGCCGCCGTCAGTAACGCATGGGCAATTGGATGACGACTACCTACTTCTAATGCAGCTGCAATGGCCAATAGCGTATCTTTTTGCGCTATTAATGATAAATCGTCAATTTCGGTCTGGCTTTTTGGTGTGATTAATTCGATATTTAATAAATTTGGCTTACCATAAGTCAGCGTGCCTGTCTTATCAAAAGCAACGTGCGTGATTTCAGCTAGCGTTTGTAAGGTATGGCCACGCGTCGTCAAAAAACCATAGCTTGCCAGACGATTGGTTGAGACGGTCAAGGCAATCGGCGTTGCCAACGACAGAGCACATGGACAAGTAGCGACTAAGACTGCCACGGTTGCCCAAATGGCTTGGCTTGGGTCAACAATATACCAGCCGACAAATACTAAGACGGATAAAACCAAAATACGCGCGACAAACCAACGTGCCAGCTTATCTGCTTGTTGCGCCAGTTTGGGTTTTTCGCTCATGGCACGATTCATCAATCGATCAATTAAACCTATCTGACTGTCTTTTGGTAAGGCGGTGACGAGCATTTCGAACGGCTGGCTATCGTTTTGTGCACCGCCGACGATATAATCACCTTGGGATTTGATGATTAAATCACCTTCGCCCGTCAGTAGACTTTGTGACACCGTTGCAGTAGAACTTAGCAAGATACCATCACTGATAATCTCTGAACCTGCCTCAACTAAAATAATATCACCCACCTGTAAACTATGAGCGGTGACCATTTTCTTTAACTCTATATCGTCTTCTGCTTGTGATTGCGCATTCTGTTTGTTGCGTGCCTGCTGCCAGTCTTGAGCGATACGTGATGTGAGCTGATGAACATTGGCGTCCATACGCTGCATAAAGTCAGGCATAACTTCAGCCGCTACACTCGAACCCTTTTGAGCATTATCTTCGATAGCTTCATCTTGTTGAGACGTATTTTCTTTCAGCTGCTGTAAAATATGCTCAGCTGCTGATTTGTCTTCAGCGACTTTTTGTACTAATACCGGCTCAACTACGACCAAATCATTAGCCATAGTCGCAGCTTTTAGACGTGCGTTATGCTCGATATAACGCCCTGCCAACAAAAAGAAAATAAACATGCTGACCGAGTCATAGTATGTCTCTCCTTGCCCAGTGATGGTAGCGTAGAGACTGGCAAAGAAAGTAATAATCAATGCAAGACTGACGGGCACATCCATATTGACTTGGCGGGCACGAATCGCTGACCATGCAGAGGTAAAAAAAGGAATACCAGCATAAAAGAAGACAGGCGTACTAACGAATAAAGACACCCAACGCAAGAAGTCACGCTGAAAGATCAACATGTCGCTATACTCACCAAAATAAAGCGCAACGGCATACATCATTGCCTGCATCGAACCTAGTGCCGCGATACCAAGACGTAATAGCATTTGGTTGTTATGACGTGCCAGCATGGCTTCATGGGTATCTTGCCGATAAGGCTTGGCGTCATAGCCAATCTCATTGATGACCGCTAAAATCCGGCTGATCGGTAATTTGTCTTCATTCCAAATGACCCGCATACGTTGGTTGGTCAAATTCACCTGACACTTACTAATGCCCTCTAGCTCATCAAGACGCGACTCAATCAACCATGTACAGGCCGCACAGCGTAAGTTATTAACAGACAACTCTGCTACTGACAGACCGTCTTGCGCATACACGAATTGCGATTTTATCTCGTCATGATCATAGGCTTCGAGGCGTGTCAGTTGAGTTGGTAAACTTGCCGTACGATTAATTTCCGATCGGTCAAGATAATACTGCTCAAGACCAGCCTCTACTATGCTTTGGGCAGCTAACTGACAGCCCATACAACACATCTCTCGTGACTGACCTAATATCTCAGCATAAAACGGTGGCTGAGGTACGGGATCGCCGCAGTGAAAGCAGTGGTCAGCCAGCGGAAGCACTAAGCCTTCGATGATAGAAGTGTCTTCATAAGAGTGATTGGTAGCAGATGATACTGATGATGGGATACTAGACATAGTCGCGCTTACTTCCTTTGACAGGCTTGCTTAAAATGCATTCATTTAAAGCAAACTTGCTCGTATTGACTGTACTGTACGTCATGCAATAGAGCCGTTTTTAATCACATGAATATTACTACTGTTAGTAGCATAGTATTCATAACAAACGGCTAATAGCAAACAATTAGCAACAGCGAATTCATACAAAATACATCGTGAGGGCAATCGTAAATTGTTATCTTATATGGCGTTTATCTACCAGATTGAAAGTGACTGACGCTTTATTACAAGTATCGGTATTTTAATAGGGATTATACTATAAGCTATCGCTATGAGCAGTATCATCGCTCATAGTCTACGACCAATAAATGCCTGCGTTGACGATGATAGATTGAAAAATTTGTCAATTTGCGTCATTATGAGGCAGTTTTTTATCCAAAAATGGTGCGACATCCGTGCAAAAACCTAATTACAAGTTACCAAATACCAAGTTATCAGCGTCATCTAAGTCTGCTATGCACACGCTACCCTCGCAGCAGCGCGGCTTGGTCTTTAGTAGTCTGCTATTAATTATCATCATCGCAGGCATGGTGCTGTTGGCGCTATATTTGATCAAACTTGATCGCACCATTACTCATAAGTTTGAGGGCAAGCGCTGGGACATTCCAGCCAAAGTGTATTCGCAGCCGCTTGAGCTGTATCAAGGTGCCAATGTCGATAGAGATACGATGAAGACATGGCTAGAGTTGCTCAATTATCAAAGCAACAAAGCTTATGATCGTACAGGCACCTATCATCGAACAGGTAATACTTACTTTATTCACACGCGCGGCTTTACGTATAGCGCCAATGATAAAGATGCCGAGCAAGTCATCAAAATGACAATTTCTGGCAATAAAGTAGAATCTATCCAGAGTACTCTGCCTGCCAAAAGCGGCATCATTCGTCTAGAGCCTGTCAATATCGGTGGTATCTATCCAGACAGTAATGAAGATCGGATGGTTGTGTCTTTGGACGAAGTGCCTCAGCCGTTAATTGATGCACTTATCGCTACCGAAGATCGCGCGTTTTATGAGCATAAAGGGGTATCGGTACGTGGTATCGCCCGTGCCGTAATCAATAACTTTACTGGTGGTGCCAGACAAGGTGGTTCGACCATCACCCAGCAGCTGATCAAAAACTTTTATCTCAACTCAGATCGCACTATCAAACGCAAAGCCAATGAAGCATTGATGGCCGTGCTACTTGAGCTGCATTACAGCAAAGATGAGATTTTACAGACCTATTTGAATGAGATTTATCTGGGTCAAAATGGCAATCGCTCTATCAATGGTTTTGGTCTGGCATCACAGTTTTATTTTGACAAACCTCTTAATGAGCTGCGCTTAGATCAGCAAGCAATGCTGGTTGGTATGGCAAAAGGCCCAAGTATCTACAACCCACGTCGCAATCCAAACGATTCAAAAGCACGCCGCGATGTGGTGCTTAATAACATGCTGACAATGGGCACACTGAGCCAGGAAGACTACGACAAAGCCTTAAAGCAACCGCTTGGTATCGTGGATAAGCCTGCTGAAGGCAAAAGCCAGTTCCCTGACTTCTTAGATATTGTTAAACGTGAGCTAAATACCGTATATTACTCTGACGACCTCAAAAACGAAGGCCTGATTATTATCAGTACTCTAGACCCTATCGCTCAATTAGCAGCAGATAAAGCTGTTGATAGAAAACTTGGTGAGCTGCGCCGTAACAGTAGCAAAACTAAGGATTTACAAGGCGCGTTGGTGAGTGCTAATCCTGAGACTGGCGAGCTAGTGTCTGTCGTGGGTAGTGGTAGTGAATTTACAGGGTTTAACCGCGCGGTCGATGCCAAACGCCAAGTCGGCTCGTTGCTGAAGCCTATCATTTATATGACTGCGCTTGAGAGCGGTCGTTACAACTTGGCCAGTTCAGTAGATGACTCCCCTATTACGGTCAATCTAAACGACGGTACTGACTGGAACCCTAAAAACTACGACAACCGTGATCATGGCTATGTACCACTTACCACGGCATTGTCTCAATCCTATAATCAGGCGGCAGTACGCTTAGGTATGGAGTTCGGTGTTAATACCTTTGCTAAGCAATTACAGCGCATGGGTATCAAAGAAAAAATCCCACCTTACCCATCAGCATTACTAGGCTCAGTTAATTTGAGTCCGATGGACATGCTTGGTATTTACCAAGTCTTTGCCACTGGTGGTTTCCGCACGCCTATTCACAGTATCCGTACTGTCATTGATGATCGTGGCCGTATTTTACAGCGTACTGGGCTTAACACTCAGCGCAGTATTCCACCTGAAACCAACTTTTTGACCAACTATGCATTACAGCAAGTCGTCTCAAATGGTACGGCCAGACGCGCCCAATCGCTCGGCAACAATTTAAACCTAGCCGGAAAAACGGGTACGACAAATGACTACCGTGATGCTTGGTTTGCAGGCTATAGTGGCAACTATGTAAGTGTCGTTTGGGTTGGTCGTGATGATAATAAACCGATTGGTTTGAGTGGTGGTACTGGCGCCTTACCAGTTTGGGTAGATTATATGAAACGCCTAAAACTGACTCCGGTTGCTCTACCAGAGCCAGAAGGTATCGAGTGGTTATGGCTAGAGAACAATTCAGGCAAACTGTCTAATGAGCGCTGTGCTAACGCTCGCTACCTACCAGTAATGTCAGCTCACCTACCAGAAGAAGCCAGCAGTTGTGCGCTGAGCCTGTATCAGCAAGATCGCGCTCGTGAACAGACACAGTTCCAAAATCAGCAAGGTGATATCAATCAACAACGTCGCCGCGAAGGTTTAGAAATTCCAAATGGCGAAGCTGTTGAATCTGATGGTGCAGAAGGTATCAGCGAGCAAAGTGAAGGTGATGAAGACCGTGCTGATACTTGGTATGACCGCGCTGTTGAATGGTTCTAGCTGTTGAATGGCTCTAGCTGTTAAATAGCTCTAATAATGTTTTTGGTATTTAGCTTTTAATATTTAAAAAAGGTTTTAACATGATGGTGTCATCTTTACGGACAACTACTTCAGTAAAACAAACCATAGTGCTATGGCGTAATAAAATTACGTCAAGCAATACCTTACTTGCAGGCAGCGCGATCATTGGCATGCTAAGCCTAAGTGCTTGTCAGACGGCACCTAGCACGTCAACCACAGTGCAAACAACGCCTGTTCAAACACTACCAACATCACAACCGACCGTGCCATCAACAACAACTGCTCAAGCGCCTATCACGGAAGCAAATGATCAAAGCAACTATCCAACCGAGCCTTACGTTACAGTTGAACAGTCCGAAACACCAAATCCATTAACGCAAGAGACACCTGTATTTACGCCTTCTGCACCAGAAGTGACGCAGCCTGATCCTGTTATCATTGCGCCTTCTCGTAACGACTATATAATCTCTGAGCCATCGGTACCGTCGCATAATGAGTTACTTGAGCACGCTAGAAGAAACTCGCAGCAACGTACTCAACAATCTGCAAGCAATAATAGTAATCTGCCTGCGTTTCGCAATTTGATGCAAGTAGGTATCAGTCAGTTGAAAGCTGGCAATCTAACCAATGCAGAGAACAGCTTTACCCGTGCACAGCGTCTAGCGCCCAAATCGTCGGCGGTATATTTTTATTTGTCACAAGTAGCATTAAAAAAGAACCAACCTCGTAAGGCAGAAGCGATGGCACGTCGTGGTCTTAGTGTCTCTCAAGATAGCAATCGTAGACGAGCACTATGGCAAGTTATATTGCAATCAGGACAAGCTCAGGGTAACTCACGCGTGGTCAATGAAGCAAAACAAGCATTGCGCTAATAACCGAGTATTTGTACCTCTTAGATTTATTAGTTAAAACATCTATATACATTATTCATTTCATTGTATGTAGACTTATCTAGGGCAGCCCCCTAACACCTACACTTATTTTTATTTCCGCTTAAGGTTATCTTTATGGCATGGCAACAACTGCATTTACAATGTGAAAAATCAAACGTCGACTTGGCTGAAGCGCTTTTGTTAGAAGCAGGTGCATTATCAATAGCTTTAGACGATGCTGGCGATCAACCTCTGTTTGAGCCACTTCCAGGTGAATCACCGCTGTGGGATGAGGTGATACTAACAGGACTATTTGATGCGACTACTGATGCTGGTAGTCGTCAAGCGGTTGAACAATTAAGTCATGAAATTGCTGCACAAGTACAGGCTACTCGTATTTGGCTAACGGCTGTTGATGATAAGGACTGGGAGCGCGAGTGGATGAGCAACTATCATCCTATCGAATGTGCTAATGACCTATGGATTGTGCCTGACTGGCTAACACCGCCTAACCCTGAAGCCACCAATATCATTATGGACCCAGGTTTGGCATTTGGGACTGGCTATCATGCTACGACTCGCCTATGTCTAGACTGGCTAACAGAGCAAGACCTAACAGACAAAGTGGTTATCGATTATGGTTGTGGCTCAGGTATTCTAGGGATTGCTGCTTTGCTATTGGGTGCACGTCAGGTATATGCAGTCGATATTGACCCGCAGGCGGTACTTGCTACCAATCAGAATGCAGTACGCAACAATGTAGGCGAACGTTTACAGGCATTTCTACCAGAAGAATTTACAGAGTACTGCTCGCAACATGATGTGTTGCCTGTAGAAGTGATTGTTGCCAATATTTTAGCAAAGCCGCTTATTGGTTTAGCACCTTACTTTGCAACACTGGTTGCGCCAAAGGGCCGTATCGTATTAGCAGGTTTGATTGAGTCGCAAACCGAGCAAGTCACTGAAGCTTATCAGCCATATTTTGCACTGGATCCTAAGCATGCTTTTACTGCGCAAGAAGACCAACATTGGCAGCGTTTATCAGGTACATTTACCAGCTAGCAACATTTAATTACATCTGTTACGATAGAGGGCAGTCAAATGTTATGTGTTTGACGCCACTCTGTCTTTGCCCATAATTCATCGAAACTTAAAAAATACAATGAGTATTGTGGGCAGCTATTGGTGAGTGGCTAAGCGGTATTGATAACCATACTTTTTTGGATTCGCCTCTATGACCACGCCAATAAAAACCCAATGCCCCCATTGCCAAGCTTGCTATAGCGTTAAACAAACTCAACTGAATCAAGTCAATGCTACCATCAGCTGTGATCGGTGCCAGCAAAGTTTTTTGGTCAATAAGCATCTTGTGGTAAATTCTGAGGTCATTCAAAAACCAACACCACAAAAAAATATTCCTGCTCAACAAAAATCTCAAACTCAACCAATTTCGAACGAGCAAAAAGCGAATACTAGTAGCAGTCAGCATAAACTTCAAAATGTGCCAAATCGCCCTACATCTTCAATCAGTAAAAAAAAATCATCTGATACTTTGATTTACGATGGTTTAATCCATGATGATATGGATATAGACGAGCCAGAAGAAGACGTTCAAGAGTATGACTCTCTAGATAGTATGGATGCATGGTTAACCCAAGCCAGTAATACCAGTCCTAGCGCAGCAACCACAGAAAAACCAAAAGCGCCCTCTTCTAAAGAAACTATCAAAACCCCTAATCCATCAATAAAGAAACCATCTACTAGTACAATATCAGCATCCTCATCAACACAGGACATGCTCAGCTCGGCAGCGGCCAATGATATTCATGCCAATGTTGAGAATACAGATAACAATTCATGGCTGCAAAAACTATTAGAAGAACAAAATCAAGACGAAGAAACACCACCAGATGATACAGACTTATCACAGCTTCTATCTGATATGGGTGTACCCGTTAAAGATGAAGACCCTGCTGCGGACGATCGCTTAAGAAAAACCCAGCTACCGTTTGCACCAACCCAAACGACACGTTCAATTGCGTCATTGTTATGGATACTAGGTTGTTTGGTTCTAGCACTGCTACTCGCGGCACAGTATGTTATTTTTAACTTAGAAAATTTAGTGAAAAACCCAGCATATGCTCAGCGTCTCCAATCAATATGCTCTGTCGCTGCCTGCAGCTTGCCCAGTGCGGACTTATCAGCCCTTACCATCAGCAATACCTTTCATAGAAGCAGTCAGATTAAAACTGCTGGTACATTTAGCGATATAGGCGCTACTCTAAGTAACGGCAGCCCGCAAGCACAACTATACCCCAATGTAAAAATAAGCGTTTATGGTAAAGATGAGATTATTGGAGAGTTCATTGCAGATCCAAACGATTATTTATTAGGCAAGCAAAGTCAGTTAGCTGCCAATACAGATAGACAGCTATTATTTACTATCCCTGTCGCTAATGCGCAAATTCGCGACATTACTATGACCGCTCTTTATTAAATCAAGTTGTCATATATAAATAAGCGTGAGTAGAAAACATACTGTAAATTCATTTTCAATTAAACCGTGATAGCCAAGATAACGATGAATCTATCAGCGCTAGGCGATATTAATTTGATATACTATGGTTCTGACCCCTCACAATCAGAATTTTTCTTCATCTCAAGGATATTATTTTATGGCACCTCATGCACAGCATAATGCCAATCATTTTGCTAAAAGCTCTGAGCACCCTGCCGATTATAATAAAGACGAATACCAATCACCTACGCACGGCTTTGATTTTGCTAGTCAACACCATACAAATAGTGCGCAGCAACCTCTACGAGTTCATGTGGAGCGTGTGGTACGTCAGTACTTTGCGATGTTAGGAGATGAGATGCCCACTGATTTATATGAGCTGATTTTAAAGCAAGTCGAAGAGCCTCTCTTATCTGTCGTCCTAGAAAAAACAAGAGGCAACCAAACCAAATGTGCTCAGATATTAGGCCTAAATCGAGGCACTTTGCGCAAAAAAATGAAGACCTATGATTTAATGTAGCATTGTTATATGAGCTTACCCATCATTGACCATCATTATGTATGGCAATTAAATGTTCCGCGCTTTATCTATCATGATACGGCATACCATTGTCATCATCACCTTGCCAGACGTTTACGTCAGGCTTTTTTTATGGAAAATTTCTTATGAGTACAACCCCACTTGCCCTACTATCGGTCTCCGATAAGTCTAATATCATCGAGTTTGCTCAAGGCCTTCTCAAAGCAGGTTTTGGTTTATTATCTACTGGCGGTACTTATCGTCTGCTCACAGAAAACAATGTCGCCGTGACTGAAGTATCAGATTACACAGGCTTTCCTGAAATGATGGATGGCCGTGTTAAAACGCTACATCCTAAGATTCACGGTGGCATTTTAGGACGCCGCGGTACAGATGATGCAGTTATGAGCGATCATTCGATCGAACGTATCGACTTAGTCGTCGTGAACTTATATCCGTTTGCTGAAACGATTGCACGTGCTGACGTAACTATGAACGACGCTATCGAAAACATCGATATTGGCGGCCCTACCATGGTGCGTTCAGCAGCGAAAAACCACGCTCATGTAGGTATCGTCACTGATCCAGCTGATTATGACCGTGTACTTAGCGCCTTAGATGGTGGCACCGAACTGACAACTGCTTTGCGTTATGATTTGGCAGTAAAGGCGTTTGAGCATACTGCACAGTACGATGGTATGATTGCAAACTTCTTAGGTAGCCGTGTCAACGAAACTCAAGAGCCAGAAAACTTCCCACGTACATTCAATGTACAGCTTGAAAAAGCACAAGACCTACGCTACGGCGAAAACCCGCATCAAAACGCGGCTTTCTATACTGAAAACCAGCCTTTAAAAAGCAAACAAGCTTCAATCGCAACGGCTAAGCAGTTACAAGGCAAAGCATTGTCTTATAACAACATCGCTGATACCGATGCTGCGCTTGAGTGCGTTAAAGCTTTTAGCGCGCCTGCTTGCGTTATCGTTAAGCATGCCAACCCTTGCGGTGTCGCGGTTGATAATGACCAAGTAGCGGCTTATCGTACTGCTTTTAGCACCGATCCTGAATCGTCTTTTGGTGGTATTATTGCATTCAACCGTCCGTTAACGCTTGCTGCTGCAAAAGCCATTATCGACAATCAGTTTGTAGAAGTAATCATTGCACCTAGTATCGAAGACGGTGTACTTGAAGCGACAGCTACTAAGAAAAACGTACGTGTATTAGTATGTGGCGAACTACCCGCACCAGATCAGCGTGATAGTCAACTTGACTACAAACGCGTCAATGGCGGCCTACTCGTACAAGAGCAAGATCTTGGTTTGATTACGGCAAACGATCTAAAAATCGTTACTGATGTTCAACCAACTGAAGCACAGGTTGCTGATTTATTATTCAGCTGGAACGTGGCAAAATATGTCAAATCTAATGCCATCGTTTATGCCAAAGGTCAACGCACTATCGGTGTTGGCGCTGGTCAAATGAGCCGCGTCAACTCAGCACGTATTGCTGCTATCAAAGCGGAACATGCTGGATTGGCTACCGAAGGTGCAGTTATGGCATCAGATGCCTTCTTCCCTTTCCGTGATGGCATTGATAATGCTGCTGAAGTAGGTATCTCTGCTATCATTCAGCCAGGTGGCTCTATGCGTGATGACGAGACCATTGCAGCAGCTAATGAGCATGGCATTGCAATGGTATTCACTGGCATGCGTCATTTCCGCCATTAAACAATCACCTATTAGTTTAAGACTGGGATTAGTCACAGCAATTGTATTTGTCACTGCGACTAATTTTCAGTCTATATAACATTTGTGATAATTATCGTTAAAGCATCATCCACAAAAAAGCCACTGCATCAATCGATACAGTGGCTTTTTTAATATCTAAGAATAATAAACTAGCAAATACTTAGCGTCCTTGTGCGTTTGCCATGTTGCTTTCATTAATCTCAACCGTATACACCATACGTAGATAGTCCAAATAGTCTTGCAACTGGTCTTGGCCTAAATTGTCACGAATGATACTGGCTGTTTGCGCTCTTTGCATATCAGACAGTGGCGACTGCTGCTCAGTTTTAATACGGTCTCCAACCAGTAGCGTTGCACCCATCTCAGTCTCACTAGCGATCGCAACGACGCCATTATCAGCGGCTTGCTGGCTAAATGCCAATCCACGCTCTTTGTCTGTTAGCTGCGTCGTTTGACGGTTAATCTCACCCAGTGATTGGAAGCTTACCGACTGCTTACTTATATCAGCTGGCGTCTTGATACCAGCAGCCAATGCTTTAGCATCTTTTAAAGCTAATGCTGTCGCTTTCTGCTGACGGAGTATTTGAGTGATTCTTGGAGTTGCATTTGCCAAAGCAAGCGTCTTAGTAGGACGATAATTGCTTGGCTGTAACCATACGGTACCGTTGCCAACTTCTACGCCTGCCGTTACCGCTTGATCTTGAATAGTAAACTCATCAAATGCCTGTTTAACCACTACTGGTTGCGGCAGTGCTGATTTGTTGTTCACTTTACGATAATCTTTGATACGCTTGAGGCTGACGTTTTCTTGCTGTGCAATATCTTCGATACTGAAACCATCTGCTGCCAAATCATTGATTGATGTCACTTTATCAGCATAGATTTCCTGACGTTTATACTCTTTTGCTTTCGCAGTTAGCTCTTCACGCATACTGTCTAGACTTGGAATTTTTTTGCCATTATCTTCAGTAACCGTAAATATCTGATAACCAAAGCTAGTCTTGATAGGCGCAGTCACATCACCAACGCTCAACCCTTCTAGTGCCTCTTGCACAGTATCCGCGTCACTGCCAAACACTGACGGATTAAAGCGTCCGATATCACCACCTGTTTCACCTGATGGATCATCCGACTCTGCTTTAGCAAGCGCAGCAAACGCTTCACCTTTATTCAGACGCGCTTTCACTTTATCGGCTCGTGTTTTGGCATCTTTACCAGTAAACAGTATCTGACTGACTTTACGCTCATCAGTAGCCGCAATGCTCTGCTTATATGCTTCATACTGCTGCTGCAACTCTTCTGCGGTTACTTCATCAACCTTGATAGTTTGCGGGCTAAGCTGGATATAAGCCAAGTCAACCATCGCTGCACTTTTCAATGTGTCTTTGTTGGCATCATAGTATGATTGAATGTCTGCTTTACTAAGCTTAACTTTGTCAGCATAGTCTTGCCAATTAAAGCGATGCACCCAAACGTTGCGCGACTCAAGTTGCAAATCAATCAATTGACTGACCGCTTGCATAGGATAGACGGCCGTACCAACGATACTGGCATTTAGTTGATCCAAGCTTAACTGATTGCGAAATTCTGCAAATAGCTGGTTTTTGGTCATGCCGCGCTGACGCAAGAAGTTTGAGAACTGATCGTTTGAAAAGTTACCCTCTGCATCTTGGAATATTTCTTCTTGACGCAGCAGACGATTGATCGTGTCGTCAGAGACTGTCATACCAAGCTTGCCTGCTTGCTGCTCTAACAACGTACGGTCGATTAGACCCTTTAATACTTGCTCATGAAGCACATCTTCATTCAATAAGCTGGCATCTTCGACTTGCTCTAGCACTTCAGAACGACGGCTATTGACAGCAGTTTGATACTCGGACAGTCCTACGCTTGCCTCACCTACCTGCGCAATCTGGTTGGGATCGACGTTGCCGCCAAAATAGCTTTCGACACCCAAGAGAGCGAGCGGCGATAGGCATAAAATCAATAAAATGCGACCTGGCCAGCTTTTTAAGAAATCGCGCAATTTATCCATAGTTATCTCTGCTTTATTAACCTATATTGATGAAAAACCATTGTAATACTGTTAGGAGCTGTTGAGTGCAACCTGTCAATATCAGTACTATTTAAGCTAGCAATGGTAAGAGTAAGAGCGTATGCATTTTATAGTAAAAAACAAAATTTACTAAAGAAATCTGACTTAAATGACACACCTATCGCGCGCCCTATGATACGTGATTTTTCATGCAGACTCAAAATATTCACGACGCATGATACAAACTATAGCGATAAAAAAAGCACCTAAATATTAGGTGCTTTCTTCGATGGTTAGCTTCTTACCTAAGCTATAGACCACCGACTATCATTTTACGCTTAAAAAGGCGGCTTAGTTCAAGCGCTCTTTTAAGTTTTTACCAGCTTTGAAGCTTGGTACTTTGCTTGCTGGAATGCTTAGCTCTTCGCCAGTCTTAGGGTTACGACCAGTACGTGCTTTGCGATCTTTTACACTGAAAGTGCCAAAGCCAACTAATGAAATGCTATCGCCAGCTTCTAGCGCTTCGCCAACACTTTCCATAACAGCGTTTAGTGCATCACCAGCTTGGGTTTTATTTAGACCACTTTTGTCTGCGATGCTATCAATTAATTCTGACTTATTCATAAAATTTCCTTCAAGTTTAAGGGGGTAATAAATGCTCACGCCAAGTATTGTAACGCTCTCATGGTGCTTACGCAATAAAAACTACCTAACTGGCGCATTAACAGGTTCTTCTTTGTTATCGTCTTTATATCAAGGCAGCATAAGGAGCGCAAGCGATTTTACATATTTTTGTGCTCTACACTACGTATTTGACACCTAATGTTACGCAAAGCGTTAGGAATTTATATATAACCGAGTCTGCATAACTGAGACGATTGGCTTTCCTATTTTCTACGCTTTGACAGATTTGTCAATTGCTGTCTATGCATTGCTATACATTAAATTTGTATATTACTGGTCATAAATAAGAGTGTCTTTATTGACGGCTAAATTGTAATGTAATAGTTTAGCCACTACAGAAACTAGCGTTACTTTTTATTATAAAGACGTTACTATAAGCAAAATATCACTGCAAGCCTTGGGAAAATACAGACTTCTGTTTGCTCAATATTCAAAACTTGCTAAATAAAAAACGGATTACTTACATGAAGCGTTCTACGTTGTCTCACTCTTTTCTTAATATCATTTTAGTATTTATCGAGTCGGCGCTGACATTACTGTTACGTTTGGATCCTGAATTGCGTAAGGCCGCTTATCCGCTCGCCAAGCAAGGCACCGTGGTGGCGCTTCGCCTGTATTTACCACATGTAGAAGTATTTGCCACCTTTAGTACCAAAGGCGTGTTACTAGATGCGCAACTGCCGATTGGTCGTAGTGAGCCTGACGTAGTTATCAATGCCTACAGCATTCAAGTTATCAACGCCATCACCACTCATGATAGCGAAACCACCGAAAAGCTACAGATGCGCGGTGAGTCGATTCAAGTACAACTGGTCAAACAGTTTATTATGCAACTTGGGCTTGGCAGCTTGATTCAGGGGCTGATCAAAAAGATAAAGGGTGGCAAGACCAAAACCAAACCTACAGAAGCTGATTTGGAAGAAAAAAAGAACAACTACAAACTGCGTATTAAAGAACAGCAAACACAGATTAACACCTTGACCATCAAAAACCGTGAACTTGAAACAACCGTGAGAGAGCTTCAGAGCAAGCAAAAAACGTTGATGATTGTCACTGTTGTTGCGCTTGTCATTATGATCGGTTCAATCGTCGCACTATCGATGAATTAGTTTTGGTTCGCTGAATTACTTATAAATAAGCGTTCAATGTCTTCTATAGATATTGAACGCTTATTTTTTACTTCATTAAATATATTTGTAGCAGACGAATTAAGCTACTTATGTCTCACTCATATATCTCTTCTAAACATCATTGTTTTTATCAATTACAGCAATAAGCTTGATTAACCATTGAACCACACTTTAATCTTGACTAAATTACTCGGGATTAAGTATAATTACCTTAATCGTTGCACACATCGGGTTAATCATCTGTTGTTCAATAACGATAAGACAAAACTTAGCTGACGTATTATTGGTTGCTCTTTTTATCTTATGAGTACTTATTAAAACTTTTAGCTAAGATCGTTGTTAAACATAAATGACATTAAGTTTGGAGATAACACATGCGTTTGACTACTCGGGGCAGATACGCTGTTACCGCATTATTAGATTTGGCATTGCAGACCAGCCAACAAGACAGTGCTGTATCATTATCCGATATCGCCAAACGACAATCGATTTCAATATCGTATCTTGAACAGTTATTTTCTAAACTTCGTAAACGCGGCCTTGTCACGAGTATTCGCGGTGCTGCAGGTGGTTACCACCTAGCTAAACCATTGAATGAGATAGATGTGATGAGCATCATATCTGCGGTTGATGAGTCAGTAAACGCGATGCAGTGTGAAGGACGCGGTGACTGTCAAGGTGGTACAATGTGCCTAACTCACGATCTGTGGTGTGCACTGTCGAATCATATCGAACAGTACTTGAAAAATATAACATTAGCGCAATTATTAGATATGGAAAACGTGCAGTCAGTCTCAGAGCGTCAGCACATCTCTACAAAAGATATTTCCATAAAAGACATTAATACTATTACTCTATCGAACAGCGAGGCAAACCCAGCATGAGCCAACATAACAACCTTATATACTTAGATTATGCCGCCACTACCCCAGTTGCTAAATCAGTAGCTGCTAAAATGAGCGAGTATTTGACTGTAGATGGTGTCTTTGGTAACCCAGCTTCACGTTCACATGGTTACGGCTGGCAAGCGGAAGAAGCAGTAGAAACTGCTCGCGGTCAAGTTGCTGAAGTTATCAACGCTGATCCACGCGAAATCGTCTTTACTTCTGGTGCGACTGAGTCTGACAACCTAGCCATTAAAGGTGCGGCACATTTTTATCAGTCTCGTGGCAAACATATCATTACCAGTAAAATTGAGCACAAAGCTGTATTAGATACCTGCCGTGAGCTTGAGCAAGAAGGTTTTGAGATTACGTATCTTGAGCCACAGCCAAGCACAGGTCTTATTCTGCCAGAGCAAGTAAAAGAAGCACTGCGTGATGATACGATTTTAGTATCACTTATGATGGTAAACAATGAGCTTGGTACTATTACTGATGTTGCAGCGATTGGTGAAATCACTCGCGAAGCTGGCGTAGTTTTCCATGTTGATGGTGCACAGTCTGTTGGTAAAGTAAAAATCAATCTTGAAGAAATGAAAATTGATTTGATGAGCTTCTCAGGTCATAAAGCATACGGCCCTAAAGGTATCGGCGCATTGTTTGTTCGTCGTAAGCCACGTATTCGCTTGAAAGCTGAGCAACACGGCGGTGGTCATGAGCGCGGTATGCGTTCAGGTACACTACCAACGCATCAAATCGTTGGTCTAGGCGCAGCATTTGCTTTGGCTAATGAAAGCTATGAAGCTGACCATGCACACGCAGCCAAACTACGTCAAAAGCTTTGGGATGGCCTACAAGACATCGAAGAGATTTATTTAAATGGTGATCTTGAGAATAGCGTACCAAATATTGTAAACATCAGCTTTAACTTCGTTGAAGGTGAATCATTGATGATGTCACTTAAAGACTTAGCTGTATCATCAGGTTCAGCCTGTACGTCAGCAACGCTTGAGCCATCATATGTACTACGTGCAATCGGTCGCCCAGATGAATTGGCACATAGCTCAATCCGTTTCAGCTTCGGCCGTTATACCACTGACGAAGACATCGATACCGTTATCAAACAGATGCATGAAGCCGTTGATAAATTACGTGCCCTATCACCACTTTGGGATATGTATCAAGAAGGTGTTGATCTAAACTCAGTCGAGTGGGCTGAGCACTAATTTTTAATACAGCTTTTTAGTATAGCTAGCAATATATATATTTATTAAACAATTGATCAGACAATTAAATTAAGCGTTTGACCCCAATTATCGATGAGTAGTTAGACATTTAAAGTTGATAAACAACTACTCATCATCTAACTAGGAGAAAACCCCATGGCCTATAGTGACCAAGTTATTGATCATTACGAAAACCCACGCAACGTTGGTAATCTTGACAAAAACGCCAAGAACGTTGGTACCGGTATGGTCGGTGCCCCAGCATGTGGCGATGTAATGCGTCTACAAATCCAAGTCGACGATAATGGTATTATTGAAGATGCACGTTTCAAGACTTATGGCTGCGGTTCAGCGATTGCTTCAAGCTCGCTTGTTACTGAGTGGCTAAAAGGCAAAAGCTTGGATCAAGCTGGCGAAATCAAAAACAACGATATCGCTCAAGAGCTAGCATTACCACCAGTAAAAGTGCATTGCTCTGTACTTGCAGAAGACGCTATTAAAGCCGCTATTAGCGACTATAAAGGTAAGCATGGCGTAGCCGCTCCAGCAGAAGAAGCTGCGATCTAGGCTAGGCTAAGCCTGCTAGCGTATGCACTATGTTGTACTAGCAACGCTAAAGTAGCAATGTGTAATCGCTACGCTAAAGTAGCAATGTGTAATCGCTACTGACGCTAAAGAGGTGACAATGACACTTATGTAATTGTCACCTTTTGTTTTCTAATAGTTGTAAGCCTATTGTTTTGGCAATCTTGTAATTCTGGTTGTCAGTTTATCTAGATTTTTTTATTGATATTTATGATTAATAGTCAATGGGAGTTGGCATGATTGAAATGACAGAACGCGCCGCTCAGCATGTTCGAGACTTTTTGGACAATCGCGGCAAAGGC
Organism: Psychrobacter sp. Pi2-52; assembly: GCF_904846705.1. Classification (GTDB taxonomy): domain Bacteria; phylum Pseudomonadota; class Gammaproteobacteria; order Pseudomonadales; family Moraxellaceae; genus Psychrobacter. Next base: position 42,099 of record NZ_CAJHBS010000017.1, read on the forward strand.
GAAGGCATTCGAGTTGGTATCCGTACGGCGGGTTGCTCAGGCTTGGCTTACGTTTTAGAGTTTGTAGATACCCCTGATGAAAACGATACGCGTTATGAAAGTCGCGGTGTTAGCATTTTCATTGATCCTAAAAGCCTCGTGTATTTAGACGGCTTGTTGATGGATTACGAAAAAGAAGGTTTAAACGAAGGCTTTAAATTTACAAACCCTAACCAAAAAGGTGAATGTGGTTGCGGTGAGTCGTTTACAGTTTAATGGTTCTATGGCTGAAAACTAATAGATTCATGCTTCAGCAAGCTTTCATAAGAATAATGCAGTATCTCTGCTATCGCTATGAAAAATGGCTAATGTAGTTAGGTAGCCAAGCGATTGAGATATTCTTAGCTAGGTCATGACTTTAAAATAAATAAAAAAGCAAGGCATCAGATTATGATAGATATTACTTCAGAACCACAGTTTGATAACTTCTTTGCCCTATTTGAGCAGCCTGTACAATTTGAAATTAATCAAAGCAGTCTAGAGCAACGTTTGCGATTGCTGCAGAAACGCTATCATCCTGATAATGTTGCCAAAAATCAGACCGATATGGTTCAAGCACAGTTGCAGTCTGAAAAAGCGTCCGCTTTGATCAATCAAGCGTATCAGACTCTAAGCGCTCCTGATAGTCGTGCTGGTTATTTATTAGACATGGCGGATCAAGCACAAAATATAGAGCACTCAATCGCAGATTTGGACTTTTTGGAAGATGCGATGCAGATGCGTATAGATCTAGATGATGCTATAGAGGACAAAGATCTTGCAGCCTTGCAGCAATTACACCCTCAAATTACAGAGCGTCTAGCAAATCAATCTGAACGCTTTAATAATGCTTATCAAAATCAAGATTGGCAGACAGCGATTGATGCGACACAGAAGCTAAAGTTTTTAGTTAAGCTAAATGCTGATGTGACGTCAGGGCTTGATGATGTTGCAAATTCATCACATTCAGATGACGATGACTTATACGTTTAAATATCTGTGGTTATGGCCCTCACTAACAAGCTAAATTCTGTATATTTGGTTAAAATAGTGACCGTGATACCGTATAATCTTTGAGTCTAAGCGCATCAAACTGTCAGAATCCTTATTCCATGGAATGAGATTACTGACGTTAAGCTCTCGTACTGCATATGCTATATTTGCTCCATTTCACTTATTCATTTTATCTCTGAGTTATCCTTATGTCTTTAATGCAAATTGCTGAACCCAATCAAAGCGCTCAACCTCACCAACATAAATTTGGCTTGGGCATCGACCTTGGCACTACACGCTCGTTGGTTGCTGTGGTGCGTTCAGGTAAGGCACAAGTCTTAGAGGCAGGCGCAGCGACAGATACATTATTACCGTCTGTTGTCTATTATCCAGCTACTGGTACGCCATTGGTTGGCTATGACGCCCTAGCGCATTTAGCGGATGATCCAAAAAATACGATCGTCTCGGCTAAGCGTTTTATGGGTCGTAGTCAAGCTGATATCAAATTCTCTCATCCTTATGAGTTATCTGGTAGTAAAGATGATATGCCCGCATTTGTAACAGCACAAGGTGAGGTTTCTCCTGTTGCAGTATCAGCGCGTATCTTAGCCGCTCTTGAGCAACGTGCAGCAAGCGCTTTACCTGCAGATAGTATTGAAGGTGCCGTGATTACGGTTCCCGCTTATTTTGATGAAGCACAGCGTCAAGCAACCAAAGATGCCGCTCAAGCAGCGGGCATCAACGTACTTCGCCTGTTGAATGAACCAACAGCGGCTGCGGTCGCTTATGGTCTTGACCAATCATCAGAAGATAGTAAAAAAGAAAGCTATTACTTAATCTATGATTTGGGCGGTGGTACTTTTGACGTATCTATCTTAAAACTTACCGACGGTGTCTTTGAAGTGTTGGCAACTGGTGGTAATAGCGCACTAGGCGGCGATGATATCGATCGTCTTATTACCAATTGGATTATTAAACAATTAAATATCGATCCAAAAGACGTAAGCCTGCATGACAAATCAATACTAGCTCAACAAGCAAAAGCTTATAAACAAGCACTGACTGACGCTGAGCAAGTAGATATCAATCTCACGGTCAATGGTCAGTCTTATCAAGGCGTATTAAGCCGTACAGATGTACTAACTATCGTAGAGCCTGTCAGTCGCCGTACGCTCAGTGTGTGCGAACAAGTCCTACGCGATGCCAAGCTGTCTACTACAGATCTAGATGAAGTTATCTTAGTGGGTGGTTCGACTCGTATGCCTGCAGTGCAGCAAGTCGTGAGTGAGTTTTTTGCTAAACAGCCACTTTGCCGTCTGAATCCAGATGAGGTCGTTGCCTTAGGCGCTGCCCAGACTGCTCATCAATTGGTTAATGGCGATAGTGATAACAATTTGTTGTTATTGGACGTGACGCCATTATCATTAGGTCTTGAGACCATGGGCGGTTTGGTTGAAGTACTCATCCCACGCAATACGCCAATCCCTGTGAAGAAACGTCAGGTGTTTACTACTTATCAAGATGGTCAAACAGGCATGGTGATTCACGTGGTACAAGGTGAGCGCGAGACGGTGGAAAACTGTCGTTCACTTGGACGTTTTGAGCTTTATGGTATCCCGCCAATGAAAGCTGGGTTTGCTCGTATTGAAGTCACCTTTAGTATTGATGCTAATGGTCAGCTTACTGTCAGTGCACAAGAAACTACGACCAAAACAGAAAGCAAAATTGAGATTGTGCCTTCTTATGGTCTATCAGATGAGCAAAAAGAACAGTTACTTGTTGCAGGGTTCAAGCACGCAGAAGAAGACAAAAATGCACGTTCTTTGATTGAGACGAAAGTAGAAGCGGAACGTGAAGTACTCGCCCTAGAGTCGGCACTCAACGAATTTGCGTCATTGCTCTCTATCGAAGAACAACAGTCACTAGCAGAGCATATACAAGTGCTACGTAACTCTCTTAGCACTGATGACTTAGCGCTTATTGAAGCACAACAAGCACAGCTCAAGCCGCATAGTGATGCCTTTGCTGCACGTATTATGAATCAGAGCGTCAAGACCAGTATGGCCGGTACTAGTGCCAAAGACTGGTAATAAATACATCGACATATATAGCTTAACTGACATGTTAAGCTAACTTCTAATATTTTTTAAATTGATTAGCATCGGACAGATAATTTATGCCAAAAGTTACCGTACTACCCCACCACGAAATTTGCCCTGAAGGCGCAGAAGTTGAGCTACAAGCTGGTGAAAACTTATGCAAAGCACTATTAGAAAAAGGCATTAAAATTGAGCATGCTTGTGAGATGTCAAAAGCTTGTACCACATGTCATGTTGTAGTACGTAAAGGTTTCAACAGTTTAGATGAGATGGATGATATCGAGGCGGATCTGCTTGATCGTGCTTGGGGACTAGAGCCTGACTCACGTTTATCTTGTCAGGTCATGCTTGATGATGAGGATTTGACCATCGAAGTTCCTAAGTATACCCTCAATCATGCTAAAGAAAATCATTAAACACTGATGATACTTTCTAGTTAAGATTAAAAAAGGCCAGCTATCATATAGCTGGCCTTTTTCTATATATGATTTTAAGACGATAGACTTGAAACGCTTACTTGCGACTGGCATCTTCACGCTTACTTTCTGCAGCTATGCCCTTTGCTACTTTTTCTTCCTCTTGCTCGATGCGTTCCAACGCAAAATTCAAACGAGCTCTAATATCTTGATAATCATTGTCTTTCATATCTTTAAAATTTAAATGCAAATTGAAACCAGGCAATGTGTGGTCGACCCATTTAGATAAATGACCTGTACTGGCACTAGGGTCAAGTACTTGCCATGCATCGACCTTTTCATCAATACCCTTCACGCAAAATGCGGCAACGTGCTCACATTCATAGTTATGGCATATATAATCGTAAGTGCTTTCACTGACCAGTATTTGATCTTTGCTCGCACAGGACTCAAGCCTAGAGGCTAGGTTGGCTTCTTTGCCAATGATTGTATAGCTTAATCGGCTATTACTACCAAAATTACCAACGTGACAGTAGCCAGTGGTGATACCAATACGTATATATAAGCCTTCAAACCCCATTAACCGCCATTTCTGACGTAAGGTGCGCATTTCTCGGCGCATATCAATTGCCATCGCCACACAATCTAGTGCATCTTGACGCGAGCCGCGGCTATTCGGTTCACCAAAGAAACATACCATGCCATCACCAATAAACTTATCAAGCACTGCACCATGCTTATCAGCGATTGACGTCATGCAATGCATATAAGTATTGAGAATGTCTGACAAGTTGTCAGAGCTTAAACTATCAGACAGTTCGGTAAAGCCGACAATATCTGAAAACATAATAGTTATCTTCGCGCGTTTATTAGAAACCCTAACAGGGCTATCCGATTTGACAATAGGCTCCCAAATTTGTGGTGGTACAAAACGGGTAAGCTTATTGATCACTGATACCATCGTGCTTAGGCGTCCCGCTGCCTTATGGGCAGAAGCCTTATAACCAATATATTCTTGATACATACGTCGAAACTGACATATGATAACAATCATACTAGCTAGCAGTACTGTAGGTGGTAGCCAACTATCACCGCAGTCCAATTCATCATTACTTAAAATGGTACCCACGTAATAAAAAACAATAGCCGTTATAAATGACACTGTAAGCAATTTGAGCTGGTTCTCAGGCCGGCTAAGAATGATACGTATACCAATCAAAACAGCCAAGCTGATTGATATGATCATACAAAACTGTAGGGAGCCAATGACAACCGATAATAGAATAATAACTATATTAGACGTCCAAAAGCTGGTCTGGCGTCGGTAGTTGTATATCAGGATCAGGAGACTTGGCAATGTAATAATAACCAATAGTGCCATTGAGATAGAGCGGAAGTCGTAGTATATAGCACGCAAAACAACCGTCAGTATCAACACGAACACTTCTGGATAATCGAAACGACAAACTCCAGCATCTTTCAGCGGCGACTTTGGTTTGAATGTCTCTGAGAAGGTCATATGAGATTCACTTAAATAAGGTGAGCTATCTGAGAGACAAAGGCATACTACACTAACATATGTACGTTATTTGTCCTTATGACGATTTATCATAAGATATATCTAATAATATATTATACTTTTGAAATAAGTTTAAACAAGGTTACTGATGACTATAAGGCGACCTTTTGTCTAGTTTATTCACTGTTTACAGTTTTTATCCAAATTTAAATAAAAAGAGAGGCCAAATACATTTAAGTATCTGGCCTCTCTTTTACATATAAAATTAAGGTTCAATCTATTCTTATTAAAGGCAGAATAGATTGATAATTACATTTGCCAATCAAACGGCATTTGGTGATGACCACGTAATGCCATCATCAATGTTTGCTGCATTTGCGCCAACACTTCCTTAGTATATGGAACAGCTGGCACACCCCATACTGGGTTTGGCCATTGCATGTCATTTTGATAACGGACAATATGATGAAAATGAAGCTGTGGCACTTGATTGCCAAGAGCGGCTACATTCATTTTATCGGCTTGAAAGGTTTTAGCTAACTGACTCGACAACCAGCTCGACTCTCGTAAAAACTGTGTTTGGTCTGCCTCAGACAGCTCATATAGCTCTTTGATACCGGATACACGTGGCACTAATATCAGCCAAGGAAATTGGCAGTCATTGATTAAACGACAAGTGGATAATGGAAAATCCCCCACTAAAAAACTATCAGCAGCAAGTTTATGATGAAGTTGGAACATAATGACGGTTCTCTTGTTGTTTAATGCAAATAAAATACAGAAGGTTAAAAGTTAGTTTGGCTATTTTATCAGTTATCTGGTTGATAAAATAGCACCATGATTTATTGCCTTGGAATGACTACCTAGCCTACTTGATATCCAGCTATATACTAAGCAGGCTCTGTCACCATGTGCTCGCTAAAATAGCGCAGCAGCTCTTGTATGACCGTCACACGCTGTTGCGGTGTGGCCAGTTTATCGCTATTTTGGTAACGGATACCAGATGCGCCATTCATACGATAATGCTGACCATTTGATTGGATCAACTTGATAATCGCTAACGCATCAACTGGAGTATCAGGCGCAAATTCCAGCGTCATACTACTACTATTGGCATCAATTTTGTTAATCTTAAGCGGCTCTGCTTGTAAGCGTAATCCATGAATGGCGAATAGCTGCTTGGTTTGATCTGGCAGTGCTCCAAAGCGGTCTATCATCTCCGTACGAATATCCGTCAATGCTTCTTTATCATCGGTATTACTAATACGCTTATAGAACAATAAGCGCTGATGCACGTCATGTAGATATTCCTCTGGAATGAGGGCAGAGCTGTGTAAGTTGATTTCACTGGTTAGCGACAATGGTGTATTTAAATCAGGTTCCTTGCCAGCTTTAATGGCTTTAGTCGCCCGCTCAAGCATATCCATGTATAAGCTAAAACCAATCGCCTGCATATTGCCACTCTGCTGCTTACCCAATATCTCACCTGCGCCGCGAATCTCTAAATCCTCACTTGCCAGCATAAAGCCTGCACCCAAGGTATTGGCGCGCTCAATCGCATGCAAACGGCGCTTGGCATCACCTTTGAGGCCTTTCAGAGAAGGCACTAATAAGTAGCAATACGCTTGATGATGACTACGCCCTACTCGGCCTCGCAGCTGATGCAATTGCGCAAGACCAAACTTATCAGCGCGCTCAATGATGATCGTATTGGCATTGGGCACATCAATACCCGTCTCGATAATGGTAGAGCAAACCAACACGTTGAACTTTTTATGATAAAACTGCTGCATGATCTGCTCAAGCTGACGCTCTTGCATTTGCCCATGTGCCACCCCTACTCGCGCTTCTGGCACTAGGTCACGAATGGTTTCTGCCATACGCTCAATACTGGCAACATCATTATGTAGCAGATAGACCTGCCCACCACGTAATAGCTCACGCAATATGGCTTCTTTCATCAAGGCTTCTGTCTTTTGCATTACAAAAGTTTTTATCGCAAGACGACGGGCAGGCGGTGTGGCGATAATCGACATATCGCGCATGCCTGAGAGCGCCATATTTAGCGTTCTAGGGATCGGAGTTGCCGTCATAGACATACTATCAACATCTGTCTGAATGGCCTTGATACGCTCCTTATGACGCACTCCAAAGCGATGCTCTTCATCAACAATCATCAGGCCAAGGTTGGCAAATTTCACATCTGGTTGTAGCAGTTTATGAGTACCAATGACAATGTCCACTTTGCCAGCAGCCAAATCAGCCAACACCATTTCTTGATGTTTTTTGCCGCCAAAGCGCGATAAGCTCTCGATACGGACTGGCCAGTCGGCAAAACGATCGCGGAAGTTGTCTTCATGCTGACCGGCAAGCAATGTAGTAGGCACCAGTACGGCAACCTGATAGCCAGCACTAACCGCAATAAAGGCGGCTCGCATTGCGACTTCTGTTTTACCAAAACCAACGTCGCCACAAATAAGACGATCCATCGGTTGGTTTTGTCTCATATCTTCCATTACGGCATGAATGGCATTGGCTTGGTCGGCGGTTTCTTCAAAGGCAAACTGACTGGCAAATAGCTCATACTGTGATGGGTCTATCTTAAAATGAATGCCAACTTTGGCCTCACGTCTTGCCTGCATATTGAGCAATTCAGCAGCGACGTCATGAATTTGCTCTAATGCTTTTTGCTTGGCTCGATCCCATTTGCCGCTACCAATCTTATGTAGCGGTGCTAACGCTGGATCACCGCCACTATAGCGACTAATCATTTGCAAATTAGCCACTGGCACATAGATACTAGCGTCATCAGAATATTTTAAATGGATAAACTCTTGCTCACCATCGCCCACATCTAAGGTAATCAAGCCATTATAACGACCGATACCATGCTCGATATGTACCACTGGACTACCATCTGTTATTTCAGTGACGCTCTTGACTAAGAACTCTTCTGATACCCCGCTTTGGCGACGACGGCGCGTCTGTAAGACTTGACGACCGAACAGCTGTGTCTCGCTAATCAACACCAAGCGTTCAGGCACATAGACACCACGTTCGAGTGGTGCGACAGTCAAACCAACATGCGGCAAATGACTGTTATTAATAGCGCTGGTTTTATCTGCGGCTAGAAAGGCTTCAAAGCTATCGTACGCCTTGATATTAATCTTGCCCTTGAACAGTTCGATGAGAATCTCGCGACGGCCTGCGGTTTCTGCAACGATTAATACGGGTGTTGAAGTCTTTGATTGCGTATCCAAGAAGTCGAGCAATTCTGATAATGGTTCAGACTTTTGATGATTGACTGCTAACTGTGGCGGTTCTTGAGCACTTAATGTCACCAGCCCTTGTTGTTTAGTGACACTCGATGGCAATGGTATTTGTGAGGCTTCTATACTTTCTGGCGCTGCTACATCATTCATCGTAGCCAGCTCATCACGAGCACTTAATATTACTCTTGGGTATTGATTGAGCTGCTCGTTAAGCGCGTTAGATAATAGATACAGCATTGCTGGCTCTACGATAGGCTTATCAATATCATGGCGACGCTCTTCGTAACGGCGCTGAATTTGCGACCAGTAATCAGCTTGTTTTTCATTGATTAATTCATCGGTGATAAACAACGCATCGCTTGGTAAATAGGAAAATAAACTACTTTCCGCCTCCCAGTCTTTTAAGTCAAAAAATAGCGGCTGATAATACTCTAATCCGCTACTAGCAATCCCTGCCATTACGTCTTTGTGCAGCTCAGACTTACGGCTACTGGTATTAGGGAACATCGCAGCAAAGTTTGTCCGGAAGGTCTCACGCCCTTCATCAAGCGGAAACTCCTTTGCGGGCAAGATTTGAAATTGTTCAATAGGTTTAGAGATATCTGGCATCTTATGCAGTAGTGACAATGACTCTTTTGCCATACTGGTATCGTTGCCCGTTAACATCGCCTTCAAATCATCGGCAGTCAATGTACGCTGCGTTTGAGGATGAAAAAAGCGAATGGTTTCGATTTCATCATCGAACAAGTCTAAACGTAGCGGAAAAGGCTGACCCATGGCAAAAATATCAATAATACTGCCACGTACTGCAAACTCACCTGGTTCAAAGACATTTTCAACCGCGCGATAACCTGCTTTTGCCAATAGCCCACGTTGGGTATTGATATCAAAACGATCGCCGACACTCAAATCAAAATGCTGTCCAATCAACCAGCTTGGCGGTGCGACGCGATGCATGAGCGCTTGTATTGAAATAAGTAGCACGCCCGTTTTTGGCATATCCGTCAACAGATTAATGCGTTCGCTAACGATGTCTTGATGTGGAGATAGCTCATCATAGGTTAGCGTTTCCCAGTCAGGGAATACGTAAGCATCGACTCCGCAAAATGCCAGCTCAGTCTCTATTTGATTGAGTTGGTTCTGGTCACGTGCTACCACAACTTTTAGGCGCTCGGCAACATTCCACATAGGTGTTTGCACCAAGCTTGCCAACCATAAACTGCTGACCGCCCCATGGACAGGCGCTAGCCAACGCCGCTCGGCATTTTGGATAGGAAACAACTGCTGGTTAATAGGGTCAAACGCGTCAGTCAGAGCAGTAATAGGCATAAAGAGTAGAATCAAAGTTAAGGAGTCAGAAAGCTATTATACGAATATTTGAGCAATTACCAAAACTTATGCCGTAACGGTTTGTCACTTAAGAGTTTACTCATTAATGATTGAGGGTTAACAACGATTATTGCGCTTTAACTGTCGTTACATAACAAAAAACCCCAACTTATCAGCTGAGGTTTTCATTTTTGATAATCAAGCCAAGCCTAAAACTTCAGCTGATAAGTGGTTTATCGCTAGCGATGATGCCATTGTTATCAGCATAAATGAACATACCCGAATTCAACGTCAGATCACCAAAACTAATTTCGATATCCGTTTGACCTTCATCACGGCGAGTTGATTTGCGCGGGATACAACCAAGCGCCATCACACCAAGATCCATCTCTGCCATGTCATCAACATCGCGAACACAACCATATACAATTACCCCAGCCCAGCCATTATCGATAGCTGATTGTGCAATCATATCGCCTAGTAATGCACAGCGCATAGAGCCGCCGCCATCCACGACCAATACTTTGCCATTGCCTTCTTTGTCTTTGCCATCGCTATTCAACAGTGACTTAACGCGGCTATTGTCTTCAAAACACTTAACCGTCACGATTTCACCGCAGAATTTGTCTTTTGCACCAAACTGACGGAATGACTTGCCTTCGATGTTTGGTAAGCATACTCGCAACTCAGGATTGGCATCCAATAGATCACAAGTGACAAAATTCCCTCTATCCATTTGTATCGATTCTGACATTGCTCCTGCTCCTTGTTTTAGTGTTTCAACTGACTGGTTTTTCAATACTTATTGATGCTTTGATAATAGTTATTGTGTTTTTTACTCTTGTACTCTTGTTCTAATGCAATTAACAATCGATATCTGTAACTTTCCAGTTTTAAGACTGAATCTATCACTAGAAAAACTGTCCTTTTATTTTTTAACACGGGTCATCGCTAGCATCTGCTTATTTTCGATAATATCCGTACGCTTGATTTGAGGTTCAGTACGGTACTTACTACGATGATATATATCATGAGCACTCATGGCCATAGCACTAGCAACGCGCTTAGCCGAGATAGGATGTAACGACAGTGATTCTGATACGAGGGGCGAGATAAGTTTAAAGGCTTTTTGACCAATGCTCTCAAGCGGACGACCTTTATGCTTACCAAGCAATAACGACGGACGGAAGACGACCAATTGTCCGAAATCTAATGCCATAACAGCCTGCTCTGTCTCAGCCTTAACTCGATTGTACAGAAAGCGGCTTTCAATATCCGCATTCATCGAGGAGAGTAAAAAGAAATTTTCTACCCCTTTATCACGACATAACTTGGCAAAATTTACATTATAGTCTCGATCTACCTTGCGAAAAGCCTCATCGCTACCAGCTTGTTTCTTTGTCGTACCCAAACAACTAAAAGCATCCGTGGTTCGATCGGCACCGACACTTGCAAACACTTCAGAGAGATTATCAAAATCATTGATTTGATAAAAACGCATGCTGGCATTAATGTAGCGTGGCGGACGACGAGCAATCACAATCAATGTGTCATAAAGCTCACTCAGTTGCTTTACCAAATGCTGCCCTACTAACCCCGTTGCGCCAATCACAATTGCTTTTCGCTGCATACCCTATCCACTTATATAACATTAGATGAACTATATTGATGAGAAAATACCTATATCAAGGCCTATCGTTAGAATATCATACCTAAATTCCTCAATAACTGACGCTATTATATAGGATATATTGTAAGAGATTTTATCAACCCTCTACGTCTATCAGCGCTTACTATTGATTTAGTTACTAGAATGACCCAAATTCGATGATATTACGTAACTTCTTTGAGCATTAATCATCAAATATATTGTCCTTAGTTCAATAATTTGCTAAGATAATCGGCTTTACACGTCAACGCTGTTTAATTATTCCAAACAGCTCTGACGCTTACGATGCTCTATTTATATTAGATACTTTAATATCAGACATCGACATCATATTTGACGAGACGGCTGCTCGTCACCGATGATTGTTAAACCCATTATTGCAATCAACATTCATATTTTTATCTATCTTTATCAAGGAGATACGCGTGGCTAATACTGCACAAGCTCGTAAACGCGCCCGTCAAAACACCAAACGTCGTCAGAACTCTGCGTCACAACGCTCTATGGTTCGTACTTACTTAAAACGTGTTGATGCGGCTATCGCAGCTAAAGATTATGACGCGGCTACCGAAGCTTACAAAAAAGCGGTACCAGTTCTTGATCGTATGGCTGACAAAGGTATTATTCATAAGAATAAAGCTGCTCGTCGTAAGAGCCGCCTAAACAAAACAATCAAAGGCCTACAAGCTTAAGATTTGTATTGGTTAGACCGCATTTCGCTTTTATAGCGTAATGATTAAAACCTTGTTACTGGTTCTAATACTGGAGCAAGGTTTTTTTATGCCTGTTTAGAAATTATTCATCATTTGGCAAAAAAAACAATTAAGTCCACTTTACTTCAGGTGGCAATAGCAATTTATTCGGATGAAAACCAGCAGCACGGTAGCCCTCTAATAAAGCGCTAATCGGGCGGATATAAACCTCACCGCGCCAAACAAAATAAGCATTGGCTTGCTCAAAGGGCTTATCATCAAACCACAAAAACACCCCTTCCATCATCTTAGGCCAATCATTCCAATCGATTTCGGTCACATCGAGCATGACCGCTAAAAAAGCAGACAATAAAGTATCGTGACTAACCGCAAGCATTAAATGCCCGTGCTGCGGTTGATGTTGATAAAAAAGCGACAAGATATCGAGACCACCCTGATAGGCATTTTTAGTGCCTTCGAGATTGCCTTGCAAAAAACGATTAATAAAGTTCAGGACGCCAATTTCTTTGAACACAGGATTGGCTATTTCAGGCTCAGTGACGAGACTGCCAGGCTCAACCAACAATGATTGATGCGTAATGTCACGCCGTAGTCCTGCCCCCTCTTGCATCAGCTGCGCGGTATCGATACAACGCCCAATCGGGCTAGAAATACTATCGACGTCGAGCGAATATGGTAGATGACCCGATAACCAACGACCCCAAGACTTTGCCAGTATACGGCCTTTAGGAGTCAACGGTAACTGATAGCTGGCAAAGCCATTACCATCAGAGCGCTCTCGTAAAGAGTGCCTAGTAAATAGAATCAGTCGCTTATTTTCAGGCAACAGGCTAACGGAGGAGATCATGCTATCTGGTAGGTGCGAAGGTGCAGGCGCGCTTGGGGTGTGACTCGCAAGCTTGTCAGCAGATATTTTTGACAGGGTGTTATTCAAATATTTACTCATGACAGCAAGCCTAGCAGATTTCTTATCAGGAATGAACCACAGACAAATCTAGTTGCAATATATCTTATAAATACTATGTACTCTTTCGAAAAATGCGTTATTCAAAAGAGTCTATACCTAGAATAAATGGAGATTTGCCAAATATTTACACACGGTCCTAGCCAATATCAATGACTTTGTCCCATGCAAACTCTAATGCCGTACTGCTAACCTCGTTTGGATAGGCTCGTGGATTGACAATCACTCGCGTATTACCAATTTTATAATCAAATGCTTCATGAGTATGTCCATGTACCCATAGCATCGGTGCCCAATCCTCGTGCATCCATCCTGACAAGTCACTGACGAAAGCCGCATTACTCGGTAGATTGGCATACTTTTCAGACACCGATAACGCACTGACGCTATGATGACTCATTACCACAGTTTTTTTACCAAGTTTATGAGACTCAATCAAAGCTTGCTGTAGCCACTGACGATGCTCAGCATGAATCTGCATAGATACTTCAGGTGAAAACAACTCGTTGCCTGCATAGATTTGCTTGTAATCACGCATAAAATTCCTAGCAGCGACCATGGTGTCTTCGTTAGCATGATACTTATAATCAGTCCAAAGCGTACAACCTAAAAGGCGTATATCACCGATATCGATATGCTGACATTGTAATACTCGAACCCCTTTTTTAGACGCAGTATCATAGTTATCCCAAGTTGCCAGTTTATGGTCAAAGCTCAATACGTCTTCATCAAAGTATTCATGATTACCAGCGATAGTAATCAGGGGAACTTCTAAGCGCGCCGCTTGTTCTTGCAACCACGGCATACCTTTGTCGCTATTAGCAGTATCTCCTGCTACCAATACTAGATCTGCATCAGTTTTAGGAATATGTCCAACGGGGTGCGATTGACGTGCATAACTATCAATATGTAAGTCACTCAATATCTGTAATTTCATATTATCCAACATCATTTAGTGGCGTTATTATTAAAAATCTAATTAGCGATAAACGCTCATAGCAGTACTACTAATATTTAGCTACATGAGCGTTTTTAATATAGTTATTATATTTTGGAGATACTGTAAGAATAAATTTAAGTAGTGTAGCAGCTTTTTCTTTGCCATCAAAAAGTAAAAAGACAGCCATTTAGGCTGTCTCTTTTTCTTAACGTCTATTCAAACTTAAATACTTTGAAGTATTGTCTGTAGTTTAGCAGCAGGATCTGAAGCTTGAGTGATCGAACGACCAATGACTAAATAATCAGAACCGTCTATTAGCGCCTGACTTGGTGTACGGATACGTTTTTGATCATCTGCATTGTCTTCAGCTAAGCGAATACCAGGCGTTACCAGTTTGAAGTCTTGACCACATAATGCTTTGAGTGCCTTTGCTTCTTGAGCCGAGCAAACTACCCCATCAAGACCAGCTTGCTTGGTCAATTGTGCTAATCGGCTTACTTGGGTATCTAAGCTATCAGTGATGCCTGTTTGCATCAACGCTTCACTATCCATAGAGGTCAATACGGTAACTGCGATGAGCAAGGTATCAAGATCTCTATCTAGCAAACGCTGTTTTGCCAACGACATGGCCTCTAGACCTGCGCTTGCATGGACATTCACCATCCATACACCAAGCTCAGCGGCCGCTAACACTGCTTGAGCAGTGGTATTCGGAATGTCATGAAATTTTAAGTCTAAGAACACTTCAAAATCACGTTGATGCAGTGCCTTGATGATATCAGGGCCACAACGCGTAAACAGCTCTTTACCGACTTTTAATCGGCATTGAGATGGATCTAACTGGTCAGCTAACGCTAGAGACGCCTCTACCGTCATATTGTCTAGAGCGACGACAACTGGAGAGTTAATTACATTATTCATGGTTTTACCATATATTTTGAAGTTATCAAAGTATTGTATTTGAGGTCAGTACTGCGATCGTTAAGCTATCACCTAGCAGATCACCTAACAACTTAATCTCGTCTACGCTTAGACAGAGTAGAGCCTTCAGTTAGGCTAGTTGCGTCACTACTTTGTACATTGGCAGCAGAAGCACCATAAACAGCTTCATCTACTGTTGGCGCGCTTGCTTGACGATCGATAACTGTATTGGCTTGAGTCAATTGCTCTTGTAGATTTGCGTTTGCTTTTTGCAGACGTGAGATTTCCCACTTATTTTGCAGCACACGAAAGATAAGCAATGCCAGTAAAATACCAATAACAATACCTAGCATCAAACACAAAATAAGTAGCAACCCTAGATTCATCGTAGGTGCTTGTGAAAACAGTAGGTTGACTCCGACCTCAGTATTATTTGCCAATACCAAACCAAGTGAATAGGCAAAGCTCAAGAATAGCAATACAAATAGTAGAAAGCGCATGAGACAGTTACCTCTGTTTGGAATGATAAATTTTGACGGTTAGATAGCCAGTGCTGGTTTAATTAACCGTTTGCTACCGTATCGTTTACTGCTTCGCGTAAGGCCTTACCTGGCTTAAAATGTGGGATCGCTTTAGCCGGCACAGGTACGCTTTCACCTGTCTTAGGATTGCGTCCCATACGGGCACGGCGGTGATGTAGACAAAAACTACCGAATCCGCGAACTTCGACTCGGCCATCATTGGCTAAAGTATGGGTCATCAAGTTTAAGATTTCACGCACTGCGTCATCAACCACGGTGTCTGCCATGTTGTCACAGTTTGCACTCAAATTACTAATAAATTCGGATTTGTTAATCGCTTGCTGCATTATTACGCTTGCCTTGTTGATTGATGGATAAGCTGATGATAAGTCAACGCTCTATAGTACGTAAATGCGTTTGGATAATTAAACTATATATACTGAATCTTTGAAAACTAACATTCAGAATCATATTATGACTATAAAAAGCTTATAACTATCATCTCGTTACTCAATGGTGCAAATGATAGCGGATATTAGCGTAAATGGGAATAAGAGTTTGCCCATTTGGCTAAAAACCTCTATTACTAACTGTGTTAATAAAATCTAATCATAAAAAAAAGCGACCGAAGTCGCTTTTTTTATATTACTTTTATATCAATAGTTTGCAGCTTACTGCATTTGCTCTTTGATCAAATCACCAATAGTTTTTGGCTGTGCATCAGAACCTGGAGCAGCAGTAGTGTTCGTGCTACCAAGATCTTTAATCGCTTGACGCTCTTCAGCTTCGTCTTTCGCTTTGATAGACAAGTTGATGTTGCGTGTTTTACGATCAACACTGATGATTTTCGCTTCAACGTCATCACCAACAGTCAGATGCTTAGTTGCATCTTCAACGCGGTCACGTTGAATTTCAGAAGCACGTAGATAAGCTTCAACTTCGTCAGCAAGTTCGATAGTAGCGCCTTTAGCGTCTACTTCTTTTACTTTACCATTAACGATAGCACCACGGTCATTGTTGACTAGGTATTCGTTGAATGGATCAGAGCTTAACTGCTTCACGCCTAAGCTGATACGGTTAGCCTCTGCATCTACAGACAATACCATTGCTTCAACGGTGTCACCTTTGTTGTAGTTACGGATAGCATCTTCGCCAGTTTCGTTCCAAGAGATATCAGAGAGATGAACAAGACCATCAATACCACCGTCTAGACCGATAAAGATACCGAAGTCAGTGATTGATTTGATCGTACCAGTGATTTTATCACCGCGCTCATGTTTCTTATCAAACTCATCCCATGGATTAGCTAGAGTTTGTTTGATACCTAGGCTGATACGACGACGTTCTTCATCGATATCAAGAATCATTACTTCAACTTCATCGCCCACTTGAACAACTTTAGATGGGTGGATGTTTTTGTTGGTATGATCCATTTCTGATACGTGTACTAGACCTTCGATACCTTCAGAAATCTCAGCGAAACAACCATAGTCAGTCAAGTTGGTTACGCGAGCTTTTACAACACTACCTACTGGGTAAGTGCCGCCAACGTTATCCCAAGGATCAGTACCAAGTTGTTTTAGACCTAGGCTAACGCGATTGCGTTCACGGTCAAACTTCAATACTTTAACTTTTAGGTCTTGGCCAACTTCAACAACTTCAGATGGGTGCTTGATACGGCGCCATGCCATGTCAGTGATGTGCAATAGACCATCGATACCACCTAGATCAACGAACGCGCCGTAATCAGTAAGGTTCTTAACGATACCTTCGATCTCGATGCCTTCTTCAAGCTTGTTCAATAGCTCTTCGCGCTCAGCTGAGTTTTCAGCTTCCATAACTGCACGACGGCTAACAACAACGTTGTTGCGCTTCTGATCAAGTTTGATGACTTTGAATTCTAGCTCTTTGCCTTCAAGATGCGTTGTATCACGGATAGGACGTACATCTACCAATGAACCTGGTAAGAACGCGCGTACTGAACCGATATCTACAGTGAAACCGCCTTTAACTTTGCTTGAGATAATACCTTTAACGATTTCATCGTTATCAGCGATTTTCTCAAGGAAGTTCCAAGTTTCAACACGTTTAGCTTTCTCACGTGACAGCAAGGTTTGACCCATGCCGTTATCAACCGCTTCAACTACGACATCAACGCTATCGCCAACTTCAACTTCAAGTTCGCCTTCTTCGCTTAAAAACTCTTCACGAGCGACGATACCTTCAGATTTAAGACCAGTATCTACTGTGATCCAATCGCTATCGATGGCCACAACAGCACCTGTAATAACCGAGCCACGCTCGATATCTAGGCCCTGCTCTTCAATGCTCGCTTCAAATAGTTCAGCAAATGATTCCATTATGTCTACCTTTGTATAGCCGTATCCTGTCCAGCACAGTACGGATCAAATTTATGATTGTATAGAACGAAATACTGGTTTTATATCCCATGCAATCATATAAAAAAACGTTTGTTGATAGCGAGCTCATCGTAATTAAAACTGACTAACAACAACTGTCTTATATCGAATGCAACATCTTTAATAAACTAAGTTTTTCTTAACGTTTCAATAAAATTTAACTTAACCGCATTATTTTATACTAAAACAATGATTAATAGGAAACTTTTTAGTACTTAATATGTTGTTTTTACTAGCTATTAAATGACTAACTAGTGAAAAACACACCTTTATCTTGGCAATGCTTTTTGACCTGCTCATATACTGCATCAGCATTAAGCGCTGAACTATCAAGTAATAAAGCATCTGCCGCAGGCTTCGATGGCGCTGTACTACGATTTTCATCACGGTCATCACGCTCTTTTATCGTCGCTAAAATCGCTTCAAAATCTGCTGTTTGACCAGCGTTCAATAACTGAGTCACACGGCGCTCTGCACGCGCTTCAGCACTGGCCGTCAAAAACACCTTAACATCAGCATCTGGGAAAACAACCGTACCCATATCGCGACCATCAGCAACCAAACCTGAACGAGTGGCCATATCTTGTTGCAATTTGAGTAATGCTTGGCGAACTTTTGGAAATACCGCTATCTTCGAGGCATAACCACCAACGGTTTCGTTTCGCACTTGCTCACCGACTGCATCACCATTGACGATAATGTCGACTCGACCAGATTCATTGTTTGGTACAAATTCGATATTTAAGCGTTGGGTTAGTTCCAATACAGCCATTTCATCAATATCTTGACTGCCATCTGCAGCAATCAATCCAGCTTCAAATGCTTTGAGACCTACGATACGATATAAAGCCCCTGAATCAAGCATTTGATAATCCAATGCTTGTGCTAAACGCCATGTAACCGTCCCTTTACCTGCGCCACTAGGACCATCGATACAAATAACAGGGTAGCGCACTGATGAGGTGTGGCTATCCTCTGTATTGAGTAAAACATTATCAGGTGTAGAACTAGTCATAATACTTACTCAATAATATGCGTTACTTATATCGCTTATCATATGTCATTAATAAAACAATATTTATTCGTATGTTAAGTCTTTAATAGCCCATTAACATGAGTGCTACCAAATAGGGCAATATTATAGCAAAAAATCATCGTGACCACTAGCACCAAGACTGATATCTTGTTTATTAGTATTTTGAGTTTACATAGTGGCCTTATTCTTTTTTGCCGCTTGCCTACGCTCACGAAAAAACGTCTTGAGTATTTGACTACTATGCTCGCTGCATAATCCACCATAGGCTTGAATACTATGGTTGTAGAAAGGTTGTAACGATAAGTCCATTTGACTACCAACCATACCAGCACGCGGTTCACTCGCTGCATACACTAACTTGTTTACACGCGCATGGATTAGAGCACCGATACACATCGTACAAGGCTCTAGAGTGACATATAGAGTAGTCTGTAGCGGCAGTCGATAGTTTTCTAAACGCGTACAGGCATCTCTCAATGCAACTATCTCTGCGTGAGCAGTAGCATC
Source organism: Psychrobacter sp. Pi2-52 (assembly GCF_904846705.1). Classification (GTDB taxonomy): domain Bacteria; phylum Pseudomonadota; class Gammaproteobacteria; order Pseudomonadales; family Moraxellaceae; genus Psychrobacter. The sequence goes on from NZ_CAJHBS010000017.1 coordinate 61,436, forward strand.
ATGGCTACTAATAGGCTGATTAAATCCTTGGCCGATAACTTGCTGGTCATGTACCAATACCGCACCTACCGGCACCTCTCCTCGCTCAGCACCTTGCTTAGCAAGTTCAATTGCCTCTCGCATCCATTTAACGTCTTCGACTGACCAAAAGGTGCTGGACTGAATATTTAAGGGTTGATACGGCATTAAGCTTATATTCTGTATATTTTGCATTTATTGTGGTAATTGCCAGTCAATTGGAGTTTGGCCATACTGCACCAAGTAATCATTTGTTTTAGAAAAAGGTTTAGTGCCAAAGAAGCCACCACGGTTTGCCGCAAGTGGTGACGGATGTACCGCTGTCAGAATCAAATGCTTATCCGTATCGATATACTTGCCTTTCTTCTGGGCTTTACTACCCCACAAAATAAATACGGTATGCTTTGTCTGTTCATTAACTGCATCGATGACAGCGTCAGTAAACTGCTCCCAGCCTTTATTCTGATGACTGTTTGGCTCGCCTTCTCGCACAGTTAGTGAGCTATTAAGCAGTAGAACGCCTTGCTGCGCCCAGTACGTCAGATCACCATGTGCTGAAGGGCGAATACCAATGTCATCTGCCATCTCTTTAAGCAAGTTATTTAGTGATGGTGGCTTTGGAATGGCTTTAGGAACAGAAAATGACAATCCCATGGCCTGTCCTGGGCGATGGTAAGGATCTTGGCCCAAGATTACCACTTTGACTTGCGATAACGGCGTGAGGTTAAGCGCATTGAACATCAATGGCGCAGGCGGATAGATACTATCATCGGACTGATAGGCTTCTTTTAAAAATGCGCGTAGATTGTCCATATTCTCAGACGTTAATTCATCTGCTAATGCCTTTTTCCAATCTTCTGGTAAACGGACATTGTCTAAAATCGCTTGTTTTTGTTCTGCTGTCTTGGTTGCCGGTTCATCAAACAGTTCCATAGTGTGTCCTTTTTATACTTGTTATCTTGTTATAGGTTCCATAGCTTTGTTAAAACTAGCTTACTGTAAATAATCATACTAACAAAAAACGGTGTACGCTTTGTTGATGAATTATAGCAATAAAAAAACGGCTACCGCAGTAATACGGTAGCCGTTTTTGTGACATCAATATTAAACAACTTAGCTAGCAAGAGATTCAGAATCGGGTTGTGGTTCATGAGTTTCAACGACTGTCAGAATAATACGACTATCAGCTGAGCCTTTGTCTGACACCTTATCAGGCTTCATCGTATCATTCTCTTGAGAATCATCGACTTTAGGCTCTAAGGTCAGATGCACGACACCGCCATTGACCAAATCACCAAATAAAATCATACTTGCCAACGGTTTTTTGATTTCATCTTGAATCAGACGCTGCATCGGACGTGCACCCATTAGACGGTCATAGCCTTTATCCGCCAAGTAGTCACGTACATCATCATCAATCTCTAATGTCACTTGCTTATCATCAAGTTGTACTTGCAATTCCACCAAGAACTTATCGACAACTGATACAACAACTGACGTATCTAGAGGGTTGAACTGAATAATGGCGTCTAAACGATTACGGAACTCTGGCGTGAAGACACGTTTCAGTGATTCTGTATTATCACGGCTATGGTCTTGTTGAGTGAAGCCCATTGACGAGCGACTGATACTATCAGCACCAACGTTCGTTGTCATAATAACGATGACCTGTTTAAAGATTGCCACACGACCATTGTTATCGGTCAACGTACCATGATCCATGACTTGTAGTAACAAGTTAAAGACATCTGGATGCGCCTTTTCAATCTCATCAAGCAACAACACACAATGTGGATGCTGATTGATTTTTTCGGTGAGCAAACCACCTTGATCATAGCCAACATAACCTGGAGGCGCACCGATCAAGCGTGATGCCGTATGTGCTTCCATATACTCTGACATATCAAAGCGTACTAATTCCACACCTAGCAAGTTGGCTAGCTGACGCGACACTTCTGTTTTACCCACACCAGTTGGACCTGCAAACATAAACGAACCAATTGGCTTATCAGGTGCTTTTAATCCTGCACGTGATAGCTTGATAGCATCGGCTAACGTGGCAATCGCCTCATCTTGACCAAATACCAAGTGCTTCAGATCTCGATCTAAATGCTCAAGGATACTCTTGTCATCACTCGATACAGATTTAGGTGGAATACGTGCCAGTTTAGCAATAATAGCCTCGATATCAGCCACATCGATTTTCATCGGTGGCTTTTGACCTTTTGATAATTTCACACCATCTGCTGGTTTAGCACTATCGCTTGCTTTCGCAGTCGCTGCTTCATCCTGCATTTCATTGTCTGTATCACCATCGATACCTTCGATATCAGCATCAATCTGCGCATCAAAATCTTGCTCTAAATCAGCAATGAAACTTTCTTCCGCTTCGATATGATCGACATCAGGCACCACGCCTAAGCGCTTGTACGCACCTGCTTCATCAATCACGTCAATGGCTTTATCAGGTAAAAAACGCTCATGAATATGCTTGGCTGATAACTGTACCGCTGTGACCAACGCTTCATCCGTATACTCAACATTATGGAATTCTTCATAACGAGGTTTTAGGCCACGCAGGATATCGATGGTGTCATCCACACTAGGTTCTTTAACATCGATTTTTTGGAAACGACGCGACAATGCATGATCTTTTTCAAATACTTGGCGATACTCAGTAAAGGTCGTTGAACCAATACAACGCAGCTCACCGTTAGCAAGCGCTGGCTTGATAAGATTCGATACATCCATATTGCTGCTCATAGATGAACCAGCACCAATAATCATATGAATTTCATCGATAAAAAGAATAGCATTTGGTTTTTTCTTTAGCGCATCAAGCAATGACTTCATGCGTTTTTCAAAGTCACCGCGATACTTAGTTCCTGCAATCAGTGAGCCAATATCAAGGCTATAAATCACGCAACCGTTAAGGGGCTTCGGTGCTTTGTCATTAATAATTAACCATGCTAAACCTTCAGCGATAGAGGTTTTACCGACACCAGGCTCACCTACTAGCAATGGGTTATTTTTACGACGACGACACAGTACTTGGGCAGCACGTTCAATTTCAGAAGCACGACCAATCAAAGGATCTGTTTTACCTTCAGCAGCTCGCTGATTTAGATTGGTTGCAAATTCAACTAAGGGATCTTTACTGGTCTTTTCAGAAGTACTACGACGCTCAGTGCCTGCAGAACCACGTGATTCAGATGGCTCTTCTTTATCTTGACCATGTGATAAATACTGGGTTAACTCAAGGCGACTGATGCCTTGTTTTTTAAGCAGGTAAACAGCATAAGTATCATGCTCTGAAAACATAGAGACCAAAATATCAGACCCTTCTACCAACCGACCACCACCGATCGACTGCACGTGAAAAATAGCACGTTGCAAGATACGATCAAAGCTTTGAGTCGGATGCGGTGACTGTTCTGTATCAGCATCAATAGTTGGCGTGTGTTTATTAATATAAATCTCAAGCTCAGTACGCAACGCCGAGACATTAGCATTACAAGCAGTCAACGTATTGGCAGCATGAGTATTTTCTAATAAGGCCAAAAGCAGGTGTTCAACAGTGAGATACTCATGCGATTTTTGGCGCGCAAGCGTCATTGCTAAACGTAGAGAAACTTCAAGATGACGACTTAACATAACAACTTCCTACGGTTATATCTATCTTTATAATTGATAGTTTTATGAATGAGTTAGTAAGTAAATCAGGGCGGTAGATGAATTGTTCAAGGGCTATATTCGTATTATTAGAAGTCATGAATAAATGAGGTGCGCGGTAGACTATTGATTAAATACTATAATCTCGCTATCAGCCAACCGTAATCATAACTATCCATGGCCGCTTTTCTTTATATCAACACGATACTTCGATGGAGTCAATCTATTAACACAGACTAAAATGTATCAAAGCGTGCTACAAGCTAGTAGCGACAACCTTAATAACGAATATTAAATGTTGAAAAATTGATTAGATAGAAAGAGAGATTGATATTTTAGAAGCTAGAAATGACATGGTTTTAGCAAGTTCAACGGAGATACCTAGTCTAAAACTATTAAACAGGCTGTTTAATAGATAGGGTTATTCGCTATAGAAATCAATACTATATGAATAATAAAACTATTTTAAAAGATTATACTTGTATATAAAGGGAATGACTGAAAAGTCGAAAAAGCTCACTATAAAGGTGAGCTTTGATATGGACTGCTTAGAAGTAGAGAACAATAGGTAAAGCTTTAATAGAGCCATATATCAGTATAAGAAATTAATAAATTGCTCTACTCGCCTTGATGCGGTTCGATTTGGGTCAATAATGGATAGCCTTCACGATGTGCCAGACTATTTACTTTTTTGGCCTTAGTCTCGGCGATATCTTTGGGATAAATGCCAGCAATGCCTTTGCTGCTATTATGAATGGTCAGCATAATCTCAACTGCAGAATCCATACTATGACGAAATTCTGACTGCAATATATATACAACAAACTCCATCGGCGTGTAGTTGTCATTGTACATAACGACCGCATACATGGGCGGTTTGGCTACTTCAGGCTCTGCGACCAATACATCTGCTTGCGGTGACGTTTCGCCATCGGTATCACCGTCTTGTGCACGATGAGCAGGCATATTGGGAAAGTGCCAATCAGCAACCGTTGGCGTGGCTTGTGATATCATTTTTTTCATCATAATCAAAATATAATTATAAGGTAAGTTTAAGATAGAGAATGTTAAGGCAGGCGATAAGGCATGGTATAAAGCACAACCACTAATTAAGGTCATTGTGCTTTGATTTCAACCACAGCATCGTCACTGAGTATTTCATTAAGACATGAGGTAATTAAGGTACGATAGGACTTTCATCAACTTCTGGTAAATCTAGGAGCGATGGTAGCATGTTTTCCACACTATCACCGAGCTTCCAGTCATACAATTGCTCTACTTTCTGACCACCAGCTTGCAAAGTCAGTTTGGCTTGCAATGGTCTAAAGCCTGATGGCATTACAAAGCGACCACGTATCCGAACGATACCTTCGATCATATGGTATGCAGGGTCAAGAGGTACTTCTACAAGATCATCATTGTTAAGTAGCGTCAATACAGGCCTTAAGCGTTTGGCTTGACCATCGCTACTGAGCATCCCAATATCAAAACCATACTCAAAAGCATTTTCAGGTAGTGGAGAAATTTTGGCACCTAATACCTGTAAAGGCATACCACCTTTCTCACGGATGACATCTGAATATAGCTCATTGAGCTGTGACACTTGTTTATTTTCTACCGTCAATTCTTGCTGGCTTTCACGCAGTTCTTTTAAATTAGCCAAACTGATGGCCAGTTCTTGTTTGGCAGTTGCCGCTTGGTTAGTAGCTATCTTATTGCTAAGGCGCAAATCTTCTAGCGCTTGTGTCGCTTCAGTGCTATCGATGATTGCTTGCTTGGCTTCTGTTTCCATCGAATGAAGGCCACGTTGGTAACCAAGCTTATGACCGAATACCAGCCCAACCACCGCTGTCACTAATACGGCTACAACGAACAGTGCCAACACCAATGTAGAAGCGCCGCGTTGTGAGCTAGCAATACCACTTATAGGGACATTATTATTTCTAAAGGAATGCTGTTTGCGCTCCAAGCTAGGTATAACCGAGTCTTTGCACGATTGACGTGCTGGCTGTGAGCAAAAGCGTAGTACGAGCTGAACACGCATTTAGACAGTATCTCTTAAGGGTAAGGGCAAGTCATTATAGCCGAATTTATAATCAATACCTAGCACCGTAAATGTGAATGATTGGAATATGAAGTCGTTGATATTAAGGAACAATCGGTGCAAAGTTCAGACCCATTGACTCATCAAAACCGAACATCACATTCATGTTTTGCACAGCCTGCCCAGCAGCACCTTTGACTAAGTTATCTTGAACGACGATAACTGTTAGCTCAGCGCGCTCATTGTCCTGATGTACCGCAATGCGTAGACGGTTACTAGCGCGAACACTGCGCGTATCGGGATAAAGCCCCTTCGGCATGACATCAACAAACAACTCTGACGCATAGCTATTTTCAAACGCTTGCTGCCAATCGATAGCAGCACCAGCATCGGTCAGCTCCATATGAATAGAGCTTAGCATGCCCCGAATCATCGGTACTAAATGCGGCAAAAAGCGAATACGGTGTGTAAACTGACTGTCTAACAACTGTGCCACACCCTGCTCAATCTCAGGTAAATGACGATGGCCTTCGACGCTATAAGCTTTAAAACTATCTGTTGTCTCAGCATAATTGAGTGCAAGCGATGCTTGACGGCCTGCACCAGAAACGCCAGATTTTGCATCAATTACAATACGAGACTCAATCAAACGCTCTGCTTGCTTATTCTGGGCTGCGATAATTGGTTTTAGACCCAAAATCGCAGTAGTTGGATAACAGCCTGGGTTGCCTACTAGTAACGCATTCGCAAGCTTGTCCCGATTGATTTCTGGTAGGCCGTAGACTGCTGTTTTCAACAATTCAGGACAAGCATGTGACTGTTTGTACCAGTGCTCAAAGTCAGTCAGTGACTGCAAACGAAAATCAGCAGCCAAATCGATAACCTTAACCCCAGCTTGTGTAAGCGCTTCGGCTTGCTTCATTGCCACACCATGCGGAGTCGCAAAAAACACAACATCACATTTTTGCAATGCAGCAAGCGTATTATCACCCAAGTCGCTAAAAACGATGTCAGACACACCTCGTAAGCTTGGGAAGATTTCATCAGCACGAGTGCCAGCTTCGCTACGAGAAGTTAATAAATCAATAGAAACCTCAGGATGGGCAGATAATAAGCGAATGAGCTCAATACCCGTATAGCCTGTACCACCGACGATCGCTGCTGAAATCATAAAACACCCTTTTCTTGGTAAATACTGAATATGCACTGATAGATTCTATGTTTGCCTGTAATTCTACAAATATAGAACAAAGACAGAGTCACTCTCTAAATATTCTGACTCTTAAATTTTATAGTCGTGTACTGCATCCACAAACACTTTGGCATTGTCAGGGTTAACCCACTGGGTGATACCATGACCTAAGTTTGCTATGTAACCAGTCTTTTCACCGTCAGCGTAAGCACGGTCAAGCATGGCGTTCACTTCAGAACGGATAGTTGCAGGCGAGCCATATAACGTCGCTGGATCTAAATTACCTTGGATAGCTTTGCTGCTTTGCAATTTATTATGCTTTTTGGTCAATTGACGCTGACTTTCAGTCAATACTTGACGCGCACGATCAATCGGCATCGTCCAATCTAAACCTAGCACATCTGCTTCGCTGTCAGCCTGAATATCAAGCCATAACCCACCACCTTTAGTGAATAGCACTACAGGTACTTGTGGATGACGTTCTTTTAGTTCAGCGACAATACGTTTATTATAAATGTGTGAGAATTCGATAAATTGACGGTGGCCTAACGCCCCGCCCCAACTATCGAATATCTGTACAATTTGAGCGCCAGCAACGATTTGGGCATCTAAATAGTCAATAACTGACGTCGCCAGCTTATCTAATAACTGATGTAAAAAATCAGGGTTACTATACAAGAAGCCTTTGGTATAACGATAATCCTTCGAGCTACCGCCTTCTATCATATAAGTAGCCAACGTCCACGGACTACCAGAAAAACCAAATAGTGGAACTTGTCCATTCAATGCTTTACGAATACTGGTTACAGCACGCATTACATAATCTAGAGAGTCGTTTGGCTCAAGCACTGGCAATCTATCAAGATCTGCTTGCGTACGAATAGGATGCTTAAATTTAGGACCTTCACCTGTTTCGAAATACAAGCCCAATCCCATCGCATCAGGGATAGTTAAAATATCACTAAACAAAATAGCGGCATCTAAGTCATAGCGGCGCAATGGCTGTAGAGTCACTTCAGTAGCGCGGGCTGTATCTTTGCACAGACTCATAAAGTCACCCGCTTCAGCACGAGTGGCTTTATATTCTGGCAAATAACGACCAGCTTGGCGCATCATCCATACCGGTGTGGTATCGATGGGCTCAAAACGTAATGCACGTAGCAATCTATCATTTTTTAAAGGTGCAAACTGTTGCTGAGCCGAGTTACTACCGTCTGAAGCACTCATGTACAAATCTCCAAAACCGCACAATATCCATATTTATCAATGGATATTGTGCTGGATAAAATAAGTTGAATAAAAAAGGTTATATAAAAGCGCTATACAGTTAATGCAAGATTGTCACGGTGTACCATGACGACACGTTCTTCGCTACTGCCAAAGATCTTATCGAACTGTTCAGTACGCTCACGAGCGACGCGGCGCGCATCATTCGATGAGAAGTTTACCTGCCCAACGGCTATGCGTTCGCCAGTATCTTGATGAATGATTTCCACCACATCACCTTCATCAAATCCGCCCTGCACTTCTACAACACCCACTGGCAATAAACTTCTATTGTGCTCAGTCAATGCTCTTGCAGCACCTGCATCGACGACCAAGCTACCTGACATACGTAGATGCGCAGCTAGCCACTGTTTACGCGCGATGATTTTATCTTCGTCATTAGTCGTCAGCAAGGTACCTACGGCTTCACCTGATACCACACGGGTAATAACGTCATCGATAGCACCGCTGACGATAACGGTAGGACAGCCACCCATTGCCGCAAGGCGTCCAGCACGGATTTTGGTCAACATACCACCGCGTCCAAGCTTACCGCCGTCTCCTGCAATATCAAATAAATAATCCGCCATTGCACGTTCTTGGCGAATCATCTTGGCATCAGGATTATCACGTGGGTTATCAGTGAAGACACCTTCTTGATCGGTTAAGATAATGTACAAATCAGCATTAACCATTGCGGCTGCCATCGCACCCAAGGTATCGTTATCGCCAAATTTAATCTCATCAATCGTAATGGTATCGTTTTCATTGATAACAGGTAGTACGCGCCATTCTAATAACTGTGTCAGCGCACCCGTCGTGTTGAGGTAACGGCTACGATTAGACAAATCATCATGAGTTAGGAGTAGCTGCGAGCTTTGAATGCCATGCTGAATCAAAGCTGACCACCATGTTTCAATCAACCCCATTTGACCAATAGAAGCACAGGCTTGTAGTGCTGCTAGCTTTTTGGGGCGTTCCTCAAGGTTCATACGTACCACACCTTCAGCAACGGCACCTGATGATACTAGCAGTACCTCAACGCCTTTTTTGTGCAGCTTAGCAATTTGCTTTGCCCACTCATATATGGCAGTACGATCCAGCCCTCGACCGTTATTGGTTAATAGTGATGAACCAATTTTGACAATAACGCGCTGAATATCAAAGTTGCGAGTTTGCTTAACAAATCTTGCTTCTTCCATCGTGTTTGCTATGTCATCTGCCATATAAACTCCTTTTTTTTCATATAAATTGATTGTAGGGATTAAATTCACAATTCAAGTATAACTGCTCAAGCATACTAGCTTAAGGAACGTACATTACCTCAACGCCATCGTCATCATCGTCGTCAAAATCAGACGTATCCAAGCCTTCACGCGCCGCTTTACGAGCGGCACGATACGCTTCACGCTGTGCTTCAGTGTTAAGACGTACTTCAGCTTCTAAACGCTCAAAACGTTCTTTTTGTGCTTCAGCGAAGATAGGATCTTCTATTTCACGCTCACGCTCAAGCTCGATATCATTCATTAGATGATACTTGACCGCATCAACGCCTTCACCAGTTAGCGTTGCCGTACGGAAGACCATACCAGTCCAACCAAGCTCTGCGACGATATGAGTACAAAGCGAATTCAAATCTTCATCATTGACCTGATCGATTTTGTTTAATACCAAAATCTGCGGCAAGTTGGCCAATTCAGGAGAAAAACGCTCAAGCTCGTTTAAAATAACACGGGCATTCTCGACTGGGTCGCTGCCATCAACAGGCTTGACATCAACTAAGTGTAGCAGACGACGCGTACGCGCAACATGTTTTAAGAAGCGAATACCAAGTCCGGCACCTTCTGATGCACCTTCAATAAGACCAGGAATATCTGCCATTACAAATGAACGATGACGACCAATATCGACCACACCCAAGTTTGGTACTAGGGTGGTAAACGGATAATCAGCCACTTTTGGTCTAGCAGCAGAGACTTGACGAATAAAGGTCGATTTACCAGCATTCGGCAAACCAATCAAACCAACATCAGCGACTACTTTTAGCTCAAACTTAAGAACTTTTAGCTCGCCTTCAAAACCTGACGTCGCTTTACGCGGCGCTTGGTTGGTCGAGCTTTTGAAATGGGTATTACCCAGACCACCGTCACCACCTTTAGCAATCAGTAGTGTCTGGCCGATCTCAATCAAATCGCCCAATACTTCGTCTGTCTCGGTATCAACTACCGTCGTACCAACTGGTACTGGTAAATAAAGATCATCAGACCCTTTACCTGAACAGTTTCTACTATGGCCGTTCTCAGCACGCATGGCGTCATGACGACGCGTATAACGATAGTCGACTAGGGTGTTGGTATTGTCTTCTGCAATGACATATACATCTCCGCCCTTGCCGCCATCACCACCATCAGGTCCACCACGTGGAACATACTTTTCTCGGCGAAAACTGGCGATTCCGTTACCACCGTCACCTGCTTTTACCGTTACGACGGCTTCATCAATAAATCGCATCTTACGTTCCTTAATTCACAATCCAGTCTATAAACTGGTTACAACCAACGGTTGTATTTTGGGGTTTTGCTATGTTGTTGCGTCAAAATATACACTGTATAAAGACTACTTTTACTTAGTGCCCATTATGACAATAACACCCGATAATCAATCGGACTATCGGGTGTTTAAGTATGACAGTTAAAGTCCTACCAAGCTATTCAAAGTAGTATCTGCTACAGCGCCATTCTTATGACACGATAGCGCTACTATACTTGGTATGACGTTATTGCTCTACTGTACTTAGTAATCTATGCTGGAATCTGAGCGTAGCTGATTCCGGCCATCTGCGTCGCCAAACGCAATACCTGAGTACTATAACCTACTTCGTTGTCATACCAAACATATACGATAGCTTGGTTGTCAGTCAAAATAGTGGCTTGAGCATCGATAATACCAACATGAGTCGTACCAACGAAATCCGTTGATACCGCTTCTGTAGAATCTGTGTAAGCAATCTGCGACTGCCAAGTGCTGCTGTTAGCCATTTTGCGCAAGAACTCATTTAACGCATCAGCGCTTGCTGGAGCAGTTTTCAGATTCACGTTCAAGATGGCTAAGCTAACATTTGGCGTCGGTACGCGAATAGCGTTACCCGTTAGCTTACCATTTAGTTCTGGCAATGCTTTACCAACAGCTTTTGCAGCACCAGTACTGGTGATAACCATGTTCATCACCGCACTACGACCACGGCGGTCTGCTTTATGATAGTTATCAACCAAGTTCTGATCATTGGTAAATGAGTGAATAGTCTCTACATGACCATTTACAATACCGTACTCATCATTCAATACATTCAGCGTTGGCGTAATCGCATTAGTCGTACAGCTAGCAGCACTAACGATCGTATCATCACCAACGGTATCATTGTTCACGCCATAAACGACGTTTTTGATATCGCCGCCAGCAGGTGCTGTTAGCAACACTTTTTTCACACCAGTAGACTGTAAGTGCTTACCAAGGCCTGCTTCGTCTTTCCAGATACCTGTGTTATCGATAACAAGAGCATTGTCGATACCATAAGCAGTATAGTCGATTTCGCTTGGGTCTTTCGCATAGATAACTTGTACAAAACGACCGTTAACGATCATGCCGTTGTTGTCATCATCGATACTGATGCCACCCAAGAATCTACCATGGATCGAATCACGCTCAAGCAATGAGATACGTTTGGCCAAGTCACCAGCAGCGGCTGGACGTACAACGATCGCTTTTAGTTGTAGACCTTTCGCGCTTGATGCTTGTGACAATAGCAGACGAGTCAAGATACGACCGATACGGCCAAAACCGTAAAGCACAACATCCGTCGCGCCATTTACAGCACCAGCGTTGTTGATAGACTGTAGAGCGGTTTGTAAGTCAGTTTCATTAGCAATCAATTGACCAACATCGATACGAGTGGCTTGGATATCAGTGTTTTCTGAGATAACTTTTACCATCGCTAGAGTATCAGCGATATCGATAGCCTTGGCGCCATGATCGCGTAGTGCTACTTTTTGATGTAAAGCAAGTATTTGACCAACTGAGGTAGAGTCTAGCGTTTCGCCAAACAAAGTCACTTGTACGTCTTGCTTGTTATAGAGCTTGTTTAGTAGCCCCATAAGCTCAATCGCTTGTTGCTCTTGATTGTGGTAGTTGTTCAAGTGGTCTTGATGTAATTGGCGTAAGGTATCAGCGTTGCTCACGAGAAACATCCTTATGGTCAGTAATGTATGATCAATAAAATATGAAGAAGTGTAAAATAGATAGGTCGTGTATGCTCTAAATAGCGACTCTAATATGATAATCAACCACTATCAATATGGGTTATTGACGCTAGAGTATTTGAATCGCCTAGATTTTAGCCTAAAACGCCTCATTTTGCCAGTGGTAACCGATTAGCTAGCGTGCATAATAGGTTTTACTCTCGTATATAGCTCTTATATACAGCTCTTATATATAGTTCTCATATACAGCTAGTAATAAAAATAAAGGCAGCTTTATATGCTGCCTTATCGAGACGTAATGAAATAATAATTGCTATAGGGCTTAATTAACCAAAGCAGTAAATTTAGTTATAACACTTATGGTGCTAGACTCACCGTTTGATTGCTCTGCGACGTCAATGTAAACTCTTTTAAGTCATAACCTTGCTGCTGAGCAATTTGACGATATTTGGTATACGTTTCCTGACTGATATTTGGCGAGCGTGCTAGTAGCCATAAGTATTTCTTATCAGGTGTCCCTATTAGCGCAGTTTTATAATTTGCATCACGTGCTAGCACCCAATAATCAGCACGGCCGACCGGAATCCAGCGAATCCACTTCGGTAAGAACGTCACCTTTAGTTTGCTGCCGCTTTCATCGACTGGCTTAGCCAAACCTTCTGCCACGATACCTGAACCGTCCTTGCTCACACACTTATTAGTAACCGTGATTCCTGAGCCGTCATCTTTTTGAGCATAGTTGGCGGTCACATCGCCTGCACATTTACGTTGGAAATACATCGGCAAACGGCCAATCTCATACCAAGTACCTGCATAGGTATTTAGATCTACGCTATCTACGGTGGTTGGCGTGCTTGCAGATTTATGAATGATATCACTCGGCTTAACCAGTAGCATATCGGTCGTGACCTTCTCACTCATCGCATCATCAGACATGCCATTAGTTGCCGTGTTCACTGGCGGCGTGGCCGCATAGGCTGAGAACGCTGCTAACGGTATAATAATCGCTAAGGCAATGCCTGTATGTTTGATCAGTCCATTCATAAATATGCGCTCCGGTATTTCTTTGTAAGATGAATTATTTGTTGATGAATCACTGATTTTCTCAGCGTCGATGGCGTGTTCAGAACTACTGTTTAGATTATCTATTTGATCCTCTAACAGTCCTGACATTAATGGCTCATCTTCATTTAGCTTTTGTGGTTGCTTATTTTGTAGTTGCTTATTTTGCGCTGACTTATAACCAGATGATTTATAGCCACTAGCCACGTCATGATTGTCCTCATTGCTATTTTTTAGATCTTTGCTTATTTCATTGTTACTCATAGCTGACTCTTTTGCCCTAGGGCTTTTGTCGGCGCTTTTGTATCCAAAATAGCTGTCTTGCGAAGACGTGTCTTTTGCCAGATGGTGCGAATATTCGCCATTCGAGCTGTCGTGATTATAGCTAGCATCATTACTAGCTTGGTTTGTCTGTTGCGTATCATCGCCATATTCATTGTCATTGAGCGATTGCTTAGGCTGCTGAAGTTGAGAACCAGCTGCCTGTGAATCAGTCCATGCTGACTCAGGTAACTTATTGGTTTTCATATGAGTACCATTCTTAAATAGTGATTGTTAAAAACGCTTTATGTACGGCATCTATTTGGTCTCGTTTTCTAAAAGCCATTTGCTTTGGTATAAATTATTCGTGCAAAACTTGACTCTACAAAAGCTTTTTTATTATTGTATTTTGAACATCACTTTTGATCAGTCACTCGTCTATAGAAATAAGATCAACGTATCGTAGATATGCAATATATATTAAGGACAACTGGACTATTAAAACAGTAGTGCAATGTAGGAAAACGCAACGGTTTGTAAGTAACTATGGGGTTTGAGTGTTGTTTGAACACATCATAACCACATAGTTACTTGCTGGATAACTAAGTTAAAAATCAGTTATTTGAACTTACTAAGCTTAATACAGAAGTCTAATGCGGGTCACATTCAGGCAAATGGCACGATGGATTCCCTATAGCTTTCTTGAAGTATGCGGATTATATAAACTGACGGATACCTGCCACACTGATACCGCCATATTGCAATGCTTGATTGAGCATAGCAGGCTCCAGCCCGCCTAACCCAATGACAGGCATATCAGCTAATTCTGCTAACTCTGACCATACTTCCCAGCCAAGCGGTGTGTCATCAGGATGCGTTTGGGTAGCGAGCACAGGCGATACGAAAGTACCAATCACTGGTGGTAATGCATTCTGTATGCGCATGCTGGCAAGTTTGTTGGCTGCCGTTATGCTTGCAATATCATGACAGCTGACGATAAGCGGATAGTCTTTAGATAACGACTGTGTAAGAGCTGTAGAACTGCCTACCTCATTGAAACACTGCATCAGTGTCGAGTGTGTTAAATGCTTAGCAATTATCCGCTGGCCAGTTTCTGTCTCATTAGCGGTTGGTGATTCCTCAACATTCAAAGGCTGCTTATTATCATTAGGTAAAATCGCTAAAATATCTGGGCGTACCGTCATCAGTTGCTCAGCAAGATGCTTAGAATTTGCATCCTTCAATCGGATATATACCCCTGACTCTGATGCTAACTTTTCTTGATGATGCTGTAGCCATGCTGCCGCTGCATCAGTGTGTGTGTTGAAATGTGCCAGAGGATAAGTAATCGCTATCTTCGATGGGAGTTTCAACCATTCAAGGATTGTCTTATTAGCAGCAGGCAAATGATAATCTCCTGCCAAAAGCTGCGATTTGCTTACCCAAGTTAATGCCTGCCCTTCTAAACCCTGCTCACGGTGTCTATGCTGCTCGTACTGCTCTGCTGTCAGCTCAATCTTATAAACCTGTAAGCTGACCTGCTTGTCGCCATAATCATGATGCAAACGCCCAAGCTTAACGATAGTATTATTATCAAGCAGGATACCTGTCTCTTCAGCTACCTCTCTTATCAACGCCTGCGCTGCTGACTCATTTGCTTCTATCTTTCCACCGACAAACTCGTAACGATTTCCTTGATGCTGAGTAGCATCTCGAAACCCAAGCAAATACTGATCTTTATAATGAATGACAGCCACTGCAACATTTACAATGCTAGGTTTGTCAGTTTTCGTCTTACTATTTGTCTTACTTTCCGGCTTCGTCTCTGATTGTTGATTTGACCAGTTCAACATACTTATATCCTTTATTTCGGTATTTACTCTGATTATTTTTGATAATTTAATAGTTTTTATAGGCTAGATGATTTATTTAAATTTATTACC
>NZ_CAJHBS010000018.1 GCF_904846705.1 Psychrobacter sp. Pi2-52
AGTTAACTGGGTTATCAATGTGTAATCTACACACTAGCTACTTCCAGCTCGTCTTGATGAGGTGCGTATTATAGACGGTTTAACTTTTGTGTCAACCCGTTTTATTAATGTTTTTGAACTTATTTTAGTAAGATAAAGAAATCTGTATTTCTTTCAATGGGTTATGATTTAATCAATTTTAATAGGTGTAGAAACTGATTATAAATGTGCTATTTACTGTACTTTCTAACATTAAAAACGCTTATCTTTGTTAGATAAATACCTTCTACTATCTTTGAGCTTTATCTTCAATTAGTGCAACCATTTCTCTATTTCCATTTTATAACTTACCCATTTTTTCGAAAAATGCTTTATACGCAGCGACTTTCTTATCCAACGATAGTGGATAAGCACGTGAGGTTGACGGCAATCTGTATAAGGTTAGATTATTCACATCAGCTTTCTGGTCGTCTGTACTCTGCCATTGATAAGGATAATCCATACTTTGATTGGTTTTTGGATGCTTTGATTTGGCAATTGGCTCGTCTAATAACCCAAGCAGTACTTCGGTCGCTTTGCCTCCTGTCGTAAACAATGACTTTACCTTCGGCACTTGTGGCAAGATAACATCTAAATCAACAGGTGTGACTACCGTTAGATTTTTATCCGAAGCATTACCCGTCTCACGGATGGCCTGCTTTACTGTCGGACAAGACGCAATGCCACGTTCAAACATAAAATCTCGAATGCGCTCAGGGTCAAAGCGCTTCTCATCGCCTATTCTAAAGTAGTCAGCATCATCAAAAAATACTCGACCATATATCCGCCACATATCATTATAAAAATTAGGATAATGAAAGCTCATCGCCCATTTATCAGCAGTCGGTGGAAACGTACCCATCATCATGACCGTTGCATTGGGTGGTAAGACAGGCTCAAAAGGATGGGTTTCGAGCTCTGTGGCTTTGTCATTAGACAATTTCGATTCAGTATCAGTGGTTTTTTGAGTGCTTGGTGTTTTTATAGTCATGATATTCTTCATCAGAAAAGCGGTTTTTTTGGTATCATAGCAAGTCTAAACACTACCTCACTTATAATCACGCTATATAGCCAAACTTAGTCGGTTCAATCAGTTGACTTAAATAGCGCGATATCTTTTTACTTGGCCTGAATTGCTTAGGCTTTGATGGCAGCTGTGAACGCAAATATTGTCATTGCGATAAATGAGCACTGTCGTAAAGTAGTTAATTAGCTTGATTGTGAAGGATTTAACTTTACTATTTATGAGCTAAAGATATGGTTAAAGTGCGGTAAGTGTTTGTATCTTTTATACTAATAGCAACCGCAGTAACTGCGCAAGCATCAGACAAGAAACCAAGAGAGTACTTATGAGTGACTTAAACAGCGATTTAAAAATTACGGTAATCGATCATCCACTAGTCCGTCATAAACTCAGCCTTATGCGCGAAAAAGACTGTAGTACTTATAAATTTCGTACATTGACCAAAGAGCTTGCGCGCTTGATGGCTTATGAAGCGAGCCGTGATTTTGAAATTGAAACTTTTCCAATGGAAGGCTGGTGTGGCGAGATCACTGGTGAGCAAATCATCGGTAAGACGGCGACGATCGTACCGATTTTGCGCGCAGGTATTGGCATGCTTGATGGTGTGCTCGATCTAATCCCTACCGCTAAGATTTCTGTGGTCGGTCTACAACGTGATGAAGAAACGTTGCAGCCAGTCCCTTTCTTTGAAAAATTTGTGAGCCACATGGACAAGCGTCCTGCGCTAATCATTGATCCAATGCTAGCCACGGGCGGCTCAATGGTTGCGACCATCGAGATGCTAAAGAAAAATGGCTGTACTAATATTAAAGCATTGGTATTAGTGGCTGCACCTGAAGGCGTACGTTTGGTAAATGAAGCGCATCCTGACGTGACTATCTACACTGCTGCGCTAGACAGCCATTTAGATGAGCACGGTTACATTATCCCAGGTCTAGGCGATGCTGGTGATAAGATTTTTGGTAAGCAGTTATCGAATAGATAATTCGCATTAGGGTAAATAAAGCCATCATCAAAGTTATGATAAAAGCAGACAACATCAATAATAAGGATAGATCATGAACGTATTGATTACAGGAGCGAGCGCGGGTTTTGGTAAAGCGTTGGCAGAGCGTTTGGTTGCTAACGGCCATCGCGTGATTGGTTGCGCCAGACGCCTTGATAAACTGAATGCTTTGGCAGAGACTTTAGGTGAGACTTTTTTACCCGTAGTTATGGATGTGAGTGATACAGCTTCTATCCCGAAAATCATTGCTGACTTGCCTGATGATTTGAAACAAATCGATGTCTTAGTCAATAATGCAGGATTGGCACTGGGTACAGAGCCTGCTCACAAAGCCAGTCTTGATGACTGGATGCGTATGACTGATACTAATATTAAAGGCTTGATGGCGTTGACTCATGCGGTCTTGCCAGCGATGGTTGAGCGTGACAGTGGCTATGTCATCAATGTCGGTTCGATTGCTGGTAGCTGGCCTTACTTCGGTGGTAATGTTTACGGCGCAACTAAAGCGTTCGTAAAACAGTTCAGCTTAAACTTGCGAGCGGATCTGATTGGTACCCAAGTACGTGTGACCAATCTTGAACCTGGTAATGTGGCTGGCACTGAGTTTTCAAACGTGCGCTATCATGGTGACAATGACAAAGCTGCCAAGGTGTATGATGGCTTTAAAACCATGACAGGTGAAGATATTGGCGATATTTTGTTATGGCTAATTGAGTCACCTGCTCATATTAACGTCAACCGCCTAGAAGTAATGCCAGTCGCCCAGACCTATAATGGACTGACGATTACCAAGCAAGATTGATATTAACTGCTCGGCTAGTTATAGTATCAATGCTGATTATCAATATATCACTTATCAATACCGAACCTGTTAGCGTATCTCATAAGATCGAAGCAATATAGAGTCATCTATATTGCTTTTTTTTATGTCTTCAATAGCTTGCTCATTGACCAAACGCAAATCCTGAAAGTCCAAAATCAGCACTTCGTTACGCAGACGTTCGCTAGTGCGTTTATTATGACGTATCGCAAACCCTAAAACTTGCTTACCAGTGATAGTTATCTGATTAATAATTAACTTTGAAGTATTCACGGTCAGCTTTTGTGCCAGATTCTCAGACATTGTCTGAGCATTTATTATTGCCGTTGCCGGATTCACCGTAGTGGTTAACGTCTTAGTCTGTCGTACACTTTTGGGCATATCTCCTGCAAAAAACAATACCTGATTGAGCGGTAAATACTGCGCATGCCGTACTAATTCTTGACGGAACAATGCAGGCATATCTGTATTAAAACTGTCTTCTGTCTGCTGATAAAATGCGGTAAAGTTACGATGAAGATAACGCCCAAACACCGTGGTATTAATCCATTCTTGATAAACATCGTCTGCCAATAACTGCTTGGTGAAAACACTGGCATCAATTGTTACCTCCCTACTCAAAGTAGCAGACAACATCGATAGCAAAAGCGCCTTCGGACTGGTAAATGTCTGCTGCTGCCATACTTGTGGATATAGACTACTATCGAGTAACGGCAATGTTGATTTGCTCATGTGCTTATATCCTCAACGATCATTTTCAGCCCCTACATAGCACTGGTATAGTCTCACTGTTGACTTTTACCCTTAGCCAAATTCTATGCTATGGTCAGGCGACAGCTTTAATACAGCAGTCTTTTATTCGCGGTATAACTATTTTGTAGCGGTGTACTCTACCGCCATACTTTCTTAGCTAAATTGACCGAGAAAGCTTAAAAATCAAAGAGATATCATTCTATGAAAAAAGACCTCATACCCTTTCCTACTCCTTACCAGCTAAAAACCATTACTGTCCAAACAGCTGATGGAACTCTGCTGCCCGTCTCTGTCATTGGCAAAGGTAAACCTGTCCTATTAATGCACGCTTTTGGTATGGATGCGAGGCAATTTTTGCCATTTATTTTACCGCTCATTCAGGATTACTGTTTTTACTTGCCGCATTTTAGAGGGTTTGGTTTGGCCAGTCATCTAACGTTGCCAACGTTTGATTTTATTGAGCAATATGCACAAAATACCCAAGATGTGTTTGAATACGTGAGCAAAGAAACTGGCTTTGAGGCTTTCCCTGTTGCCGCGATATCGATGGGAGCATTGGTCATGTGGGCATATTTTCAGCGCTTTGGTACTCAGCGCGTGAGCCATTATCTGAACATTGATCAAGCACCGATTATTCATAATCAGCCAGACTGGCAAGGTGGCGGTGTATTTGGCACACGACAAACCGAATTGTTTGCGCAATTTACACAGCTAATTACCGACACTACTCCTTATCTACAAGCCGAGCAAATGGTTGACTTCCGTCACCTGCCCTATCGATTAAAAGTAAATTTATTAGACATGGAGCGCTCTTTTTCTCTGCTCTCTGTCAGTAGCAAACCTTCTCAATTATTGGTAAAAGCCCTCAGTTATCGGGCACCGCACAAAATCTCATTAATGGAACACGCGACTTGGCAACATAAACTGCGCTGCCTATCAGCTTATGTTGCGCTGCCCTACGATTACCGCGAGGTTTTGCCCACTATCAATATTCCGACTACTTTACTAATTGGCGCGCGCTCGCAATTATATAGTGCAGAGTGGCAACAGCGTTTGACCACTCTGCTGCCCAATGCGCACAGTATTATTTTGCCAACATCGGGCCATGCTGTACCGATGGATGCACCAGTTAGTTTTTATAAAGTATTGAAAGAGTTTCTGAGCGCTTAATTGTAAGTTTGCGCTAAATTCAATCTAAATTATTGGCTAAGTATTAATCATTTAATGGTTTAATCAATTCAAATCGCGGAATTTCTTTACCATTAACCGTGACCGTCTCAGCGAACATCGCAAGCGGGCGTACCCACACGCCATACTCACCGTAAAGACAGCGATAGACTACTAGTGACTCTTCGGTCTCTGAATGCTGTGCGGTATGCATCACTTGATAAAGACTGCCTTTGTAATGGCGGTAAATGCCTTGGGCTACCGTGTTTTGACTTTGTTGAGACATAAACCACTCATTTATATTAATAGTTAAAAGATTAATAAATGCTTTGTACTTTCGCTACAAGCTTGGGTTTTATATCTACCCATTCAGAGCTAACGACGCTGTACATGACTGTATCTGAAATAACGCCGTCACGGCGTACTCGATTGCCACGAATCACACCGTCTTTTTTAGCACCTAAGCGCTCGATGGCTTGTTGCGAGCGATGATTGTCAATATCTGTACGCCATCCTACGGTCTGATATTCTAGCGTTTCAAATATATAAGTGAGCAGCATCAGTTTACAAGTCGTGTTGACGTGCGTGCGCCAGTAAGATTTGGCATACCAAGTATAGCCAATCTCTAATCTTTTGGTAGTCGGCAAAATGTCATGGAAGCTTGTTGACCCAATCGCTTTGCCAGTATGCTCATCAATGACGGCAAAAGCTTGTCTATCAAGCATTGAATCTGCGACATTGATATAGTCAATGACCTTGTCTGGCTCAGGTACAGATGTCACGTTTATTTTCCACAATTCACCATTTTGGCAAGCTTTAATCAAGTCAGTGGCATGAGCGAGCGTTAATGGCTCAAGGGTAATATCATTACTCGATAAGGTAACCTGTTCTAGCATTTATCTCTCCTCAAGCCATTATTGATGTGAGCAAGCGCTTAAGCAACCGTCACTTTCGCATAAGCCTTTTTGCCTGCTTGAATTACGACCGTTTGACCTGAGTTTAGACTAAAACCACCATCAACGACTTCGCCATCTACTTTGACCGCGCCACGTTTTACCATGTCTTTGGCAGCTGAGTTGTTTTTAGCGAGCTTAGCTTGGTTCAAGATCTGGGTGATAAATAACGCATCTTGCCCTTCTAGATCCAACATGATTTCTGGCAAGTCAACCGGTAGCTCGCCATCTGCTAAGACGTTACCAGCAGATTTGTGCGCATTAGCAGCGGCATCAGCATCATGGAAGCGCTCGATTAACTCTTCGGCTAAGATACGTTTGATTTCTTGTGGGTTACGGCCACCTTCCATGTCTGCCATCAAGCTTTCCACTTCTTCCATTGGCTTAAAGCTTAAAAACTCAAAGTAGCGATGGATCAGTGTGTCCGGCATCGACAGGATTTTTTGATACATGGTGCCCGGCGCATCATAGATAGCGACATAGTTACCCAGTGATTTGGACATTTTATTGACACCATCTAGCCCTTCTAAGATTGGCACAGTGATACAAACTTGCGGCTCTTGACCATAGCGTCCTTGCAACGTGCGACCCATTAGCAAGTTAAAAGTTTGATCGGTACCACCAAGCTCAACGTCTGCTTTTAGGGCGATAGAGTCGTAGCCTTGTACTAACGGATAAAGAAACTCATGGATCGAGATGGGCGTTTGTGATGCATAGCGTTTTGAGAAGTCATCACGCTCTAGCATACGCGAGACGGTTTGCTGACTGGCTAGCTGAATCATATCAGCGGCGCTCATGTCGTTGAACCACTCAGAGTTGAAGACCACGCGGGTTTTTTCTTTGTCCAATATTTTGAATACTTGCTCAGCATAAGTCGTTGCGTTGGCTTTGATTTGCTCATCAGTCAACGGTGGACGCGTGCTGTTTTTGCCAGAAGGGTCACCAATCTTGGCGGTATAATCGCCGATTAGAAAATAAATCTCATGACCCAAATCTTGAAAATGCTTAAGCTTATTAATCAGCACGGTATGACCTAAATGCAGGTCAGGTGCGGTAGGATCAAAGCCTGCCTTGATACGTAATGGGCGACTGAGCTTTAGCTTAGCCACTAAGTCATCTTCAGATAGTATCTCTTGCGTACCGCGCTGAATAAGGGCCAGTTGTTCTTCTAGGGTGTAAGTTTGATTGGTCATGATGCTCTCTATATATCACTTTAATTGGGATTTTTATGAATGACGGTTACTGGCTCAACACCTTAGGAAGTTTAGAACCTCAAAAGGTCAGAAAAAATGCTAGAATTTGACGGATATACTAGCGTTTTTTAAGGTAAATTGCCATGACCAACCCCGCATCGATTGCTGATACTGACCATAATGCCCTCGCAGACTTGATTATGAATAATGGTTTGGATAACAGTACAGACGATATTGATGATTTGACCTCTGATAATTCGAACTATGCCACCCTAACGGATGCACTTGAGCAAACGGTGTTTGAAAGCTTCGATGATGGCTTATATATCGGCATGATGTCTGGCACCAGTTTGGATGGTATGGATGCGGCCCTCTGTCAGTTTAATCCTGAGATAAGCAACGAAGGTGGCACCCAACCGCCAATGCGACTGCTTGCGACCTATAGCCAAGACTTTCCGCCACGTCTGCGTGAGGTGTTATTGGCACTGTGTCAGCCGAATGGTGTAAAAAACCTCAAACCCGCAGCTGAAAAATCAAAAACCGAACCGAATAGCGAACTATATAGTGAGCTGGACTGGTTCGGTTGGGCAAGTCGCACGTATGCTGAGTTCGCGAGTGAAGTGGTCAATACTTTATTGCAGCAATCAAATACCGATCCTGAGTCAGTGCTAGCGATTGGCTGTCATGGACAAACCGTACGCCATCGCCCGCAGATGGGATTCACGTTGCAACTGGTCGATGCCAATATCATCGCTGAGCGCACAGGCATCAGCGTGGTCAATGATTTCCGACGTCGTGATATGGCCGTTGGTGGTCAAGGCGCGCCTTTAGTACCTGCATTTCATCAGGCATTATTTGCCAATCCTGATAGTACCCGTGTGCTATTAAACTTAGGTGGTATTGCCAATATAACCGTCTTGCCAGCCAATGAAAAAGACCAAGTTGTTGGCTACGATACGGGTCCTGCCAACTTATTATTGGATGCGTGGATATCTTTGCATACCGACAATGCTTATGATGCAGGTGGCGCTTGGGCGCAGTCTGGAACCCTCATTGAGCCATTATTACAGCAACTTTTGGCACATCCGTTTTTTGCTCAGTCTCATCCAAAAAGTACAGGCCGTGAGGACTTTAACTTAACTTGGTTGCAAAATGAGCTACAGGCTTTTGAGCAAGCCAATGCTAATATCAGTTATTCAGCAGCCGATGTGCAAGCAACCTTGACTGAGCTAACGGCCATCAGTGCCAGTACGCAAATCAATATGTTTGTCAGCCCGGCCAAAAACAGCTCGGTTTATGTTTGCGGCGGCGGCGCTTTGAATGACTATTTAATGACACGCTTGCAAGCACATCTACCCCATTGCACAGTAAAAACCACTGAATATTTAGGACTTGCGCCAACGTGGGTCGAGGCCGTTGCTTTTGCATGGTTGGCTAGACAAACATTGATGGGTGAAACTGGTAATTTACCAGCGGTAACTGGTGCAAATAAAGGCGTGGTATTGGGTCAAGTATGTTTTTCCTGACCAGTTAAATTTTAGTTTACATACGTGCACCTATGTGTTTTATAATGACTTTTGAAACGCCATTCTCTTAGGACCTGTAAGTATAGGATATATCGCATGAGCCAGAATAGTAGTTCACCTATCGACCAAGCCACCACTGATGACACAAATAATATGACTGCAGCACCTGTACATAAATCGCGTCAAAAACCACCTCACTACGAGCGTTCTGATGATACGCGTGTGGTAGTCACAGGTATGGGCGCCATTACGCCGCTCGGTCTAGACGTCGATAGCTCATGGACCAAATTGCTCAATGGCGAGAGTGGTATCTCACCGATTACGCATTTCGATGCCACCGGCTACCGTGCGCAAATCGCAGGCGTGATCAAAGACTTCGATGCCAAGCAATATATGAATGCCAAAGATGCGCGTCGCTATGATGAGTTTATGCATTATGGGGTTGCCGCTTCTGCCATGGCCCTAAAGCACGCTGGTTTTATCGAGGAAGTCAGTGCTGCTGATGCGCCTGTGCAAGGCGTTGACCAAGATCGCTTTGGTATTATTTTAGGTTCAGGTATTGGCGGTATCCAAACGATTGAAAACAGCCGTGATACCTTACACGAAAAAGGCGCAGGCAAAGTCTCACCTTTTATTATCCCAGGCTCTATCGTTAATATGGCCGCTGGACTAGTAGCAATTAAGCATAAGTTAAAAGGCCCAAACCTTGCGACATCGACGGCTTGTACCACGGCGACTCATGCTATGGGTCTTGCTGCTCGTTTGATTGCTTATGGTGATGCTGACGTTATGTTGGCAGGCGGTAGTGAAAAAGGCTCTAGTCCACTTGGTATAGCTGGCTTCAGTGCTATGCATGCACTCTCTACGCGCAACGATGAACCAACCAAAGCCTCACGTCCGTTTGATAAAGGTCGTGACGGATTTGTCCTTGGTGATGGTGCTGGCGTGGTGGTATTAGAAAGCCTTGCCCATGCCAAAGCGCGCGGTGCAACGATATTGGCAGAGCTAGTCGGTTTTGGTATGAGCGATGACGCCAGTCATATTACTGCGCCACCAGAAGACGGTAGCGGTGCAGCAAGAGCGATGCAAAATGCACTAAACGATGCTGGTATCGAGTCATCAAGCGTCGGTTATGTCAACGCTCATGGTACTAGTACCCCTGCGGGTGATGTGGCTGAGTCTATTGCTATCGAAACTGTTTTTTCTCCTGTAAAAGACAGCATCTTAGTTAGCTCAACCAAATCGATGACTGGTCATTTACTTGGTGCTGCTGGCGGAGTTGAAGCTATCTTTACAGTATTAGCGCTACAGCATCAGCATGTGCCGCCTACGATCAATCTAGATGATGTCGAGGACAACTGTAACCTTGATTATGTGGCTAATCAATCACGCAAAGTTGATAACTTGCAGTATGCAGTATCCAACAGCTTTGGCTTTGGTGGTACCAATGGCTCATTGGTATTTGCTCGCTGGCCTATCAGTCAATAATAGCTACCCATCTACATCACAGCGCATGGTAATGAGTGCGTTGTAACGTTGGTGTCAGATTTGCTACGTTTGTCCACTTGCAGCCCCTTGTCGTACTTGCGTATGATAAGGGGTAATTTTTGGAACATTTATGGAAGATACCATGTCAAGCTACTCATTTTCCCATCAGTTTTATCAACGCTGGACGTGTGCACCTGAGCCAGTACGCGCAGCGATTACCCAAGAACTAAAAGACATCACTACCCTGCTGCAATCTGACACCTCATTTGAAGACTTTACTTTTAATACTCATGATTTAGATGCGCATGTAGACGAGCAATACGACAACTACAATGCAGAGCAAGCCATTGCTAAAGCAATCACGGACAAACAAGAGCAAGAAGACGCGGCCGCTGCAAAACAAAAACTAGAAGACGAGCAGAAGAAAAAAGAAACAGAAGAAGCGACTCGAAAAGAACAAGAAAAAAATACGCAGTCAGCGTTAAAGACAGACAAAGACAAAGACAAAGACAAAGAACAGGCTGCTACCGACGTAGCTAAATCAAACACAGATAAAGTCGTGACAGATAGCGCCGTTACTGACGATTTTGTTACTGAAAATTCTAACGCAAAGATTGAAAAAGTGGCATCAGAAGTCGTAAATACTGAAAGCAATGCTAGCGATAATAAAAATGCTGATGACAAAACCATTGGCGAACAGGCACATACGCTTAGCGATAACCACATTAAAAATATTAATAATAAAGCCAGTGTAGCGATTAATTTGGCATTAAAAGACGCGAAGCTAGATGCAACACATCAACAGCTAATCCGCGAGCTAGAAACACAGGTCGATGACTATTTAAGCGAGCAAATGATGCTAATGTCTGAAAACCTAAAGTCTTGGCTCCGTGCTGAGGTAACCCAACACTTCAGTGAACAGAATGACTCAACTACTAATAATGAAGCTGCTAAGAAAAGCATCCACTAACAGTGCGTATTTTTCAGTGTTAGACGTATATTTAGCAACAGTCGCTTAGTAGTAATTATTAGATAACAAACACTAAAAAGCCCCGTAAATAATTTACGGGGCTTTTTAGTACTTTTAGTTAATGTTTTGAGCTTGGTATTAAATGGCTTTGGTACGTTCAGTCAACCATTCAAGCGCTGACCCTTCAACACGATCTTTTAGCTCTGCGAAGACTTGGCTATGATAGTCATTTAGCCAATCAATCTCGGTTTGATCCAACAGTGACGGCTCAATCAAACGCGTGTCAATTGGGCAGTAAGTGATGGTCTCAAAGTTCAAGAAATCACCAAACTCTGTCTCAGTAGGCTTAGCAACTGGCGTATTTACTACCAAGTTCTCGATACGAATACCCCATTTGCCTTCGCGGTATAGACCTGGCTCATTACTTGAAATCATACCGACTTTCATCGCACGCTCTTTTGGTGTGCTAGCGCTATAGGCGATGACTTGTGGGCCTTCATGTACGTTTAAGAAATAACCAACGCCGTGACCCGTACCATGACCATAGTCCATCTGTGCTTGCCACAATGGCGCACGGCAAATAGCATCGATCAACGGTGAGGCGATACCATCAGGGAAATGAGCGCGAGCTAGCGCAATGTGGGCTTTTAACAC
The DNA here is from genome assembly GCF_904846705.1 of Psychrobacter sp. Pi2-52. GTDB lineage: Bacteria > Pseudomonadota > Gammaproteobacteria > Pseudomonadales > Moraxellaceae > Psychrobacter. The sequence goes on from NZ_CAJHBS010000018.1 coordinate 11,573, forward strand.
AATAGTAAAGTCACGTTTATGCTCAGCAGTGACTTGTCCAATACCGACTACGCGGGTGATATCAGTCGTACCATTTTGATATTGTGCGCCTGAGTCAATCAGTAGCAATCCGCCTTCGCCCTCGGCCACATCAAGGTAGCTGAATTTTTCTGGCGTTGCGCGGTAATGTGGCAACGCGCCATTTTCGTTAAAGCCTGCGATGGTAGGGAAGCTTGGCGAGACATAATGCGGCTGACGACTGCGCACATCTATCAGCATGCTATCAACATCTAGTTCACTTAAACGCTCGCCTGCTGCTAGACGCTGCTCGAACGTAGCAAAAAATTCAGCCAAAGCAGCGCCATCTTGACGCATCGCTTCACGCACATGATCGATATCTGCATCTGACTTTACAGATTTAAGTAATGTGCTAGGTGCCATTTGCTCAATAAAGCCAACATCATCTGCCATTTTTGAGAGTGTACCTACTGCGACTTTGCTCGGATCTAACAGTAATAAATCGTCTGGCGTTAATGCACTCAAAGCCTCTTGCACAGCAGAATAGTCAGCCAATGTGATACCACTGTCTTTTAGACTCTGTGCAATATCTTCATTTACTTTATCAGTATCAACAAACAACGTTGCTTTGTCTGCATCAATCAACATGTGCGACAAGAATACCGGATTATAATCAACATCAGCGCCGCGCAAGTTCGTCAACCAAGCGATATCGTCTAAGCTTGAAAGTAAATGATGGGTCGCACCTGCTTCTGCCATGCCTTCGCGTACTGCTGCAAGCTTTGAGGTGGCAGACTGAGCAAGGAACTGCTCATCATGAGTATATAATTTGGCCGCTGGTAGTGCTGGGCGATCTGTCCAAATCTCTGTCAGCACATCACGCTCAGTAATCAAAGTAATGTCATTGGCATCAAAAGCATTTAGCAGGCGATCTTGCTCGGCGATAGATAGTACGTTGCCGTCTACTGCTACGCTATCCCCTTCTTGCAAATGATCGGCTAGCCAGTCGATATGATTTGGCTGACCTGGCGCAAGCTTTTCTAAAGTAATACCTGTGCCTTCTAACTGGTCGGCAGCATGTACCCAATAACGGCTATCCGTCCATAGACCTGCAAAGTCAGCAGTCACTACCAGCGTACCGACAGAACCGGTAAATCCTGACAGCCATAAGCGTGCTTGCCAGTACTCTGGTAGATATTCAGATAAATGGGGATCAGCAGAGGGTACGATGATTGCGGTGAGATCTTGCGCGGCTAAGGTGCTACGTAAGTTAGCAATACGTTCGTGAATGGCTTGTTTATTCATTGAATGTGTCCTTATAGAAATTATAAAAATATGATGATGGAGCGATTATTTAGAATCGTCTTGTTCTAATAGTCATCTTGTTTGAGTTGTTAATACCGCTTTAGTTTTAATAAGACATTTATTATCGATAGCAATTATTCAAGCAAACAGTCTACTTATTTAGCTATCTAACTGTGTTTTCGTTGATAACTGCATCCGCTTATTGAGAGTAGAAAATTGAAATTAATATTGCGTCACCGGGGTTTACGGTGCCCTATCATTAGATGTTTGGGCGGATAATAAGCTTTCAATAGCTTGTGCTAAATATCCCACCAACTAAAACAATAAAACGTGCTACCAGTAATGGTAACACGTCTCATCATGTGTCACTTGTGCTGTTGTTAATCACAAATGTACATCAGATTATCTTATTGCTTGGCCAATTGTTTCTCATGCTCGCTTTCTTTAAGCATCTTATTAATAGGTTTTGCTAGTATCAATAGTAGTACAGCGGTAACTACCAAGAAGATGGTCATGGTGGTAAATAGACCTGGTAAGCCTTCGATTTTATCAGCAGATACGTGCCCACCAAAGAAAGCAGCAACCAAGTTACCCATAGCGATAGAAGCAAAAAACAGGCCCATCATTTGACCTTGCATACCTTCTGGCGCCAGCTTAGTCATGGCAGACAAACCAACTGGGCTTAATGCTAACTCACCTAGCGTCAATAATAATAAACTACCAACCAACCATAGTGGCGATGCCAAGCCAGCACCAGGCGCTAAAATACTTTTTGAGGCAAAAATCATCAAGGCGAAACCTGCGGCTGCCAGTAGCATACCGAGTGCAAACTTAGCCATACTGCTAGGCTCAAGACCGCGGTTACCAAGCTTGACCCAGATAATACTAACGATAGGTGCCAATATTAAAATAAATAGCGGGTTCAATGACTGGAACCAAATACTTGGTATCTCAAACCCTAAAACGTTCAGGTCGGTATAACGATCGGCAAATAAGTTAAAAGACGTTGGCTGCTGCTCAAAACTTGACCAAAACAGCGTCGAGCCAATGATTAAGACAAAACAAATTAATAAGCGTAGTTTGTCCGTCTTATCCAATCGCGGTGAGATAAACATAATAGCGAAATATAAGATAACCACCGCAGCAATGATGTACGTCATATACTCTGCAACCATCTCAGGATTAAACGATATCATGCCAGTAGACACTAGTAGCACTGCGGCTACTAGCAACGCAACGAAACCACCAACCCAGCGACCGATGTTTTTGTAATGGTCGTTAGATTTTTCCCACTCAGCAGAAATACCTTTGACGCGTGCATAACGCGTTAAGTTCTTTTGCGCGACAAAACGATAAATCAGTAATGAGACCAACATACCCAAACCACCAACGCCAAAGCCGACATGCCACATGCCTTTTTCTTTGAATACGCCGACGATAAGTGCCGCTAATAACGCACCGATATTGATCCCCATATAAAATAAGGTGAAACCGCCATCACGGCGAGAGTCGCCTTTCGGGTACAAGGCACCAACCATCACTGAGATACAGGTCTTAAATAACCCTGAGCCCAAGACAATACAGATTAAACCAACGAAGAAAAGCGTCATACCAAACATCGCTGAAAGCGCGATACACAAGTGACCAAGGGCAATAATGATACTACCCCACCACAGCGCACGCTCTTGACCTAGCCAGTTATCTGCTAACCAGCCACCTGGTACTGCTGCTAAGTATAACGAACCAGCGAAAATACCATAAATAGCAGAAGCGGTGACTTCACTAAAGCCAAAACCGCCACTGCTCACTGTTGCCACCATAAATAAAACCAATAGTGGACGAATACTATAATAGGAGAACCGCTCCCACATTTCGGTAAAAAACAATGAGCGTAAGGGCGCAGGATGTCCCATAAAGCCATTGTCTAGAGCTTCTAACTCTGCTGCACTAGCCCCCGAATTTGTTTCTGTGCCCATAACTTTATTCCTTTAAAGATCATATTTGTAATGACCAAACCCCTGATTATCCAGATGGACGGTCATATAGGCGGAACATTGTTTCACTTGGTTATAATCAAGTAAAGAAAAAGTTGGTCAAAAATTACACAAATACTCATAAAAAAAGCCCGCTCTCAATGGTTGAGAACGGGCTCTTTTTATGACTATTTAGAACTGTATCATTATGCTTATAGCACTATTGATAGAGACTTCATAATAAGACTCATTTTATAATTAAGTAGCACTATTTTAGATCATTTACACAGTCATACTACAGCTTACTGTGCTGCGGTCTCTTCAGTAGCGTCGCCAGCATTCCCAGCCTCTAAGTCACCATCCGCTTGCTCAGCTGTCAAATCAGCATCAGCAACAGCGGCTTGGTTTACAGTGCCAGAGGCAGTCGCTGTACCTGCTTCCGCAGTAACGACTGCACTATCTGCATCTGCCGCTGGTGTTACGGTTGCATCTGCTGCAGTATCAGGCGCTGTAGCATCTGACGCTTCTTCTGTTGTTGCAGCTTCTGCATCGGCTGGAGCCGCCTCTTCTTCAGTAGCAGTAGCTTCTGCTTCATCTGCCGCAGCTGATGCTTCAGTTGTCTCAGCAGTGATATGCTCGCCTGCTGGACGCAAAAATGCAGAAACACCAATAAGTAAGACAATACCTAGGAACATGGCAATGCCACCTAAAGCGAATAACAGCTCTTTTTTTGGATTGTTATTGACGATACCTTCTGACATACCTTATCCACCTTGCACAAAATATTTGAAATATTGACCTATTATATCGCAATTTATACTGATTTGTGAAAACCCTTAAGTATTTAAAGGGTTTATTATCCACAATTTTAACATCTGTTTTTGGCACTTGTGACAGCTAACCACTTAATCAGTTATCTATTATTCGCTATCGACACATCTTACTTAATAATACTACTTAACCAAACGTACTGGAGACTTAGTACGTTTACCCAAATAGCTGAGTATCAGCAACAGTGCCATGATAAACAACATAGGATATTGACCAAAACGCATGAATGGCGTGTTGCCAACTCGTGCCTGAATATCGCCGCGCAATACAGTACGCTCAAACTGCGGTGCACGCTCTACGATACGACCTTTATGGTCGATAATAGCTGTCACACCTGTGTTGGTCGCACGCATAAACCAGCGACCATTTTCTAACGCACGCATCTGTACCATTTGTAGATGCTGTAGCGGGCCTGCCGACGTACCAAACCACGCATCGTTTGAAATGGTTAATAGGAAATCTGTGCCAATCGCGTTTTTACGCGTGGTATCTGGGTACGCTACTTCGTAGCAGATGGCTGCACCTAGGTTGTGCCCTCGAACACGCAGCGGCGACTGCTGATCACTGCCGCGACTATAGCTCATGATATCTTGGCTACCTGCTAGATTTGGCAGAATATCAAGCACGCCTTGGAATGGAATATATTCCCCAAATGGCACCAGACGTTGCTTTTTATAAAGCCCTTCTGCCTGTGCTCCTAGCGCTACCACACTATTGTAGAACGGAGGATATTTATCTGTACTGGCATCAAACGCCGCTTCATCCTTATAGGGAATACCTGTCACCCATGTCGTGTCAGTCTCTTTGGCCATCGCAACCATTTCACTGATAAAACCCACAGCCTCTGTCTGAAACATAGGAATCGACGATTCAGGCCACAGCACGATGTCACGCCCCCACTCGTCACGGGTCAACGTTGCATAGATTTTTAGCGTCTCAATCTGATACTCGGTGAGCCATTTTAGATCTTGCGGGATATTACCCTGAATCAAAGATACTGATAAATCAGGGGTTCCTTTTGGTTTGGTCCATTGCGGATTGATCAACCATAGCGTGCTACTAATAATTAGCAAGGCTATCGATGGAATCATATAGCCACCGCGGCGACGCAATAGCTCAACGATACTGGCAGCCAGTAGTACCGCCACGAAAGAAACCGCAAAGACACCAGCCACAGGCGCGAGCGACGACAACCAGTACTGCTCAGTAAACGCATAACCAACGAATAGCCAAGGAAAGCCAGTAAATAGCCACGTTTTCATCCACTCTTGGAGTATCCACAGGGCAGCAAAAGATAAAGGCTGCTTGCCAACTACACGATTAAAGATTAGCGCCAAAAAGCCATGGAACAAGCCCATGCCTAGACCCATGAGCGCAATCATAATCAAAGCAAGCCATGCGGGTGTATCACCATAAACGTGTATCGAGGTGTATAGCCAAAATGCGCCAACACACCACAGCCCTGTACCGTACGCTTGACCAATTAGAAAGGCGCGGCGACCTGTCATCGCTGGTACCAATAACGCATATAAGATGGCAGGTGATACTAAGGCAACTGGCCAAATACCATAAGGCGCGAGCGCGAGTATAAAAGCTGCCCCTGCCAGCCAAGCTATTAGTACCGTCAACCCCATATGTAAACCTTTTGGCTTATCGGGGTTCAGACGTTTTTGCAAATCAACAGTAGACAGACGCATAGCAGTTATCCAAAACCATATTTACTAAAATTTCTCAGCTAAGCGATGAGATAACACTCACGCAAAACCTGACTGCACAATGCTTTATGCAGGGCCACAAATAAAACCCACCCATGATACCAGTCAAAACCTACAAATGGGTAAATTTGCGTAGCCAAAACCTCATTCTAGAGTTCAAAAGGCAGAAAGCAAAAAACACGATTTTTCATCGTGTTTTTTATTGATTTTGCTGACAAGTTTTATTCATTGACCAATTATCGTGACACTATAATCAAGCTAGTGGCTGCCTATTAATATCTGTTGCTCGGCATTGGTTTTGGTCAGCTCTAGATTTTGGATAAATCGACCTTCTACATCGGTAATGGTAATTTTCCAATCATCTATCACGACGCTCTCGCCTTCTAGATCACCAACGAAGCCAAGTGCTTGCATGACCAGACCGCCCATCGTATCGACATCAGTATCGTCAAAACGGCTACCCAGCTCATCATTACAGTCTTCAATCACCGTAGACGCTTGGACACGCCATGTGTTTGGCTTTTCTGGATCAGGAACGATGTTGTTGATATCGCTGTCTTCATCAAAGTCATCATGCTCATCGACGATGTCGCCAACGATCTCTTCCAACAAATCTTCCATGGTGACCACACCACCGAAGTTACCAAACTCATCAACGACAATCGCCATATGTACTTGGGTACGCTGCAATGAGCGTAGCAAGGTATCAGAACGAGCCGTCTCACTGATATATAACGGCTGACGCACCAAGTCTCTAAGACGTTTACTGTCAATTTTGTCTTCTTGGTTGCGAACCATATGTACCAAAATCGGAATTAAGTCTTTTGCCAATAAGATACCGATGACGGCATCATCATCTTGACTGTCAAAAACAGGATAGCGCGAGTGAGTGGTCTCAAGAATGATGTCCATCACTTCGGCAAGACTGGTGCTCTCGTGCAGGCCAATCACTTGCGGACGCGGTGTCATGATTTCGCGGACTTGTGTCGCAGGCAAATCTAGCACGCCTTCTAACATATCGACCGTATCAGGCTCTAAAAACTGGCGCGAGTCTTGTACCAGACGAATCAATTCATCACGGGTTTCGGGGGCGGTCGATAGCCAGCGTTTTAAGCCGCGCATCGACCAACTACTCGGGCTGGGAGTGTCGTCAGACATGGTGGTGTGATTTAACCTCTTTAGTTAATAAAAATTAGAATAGTATTCAATAGAAAAACGAACAATACTCAATAAAAAAACAAGTAGAGCCTAGATGGGGATAAAAGTAGCAAATAAAACAGCTAGTTTGTTATTAATTACTGGATGAATAACAAATTTGCTAGTACAAATTAGCTTCACTTTATCGCAAGGCTCACCGACATTCAACGACAAATTCACTCAAATTGTATTGTCAGCGTGTTATAAACTTTGCTATGGTCAAAGCCTTTATTTATCAAAGCAAACCCTATGTCGCTACGTTCCGTTTTTTCTCGCTTACTCTCGTCGCGTTCACGCAGTCGACTGTCAGACAGTCGTGGCTTAGAGAGCCGTGGTTTAGAGAGTCTTGACTTAAAACGCGAAACATCAAAAAACAGCCCATCAGATAGCAATCAGCCAAAGCCTACATGGCACCAGCGTCTTGTGACTTTTTTAATTGCCGTTACGTTATTGTTATCAGCGCTATGGTTGTTACTCGCGATTTGGTATCAGTATGGCGTCAGCTCAGTATTGACTTGGCTTGCGACAATAGTGATTGTAGGCATATTAGCTGCGCTGCTAAGTACGCGTTATTGGGATACTGTCACAAAAATATTGCAAAGTGACTCATTGTCTAATAAAAAATCAATCAGCAAAAATACAGCAACCAAACTACTTATCGGCATATATGGCACTGTTTGGCTTGTAGGTTTAGGTTGGTTTTTTTCTATCGAACCGAAACAAGATCGAGAATGGATGGCTGAAGTCGACCAGCGAGTCTCCTATGAGCGCGATGCGACTAACCCTGACTTGATTACTTTAACCAATGTTCGTAACTTTGATTGGCAAACTGAAGAAGACGCCTTTGAACACTGGGATACCCGTACGATTGATTTGTCTAAACTCTCTGGCGTTGATGTGACTAACTCTTATTGGATGGGGCCGCTAATAGCTCATACCTTGGTTAGCTTTCGATTCGAAGATGATAGACCACTTGCCTTTTCATTTGAGATACGTAAAGAAGATGGCGAGTCTTTTTCAGCGCTGGCTGGGTTTTTTCGACGTTATGAGCTGAGCCTGATTGCCGCAGAAGAGCGCGATATTATCTACACTCGCAGCAATGCGCGCGGCGAGCAGGTTTATCTGTTTCCTATTAGCAATTTGCAACAGCATGAAGTGAGGTCACTGTTTGAGTCTTATCTGACTGCGGCTGATGATTTGAACGATAAACCTGCTTGGTACAATACATTGATCAGCAACTGTACCAATATTATCTTTTATATGGCGCGTATCGTTAGTGGCGATCGTTTGCCATGGGATTATCGGATTTGGGTCTCTGGTTGGTTACCGAACTATCTATACGATGTAGGCATGTTGGATGCGGCGCCAGAAAAGGACAACCAGCCTTGGTCGATGAACACGTGGTATGAGCGCACTCATATCAACCCAAAAGCAAAAGGCTTTGATAATCAGAATAACCTAAAGTCTAGCGTTAGTAGAGATGAGAACAGCCGTAAATTCTCACAGCAGATTCGTCAAGATATTCCGATACCAGCATTGGCTAACTCGCAAGCCAGTGCTGAAGCAAAGGCCAAGTCTACTGCTCAGGCATCTAACTAACTGTAGATTAAGGATTAACCCAGTTAACCACCCGCGTTTCCATTTCTTCATCAGACATACCGATTTCCGTGACACAGCGACCAGCGACGCCTACGTTGGCCGCTCGCATTTGTTGTTGTGTCACCACCGCATCTCCAGTCAATAATAAATGCCAACTTGGTAAGCCCTGTCCTTTATATAAACGCTTATAAGCGCAGTGCGATGGTAGCCACATCATCTTGGGCAAGTTGTCCATAGTCAGCTGAATACAGTCTGGCACATGCTCTTGACGCGTTGCATAGTGACTGCAATATCCTGTCGCACAGTCCATCAACTGGCAGGTGACATCGGTATATTCGACCAGCTCCTCATCCACATTGCCGCTTTCATCTTCATCGATATACTTAATCAAGCAGCAACTGCCGCAACCATCGCACAGCGCTTCCCACTCGCTATGGTTTAGTTCTGTTAACGCAAATCGCGACCAAAACTGCGGACGTAGTGACTCAGACTTAGAACTAGTATTAGAATCGACATCGGTACTATCAGGGAACAAACTCACCGATTGCGCAGGCTTGGCCGCCGCATCGAGACCTGAGTTCAAGTCTGATTGGTCATTATTTTTATTTAACAAATTTATAGTCATAAAGTCGCAGTAGCATTTTGATAAAGAGCGTTACAGTATTATAGCTGTTTTTGCTAGACATGGGCGTTAAGGTAGTACGAGTTAGAAAAACGAACCATCACAATGACGAATAATTAAAACTCACAACATAAAAAAGGACAATAATATGTCAATTAAGACTTTCGAATTAATCAGTACTACCGAAAACGGTGTAGAGCTTATCAGTTATGTAGCACTCCCAGAAAACGCTTCAGATGAAAATCCAGCAGCAGGTATCTTGGTTGCACCAGAATGGTGGGGCGTGGTCGATCATCCAAAATCAGTGGCTGAGCGTTTGGCAGAAGCGGGCTATGCAGCAGTTGCTATGGACGTTTACGGTGAAGGCAAACTAACCACCGATGCAGCAATGGCAAACATGTGGATGGAGCAAGTACTGGCCGATCAAGACATGCTAATGGCACGCTGCCGCTTAATCCTTAATGACTTCAGCGATCAGTTATCAGTCGATGGTGACAATTTAGGCGCAATCGGTTACTGCTTCGGCGGTAAAGTCGTCCTAGATATGGCTCGCGAAGGCATGCCACTAAAAGCGGTTGCTACGTTCCATGGTAACCCATCGCCAAAACAGCCAGCAGACAAAAACTTTGCAGCAAAAGTGTTGGTCGCTCATGGCCGTGATGACTCAATGGTATCAATGGATGCTATCGAAGGTCTAAAATCAGAGCTAGACGCAGCCGATGTTGATTACACTATCGACGTTTATGACAACGCTAAGCATGGCTTTACCAATCCGCATGCTGATGAGCGCGCAGCCAAAAATGAAGTAGATCTTGGCTATAACGAAGCCGCTGCTAAGCAAAGCTGGGAAAATATGCTTGAGTTTATGAAAGCCAATCTAGCATAAGAAACGATTTGATATAAAGATCATCAAAAAGGGTAGCTTAATTATTAAGCTACCCTTTTATTTTGAGTGTCATTTTAGCATTTGTCTTTTAGATGAGTAATCAGAGTAGTCTTGTACTTCTTATCAAATCACGTCATTATCACTTTACTATAAACTGGATTGAGTGACGAAGATGTTGTATCTAATGGTGACCCAGTTGGGCTGGCTGGCTTTTACGATTTTATTGATCGTGGTGGTCGCGTTGTATACTAGGATAGCTCGAAAAATCGAGCATCTACGCCGTGATGTGACGAAACTGCAAGCTGAGCTTGAGCAGCAAAGACAGCGTAGTATGACGTCTCCGTCTGCACCTTTCGTCGATGGAAGCAATTACGCACGCAATACTACTACTGACGATCATGATCTTAAAAACAATGTTCCTAAAGACAGTGACGCTAAAGACCATAATGATAAAGAAATAGCTTTTGACTCACAACACTCTTCTCCAGATAATCAGCTGCCTGTATCACCACCACCGCTTCCTACCGTTGCTTCAAACTCAACCATACATGCAGCATCAAATATCTATGACGATAAATCTATAGACAATAATGCCTCGATAAATACGCAAAACACAGTGCCTACCGCACCGATTGAGCCAGATGAACGCTCACTACCTATCGTTACCTCGCTCATTCATTCAATCAAAAACTGGTTTTTCGGTGGAAATTTAGTCGTGCGAGTCGGCGTACTGGTGCTGTTGGTAGGTGTAGTGCTCTTGCTTCGCTTATTAAGCGAATATATCGAGATTTCGATTGCCACGAAGTTGATAGCAGTTGGCGTTACAGGGTTAGCATTGGCAGCACTTGGGTTAAAGCTGACGGCAAAACGATTTTCATATGGGATCACGCTACAAGGTGCAGGTTTAGCAATTGCGTATCTAAGTACCTTTTTTGCTTACAGTGTTTATGAAATCATTTCTAGTATCCCAAGCTTTATTGGGCTTGGGTTATTGTCTGCCATTACTATTGCTCTCGCCGTCCGTCAGAACGCCTTCCCTTTGGCATTACTGGCATTATCGGGTGGATTTTTTGCACCGATTTTGACCAGTGAAGATACTGGCAACTTGGTTACCTTATTCAGCTACTACCTACTATTAAACGTCACCATTGCCGTCATTGCTCACTATCGACCGTGGAAAATATTGAATCTATTCGGTGTGACTGTGACATTTGGCTTGGCATACTATTGGGGTATCAGCGAAAACCTGAGCGCCGTCATTGAAACGCAGCGCTGGGCATTGGTAGCATTAGTAACCTTACACTGGCTGCTTTACTTGTTTGTCGTCATTCGTTATGCCCAGCAAATCATCACCTATAATGCGCTAAACGAGAAAAAACTCAGTCATGCTGATAATACAGATGATACAAAGCACTTAGACAAAGCCCATATAGGCAGCTCCTATGTATTCCCTATTGATACGGGTTTACTGTTTTCAGTACCACTACTGGCCTTTGGCTTATTTTCTGCCTTATTAAACGACATCTCTAACGCCCTTACGATTACCAGTGCCATTTTGGCTGCGGTTTATCTTGGGGTGGGTTGGCTGTTCATCCAGCGCAGTAGACGCTATGCTTTAATCACCGAAGGGATGCTGGCGTTGGGATTAGGATTTTTTGCGCTCGTTATTCCGCTAGCGCTAGATGCTAAATGGATTGCTTTTGGTTGGTCCGTACAAGGGTTGGCGCTAGTATGGTTTGGCAGGCGTTCGCTGCGGTCTTGGTCGGTGTTATTCGGATTACTATTACAGCTCGTCAGTATTGGTATGCTAGTGATGACAGCGATATTCTCTATCGAAGACTATCCCGTTTTAGCCTTTAGTATTTCAGCGCTCAGTTATCTAGCTACCGTCTTTATATTACGCGCTAGCAACTCCCCTGCTGCGCTGATTAATAGCTTAGATAGCAGTAACAACCTCAATAACCTTAACAATAAAAGCGCTACAAAATCCTCGGTCATACAATCTCAATCCTCAGTCATACAATCACAAACATTGGACGGTACATCAGATACATTGACCAGCTATGCGCGTGCGCTGGGAGTCAGTACGCAAGCTGCACAGCAATGGCTGACATCTATCAATAGTCAGAGCCGCGTATTCAAATTCGTTTGGCATAGCCCTAGATTCATCAAATTTTTGACATTGACCGCGATAGCTTGGATGCTACAAGTACTGATGCTTGATTTGCATCATTGGTTTGATATCTGGCAATCAAGCACGACGGTAATTGCACTAGCAGCACTCATCAGCTTGATCGCTTATTGGGTCATCAATCGCTATCGTCCGTGGGCGGAAATTAGACAGCTTAGTCATGGGTTATTAGCCTTGTTCTACTTCATGCTAATACTGCAACTGCCACAAAAGTTTGAGCAGAATTTAACATGGGCAACAGCGGAATGGTTGGTGTTTGTAGGCTTAATAATCGGATGGTTGGTCATGGGTCAGCTATGGCTAAAAACATGGTCTGATACATGGTCTGATAATAACAATCCATCACGCCACACTGATGCAAGCTGGCTAGGTACGGGTATCTTACTTATTGCTGCTGCAGCGCATTACGGCCTACCAGACTCTGATGGCGTGATGGCTTTCTTGTTTTCAGCAGTACTCATATTATTTGGGTTATGGTTCAATCATCGTTATCTCAGACAAAATGCAGAAAATACATCAACCAATCCAGTTTCAAAACAAGGTCTGCTGTACTGGTTTGATTGGCAACAAGCATTATTAGGATGCGCTGCCATTTTTGCTCCCATTGCTTTACTGTGGGTTGTTCTTACCAATTGGTCTTATGACGGTATGATTTGGGGAATGTCTTATTTTCCATTATTCAACCTATACGACATCACATCGTGGCTGACACTATCGGTTGGTTTTAGTCTGTATTACATCAGCCAACGTCGCCACAATGAAACCGTTATAGAATCGGGTGCAACTGCCAAATCTAAGCACGTATTCAACGCTGAAAGTCTGTTAATTGTATTGGGGCTGATCAGCTTTTGGTTAATCTCCAGCATGTTGGTCAGAACGCTACACGCCTTTATTGGCACGCCACTTTGGAATGACTATCAAGGCGGTGCATGGCAGAGCGAACAAGTACAAACTGGACTGACAATTTTATGGACGCTCTTAGCCTTGGTCGCCACTATCCTTGCCAGCCGCTATTGGCAGCGCGCGCTTTGGTTTATGGGTATTGGATTATTAGGTATTGTCGTTCTCAAGCTGGTCTTGGTAGATTTGTCACAGACTGAGGCAATTTGGCGAGTGATATCCTTCCTTGGCGCAGGCAGTTTAATACTATTAATTGGCTATCTCGCCCCATTACCACCAGCGCACGAGGAAACAGAAAACCAAAATCAAGCATAGCGATAGATTTGGTCGAGTGAAATTGTCCCGTGAGCAAGGTGGTTCTGTAGTAAACTGGACACCATTAGAAAGTAAACGTTGATTGTTTTACTTTTAGCATTTTTTATAAAAGGTTATGAAAGCAGATGGATAAGAGAGCAAGTATTCAGTGGTTCCCTGGGCATATGAACAAAGCCCGTAACGAAATCAAAGAAGTCATGCCGCAGATGGATTTGGTCATCGAGGTCATCGATGCGCGGATTCCATATAGTAGTGAAAACCCAATGGTCGCAGCACTGCGCGGCGAAAAACCTGTTATCAAAATCCTGAACAAAGCTGACCTTGCCGATCCCGAATTAACTCAAGCATGGATGGATTATCTCGAGCAGCAAGATGGGGTCAAAGCCATTGCGTGCGATACTGAAAAAGCCAATGATGTAAAACGTATTATCGCTATCTGTAAGCATCTCGTACCCAATAAAGTCGGGACTGGTCGCCAAATCAAAGCGATGATTATGGGTATTCCAAACGTTGGTAAATCAACGCTGATCAATACGCTAGCAGGACGCGCTGTGGCGAAGACAGGCGATGAGCCAGCCGTGACCAAGTCACAACAACTGATTAAGCTCGACGATGACATCATGCTTTATGACACACCTGGTATGCTATGGCCAAAAGTTGAAAACGAAAACTCTGGTTATCGTTTGGCAGCGACAGGCGGTATTCGTGATACGGCTTTTGATTTCGCTGATGTGGCAAGCTATACCGCTGAGTACTTGATGCAAGCCTATCCTGAGCTGCTAAAAACTCGCTACAAAATTGAAGAGCTACCGAGGACTGACTGGGAGTTTTTTGAAGTGGCTGGACGTAATCGCGGCTGTGTACGCGCGGGCAATAAAGTCGATACTTACCGCATGTCTGAGATTCTCGTGAATGAATTACGTAGCGCTAAAATTGGGCGTATTACGCTTGAGACGCCAGCTATGACTGAGGCTGAAGAAGTCGTCGTCGCTGAGCAACGTCTGGCTGCTGAAGAGAAAAGAATTGCTAAAGAAGAAGAAAAGCGCTTACGTCGATTAAAAGCGCGGAAGAATCGTAAATAAATTGCATAAAGAATATTGGCTACTATGAATCCGTTAATACCCTCTGCTAAAACCATTCAGATTTATCTGCCAAAAGGTAACCCTCGTGGGTTGCGTTTGGCAGAGATGACTACGCGCACAGTAAGATTGATTGAAATCCCCCGTATCCACATTGACGATTTTTTTGCGATGCCCGATGCCAATCAAGTTGGTTTGTATTTTTTGATTGGTGATACCGATAGTGTAGAGAAGCCGTTACTTTATGTTGGACAAACTGGCGATCTTAAAAGACGTCTTAACCAACACGATGACAAAGACTTCTGGACACGGGCTTTTGTCATGCTTTCGACCAATAACTCTATGACACAAACCCATGCGCTATATATGGAACATAAGGCTATCGCAACTGCCATTGAGGTGGGACGTTACGAACTAAAAAATGGAAATAATGGTAATAAACCGCATACACCTGACCCATTAAAGGCTGATTGCGAGGAATTATTCCACACTCTTGATGTTTTACTATCCACTTTAGGACAGCCTATTTTCGAGTCCTTGGCTATTCATGATAGCCTTTATAGCAACGAGACTTATAAAAGCAAATCGACTGATTCCACCATTGCTAAAGTTACTCAAATAATCGATGAAGCTCCAACGAAAACTATTCCAGCTCTGTTTTACTATAAGGTAAAAGATGGTGATGCTAAAGGATACTATGACGACGATGGCTTTGTAATATTAGCAGGCTCTTTAATACGCCAAACACAAACGTCATCAGCTCCACCATTCGTGACTAAATTAAAAGAGAGTCTGCTCAGTAGCGGCAAACTCGTAGCCGTAAACGATAAAAGCTATAAACTCATTGAAAACCATTTATTTAAGACACCCAGTGGAGCTAGCGCACTAGTATCAGGACGTTCGACCAACGGATGGATTGAGTGGAAAAATGAATTGGGTGAGACTTTAGACAGTGTCTATCGATAAACTCTTACTTCTCTATAGTGATACTATCTATCCCCTTTATTTATAAACAATTAAGCCTCATATATTGTTAAATAGTTTTATCTATTTACCTTTTTGCCTAACAACTACAAACTCTATATATCCCTGTTCAACTTACAAGGAATGCTTTTGCCTACTCAATTCTCTCAATCACCTACTGCTATAAACTCCTTTGCCCCGCGCCTTCTCGATTGGTTTTCCGAAAATGGTCGTCATGACTTACCTTGGCAACAGCACCAAACCGATACGCCCAACCCTTATATTGTTTGGTTATCAGAAGTCATGCTTCAGCAAACACAAGTGACTACCGTACTGCCCTACTTTGCACGCTTTATGGCGTCGTTTCCAACCGTGCAGGACTTGGCCGCAGCAGAATGGGATACCGTAGCAGAGCATTGGGCAGGGCTTGGTTACTATGCGCGCGCACGTAATTTACATAAAGGCGCGAAGCAGTTGGTTGAGGTAATCGATAAAACGGGCGAGTTTCCGCAGACACTAGCAGGATGGGAAGCGATTTCGGGCGTTGGGCCATCGACTGCTGGGGCGATTATGGCGATGGGATTGCATCATTATGGTGTCATCTGCGATGGTAATGTCAAACGAGTACTGACACGTTGGGCGGCAATTGACGGCGATATCACCAAATCTGCTACCACCAAAGATTTATGGGCATTGGCAGAACGCCTAACACCGACAGAGAACTCAGGATTATTTGCGCAAGCTATGATGGATATGGGTGCGACATTATGTACCCGTAGCAAGCCTGCCTGCCTATTATGTCCATTAAAAGAAGACTGCCTAGCCCATGCGCAAGGGCGCGAGACTGATTATCCCGTCAAAGCAAAAAAGCAGCCCAAACCTAGTAAATTCAGTGATGCCCTGCTAATCGAAAGTGAAGATGGTGAGATATTGTGGCTACAGCGCCCTGACAATGGTATCTGGGGTGGATTATGGAGTTTGCCATTACAGTTTGTGGAAAAAGTTGATGGTAAAGCGAACACTAAGGCTACTGTTAAAAAGACGCTAGCTAGCGCTGATAAGCCATCAAACACAGTAAACGATGTTCGTAGTAATGAAAAAGTATACGAAGCAGAGTTTACTACTGCTGAGCAAATCATAAATGAGTGGCTCATAAAAAATGAACTGGTCGCAAAATCAGTTAGCAATACCTTGCTCGATGACGCCCCTATTAAGCATTCGCTGACGCATTTTCACTGGTATTTGACCCCACGTAAATTAACGATTGACGCAACGCAGGTAGCTGAGCTAAATCAAAAATTAGCAGCGGCTGAAATTGACTTTAAATGGTTAACCGAACAAAAAGCGCAAGACAGCCTAGGACTACCTCGCGCGATGGTTAAAATCTTAGAATAAAAATTGGAATAAAAAAAGCGACTCACTATTAATAATGAGTCGCTTTTTTATGATGATAATATAAAGATAACTAAGCCTACAGTACTCTAAGACTTTGGCACACGTAAACGCATGAGGCCTTCCTGTTGCACGGTAGCGACCAGTTTGCCATCTTGCCAAAACTGACCATGATTCAACCCTTTCGCATTAGACGTGGTATCGCTCCACATGTCGTACAGCATCCATTTATTTAGGTCGAAGTCACGATGGAAATGCATCGAGTGATCGATACTGGCAGCCTGTAGACCACTGGTCATAAAGCTAACACCATGTGACATCAGCCCTGTACCAACTAAATAAAAGTCTGACGAAAATGCCAATAGTGCTTGCTGAATAGCCACTGGCTGATTGCCCAATTCACGAATGCGTAGCCAGTTTGCTTGCTTAGGTTTCATTGGTTCTGGGCTAATCGGATTACGCGGCTTAACTGGCTTAATCTCGACATGACGGCGGCGCATAAATCTTGCTTTTAGCGCTTCTGGCACTTTTCCGACATTCTCTTCTTTTAAATCTTGCTCTGTTAGCAAGTCCTCTGGCGGTGGATAGACAGGCATGTCTTCTTGATACTCAAGCCCATCTTCCATCGGTGAAAACGAGGCAATCATTGAAAATATTACTTGTTCAACAGGCGGCTTACCACGTACTTCTTTGTACTGAATAGCCGTGACTTCACGTGCAGATAGACTACGACCATCACGCAATCGACGGACTTGGTATATCACCGGTTGATTGATATCGCCACCACGCAAAAAATACCCATGCAGTGAATGACAAGGTTTGTCTTTATCTAATGTATGCGCCGCTGCCATAATTGCTTGAGCGAGCACTTGCCCACCAAATATACGACTGCCCACATAGTCATGGCTTTTACCCTCAAACACATCAGGGGTAACTTCAATAAGCGCGATAGTAGCCAGCAGCTCATCAATCAGTTGTAGATTATCGGACATGACGATATGTTTCCTTATTTTTATCAAAAACGCTCAGCATCTGATGATATTGATGCCATATAGCCATCATATTTGAATGTAAAATAATGCGAGATCACTTGTTAAGATCTGTCGAAGGAGACCTTAAAATAAACATACAGACATCGTTAGCGATGTTATCACCGAATATTTATTTTTTATAGAAAAGGTAAACATCTTACCCAATATTGGTGGCTTTGACTAGTTACTGTCAGCTTACTCATAAGTATTGCTTGTCAGTTTTTGCCAGACAAATCGCAACTAAAGAGCAAAGCAAGCAATCTCAACCATAAAAAAACGAGATGTATAATAACACCTCGTTTTTGACAAATACGCCGATGTTTATGGCTTAACTGCTACGAGTACGCGAATAGAGTCCGGTACTAATGACAAGTTACCAAGTGCTTGCTCACCTTGAGCTTTAAGCTGCTCTAGACGCTCAATCTCTTCAGGGCGTACGTTTGGATTGATCGTCTGTAGGTGTTTTAGACGCTTGATTTCACGTGACCACTGCTGGCTAAAGCGGCTACTTGCTTGCTCCCCAATATCAGCAATCTGCTGACGAGCAATGTCTTCAGCTTCGTAATAACGCTGCTCAATCACATCGCCGCGTACTTTAATGACTTGGCGGGCACGGTTTTTGTCTAATCGCTCGACATGCGGCATAATCATCTCAGCACTGATACGAGCCGATAAATCACTACCCTGCTCACTGATAAAGACACGGATATTTTGCGTGGACAAAGTCGCTGGCAGATTGAGCACTTTTGGCGCGATTGCTTCAACACGGAAGTTCACCTCTAGCAGTACCATACCTTGCGGAACGGCGGCACTTTTTAGCATGGCAACTGTCGTATTACCAAAGGTGCTGGTGCTCGCTAGCTCATAAATCGCACGCATCAATGGATGCTCATGAGTGATAAACTCGATGTCTTCACGTTGAAGCGCTTGCTCGCGCTCAAAGGTCAGGGTCATACCGTCTTCATCACCAAGTGGCAAGCCATCAATATAATCACTAATCTCAGTGCTATCGATAGGCGCGATCACCCACGAGCCATCACGCTGGATGTTATGATCGATATTGGCAGACGCAAAGAAACGCTCAATAAAGTGCGGCAGCAAATTATTACCATCAAAGTCACGCATAGCATCAGCGATACGACCTGCGACACGCGGACGACATGAGTTGTACTCTAACAGGCGATCACGACCAGCTTGTAGCTGTGCCTCTAGTCCCAAACGTGTCTGTAGCGCCTCGTCAATGATGTTTTGCAAGATGACATTATTTTCAGCGGTATCAGCACCCTCAAGCATTGGCTTAAGCTCTTGGATATATTGCTCTTGTACGCTTTGTGCCGTTGGCGATATCTGATTGAACATGTTCAGCGCATCGTTGTACCACTGATACAGACGCTCTTGCGCTGTACCTTGTACATAAGGCACATGTAGCATGATTTGCTGCGTCTGACCGATACGATCTAGACGGCCGATACGCTGCTCTAACGTATCTGGATTAGCAGGCAGATCCCATAGTATTAACTGGCTTGCAAACTGGAAGTTACGACCTTCTGAACCAATTTCTGAACACAGTAGTATCTGAGCACCTTCACTATCTGCAAAGAATGCGGCCGCTTGGTCACGCTCAAGCAAAGTCATCTGCTCAGTAAAGATAGCTGTCTTAATGCCTGCATGCAGACGCAATACCGCCTCTAAACTCTCTACCGTCGCACCACTACGAGCGATTAATAGGACTTTTTGATGCTTAAGCTCACCGCGCAAAATATCAATCAACCAAGCAACACGTGGATCATCTTCTAGCCAGCCACCGTCTGGTTGGTTTTCTTCGCCCCATAGCTGCTCACGCAACTTGCCATTGGTTTGATAGCTATCTTTCCATGCTTCAGGAAGTGGCAATGGATATGGCTGACTACTACGGCCATAGAATCCTTTGACACTCTCACGAGTATTACGGAACAAAATACGACCTGTACCATGACGATCTAACAGCTCATTTAGTGCATGCGTTCGTAGTTTTTCATCTTCATTGATTGAGGATAGCTCTTCAATACTAATGTCTAGTAGGCTACTTAAAGCAGCGATTTGACCTTCATTCAATGGCTTTTCTTCTATTAAGACGCCAGCAACTGCTGCTGTTTCTGCAAAAGCTTCTTGACCATCGATAAACTCATCCAAATCATCAAAACGATCTGGATCAAGTAGACGCAAACGGGCAAAGTGACTTTGCGCCCCAAGCTGCTCTGGCGTTGCTGTCAATAGCATCACGCCTGGCGTTTCTTCTGCGAAATCCGCAATCAAGTCATACTTATCATTGCCGCCCTGTGCTTCATCCCAATGCAGATGATGCGCTTCATCAACAACCAATAAATCAAACCCTGCATCCATCGCTTGGTCGTATAAGTCTGGGTGATCGAGCAATAAATCCATACCACCAATGATACATTGCTCAGTGGCGAAGACGTTTTGTTCAGGATCGTGTTCTTTGATAGCCGCAGTACGTACTAGATCAAACAATGCAAAGTTTAGGTTAAAGCGACGACGCAGCTCAATCATCCATTGATACTGCAAACTATCGGGTACTAAAATCAATACACGCTCAGCTTTGCCTGTTAGCAACTGCTGATGAATAATCATGCCCGCTTCGATGGTTTTACCAAGGCCAACTTCATCAGCCAATAGTACACGCGGCGCGATACGCTTGCCAACTTCATGTGCGATATATAGCTGATGCTCGATGATATCGACACGTGCACCCATTAGGCCTTTTAGTGGATGGCCTGCTAGCGCTGACTGCATGCGCAAGATGTCTTGGCGCAGCTCATACCAGTCACCACGTTCAATACGGCCAGCAAGCAAGCGCTCAAGCGGCTTGGCCAACGTGATATTGGCAGCAAGGCGGGTTTCCATGATGCCGCGCTCGTGCTCATCGACACCATATTTAAGTACGCCCATCACCTCATCAACAGCATTGACCGTATAGCTTTTGCCATCTTGATCGTAGATGCTATCGCCCACTTTAAACACCACGCGCGATAATGGCGCAGAGTTTTTTGCGTAGACGCGTGTCTCTTCACTTTGCGGAAATAAAATATGCACACATCGGTCGTCAACATCGATGACCACACCTAAGCCAAGCTCAGACTCCGTATCAGATAAATAACGTTGACCAACGGCGAATTCAGTACTGTGCAATGAAGCAATAGAGGTAGTCATAAGGCGATGTCTTTTGTACTCAGATAATGAAATTTAGATAGCAATGGTAGATTGTGATAGCGGTAAGATTACAAAGAACATAAATCGTCAATAGACGCAAAATAAATGTCGTAATCTTAGTAGAGCCAGCAGCTCAGTCACACCATTATATAACGTTAGCGGGTAGATGAGTGCGTTAAGTTGAATTTTCAAGAGGCAGCTTGCGATAGCTATGATTTTATAAGTTATTTGATCGATACTATGTCAGACCAATACACGATTGTTAAATAATACAGATTATCCTATTTTATCAGCAGCTTATATCTATTTAATCGATATTTAGTTGATTCGTTTTTGACTAAAAATACCAACGTGCTACATTAAGCCGATAAGAAATCATGCGATAACCATTTATTCGCTAACTATTTATAAGACAACAATAAGTAAGGACTAGCTATGCAAGCCGTTTTTTTAGATAAAGGTACTTTTTCTGAAGGTATTGACCTGCCAGCGCCAATAGGTGTGAGCGATTACATCACTTATAACGACACGCCAAAAGACACGGCTGTCATCATTGAGCGCTGCAAAAATGCTGACATTATTATCACCAACAAAGTACAAATTGGTGCTGAGGTTATAGAGCAATTACCGAAGCTTAAGCTTATTCAACTGACTGCCACTGGCATGAATAACGTCGATCAAGATGCTTGCGATAAGCACGGTGTTGCGCTGTTCAATGTCGCTGGCTATGCGGTCAAAAGCGTGCCCGAACACACATTTATGCTCATGTTGACAGCTATGCGTGCTGGTATTCATTATCATCAAAAAGTCGCTGATGGCACGTGGCTGGCAAACGGTAATTTTTGCCTGCTAGATATTCCGCTGATTGATTTGGAAGATAAGACGTTAGGTATTATTGGTATTGGCACTATCGGCAAGCGCGTGACCGAGATTGCTCGTGCCTTTGGTATGACCGTACTGTGGGCAGAGCACCAAGGACGTGAACCACGCAGCGACGACTATACCGCGTTTGATGAAGTGCTGGCACGTGCGGATGTGATCAGTCTGCACTGCCCATTGAACGAACAAACTGAGCATCTTATTAATAAAGATACTCTGGCAAAAATGGTTAAACAACCGCTCATTGTCAACGTCGCCCGTGGCGGCATCGTTGATAGCCAAGCATTAACTGACGCGGTTAATAATGAGCAAATCATCGGCTATGCTAGCGATGTGTTTGAACAAGAACCGATCGCCGATAATGACCCTTTGCTCAGTATCAGCGACCATCCGCGTGTTATCTTTAGTCCGCATAATGCATGGGGCAGCAAAAGCGCTCAAGAGACCTTGTGGCAGATGTTAAGCAAGCAAGTGGCCGATTTCATCGACAATCATCATCAATAATTACCAAGATACTAACGACTGAACCGTAACCAGTCGTCTTTTACCTTACGATACTTAAGCATGATTCGATCGCTTAAATAGTTGTTGGTCACGAACCAAGGATAGCGATCGCCTTGCTTAGGTAGCTCGTCTTTGCCGCGTCTGACATAACCAGACGATAGCGAACCCATCACGGTATCTGCTTGAGCACAGGCTGTCATATCGTCAGTCTGTGCTTGTGGCATGGCGACCTGATAGCGGTTTTTATGCATATACCCCAGCAGCCTCACTACATATTGACAGGCCAAGTCGATTTTTAGTGTCCACGAGGCATTGGTATAGCCAAACAGTGCAGCCAGATTAGGTATGCCTTCTATCATGACTGCCTTATAAGTCATACGCGTGCCGATATCGACGGCCTGACCGTCGATATATACCGCTGCCCCGCCCAGCATCTGTAGCTTTAAGCCAGTCGCGGTAACGATGATATCAGCGTCGAGATGCTGACCAGATTGCAGCATAATTCCCGTTGCAGTAAAGTGACTGATTTGATCGGTCACTACTGTTGCACGTTTGTCCTGTAAAGCTTTGAATAAATCACCGTCAGGTACCGCACATACTCGTTGATCCCATGGATTGTAGTCAGGCATAAAATGCTTGCTATCAATGCCGCTACCTTTTAACTCTTTTTTCACCCCATTTTTTAAGACTGCCTTCATCACCTTGGGTGCATGAGTCGCAACTTTATACAGGCCTTGTTGCCGTAACACGTTGCGCGCGCGTAATACCGTATAGGCCTGCTCTTTTGATAATGGTGAAAACTTGCCAGATAGCCAGTCAATAGCATGGTCATCACCCGGCACGCTTGCCACATAGGTCGGCGTACGCTGCAGCATCGTGACATGACGCGCACACTGACCACTGTCTTTATCTACTAGCGCAGGTAGCAACGTCATCGCCGTGGCACCACTACCAATAACGACAACTTTTTTATCATCATAGTCTAGATTATTCCAGTGCTGTGGATGAATGATTTGACCGTGGAAATTCTCTTCTCCATCAAAATGTGGGCGATAGCCTTGCTCATAATCATAATAACCAGTGGCCCCTACGATAAACTTAGCAGTCTTAACAAACCTCTCACCGCTTGCATGGTTTTTAATAGTTGCTGACCACCGTTGATCCTCACTAGACCATGATATCTGCTGAACTTCATGCTGATAGTGGATATGTTCGCTCACCCCAAACTCGCGTGCCGTATCGGCGATATAGCGCTTGATATCATCGCCTGCTGCAAGCATTCTATAATCAAGCCACGGCCTAAAGTTATAACCAAAGGTCAGGGCGTCAGAGTCAGAGCGAATCCCGGGATAGGTAAATAAATCCCATGTACCACCCAAATCAGCACGCTTTTCTAAAATAGCAAAGCGCTGTGGAGGTTTTTGCTTATTAGTCGGTTTTGCCTGCTTTTGCTTTTTAGAAGCTTTATGACCAAATAGGCCTTTATGCTGCTGTTGCTGTAAACGGCAAGCCATGCCAATACCTGCAATACCCGCACCGATGATCAATACTTCATAGTCGGCTACTTTACCCGTCTTTGATTTTCTACCTTTAAAGCGGTTTTTGATAGCCTGTTTGGTAGTGGTGATATCAAGCATACTTCCATCCTTGTATTTGCATGACTGGCATTTTATAGCTGGCTTTAGAGCCGTTTATCGCATCTATTAACAGCAAGCGGCAAAATCTAACGATTTAAAATGGGCAGGGACTTTCCCAGTCCATCCAAGCACCCAGTACTGGATGCTTTAAACGCAATTGCTGTGCATGTAAGTTGAGCCTTGGGGCTATCCCTAGTGCGGCACCTTCAGCATAAATCGGATCGCCAATCATCACATGATCGACATGGACCATATGTACGCGTAGCTGATGACTGCGACCCGTGACTGGCTTTAGCATGACCCGAGTGACTGCCTCGCCATTACAGGTTTCATGAGCCACAACTTCATACAACGTCAGTGCATGCTTCGACCAGTCGTGATCGACGATATGGCGCGGTTTGGTACTTGGCTCATAGCGTACTGGCACTGATATCTCACCAGTTGCACCGACCTGCTCCCATTTACCAAAGACACGTGCTTGATATTTCTTTTGCGGTAGACGCTCGATGAATTGCTTACTGATATTGGTTTGCGCTGCTGCATTTTTTGCAAAAATAAGCAGTCCCGACGTGTCCATATCTAAGCGGTGAATCAATTTGACGGCTGGATTGGCACGCTCAAGACGAGCAAGAAGACTGACTTTGAGTGTTTTACCATCAACGCTCAATAGGCCTGCAGGTTTATCAACCACCCAAATGTCATCGTCTTCATAAACCGTAATCTCTTGTGCAAAATTTTTAAAGAACTCAAGCGGATAAGCGCTTTCTTGGGCATTGAGGGCATTAACTTCTTCATCGGTAAAAGGCATAAATTTAACTACTTATGTAAATTGGTTTTAAGATAAGGATTTTTGGCGGCTAATACTACAGACACGACAGCCATTTCAGGAACAACGGTTATTCGGATAAAAGGGCAAAAATTTGGCTGATTTTTAACGTTATTAATATCACTAGCTGCTAATCACTAGCTACTACGCAAACGAGGTATAAAATACGACTTATATCGCACTGAGATACATACTTTGATAAGGATAATCGTATTAAATAACAGATTAGACACGCTTGTGCTGCACCGTTTCGATTTATTGTGCTAATACTAGTTGTTAAACAATTTAACCAGCCTGTATCTGTCAAATTAGGGCAAACATGTTAATATAATGGCACATTTTCACCCCTTCTAAACAATTCTTTGACCACCAACTGATTTATTATTAAACCAATATATAGGTTGATGAGTGGTGATAGAAGTAATAAAACAAGAGAGATAAAATTATGTCAGACCTTATTGTACATACTACCGACACAGACTTTGATCAAGACGTTCTACAATCAGACGTACCTGTACTAGTAGACTTCTGGGCGCCATGGTGTGGTCCTTGTAAAGCCATTGCTCCTATTTTAGAAGATCTAGCGACTGAGTACCAAGGTAAAGTTAAAATCGTCAAAGTAGACGTAGACAACAACCCACAAGCGGCCAGCCGTTTTGGTATTCGTAACATCCCAACGCTATTTGTATTCAAAGATGGCGAAAAAGTTGACTCAGTAATGGGCCTACAGCCAAAAGCTGAATTGGCTAAAGTATTAGACAAGCATTTATAAGTTACATTTGCCAGCTCTAGACTATCTTGAGCGGGTAAAATAGAATAACCGAGAAAGCCATTATCTAACCAAGATAGTGGCTTTTTTGCTTGTTTTTTGTGCAAAAAACTCGATAATGTGACTTTTTTGGCAAAATTTATTGACAACGCTATTGTGAAGACCGTATAGTCTGCTGACAAGAGAAAACCAACTGTTTTCCTAAGTATCTTGTCGCTATTCTCCTCGTGTTTATCAACAAAAACACAATCGTCATTATAAACACCATTGCTGAACAAAATGACTAAACGCAATTACTGATATTGAGTTTTTGACGCAGACTCTTATGTAGCCTTTTTTATCCTTATTTCTTATTACCTTGCCTCCAATGATGGCAATGCGTACATAAGCAGACATATAAAACCAAAACTACATAAACTACAGCGCTGTGCACACCCATATCATCATATTACCGTTATTTTAATCACTGTCGTGACTTGTGCTGCTAATGGCATCTCTCATCTGATCAATTGCTAATGACCTATCTATGAATCTTACTGAATTAAAGAAAAAATCAATCGCTGAGCTATTGGCTATCGCCAAAGAAATGGGTCTTGATAATATGGCGCGTAGCCGTAAACAGGACATTATCTTTGCTATTCTAAAAACCCATGCGCGTAACGGCGAAGCCATTTATGGTGACGGCGTACTTGAGGTTCTTCCTGATGGTTTTGGATTTTTGCGCTCATCAGAAGGCTCATATTTAGCCGGTCCTGATGATATTTATGTCAGCCCTAGCCAAATTCGCCGTTTCAGTCTAAAAACTGGTGACAGTATCGCTGGTACGATTCGTCCACCAAAAGATTCTGAGCGTTATTTTGCATTATTGAAAGTCGGCGAGATTAACTTTGATACGCCAGATCGCTCACGTCATAAGCTTATCTTTGAGAACCTGACACCCCTATTCCCAACTGAGCATTTAAAACTTGAGCTTGGTAACGGAACCACTGAAGATTTGACTGGTCGTATCATCGATCTAATCGCTCCGATTGGTAAAGGTCAGCGTTCTATCATCGTCGCACCGCCAAAAGCGGGTAAAACGATGTTGCTACAGACCATCGCGCAATCAATCACTCGTAATAATCCTGAATGTTACCTCATCGTACTATTGATTGATGAGCGTCCAGAAGAAGTCACCGAGATGGTGCGTACAGTACGCGGTGAAGTGGTTGCTTCTACTTTTGATGAGCCGCCACAGCGTCACGTACAAGTGGCTGAAATGGTCATCGAAAAGGCCAAACGTTTGGTCGAGCATAAGCAAGACGTGGTAATTTTACTTGATTCGATTACGCGTCTAGCACGTGCTTATAACACGGTTATCCCATCATCAGGTAAAGTATTGACGGGTGGTCTAGATGCCAATGCTCTAGAACGTCCAAAACGTTTCTTTGGTGCTGCGCGTAACGTGGAAGAAGGTGGTAGTTTGACCATTATTGCCAGTGCATTGATTGATACTGGCAGTAAGATGGATAGCGTCATTTTTGAAGAGTTTAAGGGAACGGGTAACCAAGAGATTACGCTTGAGCGTGACTTGGCTGAAAAACGTGTATTCCCTGCGATTAATATCAAAAAATCTGGTACACGCCGCGAAGAGCGTCTATTGGACGAAGACAAACTACGTAAAGTATGGATTTTACGCAAATTGCTTCAACCGATGGATGGCGTACAAGCCACTGAGTTTTTGTTGGATCGCCTAAAAGAAGCGAAAACCAACGATGAATTTTTTGAGCAAATGAAGCGTAAATCGCAAAACTAATTTTTAGTTAGCTTGCTAGACATATTCAGCTTCGATTTGATATTAAGACTACCTATAGGTAGTCTTTTTTATGGCAGCATCAAAATATTAATAGTTAAGCCGATTAAACTATGCTGCTCTGTCGTTCACAGCCATTGCCGATGATACAGTACGGCAACATCGCTTACATCTCATTTGCAAAGTTTAGCGTTTTTACTACGACTATATTATTAGTAACGGATTATTATGACAGACAGTAGGAATGTACTTGAAAATATCATGGACACAGTATTTTGAAGGTATTGTATTTTAAACTTGATGACTTAATAGGTGATAATATGAAATTTGCTAAAACGATCGCAATGACTGCAATTACTAGCTCAGCACTAATCATGACTGGTTGTAACTCTTATAGTGGTATGAGCAACACCGCTAAAGGTGCTACTGCTGGCGCAGCAGCTGGTGCTCTTATTAGAAGCAAAGGCGACAGCAAAGATATCGCACGCGGCGCATTGGCTGGTGCAGCGATTGGCGGTGCTGGTGGTTATGTTCTTGACAACAACTAAATCTCTCTACGCTGATATTATTTGACAATTGATTGAGTAATATCAGATAAAAGATGATAAAAAAGCCTGCAATTCGTTGCAGGCTTTTTTATGTCTTAATTTTTACTATAAATCTATGCACTAGACTTATAATCAAAAACATCAGTATTAGAAATACATCGTTAGTCAAATACATGACTACTAATATGTATGGCCGTTAAAGTGCACCACTGAACGTATCGCAAGATTGTACATTACCGCTTTCTAGACCACGGGTGAACCATTCGACACGTTGTTGACTGGTACCATGAGTAAAGTTATCAGGCACTACTGCACCACCACTCGCTTTCGCTAGACGATCATCACCGATTTGACCAGCTGCATTCACCGCTTCATCAATATCACCAGCCTCTAAAAACTGTACACGCTCTTGATTGCGCTGTGCCCATACACCAGCAAAACAATCCGCTTGCAACTCTTGCAATACTGATAGCTTATTGGACTGTGCTTGGGTCACTTGCTGACGAGCTTCATTGACCTGTTGGCTAATGCCCAATAGCGTCTGAACATGATGACCTACCTCATGCGCTATCACATAGGCCTGTGCGAAATCGCCAGCCTTACCTTGGTTCTCTTCACCACCAGAGCCTTGCTGATCGCCTGAAATACCAAGATTCTGACGCATCTCTACGAAGAATGACGTATCCAAATAAACAGTCTGATCCCCTGGACAATAAAATGGACCTGTTGCAGAGCTAGCACTACCACATGCAGAGCTAACCTGACCATTAAACAAAATCAATGACGGTTCTTGATAAGTGCTACCAGCTTCGTTAAAGATTTGATGCCAGACTTCTTCTGTATCTGCTAGTACAACTTTCACAAACTGCGTGTCTCGGTCTGTGCTGGTTGCAAGCTCGGTAGATGACTCACTACCACCGCCTGTGACCGCTTGTCCTGTCTGTAATGCGGTCATTGGGTTTACCCCAAATACCAACCACAAAATACCTGCGATGATAATGCCACCAATACCACCGCCGATCATCTTACCGCCACCTGTGCTAGAGCGCACATTCGAGCTACCTCGTCTACCTTGCCATTTCATAACTCTATTCCTCAAATATAGATTGATTCATTATTTCTATTAACCACTATCTCTATTAACCACTACTTCTATTAATCTTTACTTATGTTATATGTTATTTGGCTGGTTAATCCACGCTATGACCTAGTCTACTATCCTAAAAGCAAGTAGAAACTTATAAAATTGCTAACTTAACTATGATTTATGTAATACAGGACGATAATCGGACTACTTAACTTCATTTTTACCCATAAAAATGGGATTGATATCGACAATTCGGGACAATAAATAAGAACTAAAAAAACGCTCAATCCTTCTGATGTCATTGATTATACGTCGATTAATTTGGCTTCTTGTATTAAAAAGTATATCGGATAGAGAAAGTAAAATATTATTTTAAATTTTATTGTTACTTAATTGTACAGGCTATTTCTATTTACTTAGAAAACCTATAGAATGCGTGGAAGCTGAGTAGCTGCGACTAAGACTAGTTGAATTCTGAAAAATCTCGGATTTCGACCTTTGTTGCTGCTACTGCTCATTTCATTTTTCCGGAGAAAACCATATGAAACTTAAATTACTTGCTCTAGCTGGTATCATGACTGCAACTATGGGCCTTACTGCCTGTGACAGCAACAAAGAAAACGCTGCTGAAGATTTATCTGACGCACAAGAAGAAGTGCAAGACGCTTCTGAAGAGCTAAACGAAGCTGCTGCTGAAGGCGAAGTAACTGCTGATGCTGACGCTGCTGTTGCTGAAGCTGAAGCTGACATCGCTGATGCTCAAGTTGCTACTGCTACTGACGAAATGGACGCTGAAGTTCCTGTAGACGGCGACACCACTAGCGTAGACGTAGCTAGCGAAACTGATACTGCTGCTGTTGAAGCTTCTGACGAAGTAGTAGTTGAAGAAGCTCAGTAATTTATTGTTCATACAATAGATAAACTGTAGTAAAAAAAGAGAGCTTACGCTCTCTTTTTTTATGCCTAAAATTTGTGTCATTTGAGATAACTGCTGAGATCAACTTTACGTTATCTTATGCAGACACCCATAAGCTAGAAAACAGCGATATGTAGATGTGTACTAGATATCTTATGAGTTTTATGTAAAAACCCATAAGACATCCATCTTATCACTATGCCAGCATAAATTAAGCCTCGAACAGACGCTCATCTACCTTTTGACGGAACTTCTGCCCCGTTTTAAAAGTTACTACTCTACGTGCAGATACTGCCACTGGTTCGCCCGTCTTTGGGTTACGGCCTGGACGGCTGTTTTTATCTTTAAGCTCAAAGTTGCCAAAGCCTGAAAGCTTGACCTCTTTGCCATCAATCAAACTCTCTGACAGCTCATCAAAAAAGTTCTCCACCAGACAGCGACCTTCTTGGCGTGTTAGGTTTAGGTGACTCATCAAATGCTCAATCATGTCAGATTTGGTTAAGGTGCTCACAGTACGACTCCTATGCTATGTCGTGATGTCGAATATCATGGTTTAGCGGTATGAGGGTTAAGGCTAGCTATTATAAAGGTTTTTTGACCATTTTTTAACAAAGTCTTTATTAAAATCCTTTATTAATAACCACTTAACTTATGCTATGAATAGCAATGCTCCGTAGCCTCATGGTAAAAAGACTACAGAGCATTGGGGATAATATTTACTAAATGTTAGCTGTCGCGCAGCTGTACAGAATGCTGGTCAGTTAGCGCTTGTACCACTTTATCTGTGGCAGTCTTGACGGCTTCATCAGACAGCGTTTGCGTACTGTCTTGCCATATCAGTGCAAATGCTAGCGAGCGCTGGCCTGCTGGTACTTTATCACCTTGATAGACATCAAATAACCAGAGATCAGTCAATAGATTACCTGCCGCAGTTCGCACGGTTGTCTCTAGCGTCTGCAAACTGATGTCACTGTCTACCAAGATAGCAATATCGCGGCGTACTTGCGGGAACTTGCTTGGTGTCGTGATAGCATGCTGCTCACGTGCAATCGTCAATAGCGGTGCCAGTGACAATTGAGCGACCCATGTAGTAGGCAGATCTAACTGCTTAGCAGTATTTGGGTGCAACTGACCCAACCAACCAACGTATATATCATCGATATATAACTTAGCGCTTTGTCCTGGATGCAGGAAGCTCAGCGTACTACGCTCATAGCGGATACGTGCGCTATCGATTTGCGCTGGTAATAGCTGCTCAATGTCATGCTTTAGGTCATAAAAATCTAAAGCACGGTTTTGATAAGCTTGCTCGCTCCATATATCACCAACTGCGACTAAAGCAATACTTGGCGTTTGTACTAAGTCACTAATGCTTTGTCCAACAAAGCTAAGACCTGTCTCAAAGAAACGTACACGTGGCTGCTGACGATTTAAGTTATATTGCACGCAAGGCAGTAGGCTCGATAGCAAGGTACGACGCATAACGGCTAGGTCACTAGAGATAGGGTTTGCCAGTGCCAACACCTCCCCTAGCGCTTCGTCATCAAGCAAGGCTTCTAGTTTTGCATCACTAAAGCTAAAGCTAATCGCTTCCATATAGCCGTTGTCGACCAATGCGAGCTTCATCTCATGGGTCAAATCCGCAGTATCATCATAATCCATACTGACTTGCAAATGTGGCAGGACGCTTGGAATATTGTCATAGCCATAGATACGAGCAATCTCTTCGATTAAGTCCTCGCGGATACTCATATCAAAACGATAAGATGGCGGCTTGCAAATCAGTGAATCGCTCTGCTGCTCTACGTCAAAACCCAACTGAGTCAAGATACGTACCATCTCAGTTGGTTCAATATCAATCCCAATGACATCACGAACTTTCGCGATTGGCAATGTAATCGGTGCGCGTGCTGGCAAATGCTCAAGGTTTTCGGCCGTGACTATTTGACCTGCTTCCCCGCCAGTAATACTGGTGATTAAATCACAAGCTCGTGCCAACGCTAATGCTGGCAATTCAAAGTCGACGCCGCGCTCAAAACGCTGAGATGCGTCGGTATGTAGTCCAAAACGACGTGCGCGTGCAGCAATAGCTAGCTGATTAAAGAAAGCACTTTCCACAACGATATTGGTCGTACTATCAGTGACACTGCTACGCTGACCACCCATGATACCAGCCAGTGCCAAGGCACCTTTATCATCAGCAATCACAAGCTCATCACCCGTCAAGGTAACGGTTTGCTCATTTAGCAAAGTAATGGTTTCATCAGGCTGTGCCAAACGTACAACGATATCACCTTCGATCGTGTCTGCGTCAAACGCATGTAACGGTTGACCCAACTCCATCAGTACATAGTTGGTCACATCGACCAAGAAGTTGTGTGAACGTAGGCCCGACTGTACTAGCGCATCTTGCATCCATTTCGGAGTATCGATGCTACGGTCAATATTGCGAATTGATTGCAAAAGATAGCGAGGACACGCTTCCTTTGCATCGACTGTCACAGCTGGTGTTGCGGCAGTGCCAGCAGTATTGGCCGAGATTTCTGGCATTTGTACAGGTAAGTCGTTGATGACAGATATTTCACGAGCGATACCACGTACGCTAAAGCAATCACCACGGTTTGGGGTGATTGAGATATCCAATATTTGATTATCTAAACCTAGATATTCACGAATATCTGTACCAACTGGTGCATCTTCAGGCAGCTCAAGCAAGCCATCTATATCATCGACTAAATCAATTTCAGAAGCGCCGCATAGCATGCCATTTGAGGCCACACCGCGTAGTTTGCTCTTTTTGATTTTAAACCCTTTCTTATCATCGCTTGGCAATACCGCACCAACGGTAGCAACCGGTGCTTTCATACCGACGGTCACGTTAGGCGCGCCGCAGACAATTTGTAATGGCTCAGCGTCACCGATATTTACCTGCGTGACACGTAATTTATCTGCATCAGGATGCTGCTCAACGCTGATGACTTCACCGACAACCACACCGCTAAAAGCACGGGCAACTGCATAGCGATCATCAATCTCAAGACCTGCCATAGTCAACTGTTCGGCTAACTGTTCGCTAGTATTTGTAGGGTTTACCCACTGACGTAGCCACTGTTCGCTAATTTTC
The DNA here is from genome assembly GCF_904846705.1 of Psychrobacter sp. Pi2-52. Classification (GTDB taxonomy): domain Bacteria; phylum Pseudomonadota; class Gammaproteobacteria; order Pseudomonadales; family Moraxellaceae; genus Psychrobacter. The sequence continues at coordinate 44,861 of NZ_CAJHBS010000018.1, forward strand.
ATAAATATCTCGGATCAGAATTTTATAATAAAGATGTTGGAGTAAAGCTTGGCGAATTCATTTGCTATAGTCAATCCTATATAAATTAGATACAGCGTCAGGCTCGCTCAGTCTACGATTTGTAGCACTTTCACTCACTTTCCTTGGATCTAAATTATCTTGAACTGACTATATAGCTATAAAAAAAACTCTAGCCAAATTGCTTTAAGAAGCGCACGTCATTTTGGAAAAACAAGCGCAAGTCATCAATACCGTAATACAGCATCGCAAAGCGTTCGATACCCATACCAAAAGCAAAGCCAGTGTATTTGTCGCTATCGATACCGCAATTGGTCAATACTTGTGGATGTACCATGCCGCAGCCCATCACTTCAAGCCACTTACCGTTATCATCTAAAATATCCACTTCTGCAGACGGCTCAGTGAATGGGAAAAATGAAGGACGGAAACGTACGGTCAGCTCTTTGGCAAAAAACGCTTCTAGAAACTCACTGATTAAGCCTTTTAGCTCAGCAAAAGTACTCGACTCGGTGACCATGAGACCTTCTAGCTGATGGAACATCGGCGAATGAGTTTGGTCTGAGTCGTTACGATAAACACGGCCTGGGCAAATGATGCGAATCGGCGGCTCATTTTTTTCCATGGTACGAATCTGAACAGGACTAGTGTGCGTACGCAGTAGATAATGCGCATCGAAATAAAAGGTGTCATGCATCGCGCGCGCAGGATGATGCGACGGGATATTCAACGCTTCAAAATTATAGTAGTCGCTCTCGACTTCAGGGCCAGTTGCGACATTGAAGCCCGCTTGAATAAAGTACTGCTGCATACGCTGAGTAATCATGGTTACTGGATGCAGATGACCTTTTTGACCACCGCGAGCAGGCAAGGTAATATCAATGCTCTCGGCCTCCAACTTGGCATTGAGCGCTGCGACTTCTAGTTGCTGCTGCTGGTCTGTCAGTGCTTGCTGAATGCGACTACGCACTTGATGCAACCAGCCGCCATAAGTTTTTTTATCATCAGCATCGAGCTTGCCCATCTGCTTTGACCAGCCCGTTAACGGACTCTTTTTACCAGTCAATTGCACACGCAAATCTTGCAGTGTACGCGCATCAGTTACTTGTAGGATTAGAGCTTCAGCAGCACTCGCAAATTCGGTAAGCTGAGCTTCGTTAAGCTCATTAAGCTCTGAAGACAAGGTCGGTAGCGCCGACAAGTCGTTGGTGGCAGCAGGGTTAGTCATAAGACGCATTATTCCTGATTTGAACGGACTATTAATTGTAGGGATTTGACCAAATATTGCAAACCATTTATCCAGCTATGTTTATATAAAAGATTAATATAAAGGCTGGTTATAAGAATGGCTTGAATATTTAGACGATGATAAGCGTGTTTTTACTCAATAAAGTTCAATATAAAGCACGCTTAAAATAATTTAATATAAAAAAAGCCACCGACCAGCGGTAGCTTTTATTAATATCATACTATTAATCAATATTAGTCCTATCCATTTAGACAATTGCTTATAAATAATTATTTAAAAGCATCATACCTAAAGGACGGTTAATATTTAGGCCAATTCCGCTTTTGCTTTTTCGACCAATGCTGTGAAAGTCGCTGCATCATGCATAGCGATGTCTGCTAGAACGCGACGATCGATTGCGATGTTTGCTTTTTTCATGCCATTGATGAAGCGGCTATAGCTTAAGCCGTTTAAGCGTGCACCAGCATTGATACGTGCGATCCAAAGACGACGGAAAGTACGTTTCTTGTTGCGACGGTCACGATAAGCATATTGACCAGCTTTGGTCACTGCCTGTACCGCTACGCGGTAAACACGTGAACGGGCACCGTAGTAGCCTTTTGCGCGCTTTAAGATTTTTTTGTGACGGCGATTTGCCTGTACACCACGTTTTACACGGGCCATAATTTACTCCAAGATTTTTTAATCACTGTTAAGCGAGTGATGATGCCGTTAAATAACAAACATCATTGTCAGATTGCAAAGTCAAATATCATTTCATCAGATAGTTTTCAATCAAAGATAGATGACAGTAGGCTATTAAATGTATGGGCACATACGACGAACTGCTGCTTCGTCAGATTTATGTACCAACTTAAGACCACGCAATTGGCGAATACGCTTAGCTGATTTCTTGGTCAAAATATGGCTTTTGAATGCTTGCTTACGCTTGAAGCCATTCGCTGTTTTTTTGAAGCGTTTAGCTGCGCCGCTTCTGGTTTTCATCTTAACTTTCATGATGATTTGCCTCTTTTTCTGTTTTAGAACCTGGTCGTCAAATAGTCATGCTGAATAATCGTTATATAAATAACCACTAAACCTCTATTTGCCTCGAGGTGGGAGGCGCTATTTTAGCAGATAGTGCCTTGTTTTGCCAAGTAAAGTTTTGGCGAGGTTTTAGTAGACAATATAGACAAGTAATCAGCATCAGATAAGCGATAGCAGCTCTCTTAAAAGCCTTAATAAAACGGCTGATTTTTATCCAAATAGATTGAATGTCAGCCTAAGCTGTGCTTAAGTAGAGACTGAGCTATATATTCATATAAACATCATTAAAACCCGTTTATTCACCATACGTATTTAAGCTGGAATGCATAGCTATAACGATAACGATAACAATGCTGCTAACCTACGGCATGATAAATAGAATAATCTTTGGCCATCACTCTAGGAGATAGTGTGTCAAAACAAGAGTTAGTATTCGACGACGACTTGTTTGTTTTTGAGACAGTGATGCGTGTGCGTCATACGGAAGCCGACGCAGGACAGCATATGACGGTAGAATCTCTGACAGCGCTATTGTCCGAAGCACGGCTAAGATTTCTATACGCTAAAGGGGTCAAAGAAATCAACGCAGACCATCAAGGCTTGATTATTGATAAATTGCAGCTAGATATTGTGAGCCGTATCCGCGTACGAGAAGAGCTATTATTTGAAGTGGGTGTCGAGCCTATATATGATAATGGCGGTAATATAATCCTAAAAGTCGCGCGGATGCACACGGGCGAGATAGTAGCAAAAGCGCGCCAGCATTTTCTAGGTTACGACTTTAACCTCAATAAAGTGACTAAGCTTGATAACTCAATCAAAGAAGCGCTATATCCGCATTTATTTAGACTGTAGAATCGCTTGTTATAAATAGTATGCTGTCATTTAGCATAATTGCACTCTATGGCGCATTTAGTTGACATGATGTTGCTAGCTGTCAGCATATTGTAGAGCATTTCAGATAATCTCCCCGCTTTAATCATAAGTAGTATAATTGCTTATCACTCTTTTTCACTTTCTACCTATAAGACGACAAATACATTATGACTTTACCTGCTTGGCTGACTGCCGTAACTTTTAATGATGATGGTTTGATTCCTGCAATTGCTCAAGATCATCAAACAGGTCGTATTTTGATGATGGCGTGGATGAATGCAGAAGCATTACAGCTCACTGCACAAACACAAACAGCGGTTTATTTTTCACGCTCGCGTGCCAAGCTGTGGCATAAAGGTGAGTCATCAGGTCATACGCAAACTGTGCATGATATTCGTCTAGACTGTGATGCAGATGTGATTGTGCTTAGCGTCACTCAGGCTGGTGGCATTGCTTGCCATACAGGACGTGAGTCTTGCTTTTATCAGCGGTTGGATTTATCAGGTCAAACGCCTGAATGGCAGACCGTCGATAAAGTATTAAAAGACCCTGCGGATATTTATCATTCTCATGAATCTACTAGCGACACTCATGAAACTGAAAACACTGGCGCGAATACTGACTCTGATACTATCCAAGCACAATCTAATATTGCTCAAGCACAAGTCGATAAAGCCTCTGTATTGCAGCAGCTTGATAACGTATTAGCAGAGCGCAAACAAGCCGATGCCGACAGCTCTTATGTCGCCAGTCTGTACGCCAAAGGATTAAATAAGATATTAGAAAAAGTTGGTGAAGAGAGCACAGAGAGTATCATCGCTGCCAAAGATTTTGCTAACTGTGATGAGGTTGCAGACAAAGCAAGCTATGATGAGGCGCGTCATGAGCTGATCTATGAAGTCGCCGATGTCTGGTTCCATACCTTGGTTGGGCTGGCATGGTTTGATATAGAGTCGGATGCCGTGTTAAACGAGCTAGGCAGACGTTTTGGGTTATCCGGTATCGATGAAAAAGCCGCTAGATAAGCCTAAATAAAAAATAAACGTCTATTTTATTTGATTATTGTTGCTTTCACCTATTTGTAATAAGTGCAGGTTATAATATAGCTCTGTTTTATCTCGCATTATATGTCGATGCTTTCTGTTTGCTAGATAGACCTTTTTGCAAACTAAAAGCAGGCGTATAAAGACTGAAAACCAAGTCACAAAACCAAGTCACAAGGATACCATTATGGGTAGTTTTTCTATTACACATTGGCTGATACTATTGGTCGTTGTCGTTGTCGTGTTTGGCACCTCAAAACTCAGAAATGCTGGTAAAGATTTGGGCGGTGCTGTTAAAGGCTTTAAAGAAGCTGTCAAAGATGAAAATACAGAGCATGCCAAAAAACACGCGGTTCTTGACCACGATACAACGGCACACACTGAAGAGCGCTCAACCACCAAGGTTGATGATAAGCATAACGTATAGCATCTAAACAGTGACATCGGACCATTATGTTTGATATCGGGTTTTCTGAACTACTCCTCTTTGGCGTTATCGCCCTAATCGTACTGGGCCCAGAAAAACTGCCGCAGGCAGCGCGCACGGCTGGGCAATGGTATGCCAAAATTCGCCGCACAGTCTCAACATTGCAGTCTGAAATAGAGGCTGAGCTTGACTTGGCTGAGACACGTCAGCAAATGCAAAAAGAGCTTGCCAAAATTCGCCAGACCGAAGCTGAAATGAGGCGAGAGATGGCTGAAATGCGCGGCAATATGAAAGCTTTTGAAAGCTCACATAGTCCTGCTTCGATAGCTTCTGAAACCGCTACGAATGCTGAAAATAGCAGAGGCGACGAAGCTCATGAAAATAACCGTACACAAAAGCAGCAACCAGCCACGCCAAAAGCATTCGACTATGCTTATGCCACTGAAGAGCAGCCAGATACATTAGAAAATGGCCGATTATCGAAGCGCGGTCACAGCGGTGACGATATAAATGATGCAAATGTGGGCGATAACGCCAAGGCAGCGCCAGTTGTTCAGACCATCACTACCCGTCCATGGGAAAACATGTGGTTTCGACTTGGCGCTTATGATAAAGCACGTCGGCTCCCAATGCCGCCATATGTGCCAAACTATAAAGCGGATGCCCTACTCAACAGTCCTGCCAACATGCAGACTTCTGACCATAAGCAGGAGACTGATTGATGTCATTATTCAAGCGCAAAAAAAGTCGTCAAGAGAAAATCGCTGTTTCTGCCATTACTGATCAAGATGTTATTGATCAAGAAGCTATTGATCAAGATACCTTTAATAAAGATACCCTTAATCAAGGTGCTGCAGCAACGACCAATACCACTCAAGATAAAAAATCAGAGGATGTGTTAAGCCCTTTGGCTGATATGCCTATTACCGAGCATTTGATTGAGCTGCGTCGGCATTTGATCAAAATATGTGTGGCGGTACTGATAATATTTTTAGGCTTGGTCGGTTATTCGCGCGAGCTATATAACTTGTTGTCTGACCCATTGGTGGCACAGTTACCCGCCAACTCGACCATGATTGCCACTGATATCACGTCAAACTTTATGGCGCCAATACGTCTGACCGTATTCGTAGCCGCGTTTTTGGCGATGCCCTACATTCTTTATCAAATTTGGTCATTTGTAGCACCCGGCCTGTATAAAAAAGAAAAGAAAATCGCTATTCCAGTACTGCTATCTTCTATATTTTTATTTTATGCTGGTGTGGCTTTTTCTTACTTTATTGTGCTCAAAGGGGTCTTAAAGTTCTTTATCATGTTTGCCCCGCAAAACGTACTACCCATGACGGATATCGACAGCTATCTCAGTTTTGCCTTAAAATTATTTATGGTATTTGGCTTAACGTTTGAGATTCCAGTCGTCACTTTGCTATTGATATTGGCAGGTATTGTCTCCATTCAGAGCTTAGAAGAAAAACGTCGTTATATCATTGTGGGCTGTTTTGCTGTGGCTGCCGTTGTCACGCCGCCAGATGGCGTATCGATGCTCATGCTAGCGATTCCGATGTGGTTGTTGTTTGAGCTTGGTTTGTTTTTGGCGAAGATTTTAATCAAAGAAGAGCCCAGTCCTACTCTCGTGTCGACAGACAAAGAATAAAACACTTATCAGTCTAATCCAGACTAAAATAAAGTTATTGATTACATATAGCTATGCGTTAAACTACCATTACACCGTTTTATTCTTGCCTCATTAGTAAGCTGATTGCTTATTATCACGTTTTAGCATCACCATCATCTATAAGCCATTGTTTACCCAGTGGCTTTTTTTGCCCCTTTTATTTTTAATCAATTTTTGTATTTAGGTAGCTTTATTATGTCCGCATCTATGCCAGCTTATATGAGCGATCCCACTGACGAGCAGCTGAGCGCGCTGAATATGGCGATGGATCACAAGTCGTTTAAAGTGGTCGCTTATGCGGGCGCCGGTAAGACAACGACGCTCAAGCTAATCGGTGAGCGCTTACGTGGCCGCGGACTGTATCTGGCTTTTAACAAAGCGATTGCCAATGATGCTCGTTCAAAGTTTCCGCCGCATGTAGAGTGTCGTACTTTTCACTCATTAGCTTATCGTCATGTTGCTCGTGATATTACCGCCAAGCTATCTTTGCCACGATTTTCACCTAAGCGCCTCGGTGATGATTTGGGACTACAGCCTGTGCAAGTACGTCGACAAATGGATGGGATTAATAAATATATTACGCTGACGCCAGCACGACTATCGCGTTTCGTCAGCGATGCAGTAAGTAATTTTTGTAGCACGCATGCCAGCTACCCTGCGCCAAGGCACATACTGTTCCCAAGCTGGCTCGATGGCTCAGATGCAGAACAGTTACGCGAGATGCTCTACCCTGCTGTTGAGCAGCGCTGGTTACAGTCGATTGATGCGCGTCACCCTGCTGGTATTGGCCATGATATTTATCTCAAGCTGTGGGCCTTATCTAAACCTAGTATTCCAGCGGACTTTATTTTATTTGACGAAGCACAGGATGCTGACCCATTGATGATGGGTATCTTGACCCAGCAGTCGAGACAAGTCATCTATGTGGGCGATGCGCATCAGCAGATTTATGAGTGGCGCGGCGCGGTCAATGCGATGAAAAAGCTGCCATTACCGCAGACATTATTGACGCAGTCTTTTCGCTTTGGTGAGCCGATTGCAGAAGTGGCCAATACCTTATTAAAAGCACTACAAGAGGACGTACCGCTAAAAGGCAATCCAAATAAACAGTCTTCTACCGATAAGGGCATGGTACATAGCAAAAAAGATGCTATTTTGTGCCGTACTAATGCTGCTGCCATGTCGCAGCTGTTGACAGGATTAAAGCACGGGCATCGCGTGGCGCTACAAGCGGATACCGACCGTATGCTCAAATTCTGTCAGGCAGCCGAAAACTTAAAAAACGGTAAATCGGCTTACGGTGTACCTGAGCTGGCTTATTTTTATAACTGGGGTGATGTGCAAGAGTACGCCGAAACCAATGAGGGTAGCGATCTCAAAACACTGGTCAAACTGGTCGATGACCACGGTACCAATGTCTTGAGTCAAGCGGTCAATAGTCTGACCAGCATTGAAAACGCTGACTATGTCATCTCCACCGCTCATAAAGCCAAAGGGCTAGAATGGGGCAAAGTACAACTAGATGATGATTTTTACTACGATGTGACCACCAATGCGATCAAGATTAGTCCAGAAGAGCTGCGTTTGCTCTATGTCGCCTGTACTCGCGCGCAAAGTAATCTAGATATTCATAATATTAAAGACTTGATATCGGGATTACAGACAGGCAAAAAAGTGATTTTTGGCAATACTTAATTACCCTAAACCTCTGTCAGCCTCAAGTTTTATTCAATCTCTCTTATAACGACCCTTTAGCAGTGAATCACTAGCATGAATAATAGCCAGCAACTTCAAACGCGTCAAAATACTATTAATCAGTTATTTGCAGCTCCCGTGCGTTTGCTCGCGCCTATGGAAGGCTTAACCGATCCATTAATGCGCCAAATCTTAACCCAAATTGCGTCTGACTTGGGTCGTCCTTATGATTGGTCAGTCAGTGAGTTTATTCGCATCACTCAGCATGTCTTACCTGCGCACGTGTTTTATAAATATGTGCCTGAGCTACATCATGATGCCAAAACGGCTTCTGGTACGCCCATTCATGTACAGATTTTGGGTAGCGAAGCGCAGCTGATGGCAGAAAATGCTGCGTACGCTTGTGAGCTTGGCGCGCCTGCTATCGATATCAACTTTGGCTGTCCTGCAAAAACGGTCAACAGCCATCGCGGGGGTTCTGTATTGTTAGATGAACCTGAAACCATGTATCAGATTATCAGTGCCGTACGCCAAGCCGTTCCCGCTCATATACCGGTATCAGCTAAGATTCGCTTGGGCTACACCGATACCAGTCGAATGGATGATATCCGAGGCGCAATTAACGACAGTGGTGCCGACTGGCTGACCATTCATGCACGAACTAAGACCCAAGGCTATAAGCCACCTGCCTATTGGGACAAAATTCAAAGTTTTAATGCGCTCGATATTCCAGTCATTGCCAATGGAGAAATTTGGAACTTTGAGCATGCGCAAAATTGTATGACACAAGCAGGTACACCGCATTTGATGTTAGGTCGCGGCGCAGTAACACGTCCTGATTTAGTGGCACAGGTTGATAATGATACTGAAAACAGTACTGATAGCGTAGAGAATACGGCTACACTGTTATGGCAAGATTTGATTGCCCATCAGATTAAGTTTTTGGAAGGTGAAGCAAAGAATGATGTGGTGTTAGTCGGCCGCTATAAGCAATGGCTAGGTATGCTTACCAAAGGCTATGTTGAGGCGCAAACAGTGTGGGAAGGTATCAAACGAGAAAAAAACAAAGCGGTGATTATTAGCGCCCTACAAGCAAGCATACAGGATTAATCACCTGCTTGTATTTGAGCGTTTTGGCAGTTACGGATATTTTTACTAGGGTGTGTCCTCATTTCAAAAATGGAGATAAAAATGAGATAAATTGCCGTCAAACGAGAAAAATAGCGTAGATAATATCGAGATACTAGCAAGCGATTTGACGCTGTTTGGCAAAATTTAGCCATTTTCAATCCGTTTAGATAACTGTCGTTTGAATTGAGGACATGCCCTAGACGCTGACTCGTATCGCTAAATAAAATAGCATTAGACAACATGCCATTGATAGTACCCAGAGGATAGAGCGGAACATTGCCAAATTAGTAATATACGCCACACAAAAACCAATTCGTATCATCACATAGAGCCAAGCCAATACGTTGATAATCGACTGCGGTACAAAGAACAGCATAGCTACCAATACTGCTGCCAAGAATACTGGCAAGGTTTCATAACTGTTTTGCTGTGCTGCATTAGCACGTGCTGCCATGCCTGTCGCATTTTGAAAAAATTCGCGAGGATGTGCATTATTTCTGATTCTAAAGCCACCAGATACTTTTGCAACGATTGACACCGCCCATGGCAGTAGGCTTGCTACCACCATGGCCAAAATGGCAGACGCCACTTTGTCAGTTACCAACTCAAAAAATGCACTTATCATTATATAAGTCCCTAGCCTGCAACCACTTCGAAATCATGGGTGATATTGACCCCACCTGCTACTAACATACGGCTGGCAGAACAGTATTTTTCTGCTGATAATTGGATGGCTTTTTCGACTTGTTTTTCTTTGACATCTTGACCAGTGACAACGAAATGCATATGAATATCGGTATAGACCGCTGGTACGGTTTCAGCGCGCTGGGCGGTTAGCTCACAACGTACATCCGTCACTGCTTGGCGTGATTTCTGCAAAATCTCTACGACATCATAACTGGCGCAACCACCTAGTCCTAACAAAATCAGCTCCATCGGGCTTGAGCCTTTTTCTTTATCAGCATCAATTTGTACATTATGTCCTGATGGTGACACACCCATAAAGGCTTTGTTCTCTTGCCATATGACGCTTGCTTTTGATTCTGACATTGTAGATGTTCCTTATTTTAAATGGCGTATTGCCTATTATTATTGTGTGAATGATATATTGCCCAGCTAGTGTAGCATAAGCCAAAGCAAGATTTTATAGGCTCATTGTTTTGCTGCTAGCTCACCAAGTGAAATCTATACTTTTATCACTTTATACATATCGAAATAGTGGAGTTCGATAGTTTACTGAATAATCGTATGTCCATACGGCTATTACTACTCTTCAACACTTGTCTAAAAATACTGTATAAAAACCCACAAAAGTCTGCTTATAAATAGTTGATTTTAAAAGGTAAAACTCGTGAAACATTTTATAGCAAAATACTGTTACACATTTTGCTTGTTTCTTGGTTTAATAACGGTAATGAATCTTGTTTTGAGCGAATATCGATAGTAATCACCTTATAATAATTACGATTGCTGTCACGGTTTCAAGTCAAAACAAGCTATTTTTAAACAAATTAAAAGGTTTAGTCATGATAGATGCAGACGGCTTTCGCGCCAACGTCGGCATCATCTTGGCAAATACACAAGGGCAGGTTCTGTGGGCAAAACGTATTGGTCACAACGCTTGGCAATTTCCGCAGGGTGGTATCGACCGCGGGGAGACGCCGATGGATGCAATGTATCGCGAGCTCTGGGAAGAGGTCGGCTTACATCCGCGTCACGTAGACTTATTGGCAGTCACGCAAGACTGGTTGCGCTATCGTTTGCCAAAACGTTATGTACGTCATGGTCAGCATCCCTTATGTATTGGGCAAAAACAAAAATGGTTTTTGCTACGCTTAGATGAGCCAAATACTCAACATATCCGCTTTGATGAAGGGAAACCTGAATTTGACCATTGGCAATGGGTCAGCTACTGGTATCCACTCGGACAAGTGATTCACTTTAAACGAGGCGTTTATCGTCGTGCCTTGCAAGAATTGGTACGCGAACTCCCGCTAAAGCAAGAGCTGATCATTCCTGAGCAAAATAATCACCTGCTGATGTAATGAGTCACTCAATAGTACAATGCAAAACACCCACGATAGTAGCTAGAATGTTAGCAATTACCGTGGGTGTTTTTTTATTATCTACTAACAGTCACTTTGAATGACTGTCAAATTCTCGGTTAATAATATTAGCTGTATAGTTTGCACCCTTAAGTTTCTCTTTGCGCAACGTTAAGATGCTTTGAGTGCGGGTACCATACGTAGGTTTGCTAGTTTCAGTATCGCCAAAAGCGACCGGTTCAATATAAACAGACGACAGCATCTGCTCTACCTCAATTGCCACGCCAGTAACAGGCAGTTTATCTTCTGGTGCTTTGGTACTATCTGACAAGACATTAAAAGCCGCCTCTTGCCAGTACGCAGGTGAGCTATCCTCCGCAATCAAGGGCAGCACCTCTTGACGTAGTCGTCCGCGCAAACGCTCTGTCTTAAACCAACTATCCTCTGGCTGACCGTTAGAAAACACATGCAATCCTGCATACAATGGCGTTGGCGCATGACCGCGATTATTGACGATCACAGCTTGCGCAGCGTCACCAATGATCAGATTAAAACCCCCATAACCTTGCAAATCAATCTGCCTTGCAAAATCCATTGGACTTAGAGTCCCTGTTAAAAACTCAGTGACCAGTGCACCACGTGAGCGCTCATTACTGCTTGCCTGCACCCCATCACGAAAGTTCAACACCGCAGCCCAACGACCATTTTGTTCATAATACTCTGGACTCTGCGCTGGCGAGGCTTGCTGATGAATGCCTAACCACGTGCCACCGCTTTGCTTATCGCGTCCAGCATAAATAGGTTGGTCAGACCACTGGTGAAGCGGCTCAGTTGGGCGCTGCAAAAACTCATCACGATTAGACAATAGTACCAGCGGTAGCTCATCAAATAATTGCCAAGCAATAGCGACAATACACATAGCTTTCCTTTTATAATAATTTTCGTTATGCGGGTAATTCTTAATAGAGGCAAAGATATTATTTCAGACTTTACTTATTAATAAGGTAGCACTTACAGGCAGTGCTCATTAATTGCCAGTTAACAATTTATTGGCAGGATAACTAATTTGGGAGGTTGAACGTATTACTTGTGATTGCTTACTTGGTAAGTCAAATTCCCACGCTACCATGCCTTGATTGTCATTCCAATCTCGCTCAGTTACAGGCGGCGTATGCGTCACCGCAACCTTTAAACTATCGTCACGACTGATAGGCTCACTGCCCAGTACTTGCAAACGTACGCTACGATTGTGCTGATTGGTAAATTGATAAGCCTTGGTGGTCGTCAGTGTTTGCATACGGTTTAGCACGCCTTTCTCACCTTGCTTATCTTCATTGGTCAGCTCTTTTACGAGCATATTTGAATCACGACCAAATCCAATCCCCTGCTCTTTTAGCACTTGATAATTATAACGCGACTGACCTACATAGTTGTCATCACGGTACAACTGTAGCGAACCATCGACCCAGTCCGGCGTCAAAAACGGCGCTGACGCATACCAGTAGGCAGCAGTCTCAACACTTGGCGTACTGCGAATCCAGAGCTTACTATTACCTGCCTGCTCCCCAATCACTGTTCGTACGCGTCTCCCGTCACTCGGAATACTGACCAACTGCGGTAAACGATACTCGATGATGCCATTCTTGTTTTGGCTACTGACCGTAAAATTAGGTAGCGGTGCCATAGCTGCCTCTGCTCCTTTGTTATAAGCAGGCTCTTCCATCATAACAGGGGACGCATCCATCATAGGTAGCTCACGTCTTACTCGAGCATCTTCGCTCTCTTCATACAATGATAGACGCTGCACATACGGCAGTTGCCCCGTCGTACTTTGATTAGGGTTCACGGTGCTGAGTGTCAGTGGTACATTTGTCCAGTTCTCGCCAGTTTGCTGAGCAATAATCGCAGAAGCTGTAATACTCAATTGATCACTATTTGTGTTTAGACGAGCTTGATACGTAGGCTCCCAACCTGCACCTTGCACTTGATAATGCAACTTAACGCTACTTGGCGAGCGGCTTGCCGTACGTACACTCACCTGTGTCACCTTGTTAAAGGTCGATGTCGCGCTGCCTGCCATCAGTTGATTCAGTGCGTCTTGGGCACGCGCTTGTCGCTGTTGAATCTCTAAAATCCTTTGGTTAATACTGGTCGCTTGATTTTCTATATCGCGGGCATTATTGGCAATCGTACTATCTGTATTGACTTGCGTGGCTTTGGTCAAATTCTGCAAGTAAGCCTTTGCTAACCGTGCCGCTTCTAATTCAGCATTGATATTGGCTAGGGTATTTTGCTGCGTCTGTACCTTGGCGTCACCTTGATACTGACATTGGGCTGCCTGCTCACCTGTCAGCTCTTCGATACTGACTTCCCCAACGTTGACACTACCTGTCGCCTGTACGCTTAGACTTTCTTTATCCATATAAGGTGACAGGCACGAAAACACCACCGTTTGCTCACCGCTACCTGTGATTGGCAATGCGCGCGTCACGCTCGCTAGTCCCTGATAAATGATCACTTGCTCGATGCTACTGGTGGCCGCTTGCGCCGAAGACAATCCCAAAATGGCACTACTACTAAGTACAAATGGCAAGATAGCAAATCTAGTCATTTGATTAAGCGGCGGTAATACGCTGCCATGGCCTGTTGAGACAGGCGAATCCGTTAATTGTGCGTTCATACATCATTCCTTAGCAATAAAATCCATCATGGCAGCCACGCATTGGCTCAACGCGCAAAATAGTAACTATCTTAGAGATATTACCGTAGCCGTTTTACAGGTCTTTGGCAATAAATGCTTATGGTAGACAGCATTTTTAGTAAACAGCGCCTTTAGCGATAAATCTCTTCATATGATAGCTCTTCAATTTTAAAAATTTGGTTTTGATATTGCACCATTTTTTTGTTCATTTCCCCTTTATGGTGCAATTTATTAACCATCCTGCACTAAATTAATGAATATATTAATCAGAACTTAATTATTGCTCAATTATTACTCGATTATTGGCTTTTTTAACTTGGCACGGAACTTGAACTCTTAATAAGTGTTCAGGAACATTATTTTACCTTTTGTATTTATTAGGAGATGTCCATGTTTTCGTTACCAATTTTAGCCAATACTCAAGTAGTAGACCCTCAATCACACGAAAAAATCAAATCACGTTTTTCGTTACTAGCGGTGGCCGTCGTTGGCAGCTTAAGTCTTATTGGTTGTCAAAAACCTGCCGAAACTGCAGCATCAACAGAGACCACAACTGAAACTAGCACAGAAAAGACCACCGAGCCTACTGCTGATGGCGACACTATCAAAGTCGGCATACTACATTCGCTGTCTGGCACCATGGCCATCTCTGAAACCTCTCTAAAAGATACCGCGTTGATGACGATTGATGAAATCAATGCCAATGGCGGTGTGCTCGGTAAGCAACTCGAACCAGTCGTCGTCGACCCTGCTTCTGATTGGCCATTATTCGCTGAAAAAGCCCGTCAACTAATCACTCAAGACAAAGTAGATGTCATCTTTGGCGGTTGGACATCGGTGTCACGCAAATCCGTATTGCCTGTAGTTGAAGAGTTGAACGGGTTGATGTTCTATCCAGTACAGTACGAAGGACAAGAGCAGTCAGAAAACATCTTTTATACTGGTGCGGCACCAAATCAGCAAGCCATTCCAGCGGTAGAGTACTTGATGAGTGAAGAAGGCGGCGGTGCAGAGCGCTTTGTGTTGTTAGGTACTGATTACGTTTATCCACGCACCACCAACCAGATTTTAAAGGCATTTTTGAAATCAAAAGGCGTGGCTGATGCAGACATCATGGAAGAGTACACGCCATTTGGTTTCAGCAATTATCAAACCATCGTATCTAACGTTAAAAAGTTCTCAACGGGCAAAAAGACAGCGGTTATCTCGACCATCAATGGCGATTCAAACGTTCCGTTCTATCGTGAACTAGCGAACCAAGGTATCAAAGCGTCAGACATTCCAGTCATGGCATTCTCTGTCGGTGAAGAAGAGCTACGCGGTATCGATACCAGTCTGCTACAAGGGCATTTGGCGGCGTGGAACTACTTTATGTCGATCAAAAACCCAACCAACAGTGCCTTCACCAAACGCTATAAGCAGTATGCATTGGACCAAAAACTACCAAATGCTGAAAAAGTCGTGACCAATGATCCAATGGAAGCGACTTATGTCGGTATCAACATGTGGAAGCAAGCTGTCGAAAAAGCCGGTACGACTGATGTCGATAAAGTACGTATTAGCATGGCGGGACAAACGTTCGACGCACCTTCTGGCTACACGCTAAAAATGGATGAAGAAAACCATCACCTATGGAAGCCTGTCATGATTGGTCAAATTCGTGCCGACGGACAGTTTGATACGATTTTCAAAACGCCTGAGGTCATCCAAGCACAGCCATGGAGCGAGTACATTCCTAAATAGGCTACTCCCTAAATAAGTCAGTACTGAAAAGCACATTGATAGTAACTGAATAGTAGGCGGATGGATAAACGACACTGATAACAATCCTAACGCCTACTTTTCACATTTATTTTTAACACTTATTCTTAACTTTTAAATCACACCAAACCTTATCAACTCTTCTATCGCTTGACCCGTTAAGCAGTAGTGGCTAAGGGTTTGTTGTCTGTGAAAAACAGGGAGCCGCACATGCAGCACCATACTTTACGCCCGTTTGTAGGGCCAACATCGTCCAAAAATGGAAATAACCCACAAGCATCAGCTAGTGAAGTCATGCAGTATGCGGCTCGTTTTTCAATTTATGCGCCTCTGCGATTACTTGCATTGATGGCATTATGCATAACAACCTTCATCACCACGGCGTATGCCGATCATGATGGTCAGGTACATGACCACGATACGGATATCGCTCATAGTGAGCAATCGTTGCTCACGCCTGCGAACATTCAAACCACCTCAGATACCTCAGTAGCAACTACAAGTTCAGGCGATGCCATTCAACAATTTGTAGCCGGTGATTTTAGTAAGCGCCAAGCCATGCTAAGTGATTGGCCAGGATCCGTTGAGAGTTTAGATAGTTTGGTTGAATTCATTGCCAATGATGAACTGTATCAAGGCAATAGTGGGCAAACGTATCTGCTCAATGCAGATGATCAGCTGTTTACTTATCCTGATAAAAAAGAGACTAACGATTGGCCAAGTGATTTATCACAAATCACCCTAACCAATGCCCTTCGCTCAGCGCTCATCTTTGGTCAAGCCAAGGTAAAGCTAGCTTCTGACAAGCCCGCACAGCGCCTGCAAGCTGTAGAGATTTTGGCCGATAATATTGACCAAGTAGACCCAGCCATTATCACAATCGCTGCAGCAAATGAGGACAATGCTAAAGTCAAAAATGCACTAACGGCACTACAAGCTCGTATTGATTTCAAAAACGGCGACCTACCCACTCAGATTACAGCGGTCAATCTACTTGCAAATAGTGATAACCCACAAGTATTGGTCGATATCGAGTCTGCCCTCGCTGCGGATAACTTAGATGCCTCGCTTAAAGCTGCACTTATCGATGCTGAATCTAGCGTGTCACGGCGTATCGAAATCAGCACATGGACGGGTCATATTTTCACAGGTATGAGTACCGCCAGTATTTTACTGCTGGCGGCGCTTGGTCTTGCCATTACCTTTGGTTTGCTTGGCGTTATTAATATGGCGCACGGTGAGCTAATCATGATTGGGGCCTATACCACTTATATGGTGCAAAACTTCTTTCAAGCTTATATGCCAGATATGGCAGGTTGGTATTTGCTTGCCGCTATTCCAGCTGCGTTTTTAGTCAGCGCTGTTATCGGTATGATTATTGAGCGTATCGTGATTCGTCCACTATATGGCCGCGAGCTAGAAACCTTACTGGCGACCTTTGGTGTGAGTCTCATTTTGATGCAATTAGTGCGGATGATTTTCGGTGCGCAGAACGTTGAAGTCAGTAACGTGGCATGGCTCAGCGGTGCGTATCAAGTGTCATCAAGTTTGGTACTGCCTTACAACCGTATTGCTATTATTGGTTTTACCGTCATTGTCGTGGCGCTACTGGTGTACTTACTTAATAAGACCCGATTTGGATTATTTATAAGAGCAGTCACCCAAAACCGTCAAATGGCAAAAGCAGTTGGTATTCCTTCTGCACGTATCGATATGATGGCATTTGGTCTGGGCTCTGGTCTGGCTGGTATGGCAGGCTGCGCGCTTGCTCAAGTGGGCAACGTAGGTCCTGATTTGGGACAAACTTATATTATTGATACGTTTTTGGTCGTCGTCGTTGGCGGTGTCGGACAAGTATGGGGTGCAGTACTAGCCGCCTTAGGACTTGGAGTCAGCGGTACGGTACTTGAGATTGGTATCGGTGCGGTATTGGCTAAGATTGTGTTGTTGGTTCTTGTGATTCTGTTTATTCAGAAACGGCCACAAGGTTTATTTGCACTCAAAGGCCGCTTTGTCGAATAAGGAGACTCCTATGATACTGACCAAATTACTGTCTGATACGCCGCGTAGTGCTGTTTTAATTGGCTTATGTTTTGCCATACTACTGATACTGCCTTGGCTACATCTTATGCCAGAGACCTCAGCCTTTCACCTTTCAGCCTACTGGATTACCCTGATTGGCAAAATCATGGCGCTAGCTATGGTGGCTTTGGCACTAGATCTCGTCTGGGGCTATGCCGGTATTTTGAGCTTGGGGCATGGCCTGTACTTTGCTTTGGGTGGTTATGCGTTTGGCATGTACCTAACACGTGAGACAGCAGGCGATGGCTTACCGGACTTTATGCGTTTCTTGAGTTGGACCGAAATGCCGTGGTACTGGGCGGGCACACAGCACTTTTGGTGGGCAGTCGCACTGGTCGTATTAGTGCCTGGCTTGGTTGCTTTTATCTTTGGTTTCTTTGCTTTTCGCTCCAAAATCAAAGGCGTTTACTTTTCTATCATCACTCAAGCCATGGTCTATGCAGCAGCCTTGCTGTTCTTCCGTAATGAGACAGGCTTTGGTGGTAATAATGGCTTTACTGGTTTTACTACCTTACTCGGCTATGACATTACCGCTGCCTCTACCCGCTCTATGCTGTGCTTTGTCACGGCCGTAGCCTTATTAGTCTCTTATATGGGTTTGCGTCATTTAATGAACCAACCTTATGGTCGCGTACTTGGTGCGATTCGTGACAGCGAAAACCGCTTGCAGTATTTAGGCTACCGTACGCTGTGGTACAAGCTATCCGCTTGGGTATTATCCGCTGTCATCGCTGGTGTCGCTGGTGCGCTATACGTGCCGCAAGTCGGCATTATCAATCCGAGTGAGATGAACCCAGTGAACTCAATTGAGATAGCCGTCTGGGTAGCGACTGGTGGTAGAGGAAGCTTAATTGGCGCGATCTTAGGAACTGGTGTGGTGAACGCTGTAAAAACCTACTTTACGGTCGCCTACCCTGAATTTTGGCTATTGATATTAGGTGGGCTATTCGTCGTAGTGACGTTGTTTTTACCCAATGGCATTATGGGCTTGTTCGATCGATTCAAAAAGGAGAAACAATAATGCTAAACGATAAGTCCTCATCGACTGAACAATCGACCAAAGCGCTATCCGAATATGATCATACTGATGGACGTGACGGTCTCAGTCACCCAAAGCCATCAGGCGTCGATTTTAGCCATGGCATTGCATTATATTTAGAAGATTTAAGTGTTTGGTTTGATTCATTTCGAGCACTCAACAATCTGTCACTATATATTGAAGAAGGTGAGCTACGCTGCATTATTGGCCCCAATGGCGCTGGTAAAACCACATTAATGGATGTCATTACAGGAAAAACCCGCCCTACCGAAGGCAGTGTGTTTTTTGGTCAAACCCACAATCTTGCTAACTTATCTACCGAAGAAATCGCCGAAGCTGGTATCGGACGTAAGTTTCAAAAACCTACTGTCTTTGAGAACTTTACGGTAATGGATAATCTGTTACTTGCTGCGCCAAAAGACAAACGTGTGGTCAAAAGCTTATTTAACAAACTAAATGCCGATACTCGCGATACCCTCGACGCTACCCTACAGCAGATTCGTTTGACCGATAAGATCAACAAGCCCGCTGGATTGCTTTCACATGGGCAGAAACAGTGGTTAGAGATTGGCATGCTACTGATGCAAAGCCCCAAGCTAATTTTGCTTGATGAGCCCGTAGCAGGTATGACCGATGCCGAAACAGAACATACCGCCGAGCTGTGTCTACGGCTTAAAAAGAACCATACATTAGTAGTAGTTGAGCATGACATGACCTTTATCGATGCTATCAGTGAAAAAGTCACAGTATTGGCACAAGGGGCGATTTTGGCCGAAGGTACGTTAGCTGAAGTGCAAGCCAATGAGGCAGTGATTGAGTCCTACTTAGGTCGATAGCCGAACGAATCATCTAGACGAGCCAAACGAATATTCCCTTTAAAATATTAGAAAAGTTTTAGAGTTTAGGAGACAGCCATGTTACAAGTGAACGATATCAACCAGTATTACGGCGGCAGTCATATCTTACGAGATGTCTCGTTTACAGCACCTGTAGGCGCGTGCAGCGTGGTACTTGGACGCAATGGCGTGGGCAAAACTACGCTACTTAAATGCCTGATGGGGATATTGCCGATTAAATCAGGAGAGATCTTGCTCAATGATAAAGATATCAGCAAGATGTCTCCAGAGCAACGTGTCCGAGCTGGGCTGGCTTATGTACCACAAGGACGCGATATTTTTTCGACACTGACGGTAGAAGAGAACATATTAATTGGTATGGCAAAGTTTTCACGCAGCAAGGCCAAACATGTACCCAAGCATTTATACGATATTTTTCCCGTACTCGATGAGATGAAACATCGCCGCGGTGGTGATTTGTCTGGTGGTCAGCAGCAACAGCTTGCTATCGCCCGTGCTCTAGCCTCCGAGCCGACTGTGCTCATCTTAGATGAGCCAACTGAAGGTATTCAGCCCTCTATCATTAAAGACATTGGCCGAGTCCTGCGTGACCTAGCGGATAAAGGTGACATGGCCATTGTACTGGTTGAGCAATTCTATGAGTTTGCCGAAGAGCTTGCTGACAATTACACGGTACTATCACGCGGCAAGGTAGTCTCACAAGGCGCAGGCGATACGATGGTCGAAAACAAAGTACAAGATCTGGTCGCCATCTAATTTCTTTTAATAATAGATGTAATAATACAAATTGGTAGTGAACGCTCGATAATACTAAAAATGGCATTTTTATCCCAAGCTGCTAGCTACCAATATTACATATCATCACGAAAACAATCCCTAATCAAAGTCACTTTTTTTACCTTACTTCTTATATTTTTTGACTCTTAGCCTATACATTCTGCACTACCTCAGGAACTCACATTACCAATACCCCCTGATTGGCGTCATAGCAATTATGTATGCCCAGCGAACGAAATTTGCTATTATAGTCAGCATTTTATTATCAATATTATGATGCCTTTATGATGATTCACCCTCAGTACGATCCTGTAGCATTAGCAGTTGGACCTGTCGAAGTCCATTGGTATGGGCTGATGTATTTGTTGGCATTTGCCGCCGCTTACGGACTGGCATGGTACCGCAGTACCAAGCGTGAAGGCTGGACGACAGATATGGTCTCTGACCTAGTGTTTTTTGGCGCACTTGGTGTGATATTAGGTGGCCGTGTCGGCTATGTATTATTTTATCAGTTCGGTGAGCTACTCCAAAACCCTGCCTATCTGTTCAAGGTCTGGGAAGGCGGTATGTCATTCCATGGCGGTCTGATTGGTGTCATGTTGGGTATGCTGTATTTTGCCCGCAAATATAAAAAGACACCTTTCCAAGTGCTCGATTTTGTCGTTCCCTGCGTACCAACTGGTTTATTGTTCGGACGTATTGGTAATTACATCAATGCCGAACTATGGGGCCGCGTATCTGACGGTGGCTATAACTGGTTGACCTACTTCCCGCAGGCCGCTAGTGTTGATATGCAGCAGCTACAAGCCAATCCTGCGCTACAAGATCTGATGACTGAAGTCAATGGTCAGTACCTGTTGCCTCGTCACCCGTCGCAACTGTATGAAGCCCTTGCAGAAGGTCTCCTGTTATTTCTATTCTTGTGGTGGTACTCATCGAAGCCCCGTCCTCGGATGGCAGTGACCGGTGTCTTTATGCTTGGTTATGGCTTTAGCCGCTTTATCATTGAGTTCTTTCGCCAGCCAGACATCGACCAAGGATTCATCTTGCTGGGTTGGATGACCAAAGGTCAGATACTAAGCGCCCCAATGATAATTATCGGCCTGTTCTTGATCGGTTACGCCTATAAACGCGGCATCTATGACTGGGGTAAGCAAGCTGCTTATTAAGCCTACCCTTTTGTGATAAAGGTTGATGATTTAAAATAGGGTCTGCTATCAAAACGCTTATCCTAGCAATACTTTCAATAATGACAGTGTTTATATCGACTACCCATCTAGCCTGTATACGCTGTCAGCAGTAACTAAAGAGCATTTTATGATCAATGGCACCCAAAGTAATAACGAGCAAGGCTATTTAGATTTGCTACGCCACGTTCTCGACAATGGCACCGAAAAAGGCGATCGTACTGGTACTGGTACGCTTAGCCATTTTGGCGCGCAGCTACGCTTTGACTTAGCAGATGGCTTTCCACTGCTAACAACCAAAAAGGTTCACTTTAAATCTATCGCTTATGAGCTATTGTGGTTTTTAAGTGGCAGTACTCATGTTGACTATCTGCAACAGAATAACGTTCGTATTTGGAATGAGTGGGCAACAGCAGAACAGACAGCACGCTTTAACAGACCTGCTGGTGATTTGGGTCCTATCTATGGTCATCAATGGCGTAACTATGGCGCGACCAAAAATGAAGATGCCAGTTATAACGCTGATGGCGTCGATCAAATCGCACAAGTCGTTGAACAGATAAAGACCAATCCGAATTCACGCCGTTTGATTGTTTCTGGCTGGAATCCAGGTGAAGCAGAGCAAGTAGCCCTACCACCATGTCATACGTTATTTCAGTTCTTTGTCGCAGACAACAAGCTGTCGTGCCAGCTGTATCAGCGTTCGGCTGACTTATTCCTATTATTCCCCTATAATGATAATTCACAGTATGAATTATTAGCAGCCTAGGAACATCTCATTCCTCTATACTTATAGTGAACATCAGGTCATGCATAATATGATATACAATTTAATCTATGTATTACTTTGGCCTGTATTATGGATATTAAGATTTGTTCCAATAGAGAATTAGACCTATCAAAATCTTATTTAACTAGTGAAATACCAGACCTATTACTGGATCAGAAAGTCAAAGTGAATGGGGTTGGTGTATTTGATGATAGTGGTAAAATTCTCCCTCTTATCTCTGAGTATCTATCATATCAATTCAAGCACGAAAAGATTGCTCATGAAACAGCAAATACATATGGCAAAAACCTAACTTACTTCTTAAAGTATATCCGTAGTCGTCCAGACTATAGCGATGATGAAACTGATGAGGTCTTCATTACAGTCCCAGGGTATGTAATTCAGGAATACTGTACTTTCTTAAGTGTTGAAGAACATAGAAGTTCAGCTACTATTAGAAATCGTGATGGAGCAATATACGCCTTCCTTCATTTCCTCTGCAGTCGCACAGAAGACCGTCAGCCGCTTAGAGAGGATAATCCATATAGTAATGGATACTTTTCAAAACTACCAAAGCGTACACCAATTACTTCATGCACTCTTGATGATCTTTTCATATTGATTCAATCTACTCGATTAGAACGAGAACGAGTAATACTTCAGTTTTTGTATGACTCTGGCGTGAGGCGTTCGGAGTTGATCAGGGTTACTCTTAAAGATTTTAGAGATACTGTCAACTTTAACTCTGAAAAGTTCATTTCAGTAGAGTCCGATCAACCTATTCATGCAGACTACGTACCTTTAGCCATCAAAGGTAGCAAGGGGCGTGGAAATCAAATCAAACCACGATGGACGTTAGTTAGTTCGGCAACCATTAAACGTATACAGAAATATCATGCGTCTCCGCTCTACAAAAAACATGCTCGCAAATATGTAAATCCAGATGAAACCCCAGCATTTTTTAATGCTAAAGGCACTCCTTATACACGTAAAGCGATAAACGAGTTACTTGAACGTATCAGCAAACGTGCAATAAAGAAAGGTCGCCTCGATAGAATAATCTCTCCTCACAAGCTACGGCATGGTAATGCCTATGCAATATTGCAATCAAATGACCTAGGATCCGACTACCTAGATCGGCTCGTTATCGTACAAAAAAACTTAGGTCATAACCACCTCAGTACTACCCAAATGTATACCAGCATTCCTCAGGAAATTTATAATACTATTTGTGATGAGAATGGGGACTTACTAACTAGAGCTGAGAAGATGAGGCGCTTATCAGAACAGACACAATTGAAAATTGGCATTAAGGACATCAAATGAAAAAGGATGGAATAGCCACTGACCAATTGGTAAGTACATGGGTGGAGGGCTTATTAAAGAGTCCAAACCAACTCTTAGCCTTACCACTTAGCAGCCATTTCAAGGACCCTTGGGGCGTCAATATTATGTCTAAATTTTTAGCGAAAGAGACATCTATCACGGTCAGTGAAGCTAATAAACGAAAGCACCTCACCGTTCCATTGATAGAGAAAATGGCTGAGATGAAGGTTGTCGCAAAAGGAGCTTCTAGTAGAGAAAATATAACTCGACAGAGAATACTATATTGGTATAGCAATCTAAGTTTTAATGATAAGAAAAACCTTCCTCGTTTGACTAAATCTATAAACAATGTTTGCTTCAAATCAATAGGACACGAGCAGGGCTACTGGAATGTTTTAGCAACTCAATATGAATTGGTAGCAAAAACAATCGATGAGATTCACGAAGATCTCTGTAAACTGGGAATTATAAGTACTGATTATAATACAGTCGAATCTAGAAAGCGTCTTATTAAAGACGCCGAAACTGCTATCTTAGAGTGGGTGTCAAGAACAGTTGAAGATACAGAAACATTGTGGGAAATACCAATTAGTAAGGCTGAGAATGCTCTAGGCTTTGGTATAGCCGTCAAGCATATTCAACATGCTGTAGTAGGTGTCTCAAGTTCTGCTGCACAACGTTACAGGGAGCTTACGAACCCTTTGATCGACAAGATGATTGAAGAAGGGATTCTAGTAATACCAGATGGGAGCTATGAAGCTGCTGGCATCGAAAGCAGGAGGAAGCTACTGAATTGGTACAGACAGTTATCTGAAAAAGAAAAGCATACTTTACCTATTTTTGGTAATAAGATTTCGATAGGAAAAATGTCTTCAGAACAATTACCTATAACGAAAGCCTCTTTAAGATTTAATGTTGTTAGAAGTGCTTGGGACTTCATTCACAAAGATCTTGAAAAACTTGGAATTATTGACCCAGATTATAAAAGCGTTGCTGAAAGAACAAGTGAAGCGAACGTTAATAGAAAAAACTATAGTGAAAGTCAGATAGAACGTTTTCATAGACTGGCAGCCAGAGAGTTAAATGCTGCTGATGACTTCTTCTTTCCTTCAAAACTAGAACCGTTTATTCAGGTTGAGCAACTGTTTGCTTGTACTAGCAAAACTGTCTCTTCAGAATCAGGCAAGAGTAACTATAGAATTGCGAGTAATTCCTTTATATATTTCTTATCTGAACTATATGGTAATTCACCTTTAAAAATTGTCACAGTTTTTGATGAGCATCTCCTATCTAGATATCGAAAATATTTAGAGAAAAAAATAATAAGTAAAGAAATATCAAGTCATCATGCGAATACAGCTTTGAGTTCAGTACGCAAAACGCTGGGGAGGCTGACCCAAGTACGGGATTTGGAATATAATTTTTTCGATATCAATGGCTTTGCTGTAAGTAGAGAAACAGACGTGAAAAAGCCATTTACAATGAACGAGCGAATTCAGGTATTAGATGCTATCGAAAAAGGATTGTGTCAATCTAGAGCAGCTCTCATACCTTATAAAAAAACTGGTATAGGGAAAAATCCTTTGAATGAGAAAGGTCGTATAATAAGAGGCCTTTCTACATTAGATAATGCGAGATGGCTGTTTGAAAACCCCTTGATGTGTAAGCCAGTTCATTACCATACAGCAGAATCCCCTATCGAGAAATCTTTCTTGAACATTACTGCCAGTTCAGACAAAGGACTGAGCGAGATATATGACGAATGGGGTGTTACTCCAATGATAAATATGGACATACTAACGCCCTACCTCTTAAGGCTTGCTCAAATTACAGGCTTAAATACAGATTCTTTACTTTCTCTCAACGTAAACGATTATCTAGAATCTCATCCAGCAACATCGCGACCTTGTCTTAGATATTGGAAAGAGCGCTCTGATGGCTATAAGGAGTATCATCTCGACCTTTTCAATACAGAACTGACATGGCTCACATCGTCTCAAGCTAAGTCGATAAAATTTATTTTCGAAGAACTAAAGCAGTTAACTGGCGGTATTCGAAAAGACATAGAGAATGATACATGCAGCGATAGGTTGTTTATTTACAAATCAAACGGTCGTAGAAGTCATGGAAGAGTATCTCCCCTACTAGGAAATAAAGGAAAAAATAGTAAAGCCTTAAATAATAGCCTATCTAAGTTTGTTGATAAATATAATTTGAAGGACGACGCAGGAGAGCCGTTAACTCTTACAATAAGCAGATTTAGACCAACCTTTGTTAGTGAGATGTTAGACAGTGGAGTGACTTTACGCGAAATTCAGCTCATGTTAGGGCACTCCTCAATTCAAACAACTATTGGTTACCTCGACTCTTTTGACTTCAATACAATAAGTAGAGTAAAGATAAACGATAAACTAAAAGAAATACATCAATCTACTTTGAATAAACAAACTCAAGAAGTACCACAAGAATTACAAACTAGAGATACCAACGAATTAGCAATAACCTTCCATACCCCTTTAGCAGAATGCAGGAATATTTTTGATCCTCCAGATTTTGTAAAAAACCTTTCATCCTATATTCCTGGTACTCCATGCTCACAATATAATAAGTGTTTAGGTTGTGACAATGTCATTATTACGGCTAAAAACCTCCCTGAAATCTTTGCAATGAAGCGTGACTATACGCTTTTGACAGAGCACACTCGGGTTATGGACACCCCCTACGGACATGTCATTTCGGAGAATATGGAACTAATAAAAGGCATTACAGATCCAGCATTGTCTGACTTTTCCTTAGAGGATCTAAAGAATGGACAGCGTTTAGCAGAGTACATTGAAACCACTACACTAGTTGATGGAGTAATTTGATGGACTACGAAAAAAAATTAGACGTGTTGACAGCTTTTGCAAAACATCGTTTCTATGTTTTAGAAGCCTTAAATCCTATTACGGATCAGAGAAATGAGTGCCTTCAGCATAAGCACACATTTGATATAGAGTATATGACGTCTCTTATGGACAAACCCATATCAACACTATCAAAGTTTTCTGATAGCGTTTGGAACTTTAATAAAGATTATCCTAATGCTGCAAGAAATGTTCAAGGTGCAAAGCTACGAATCAATTTTTCGAAATATACAGCGATTCCGGCATTTGTTTTGATAGAAATGAAAATTATATTCGAGTTGGCTTTGCTCAATAGTTCCATCTTCAAGCTGCAGAAAAACGAGGGTAAAAGCCGATCAAAAAAAACATTAAAAGCCAACTCCTTGATTGCAACTTTTGAAAGTGGTTTAACATTTATCAATGAACTATTCAAACAAGCATCTCATGAACTAGGTTATGAGTTTGTTCAGAAAAAGATTAGAACATTATGCGATATAACACCCGAACTGTATCCCATAGCGGCTAAAAATTATGATCGTGTAAGAGGTGTAGAGTTAGATAGATTCTTTAAATACTTACGCAGCCCAGCTTCTGTTAAGTATGTATTCGAAAAGCCTATTGCTCATGTAGAGTTAGATAGCCTGAAATGGAAGAGAATAGCGAATGTTGGTAAAGAAAAGAAAGATCAAGTATTACCAGACTTGGTCTTTGAATCTTTATCAAAGATTGCATCTTTTATTGTAGTAGATTTTTTAGACGCTATAGGAGACAGTGAGAGGATATCAGATACCAACTCTCTAAAACGTTTCAATACGAGCGAATATTTATCATGGGCTAGTCAAGAACGTGTCACTCGCGAAATTCTATATGGGTATATTGCTAAGAGATTGAGAGCTAAAGGTTATTCTTCAAATTTTGTTATAAATGTAATCGAGCCCTACGACTGGATGCTAAATAAAGATACCACTGTCATAGGTCCATACGCTTTACGTAAAACTTTGATAGAACGCGGTTATAAAGTAAATAATCTTAGGAAATACTTTAACCTCGTGGCGTATGCCTGCACGTATTTAGTGGGTCAGTATACTGGTATGAGACCATCTGAATTATCAGAAGTAAGAGTTCAGAATTGTTCGTGCTTAATTCAAAGTGATGCCGTTTGGCTAATTGAAAGTACGATCAAAAAGCATAAAGATGAAGTTAGTACAGGTTTGTTTGACGATAGATGGGTAGCTATACCAATTGTTAAGGATGCAGTATTAGCAGCCTCGTATATTTCAAAAATCAAGGCCTCACCATACCTACTTTCTAATGTAGATACTGTTAAACCTGGTAGTTTCCCTAAGGCTATGTATAGTAGCAGCCTTACACATCAAATGAATATTTTTATCAGCCAACTATTAGGCGAAAAAACTGCTAAAGAACTAAAGTTCAATCCATATATGTTAAGACACACCTTAACATATCAACTATTTAAGGCTGAAGTAGGTCTACCTCTAATATCGTTTCAATTGAAGCATTTTGTGGATAGCGTCTCTAACTATACCTCTGCTGGGTCTACTTCATTAGTAACGCTAGGGTATGGTGATATAGGTGAAATGCTGTCAAAAGATGGGAACCGAAAAGGTGATAAGAAATCATTGCGCCGAGCAGCTGAATTAGAGGCTATTAAAACAGCCCATAATCCAAATGGCACGTATTACGGCGGTAAAGCGAATGAGCATAAAAAAGGTCTAATTAAGACGTTTAGCGGATATATGGCTGAAGGCTACACGGAAGAGGAAGTATATGAGGCTATGGTAGATCAAGGTGTTGCCATAGTGTATATGGGCCAAGGGATTTGCTATGGTAATAGAACAGAAGAATATGATTCAAGCCTACCATGTATTGGTTCACTACGTTGCAACCCAGCTCGATGCAAACAAGCCGTTGTAACTACTAAACATGCGCCTAAATGGCGTGAAGTTTATACGTTAAACAAGCTTAATCTCAATAAACCAGAATATTCGCACAATCGTGAGCAAGTTCTAGCAGCAATGAACGAAGCCAGAATGGTACTGGAAAATCTTGGTGAGGAAATTGAACTATGAATGCTTATGATCAAAAGAATAGCGATGATTATGATGCAAACACATTGCTATTGGAAAAGGCATTATCGGACATTAAAGGCAACAAGAGGTTGAAAGCCACTGTAGCACAACTTTCAGAAATGACTGGTATTCATCGGAATACCATCTCAAACCGCGTTTGGCCTGTCCAAGAGCTTAAACAGATCAGAGACTCTCGGAAAACCGAAGAGAAATCACGTAAAGAACAAGTACGTTTGAGCACTGCCAATGTAAAAAATGCGCTAGAAGCAAAGCTAAGTCGAACACAAAGTGAGGTTATCTACTGGTTTAACGAATATCAAGATATAAAAAGGGTCGCTGAGCACTCAGACAAACGGTTACAAAAAATGAGAGAGTCACGAGATTACTATAAAACACGGTAACCCTCCCAAACTTAAGACACCTAATAAATAGAATTAAGCTGCCTGATTGAGTTTCTGTATCGGTGTAAAACC
>NZ_CAJHBS010000019.1 GCF_904846705.1 Psychrobacter sp. Pi2-52
TATTAATATAGATGCTAATTCCCTACTAGCTTATGTAATATTACGTAATTGTTTCGATACATCCTGTATATTCTTGTATTAACCCTTAGTCATTTATCTATTTTAAGGGTTAATAACCGATAAATTCGCTTACATTGTCATCAAAAGTTACAAATTCAAAGTTATTTTTAATTTTAAAGTCGCAATAGCTAATGAATTTTTTGATGAAGAATCATTTTATAAGCAATAGAACAGTCTTATACCTACCTCATTTACTTTTAACGCTAACACTATAATCAAAGTATTCTTAACTGCTAACACACTATAATTGCTGCTCTACCGATTCAATATCAGCATAAACTTGGGTTGTCCCGTCTTTATTGAGCTGCATAACCTGATAGGGCATGAATTTATTTTGATACTCCATACCTGGGCTACCAATAGGCATGCCAGGTACGGCAAGACCCATAGCTTGTACTGGCGGATTTTCTAAAAACTGCGCCATATATTTAGCGGGTACATGACCTTCAAAGACGTAACCATCCGTAGTGACTACAGTATGGCAAGAACGCATTTCATTTGGAACGCTGTAGCGCTCTTTAAATACGGCTAAGTCCGCAACATCTTGCGCGGTTGCACTTAGACCATTATCTTCTGCATGACTTATCCATTCTTTACAGCAGCCGCAATTGGCATCTTTATAGACAGTGGCTGATACGTTTTTTAGTAAGTCTGGTTTACTTACTGATGTCATCATAGAATTATTTATAACGTTTGGTTCAGCTGTCTTTGGAACAGCCAAAACATCTTCAGTTGATGCCGATGTTGTGCTTGCATCAGATACGCCACTACTCGGTTGGCTACAAGCAAATAGTGATGAGGCAGCCAGTAATAATAACGTACTACGCAACCCCTTAGACAGATAACGATTGCATATAAGACTGGATTTTATTTTTAAGGGGGGCATAGTGCTTTCTCATGTACTGTAGGTATTGTGAGCTATAGAAGATCAAGTAACACTTCATATCGTTTGGTAATGTAGCATAATAACCCATTAAACGGAGTACATAAATTCATCCATTGAGCAGTGCAGGCTGGTATCATAAGCAGTTTTTATTTTAAAATACTGCCTGTAGTATTAACGGCTCTATCTAAGTTTTGGATTTTGATTAAAAATTCAAGGCTCATAATTTTGGATAATTTGCGATGCGCCTGTCTACTATTAATCTACAAAAGCGTTTGAGTACTCACTTAAATCAATTACCGCTATCGCTTACGCTAGTAGCAGCATGGCTTGCAGGAGCTATTTTTTTATTTTCGCTAGCGCCTTATGGGTTTTGGCCGCTAGCAATAGTATCACCAGCGATTTTATATGCGCTGTTGGTGACAAGTATGAGTGGTCGTCGCGCTTTTATTATCGGTGAAGCTTACGGTATGGGGCTATGGTGCGTCGGCGGCTTTTGGCTCTATACTGCTATCCATGATTATAGCGATACACCAACGTGGCTCGCATTGATTATGATTGCATTGATGGGTCTCGGTATGGGACTATTTCATGGATTGTTAGCACTAGTCTTTAACCGTATGGTAGGCAAACAACCCTTTTCATTTGCTGCTCTTTGGGTGCTACAAGAATGGTTAAAAACTTGGTTATTCACAGGCTTTCCGTGGCTGTTTGTTGGTTATGCATTTACTGAAGAGTATTGGTTATCGTCCTTAGCACCCGTTGCTGGTGTTTTTTCCGTCTCTTTTGTTGCCATACTATTGGCTGCAAGTTTAGTAGAGCTACTGCTTCGGCGCAGTAGTTATGCCATCGTTTCTGTACTGTTATTAGCCATTAGCACATCATTATGGCTGGTCAATCCGCAATGGACAAAACCTAAGGGCACACCTGATCTGTCAGTGTCATTGATTCAAGGTAATATTTCACAAGATATAAAGTGGCTGACTAAGTATCAAGTAGAAACGCTAAAGATTTATGCGAAGTTAACACGCACTGAGTGGGGACGTGATGTTGTGGTGTGGCCTGAATCATCTATTCCTATGTTTCAGGATGAGGCTGCGGGCTTTATTAGTGAAATGATAGAAATGGCTAATGCGACCAATACGACATGGATAACTGGTATCCCTTATAAGGATAAAGCGGCATTCAATGCCAGTACGGATAAGTATCCCCCATTTTACAATAGCGTGATTGCTCGAGGTGTAGAAGCGGAAGGCCTATACAAGAAGCAGCGTCTAGTGCCTTTTGGAGAGTATATTCCATTTGAAGGCGTGCTCGATATTTTCCCAAGTTTGGCCGGTAGTCAGGATATTAAGAACTATAGTCGTGGTAGTGATCAGCAGTCACCTCTAAAGGTGCGTGGACACAATATAGGGACGGCTATCTGTTATGAGGTAGCTTATCCAGATACCACGCGTAAAAATGCCATCGATACTGAATTTTTGTTGACCGTCTCTAACGATGCCTGGTTTGGCACTTCAGCAGGACCATTGCAACATTTGCAAATGGTACAAATGCGCGCGCTTGAGAACGGGCGCTGGTTTATTCGAGCGACCAATACTGGTGTTACCGCTATCATTAACCATAAAGGTCGTATTGTAAAACGCGCACCGCAGTTTGAGCGTACTGTACTACGTGGTGAGATACAGGCACGGGTTGGTAACACGCCCTTTATGCTTATGGGAAATTATCCTATCTTGATAATAATAACCTTGTTATTACTACTAAGCTATTTTGGCAAAGGTCTAACCACACTTAGAAGACGAGGGTAATAGTAAACTTAATCATAATAATTTAATCAGTGTAAGTTTTTTATTTTTTCTAGGTAACGTCCTAACGCACGTAAATATAAAAGTTTTAAACTATTGACCCCTGCCGTCAAATCCGTATACATAAACTTGGGAGATTTTAATTACGCAGCCTGACGATAATAATCAAACCACACCTGTCTTGGCGATTGATAGCCCAAACCCTTTTGAATCCTCGTCTGATTGTAGTACAGCTCGATATAACTGATAATATCATTGATGGCTGTGAACCTTGTTTTATAGTCTTGATGATATACCAGCTCATTCTTTAATGTGCCCCAGAAGCTTTCTATCGGAGCGTTATCGAAACAGTTGCCTTTGCCGCTCATTGAGCCTATAAATTGATGCTGCTTAATGGTCTTGTGGTAGGCGTGACTGCAATACTGACTGCCTCTGTCTGAATGAACGATTAGCCCTTTGCTTGGACGTTTATTCTTGATGGCCATATTTAGTGCTTTGCAAACTAAATCTGCGGTCATACGCTTGTTAATAGCGTAACCGACAAGCTCTTTGGTGTATAAGTCTTTGACCCCTGCTAAGTACAGCCAACCCTCATTCGTCCAGATATAGGTGATGTCGCTGACCCACGACTCGTTAGGGCGCTTAGCATCAAACTTCTGATCCAGTACGTTTGGATAGACCAGCTTGTTGTGATTGGAGTCGGTGGTGACTTTAAAGCGCTTATGACGACGACATTTAATGCCGTGTTGCTCTTTGATGCTTCTTACCATATACAGGCTAATGTTATGGCCTTGCTCGCTTAGATGAGCATGCAGTCGATCTGCGCCATAACGTTCTTTCGTTTCATTGTGAGCCGCTTTAACCAGTAATTCAGACTGGTTGCGATGTATCTGTTGGTCGCTGAGATCACGACTTAGCCAGTCGTAATAGCTTGATGGCTTAACCCTTAACACACGGCACATAGTGGTGATGCGAAAGAGGAACTGGTTGTCTTTGATAAAGGCGTACCTGACTAGCTGTTTCTCGCGAAGTACGCCGTCGCCAACTCGAGCATAGCTCTCCCCTTGCGTCGGGGCGAAGCAGTGCTTCGCTTTATCCCTCCTCATTTAGTATTTCGCGTTCCTCTTCAGCCACTTTGAGCTGCCGCTTGAGCTGCTTTATTTCTTGAAGAGCACTCATAAGATCAGGATCGTATTGCTTTGTGCCGACAAGCTTGCCTTGATTGGCTTTGTTATGCCAATTTGATAGCGTTTGCATGGCAATGCCAAGCTGCTTTGCAGTGGCTGAGATATTGCCATTATTGTCTGATATCTTCTTGACGGCCTCGGCTTTAAATTCGTCACTGTAGGTTCTTACTTTCTTGGTCATGGTAAACTCCTGTCAATACGCTTAGTTTACCAAGTTTATCTCTACGGTTTCTTCAGCATAGCTCACAATAGGTTTGCATTTAGGCAAGATACAAAGATTTATTGATACAGCATCTGTTTTAAATCAAAGTAATTTTTGGTGTAACATGCAACCTTCAAAAGAATTTTCAAGCAAACTAAGAAAGACTAGAAAATCTTTCCCTGAGACTTCTCAAAGTCTTCAAACCATGATCATTCCTTCACGTATTTATCAGAACCTGCTAAAAGATACCATTGAAAGTTTGCAGGTTTTTAATAAGCACGCTGAGCAGATCTCATATGTTTTTTCTGCACGTACTAAAGTAAGAGATGAAGCATTAAGATTAGATCAGAGTGTACCTATGAGTAAGCTTACTAAATCACAAAAAAGCTTAATCAGATTTTATTGGCAAACTGCTTTGAAGACAGATACAAAGCTAACTAAGATTTTAGCAGAATTAACAGATTTAAACATCATCAAGAATGCTAATTGGTTAAGTTTAACAATCAGCTTAGGTCAAATACAGATGAAAAGCGCTTTTGTTATAGCTGCGTTTACAGGTATGCGTAAAAATGAATTACTATCTATCCCTTTCAACGGGCTAAGACATATTCATTCCGATACTGGGAATATACCTGTAGTATGGTCAACTACAACAAAATTGGAAAGTAATGGAGTACCAAGATTTACAAAATGGGTAACAGGTTCAATTGTTGAAGAAGCTTTTGAAGCAGCTAAATTTATCACTCAAGGAGCTTTGAACTGGTCTGCTAATAAGAGTCAGGTGGCAGAAGATGAGAGTAAGTTACCGTTGTTTTTTTCAATTGAAAATGGGAAATCTGGAAAGCCTCATCCGCATTTTGATTATGCAACAACTGCCTTAAATAGCAACCTCATTCAAAAAATAATGTCATCAGAGCACTTATTAATTTCAGAACAAGACTTAAAGGAAGTCAGTCAATTTTTATACGGCGATGAAATATCTAATAATATTAAATTAGGTAAGCCTTGGCCTTTAGGCTTTCATCAGTTTAGACGCTCCTTAGCCGTGTATGCTGCTTCTAGTGGTTATGTTTCATATCCTACTCTTAAATCCCAGCTAAAACATATAAGCATGATGATGACAGTCTATTACACGGACTCAAACTCTAGAGCGATAAATATTTTAGGCAACGGCCCTGAAGTCAAAGCTATGCAAAAGGAATGGCAGGAGGCCCAAGCAAGAGTAGAGTCAGATAATTTGCATGAATTGTTAGATAGCAGGGTGACACTAACTGGTGCAGCTGGTAAAAATCTACAAAAAAGAAAAGTAGAGAATAAGCTTCCTAAGTTCTTAGATAATAGAAATAGTACTAAGAAAGCAGTCAAAAATGGCAAAATTCGTTATCGATCTACTTTAGTTGGCGGATGTATGTCTATTAAACCTTGTGATAAAGGTGCTGGTGTATTGGCATCTGCTTGTATTAGCTGTGAAAATGCGGTGTTTTCACCAGAATCCAAAAGTATTTTGCTACAAACTAAAGATTTTTATAAGTCTCAACTCACTTTAGATATTCCAAAGCGTGTTCATCATGAATACGAAGTGAGTATTAAAAAAATAGACAGTCTTCTTTCAGTATTAGAAGTAAATCAAGAGAAATAACATGAAAACTAGCCAGGCAGAACAGGCTTATTGGGATGCTTTGAATCGTCTACAAGATGGTACAGCCAAAATTGTCAATACAAAGTCATCACGGTTTAAGTTTACTAGAGACGCTGTAGGTAGAGAGGCAGGTAAAGGAAAAGGGTATGACCTATGCTGTCAAATCTGTAGACATTGACTTGGGAGATTTTAGTTACGCAGCCTGACGATAAAAGTCAAACCATACCTGTCTTGGCGTTTTATAGCCTAAACCCTTTTGGATTCTAGTCTGGTTGTACTCAAGCTCAATATATTTAGTGATATCACTGATGGCTTCAAACCTTGTTTTATAGTCTTCGTGATACACCAACTCATTCTTTAATATGCCCCAGAAGCTTTCTATGGGCGCATTATCAAAGCAATTGCCACGCCTGGACATTGAGCCCTTAAATTTATGCTTCTTAATGATCTTATGATAGTCATAACTACAGTACTGACTGCCTCTATCAGAATGCACAATCAGCTGTTGGTTGGGTCGTTTGTTCTTGATGGCCATATTGAGTGCACGGCAAACTAAATCTGCTGTCATTCGCTTATTGATGGCATAGCCGACAA
This sequence comes from Psychrobacter sp. Pi2-52, assembly GCF_904846705.1. Taxonomy (GTDB): domain Bacteria; phylum Pseudomonadota; class Gammaproteobacteria; order Pseudomonadales; family Moraxellaceae; genus Psychrobacter. The sequence continues at coordinate 6,374 of NZ_CAJHBS010000019.1, forward strand.
GCTCTTTGGTGTAGAGGTCTTTAACACCTGCTAAGTATAGCCAACCCTCATTGGTCCAGACATAGGTAATGTCACTAACCCAAGCTTCGTTAGGACGACTGGTATGGAATTTTTGGTCGAGCAGGTTTGGATAGATAAACTTGTTATGGTTTGAGTTGGTGGTAACTTTAAAACGCTTGTGACGACGGCAAGCAATGCCGTATTCTTCTTTAATGCGTCTTACCATGTATTGACTGATATGATGGCCTTGCTCTGCAAGATGAGCATGCAATCGCTCACAGCCATAACGCTGCTTAGTTTCATCATGAGCCACGCGCACTAGCAGCTCACACTGGTTGCGGTGGATCTGCTGATTACTAACACCACGATTTATCCAGTTGTAATAGCTTGATGGCTTGACATCTAATACGTGACACATACAGGTGATGCTAAATATCTTCTGATTATCCTTGATAAAGACGTACTTCATCAACTGTGTTTCGCGAAGTACGCCGTGGCCTTTTTTAGAATATCTCGCTCTTCCTGAGCAACTTTTAGATCACGTTTAAGACGTTTATTCTCTTCTAGTATAGCCATGAGCTCAGGATCATATTCTTTAGTACCGATCAGCTTGCCTTTATCAGCTTTGTTTTGCCAGTTAGATAATGTCTGCATGGCGATGCCAAGCTGCTTTGCAGTCGCTGAAACATTGCCATTATTATCTGCTATCTTTTTAACAGCTTCAGCTTTGAATGCTGCACTATAGGTTCTGATTTTCTTAGTCATGATAAACTCCTCATTGAGTCGTTAGTTTACCAAGTTTGGTTCTACAGTTTTTTCAGCATAGCTCAGGTATGTCCGTAATGAGAGATATCCAGAACTTTGCGAAGCAATAACAAAAGCGGAAGAAGAACGCAAAAATCGTGCTCAAGAAAAACCTAATACTTCTACTAAGTTAAAACATGAAAAAGAGCTCAAAATCAAAGCTAATTTGAAATACGACATGATAAAAGAAGAATATGACATTATAATGCAAGATTATCTTAACATTCTAAGACAGAATTTTGAACTTCAAAGAGAGTTAGCAGATTCTCCACATATAAGATTAGTGAAAAGATCTAATAAATAGCTTAATCTTGTTCCTGTTTAGCTCAAATACAATCTATGAATAAAGCCTCTCTAAAGCTTTATTTCTCATATTACGGCTATTAAGATGCCTTAAAAGTATTCCTATGAATGACGATCATTTGTGTAACAAACTAAAAATTTTATTTGAACATCTTTTTCCTACTCTAACCATAATTGGTGGAGTAGATGAACCCTACTATGAAGCGCCAAAAGCAGATACAAATGCGAAGATCTTTTTTAAAGAAAACTACCCAAGAAGCCTATTACATGAAATTGCTCATTACTGTTTGGCAGGGCAAAAACGACGCAAATTAGATGACTATGGTTACTGGTATACTGAATGTGGTAGAACAAGTGAAGAGCAAGAGCTATTTCAATTGGTTGAAGCAAGACCTCAAGGCTTAGAAAAGGCTATGTGTGAAGCTATAGGTATACATTTTTCACCTAGCTTTGATGATTTTTCAGGTCGACCGATATCAGAGGTGTTTCTAAAAAACTTAGAAGTTAATTATCAAGAGATGATTACGAATCCTCCTCCTACGGCTAGAATAGCTTTAGAAACATTAATGCATACAGATTTTTCTACGTTAAGGGATAATTAGTTTATTAACTACATATTGCAAATTCATACTTACTTAATTTTAAAATTTCAAAGCAGTCATGTGAAGTATATTCATCAGGCTACTATTCAGCCGATGATAACTATAGTAAATATTCTAGCCTTCCCAATTTTATTGAAAAAACAAAGAATATCTACTAAGAGAAGAACCAACAAAAAGTCCCGATCTATTCATCAAAAATAAAATATTGATATGTCTCGATTGTATATACACGGCTAATATAAGCTTCTTAGTGCTTTGAAAAGTGATAATTCCAATGACTCACTTAATGTACAATATCTCCTTTTATGAGGAATATTGTACATTTTTTTATCAAGAAGCTGATTTTACATCATTACAATTACTTCTTTATCAATCAATAACTTAGTAATGTACATTTATAGTTAAGAGTTTACTAGAAATCAGTCATTGGTGTGTAGCTGGTGACACTCGTAGACAACTATCTGACTTTGGCTACTGGTATGCTCCAGATGGACGATCAGCGGCGCAGCAGCAGGCATTTGAGCGTGTAGAAATCAAACCTCAAGCATTAGAGTGTTTGTTCACCTTGGCGTGTGGACGAAATTTCCAAGTCTCACAAGATAACTTGTGTGCCGACTTCGATACTAGTAGTAGCACCTTTGCTATTGATGTCTATCAGCAAGTCCAAAGCTATATAGCCAAACCTCATACTCTGCCGCGTGACGCTAAGACTTTACTGACTGCGTTACTTAGCGCTTGCACTTCTTCATCTGAGATCAGCGCTTAGTTTAAATTACTAAGCGTTCCTAATTATTAACGATTTTCTACGGTTGGTAACGCCTTGCCACTAAACTTATATCTACTTTGAGCTATACTGATAACTGAAGTGGTATTTTGAAAATATCGATCTGCTTTAGTTCTAGAATAGTTTTCCTAATATATCTAGTAATTGAACTAAATCTAATTAATGAAAAGTTTGTCTCAATTAAAAACCAATAATTATAAAATAAGGAACCACTATGGAAGTCTTCTATATTCATCCCGATAATCCGCAGCCACGTCTCATTGAGCAAGCCGCTGACCTATTGCGCAGAGATCAGTTAATTATTTACCCAACTGATACCAGTTACGCTTTTGGTTGCCGTTTGGGAGCAAAGGATGCCCTAGCTAAACTCAAGCAAATCCGTGAACTCGATGATAAGCATCAATTTACCTTACTGTGCCGCGACCTAAGCGAAATTGCCAATTATGCAACAGTTGATAATGTGCAATTTAAACAGCTGAAAGCCCACACCCCTGCCCCAATTACTTTTATTCTTAATGCCACCAAAGACGTACCAAAAAAACTGGCGCATGCAAAGAAAAAAACCATTGGTATTCGTGTACCTAGTAACCCCATTGCTCAAGCATTATTAGAAGCGATGGATGAACCTATTTTAACCAGCTCACTGATTTTGCCCAATCAAGACGATATTTTGGATGACCCATTTGAGATTGAAGACTTACTAGGCAACCAAATCGATGGACTGATCAATGCAGGTATAAAGACGACCAAGCTTACTACTATCGTAGATATGACTAGCAGCGTTCCTGAAGTTATCAGACAAGGTGCGGCCAATGTCGATTCGTTATTACTCTAAGCAGCTAATTATTGCTTTAAACAACTAATAGTATATTTAGTCAAATTTAAGACAAAAAAAAGCTCCAATTGCATTGGAGCTTTTTTATGGAATATGTCTTAGGTGCAAAACTAGTCGCGATCAACCAATTCTACATAAGCCATTGGCGCATTGTCACCATCACGGTAACCGCATTTTACGATACGCAAATAACCACCTGGACGCGTCTGGTAACGAGGACCTAACGTGCCAAATAACTTGCCTACCATAGCTTTGCTACGCATACGGCTGAATGCTAAACGACGGTTAGCAACGCTGTCTTCTTTAGCCATAGTGATCAATGGCTCGGCAACGCGACGTAGTTCTTTAGCTTTTGGTAAAGTTGTTTTGATCAGTTCATGCTCAAATAATGAGTTAGTCATGTTCTGAAACATTGCCTTACGATGACTGCCGGTACGACCCAGCTTGACTCCACTCTTACGATGGCGCATAGTCAAAAATCCTTAAAGTTTAACGGCTACGATAAGAAAAGCGATCATCAACACGTAAATCAGCTGGTGGCCAGTTATCTAGGCGCATACCGAGCTCTAAATCTTTAGACGCTAATACGTCCTTGATTTCTGTCAATGATTTCTTACCAAGATTTGGGGTTTTTAGAAGTTCAGTCTCTGAACGCTGTACCAAATCACCGATATAGTAAATGTTTTCAGCTTTCAAGCAGTTGGCTGAGCGAACCGTTAGTTCAAGATCGTCCACAGGGCGTAATAGCACCGGATCAACCTCTTCTTTCTCTTTCACAGGCTCAGGCGCTTCTTCAGCTTCTAGGTCAACAAAGATAGAAATCTGTTGTTGTAAAATAGTGGCTGCTTTACGAATTGCTTCTTCTGGATCTATAGTGCCATTAGTTTCAAGCTCAATGATAAGACGATCAAGATCAGTACGCTGCTCTACACGAGCGTTCTCAACCTGATAAGCAACACGAAGCACAGGACTAAAACTTGCATCAAGCTTTAAGCGTCCAATTGCTTTAGTATCACCATCTTCACGGCGCTGGTTTGCTGGCTCATATCCACGACCCATCACTACACGCAAACGCATCTTAAGATGACCACGATCGCTCAATGTACCCAAGACCAATTCTGGATTGATGATGTCAACATTGTGCGGCAACGCGATGTCTGCAGCAGTAATAGTGCCTGGACCTTGTTTATCCAAGGTCAAAAATACTTCATTTTGGTCATGAAGCGTAATTGCTAAGCCTTTTAGGTTCAAAAGCAAATCAAGTACGTCTTCTTGCAGGCCTTCAAGCGTTGAGTATTCATGGTCAACACCATCAATCTCAGCTTCAATGACTGCAGCACCAGGTAATGAAGATAACAAGATGCGACGCAGAGCATTACCTAGGGTATGCCCAAAGCCGCGTTCTAACGGTTCGAGCGTGACTTTCGCAATCGTTTCGTTAACCGTATCCACATTAATGGCATTCGGCGTTAGAAACTCAGTTGCATTTAGCATCATGATGTCACCTCGATTTATTAAACTGGTTTAATTAACGTTAATTGCTCAATGCCATTTTCATAACATTGAGCATTACGTCATTACTTAGAGTATAGCTCAACGATCAAGCTTTCGTTGATTTCAGCAGGTAGATCAATACGATCAGGCGCATGTTTAAACGTGCCTTGTAGTTTGCTGTGGTCAACATCAAGCCATTCTGGAATACCACGTTGTGTCGCTAATTCGATAGCGTTTTTAATACGTAGTTGTTCGCGAGATTTCTCTTGGATAGCGATGACATCACCATCTTGAAGCTGAATTGAAGGAATGTTCACACGAACAAACTCATCACGACCAGCTTTTTTTACCATAACAGTACGATGACTGACTAGCTGACGTGCTTCTGCGCGAGTCGAGCCAAAGCCCATGCGATATACAACGTTATCTAGACGGCTCTCAAGCATTGCTAGCAAGTTTTCACCAGTAGCGCCACGCTTACGAGCAGCTTCTTTATAGTAGTTCGCGAATTGACGCTCTAGTACACCATAAATACGCTTAACTTTTTGCTTTTCACGCAACTGTAGAGCATATTCTGAGGTCTTGTTACGGCTTACGCCATGCTGACCTGGTGGACGACCAGCTTTCTTCGTTTTTACGTCATACGGTTTAACGCCAGACTTAAGGCCTAAATCCGTACCTTCACGACGTGATAATTTCAGTTTTGGTCCAATATAGCGGGCCATTGTTATGTCTCCTATAAGCTTTTAGTATAAAAAGCTTCGTCTTTAATATTAGACGCGGCGCTTTTTCGGCGCACGGCAACCATTGTGTGGGATTGGGGTTACATCAGAGATGCTGTTAACTTTATAACCCAATGCACCTAGTGCTCTTACCGCAGACTCACGACCCGGTCCTGGTCCTTTGACCAAAACATCGATATTCTTAACACCATATTCTTGGGCCGCTTTACCAGCGACTTCAGCTGCAACCTGAGCTGCAAATGGTGTAGATTTACGTGAACCACGGAAGCCTTGTCCACCTGAAGTGGCCCAAGCCAATGCATTACCTTGACGATCGGTAATCGTAACAATGGTGTTATTAAAAGACGCATGGATATGGGCAATGCCCTCCGATACTGAACGACGAGCCACCTTTTTGCGACTGCGAGTGTCTTTTGCCATCTTTTAGCTTCCTAAGTTAATTATCTTTTGAGAGGGCGTGTCGGACCCTTACGAGTACGAGCGTTGTTCTTGGTGTTCTGACCTCTAACTGGTAGGTTACGACGATGACGGATGCCACGGTAACAACCAAGATCAACTAAACGCTTGATGTTCATTGAAACTTCACGACGAAGGTCACCTTCAGTCATGTAGTTTGCAACTTGTGCACGGATAGCATCTAACTGTGTATCATCTAACTGACTGACTTTAGTAGTAGGGGCGATGCCAACTGCTTCTAAGATTTTCTGAGCAGTGGTACGACCTACACCAAAGATGTAAGTTAGTGAAATAACAGCATGCTTATTATCCGGAATGTTTACGCCGGCAATACGAGCCATTGATTTCTCTCCATTAAAGAAAAATAAGCGTTATCTAGCGATAAGGCTTTACTCTTCAGATTTGTTGCTGTTAATACTAGAGCTTTTATAGTTATTATCGATGGTTTGACTATAAGTCTGCTCATCGATTCTATTATAAAAGATTTTGTATAAACACGGCAAGTGGCGGATGATATCGCATCCGCCGTTATTTTTCAAGTATTAATTTAATTAGCAGCGAAAACTAGAGGTTTTCTAATACTAAAGATTAACCTTGACGTTGCTTGTGGCGAGGTTCTGCTGTACAAATAATATGTACACGGCCTTTACGGCGCACAACTTTACAGCTACCACAAATCTTTTTAACTGATGCTTGAACTTTCATAGCATGCTCCTTGAAATATCGTACCGCTCATTTAAGGTTGAGTGGGCGATTGAATTAACGTCTGATCATGATATTGATGGGTCATCAAATGCGCTTGAATCTGCGAGATGAAGTCCATTACCACAACCACCATAATCAGTAAAGACGTACCACCGAGTTGAAACGGCACACCAAACGATGACTGGACGACCATTGGCATTAAACAAATAACCGTCATATACATCGCGCCAATAAAGGTCAGTCGGTTTAATACATGATCGAGGTAACGCTGAGTTTGTTGTCCTGGGCGAATACCTGGGATATACGCACCACTACGTTTAAGGTTCTCTGCTACTTCACGCGGACTAAATACCAATGCCGTATAAAAATAACAGAAGAAAATAATCATTGCGCCAAACAGTACTAAATATAGAGGCTGCCCTGGAGACAACACCAATGCCATATTTTGAAGTATTTTCTGTACAAAGGTAGGATCAGTCGATTGACCAACCCACTGCCCTAAACTTGCAGGAAACAATAACAAAGAACTGGCAAAAATAGCGGGGATAACCCCTGCCATATTTAGCTTCAACGGCAAATGTGATTGCTGCTGAGCATAAATTTTGCGACCTTGTTGCTGCTTTTGAGCATAGTTCACAGGAACACGGCGTTGAGCACGTTCAATATAAACGATACCCGCAGTAACCGCGATACCTAGCAGTACAAAAATAAATAGCACAATCAAGTTCATCTGACCTTGATTGACCTGTTCAATAGACTGCGAAATCATACCTGGCGTACCAGCCACAATACTCGCAAAAATGAGCATTGAAATACCATTACCTACGCCGCGCTCTGTAATCTGCTCACCAAGCCACATTAAGAACATTGCGCCTGCTACTAAAGAAGTAACAGCTGGAATATAAAAAGTAAGACCAGTAGATAAAGTAAGGTTTTGACTGATTAAGCCGGCACACATTCCTAATGACTGTACTAGGGCTAAAGCAAGCGTTCCCTGACGGGTATACTTGTTTAGCTTGCGTCGTCCCGCTTCACCTTCTTTTTTGAGGGCTTCAAGCGATGGCAATACTGCAGACATCATCTGTACGATAATCGATGCTGAGATATATGGCATAATACCAAGTGCCATGATAGACATACGCTCTAGCGCACCACCTGAGAACATATTAAACATGCTCAGAATGGTGTTTTCGTTGCGCGAAAACAGATCAGCCAAGTTAACTGGGTTAATACCCGGAACTGGAATATGTGACCCTAAACGATAAACAATCAATGCGCCGATTAAAAATAATAAACGCGTCCATAGCTCATCATACTTACGTATAAATGCGAATGGATTAAGCGGTATACCAGCCGATGACATTGATTGTTTTGACACGTTACTACTCCTCGATGCTACCACCAGCAGCTTCGATAGCTTGCTTAGCACCTTTAGTCACTTTAATACCTTTGAAAGTATAAGCTTTAGTGACTTCGCCTGATAGCATTACACGAGCACGTTTCATATCGTGACGGATAAGGTTAGCAGCTTTAAGTGTTTCAAGGCTAACTACATTGCCTTCAATTTTATTCAGTTCAGAAAGACGTACTTCAGCAGTCTTCATAGCCAGTTTACTGGTAAAACCAAATTTTGGTAGACGACGATATAAAGGCATTTGACCACCTTCAAATCCTGAGCGAATGCTAGAACCTGAACGAGATTTCTGACCTTTTACACCACGACCACCAGTCTTACCAAGACCTGAACCGATACCACGACCACGACGTTGGGCAGTTTTCTTTGCGCCAACACCTGGTGATAATTCATTTAATCTAAGACCCATTACGCTTCCTCCACTTTTACCATGTAGTTAACGCGATTGACCATACCACGAGTCGAAGGAGTATCTTCTACTACTACAGTATGATTAATACGGCGTAAACCCAATCCTTTCAAGCTCGCTTTGTGGCTCTTTAGGCGATGGGCACCCGATTTAAATTGAGTGACTTTCATTTTTTTCATCGTAACTCACCTAGTCTAAGTTAACCCAAGATTTCGTCTACAGATTTACCACGTTTAGCTGCCATCTTCTCTGGAGTTGACATATCACGTAAACCGTTAAACGTTGCGCGAACAACGTTAGCAGTATTGGTAGAACCATAACATTTAGTCAAAACATCTTTGACACCAGCAACTTCTAATACAGCACGCATTGCGCCACCAGCGATTACGCCAGTACCTTCAGATGCAGGTTGCATGTAGACTTTACTAGCACCATGACGTGCTTTGATTGGATGATGCAAAGTTGCATCATTTAGCTCAACAGTAATCATATTACGTTTGGCAGCTTCTAGTGCTTTTTGGATAGCAGCTGGCACTTCACGTGCTTTACCACGACCAAAACCTACACGACCATTGCCATCGCCCACTACAGTTAATGCAGTGAAAGAGAAAATACGACCACCTTTAACAACTTTTGCTACGCGATCAACGGTAACTAAGCGTTCTACTAGACCGTCAGTCTGTTCATTTTTATCATTTTTATCATTTCTAGCCATGATTAAAACTCCAATCCGTTTTCGCGAGCAGCTTCTGCTAAAGCTTTAACTCGACCATGATATTTGAAACCACTACGGTCAAAGGCAACTTTAGTAATGCCAGCTGCTTTTGCGCGTTCTGCGATCATTTGGCCTACAGACGTTGCTGAATCAGCATTACCAGTCGCGCCTGAACGCAAGCTGCTGTCTAAGGTAGATGCCTGAGCAATCACTTCACCACCATTTGGAGAGATAATCTGGGCATAAATATGTTTTGACGTGCGGTTAACCGTTAAGCGATGAACGCCTAAGAAACGGATATGCGCGCGTGTTTTCTTAGCTCGACGCAGACGAGCTGCTTTTTTATCAAACATTTCAACTCACCTTATTTTTTCTTAGCTTCTTTGCGAATCACATGCTCGTCACTATAACGAATACCTTTACCTTTATAAGGCTCAGGTGGGCGGAAACCACGGATGTTGGCGGCTGCTTGACCAAGCTGCTGTTTATTGTTTGATTTCAAAACAATTTCAGTTTGCGTTGGCGTTTCAGCTGATACACCTTCAGGTAACGTATACTCTACTGGATGAGAATAACCAACGTTCAAGGTTACTTTGTTACCAGTAACTTGCGCGCGATAACCAACACCAATTAATTGAAGACGTCTTTCAAAGCCTTCGTTTACGCCAGTAACATAGTTGTTAACAAGAGCGCGCATGGTGCCAGTGTGCATCATAGCTTCTTTTGAATCGACTGTAGGTGAGAAAATGATAGCATCATCTTCCTGTTTCAGCTCGACCAATTCATGCAGGCGTAAAGACATAGAACCGTTCTTGCCTTTAACTTCGACCTGCCGATCGTTCAAAGTAACGCTTACGCCGTTTGGCAGCGTCACTGGGGCTTTAGCCACACGAGACATAGGAATATTCCTTAAAAAATTTAACTTCTTTATATTAGCGAAAAAACTAACAGGCTAAAAAGCGTGTTAGTTTAGCATAGTTGACTGTGTTAGACATCTATCAATTCAAAATAATTTAATATTACTCAATCAATAGAAGCCTAACAACCATCAAATAGACTTCATCGTCGTATAGCTTACGCTACAAATGCGACGATTTCACCACCGATACCAGCAGCGCGTGCAGCACGATCGCTCATGATACCTTGGCTAGTAGATACGATAGCAACACCCATACCTTGCTTAACAGTAGGGATAGCGTCTTTACCGCGGAACTGGCGTAAACCAGGACGGCTATAACGTTGGATAGTTTCGATGACAGCACGGCCTTCGAAATATTTCAATTCAATAGTAAGGGTTGCTTTGTTGTTTTCTTCTTCAGCAACAACAGCGCTAGCCACATAACCTTCGCTAACTAGTAAATCAGCAATTGATTTACGTAATTTAGAGCTCGGCATTGCTACCGATACTTTGTTAGCCATTTGTGCGTTACGGATACGGGTTAGCATATCCCCAACGGTATCTTGCATACTCATATAGTTACTCCTTACCAGCTTGCTTTACGAACACCAGGCACATCGCCTTGCATGACACGCTCACGCAGCATATTGCGTGACAAGCCAAACTTGCGGAAGTAACCGTGAGGACGACCGGTGATAGCACAACGATTACGCAGACGTACTGGTGATGAGTTGCGTGGAAGAGCTTGTAGCTCTAACATCGCTTCCATACGAGTTTCGTCACTTGCAGTCATATCACTGATAGTTTCTTTTAGCTTGATACGCTTTTCAGCATATTTAGCAACCATTTTTTCGCGCTTTAATTCGCGGTTAATCATGCTCTTCTTTGCCATAACGTCTTTACCTTATTTAAATGGGAAGCCGAATGCTTTAAGCAACGCACGACCTTCTTCATCAGATTGAGCTGACGTGGTGATTGTCACATCCATACCACGGATACGATCAATCTTGTCAAAATCTACTTCTGGGAATACGATTTGTTCTTTGATACCCAATGAGTAGTTACCACGTCCGTCAAAGGCTTTAGGTGAAAAACCGCGGAAATCACGAATACGAGGAATTGCAATGGCAACGAGACGATCTAAAAATTCGTACATTTGCTCACCGCGTAGCGTTACTTTACAGCCAATTGGCCATTCTTCACGAATCTTAAAGCCAGCAACTGATTTACGCGCTTTGGTGACAACAGGTTTTTGACCAGCAATCGCGGTCATATCAGCTACAGCGCCTTCCAACAATTTCTTGTCTTGAGACGCGCCGCCTACACCCATGTTAAGTGTGATTTTAGTGATTTTAGGCACTTGCATCACATTTGCCAAACCAAGCTCTTCTTTGATTTGCTGCTTTAGTTCATCGTTATATAAAGATTTTAATCTTGCCATTACCATTACACCCTTAGTGTCTTACGCAGTCGCCACTACTTCACCGCTTGAACGATAGACGCGTTGTTTCTTGCCGTCTTCGCCAAACTGATAAGTAATACGGTCTGCTTTTTGGGTTTGCGCATTTAAGATTGCGACATTTGAGATATGCAGAAAAGCTTCTTGCTTAAGAATGCCACCTTCAACGCCAGTTGCCTGATTTGGCTTCTGATGTTTAGTAACAATATTAATGCCTTCAACTTTAATACGATCGTTTTTTACAGCTTGTACAGTACCCTGCTTGCCTTTGTCTTTCCCAGCAATCACGATAACTGTATCGCCTTTACGTAATTTTGACATGGATTACCTCACAATACTTCTGGTGCTAGTGATACAATTTTCATAAACTGATCACCACGTAGTTCACGAGTTACCGGTCCAAAAATACGAGTTGCAATCGGCGCTTTGTTTTGGTTCAACAATACCGCAGCATTGTCATCAAAACGTAACACAGAACCATCTGGACGACGAACGCCTTTTTTGGTACGTACAACTACTGCATTCATCACGTCGCCTTTTTTAACACGACCACGAGGAATGGCTTCTTTAACCGTTACTTTAATAATGTCGCCAACTGATGCATAACGACGATGAGAACCACCCAGTACTTTAATGCACTGAACTCGCCTTGCACCGCTATTGTCTGCAACTTCCAGCATTGACTCAACCTGAATCATAGCGTTACTCCACACGTATGAGCAATAAAAACCAGTTGCTGCCGCTAGCACAGAATGAGTAGGACGGCATTTTAATATAAATAACCGCGACTTACTCTTAATGTGAGTGATATACGCTCGGCGCAATCAGCATCCTTAAAAAGGCGGCTATTTTAACAGCTTCTGGCTTTTAATGCAATTTACTTAGATTTTTTCTACTTTTTCAACCACATCAACTAAAGTCCAAGACTTAGTTTTTGAGATTGGACGCGTTTCTTTGATGCGGACAAGGTCGCCTTGTTGGCAAACGTTATTCTCATCATGAGCTTTGATTTTCGTAGAACGACGAAGCTGCTTGCCATACAAAGGATGACGAACCAGACGCTCAATCAAAACTGTGATGGACTTGTCCATCTTGTCGCTGACAACTCGTCCTGTCAATACGCTAGCATTGGTAGCTGTTTGATTGTTATCGCTCATGAGTCGCCTCGTTGTTTCTCGTTAATCAAAGTCTGAAGCTGGGCAATCGTGCGACGATTGGCTCTAACTTCATGGGTATTACCCAACTGACCAGTTGCTTTAGCCATACGAATACGGAAAGCATCAAGTTGCTTTTCATCAAGTAACTGGGTCAGTTCTTCTAATGATTTATCACGTAATTCACTGATCTTCATTACATTATCGTCCGCTTAACAATGGTAGTTTTAAAGGGCAATTTTGCTGCAGCGAGCGTTAATGCATCACGAGCAAGCTCTTCAGATACCCCTTCAATTTCATATAGCACTTTACCAGGTTTGATTTCGCATACCCAATATTCTACTGGACCTTTACCTTTACCCATACGTACTTCTAATGGTTTGTTGGTAATTGGTTTGTCAGGGAATACACGAATCCAAATCTTACCGCCACGCTTAATTTTACGAGTGATGGTACGACGTGCTGCTTCAATTTGACGAGCTGTCATACGACCACGCGTCAATGATTTTAGACCAATTTGTCCGAATGCAACGGTGCTTCCACGATGAGCTAGCCCAGTGTTACGACCTTTGTGCATTTTACGAAACTTGGTACGTTTTGGCTGTAACATAGTTTAACCTCTGTCTGAGTTTCGACGGTTTCCACGACCACGGCGTTTTGGCGCACGAGTCTGCTCTTCTTTGACGGGATTATATACACTGTTCATACCGTCAAGGATTTCGCCACGGAAAATCCAAACTTTAACACCGATGGTGCCGTAAGTTGTCTCTGCACGAATTGACGAGTAGTCAATATCAGCACGGAGTGTATGCAATGGCACACGACCTTCACGGTACCATTCACTACGAGCAATCTCAGCACCGCCTAGACGGCCAGACAGCTCAACCTTGATACCTTTAGCACCAGAACGCATGCTGTTCTGTACCGCGCGTTTCATCGCACGACGGAACATAACACGACGCTCAAGCTGGCTACCGATGCCGTCTGCTACCAAACGTGCATCAAGGTCAGGTGACGTGATTTCTTCAATGTTGACCTGAGCAGGTACGCCCATAATTTTGGTCAATTCTTTTTGAAGTCTTTCGATATCTTCGCCTTTCTTACCGATAACAATACCAGGACGCGCAGTGGCGATGGTAATCTTAGCAGCGCCAGTAGGACGCTCGATCATGATGTTGCTGATCATAGCGTTATCTAGCTTTTTGCGTAGATATTCACGAACTTGAATGTCGTTGATTAGGTATTCTGAGTATTGTTTAGGGTTAGCATACCAGTTTGCGTTATGCTTTTTTACAACACCAAGACGAATTCCGATTGGATGTACTTTTTGACCCATAACTTATTCTCCTACCTTTATAGTGATGTGACAAGTACGCTTGCTGATACGATCAGCACGGCCTTTGGCACGTGGTAGGATACGTTTTAGCGTAATGCCTTCATCAACATAGATAGTAGCGACTTTTAGGTCGTCAATATCTAAGCCGTGATTATGTTCGGCATTGGCGATGGCTGAGTTAAGGCATTTCTTAACAAACACAGCGCCTTTTTTATTGCTATACGTTAGGATATCCAAAGCACGCTCAATAGATTTGCCACGAACTTCATCAGCAACGAGTCTAACTTTTTGTGCCGATATGGCGGCACCGCGTAATTTTGCAGTTACTTCCATGGTAAGCACCTTATCTCTTAGCTTTTTTGTCAATGCCGTGACCACGATACGTACGAGTCGGGGCAAATTCACCTAGTTTATGACCAACCATCTGCTCGCTCACGATAACCGGTACATGAGTACGGCCGTTGTGAACAGATAAAGTTAGGCCAACCATTTGTGGCAGAATCATCGAGCGGCGCGACCAAGTCTTAATTGGCTTGCGTGAGTTGGTGTCTAATGCATTCTCAACTTTAGCAAACAAGTGCGCGTCTATGAATGGACCTTTTTTCAATGAACGAGGCATGAAATTCTTCCTTTATTTCTTCTTGGCGCGACGGCGGATGATCATGTTGTCAGTACGCTTATTGTGACGCGTTTTAAGTCCTTTAGACTTCTGACCCCAAGGGCTGGTTGGATGGCGACCTTTGTTACGACCTTCACCACCACCGTGTGGGTGATCAACCGGGTTCATAGCGACACCACGAACAGAAGGACGAACACCACGCCAACGTGAAGCACCGGCTTTACCAAGTGATTTCAAGTTGTTTTCAGTGTTAGAAACTTCACCAATAACAGCGCGGCAATTTACGTGTACACGGCGAGTTTCGCCAGAACGCATACGTAGAATAGCATAAACACCGTCACGACCTAATAACTGAACGCTAGCACCCGCAGAACGAGCCATCTGTGCACCTTTACCGATTTTAAGCTCGATATTGTGAATCACAGTACCCAATGGGATGTTTTTTAGCGGTAAGCAGTTACCTGGACGAATTGGAGAAGTCTCGCCTGACATTACTGTATCACCAACTACTTGTTTCTTAGCAGCGATAATGTAACGACGTTCGCCATCAGCATACTTAAGTAGAGCAATATGAGCAGTACGGTTAGGATCGTATTCGATACGCTCTACCGTTGCTGGGATATTGTCTTTAGTACGTTTGAAATCGATAATGCGATAATGTTGCTTATGACCACCGCCAATGTGACGAGTAGTAATGCGGCCATTATTGTTACGACCACCTGACTTGCTTTTTGATTCTAGAAGTGCTGCAAACGGACGACCTTTGTACAGGTGTGGATGCACTACTTTTTCAACAAAACGACGGCCTGGTGATGTTGGCTTTGCTCTTACGATAGGCATGAGTGTAATCCTTATTCGTTATTCGCTGTTTCACTAGTAGAATCAGTAGTATTCGCTACTTCTTCACCAGCATCAGCCATTTGTACATCTTGACCAGCTTTTAAGGTAACATAGGCTTTTTTGTAGTCGTTACGACGGCCGATGCTTTTACCAAAACGCTTTGTCTTACCTTTAACATTCAAAGTGTTTACTTTAGTGACTTCAACACCTTCAAACATCAACTCAACTGCTTTCTTGACTTCAAGCTTAGTAGCATTAGAATCAATTTTAAATACCTGCACACCAAGTGAGTCGCCAAGCATTTGAGATTTTTCTGAGAATACAGGCCCTCTTAAGACCTGATAAAGTCTTGCGTTATTCATGCTAGTGCTTCCTCAAATTGTTTCGCAGCTTCAACTGACATGATCACTTTATCAAATGCGATCAAGCTCACTGGGTCCACTTCATTTGTACCAAGTACATTGACATGTGGAATGTTGCGAGCAGCTAAGTATAAGTTTTCATCAACTTCTTTAGTCACGATTAGTGCACGAGGTGCATTCAAATCGTTCAACTTAGCAATCAGTTCTTTGGTTTTCGGCCCAGAAACGCTCAACTCTTCTACCAAAATCAGACGCTCTTGACGAATCAATTCTGCTAGGATGCACTGCATCGCACCGCGATACATTTTACGGTTTACTTTCTGTGACCAATCTTGTGGTTTTGCAGCGAATGCACGACCACCTGAACGCCAGATTGGGCTACGAATAGAACCCGCACGAGCGCGACCAGTACCTTTTTGGCGCCATGGCTTAATACCACCGCCAGAAACTTCGGCACGTGTTTTTTGTGCGCGTGTACCTTGGCGAGCACCAGCTAAATAAGCGGTGACGACTTGATGCACTAGTGCTTCGTTGAATTCACGACCAAATGCCGTATCAGAAAGCTCAACCGCCGCACCTGTAACTGTTTTTAAATCCACGTTAATCCCCTTGCTTAGGCTTTGACTGACGGACGTACGATAACATCGCCACCGGTGGCACCTGGGATAGCACCCTTGATGACAAGTAACCCTTTTTCGGCATCAACCGAAATCACTTCTAGGCCTTGAACGGTAACACGTTTGTTACCCATCTGACCCGCCATCTTCTTGCCTTTGAATACTTTACCTGGTGACTGGTTTTGACCAGTTGAACCATGCGCACGATGAGACACTGAGTTACCATGAGTAGCATCTTGCATACTAAAGTTGTGACGCTTAACAGGGCCTTGGAAACCTTTACCTTTGCTCTGTCCTGTCACATCAACCATCTGACCTTGTTCGAACAAGTCAGCTAGAATCTCGCCACCAATCTCACGACCTTCAAGATCGCTTTCGTTGGCACGGAATTCCCAAACACCACGGCCAGCTTTAACACCAGCTTTAGCGAAGTGACCCTTTTGTGCAGCTGTTACGCGGCTGTCACGACGAGTACCTGTGGTAATTTGGATGGCTTGATAACCATCTACATCAGTATTTTTTACTTGAGTAATGCGGTTTGCATCGACCTCAACAACTGTTACAGGGATAGATGCGCCTGTTTCAGTGAAGACACGGGTCATGCCGCACTTTTTACCGACTAAACCGATCGCCATTTTAGACCTCTTTATATCTTATATTAATGGGTTGGGTGTTTAATATGCATTAACCCAAAGCAATTTGAACGTCAACACCCGCCGCTAAATCTAATTTCATTAGCGCATCCACAGTTTTGTCAGTTGGTTGAACGATATCAACCATACGCTTATGAGTACGGATTTCGTACTGGTCACGAGCGTCTTTGTTAACGTGTGGTGAGGTTAGAACGTTGAAGCGCTCAATGCGAGTCGGCAACGGTACAGGACCACAAACTTGCGCACCGGTGCGCTTTGCAGTATCAACAATCTCTTGTGCAGATTGATCAATCAGACGATGATCAAAAGACTTAAGACGGATACGGATTCTCTGGTTAGCCATGCCAGCAAGCTCCTAATATGTGCCTTTGTCATTCTTGCGTCGCAAGACCATGATCAAAAGCAGTTTGGTTAAATATTCACTTAAAGCGGCCTTCTGTTCTTAACCAGAATGAGTTCTTTATCCGAACTTATAGCGTGCCAAAAGCAAAATAGTTTAAAGCCCCGCCAACCCTCCTATTAATTGGAAAGTAGCAAAGGCATAATGAAATAGTGCTAGAAACGATGCTCTAGCTGTCATAGCGCCAGCTTTTTTTATTCAGCTGCGCATATATAATTCAGTGGTGTATATTATACATAGTATTTTAGATATTGCAAGAGCAATCTCTAGTATGATTAGAGATTGCCATTCTTAGACTAGCGACTAATCACACAAATATTTTCATCTGAAATTATTATTTTTTTTGAATAATATTAATCTAAAACAATATCATACTGCTCTTGGGTATATAGATTCTCTACATCAAAAGTAATCACCCTACCCAGTAAGTACTCTAAATCGGCTACTGTGTCTGACTCTGTGGTAAGTAGTAAATCAATGACTGCCGCATGAGCAACCACTGTGAACTTTTTGGGAGAATTATAAGTGCGGGCACAGCGCATAATCTCACGGAAAATCTCAAAGCAAACGGTTTCTGCAGTTTTAACAAATCCTCGACCTTGGCAAGTTGAGCACGGCTCACAAAGCTGTTGACCCAACGATTCACGTGTGCGCTTACGTGTCATTTCTACTAAGCCAAGCTCACTAACCTGCGTAATTTTAGTTTTTGCGTAATCTTGGGTAAGCTGTGCCTGTAAGCTCTCAAGCACATCATCTTTATGCTGTTGCTCAAGCATATCGATAAAATCTAGAATGATAATGCCACCTAGGTTACGTAGTCGTAGCTGACGAGCAATAGCATGTGTGGCTTCTAGATTGGTCTTATAAACCGTATCCTCCAATGAGCGACCGCCCACAAAAGAACCTGTATTAACATCAATCGTCGTCATGGCTTCAGTCTGATCGATAATCAGATAACCGCCAGACTTTAGATCGACACGGCGCTTTAGTGCATCACGTAAGTCGTCTTCGACACGGTGTACATCGAATAGCGACTGCTCAGCAGTGTAATGCACAATACGATCATAGACAAATGGAACAAATTCTTTGGCAAAGTATCTGACTTGCTCATAGATTTGCGTATTATCAATGATGACTTTTTCGGTATCAGCGTGAACCAAGTCACGGATAGAACGTAATGGTAATGACAGTTCTTGATAGATCAGCTCTGAGCTCTGATGATGATTAATCTCTTGACGACGAGCACAGATAGTACGCCATAGCTGCAATAGATAATAGATGTCCTCTTCTAGCTTATCGACAGGAACACGCTCAGCAGCGGTACGGGCAATCAGTCCACCTTTTAGATTGACCGTCTGCATCAGGCTACTAAGTTCGGTCTTTAATCGGCTACGCTCTTCTTCACCATCGATACGCTGCGATATACCAATATGATCACTCGATGGCAAATATACTAGATAACGTGATGGCAGCGAGATATTAGTGGTTAGACGAGCACCTTTACTTCCTAACTGGTCTTTGGTTACCTGTACCAAAATACGCTGACTTTCATGCAGACGATGCTGAATCAATGTTTTAGACGCTGGTACGATCTCCGTACTTTGCGCACTGACAATAGGCGGCGTCACAGCCAAGCTATCAGCAGAAGCCTTGGCAGTCGCATCGTCCTCATTTATCTCGTGCTTAGTGGCCTTAGCCGCTTTGTTTTTTTCTGCAACCGGGCGTGGTTCACGCTGCATATCGTTGACATGTAGAAATGCGGTCCGTGATTGACCAATATCTACGAAGGCTGCCTGCATACCAGGAAGGACACGTACGACCGTCCCCAGATAGATATTGCCGACCAACCCCAGTTTGTGATGTCGTTCAATATAAATCTCGCCCAAAATACCATTGTCTAAAACCGCAACACGGGATTCCATTGGACTAATATTAATCAGCAGCTCTTCGGACATAGTTTTTTCTCTTATCTCTCAGCTTTCTTATTAGACGGTCATCGCCTATTAGATTGACAGTGTAACAAATGCGACTTGCTATTGCCCATTACCCTACCGTGTCATTATGTGCATATCTCATTATAACGGGTTGACTGTGTCCATACTGCCTTCTGTCATTTCTTTGATTAGTGCCAGTGTTTGTGCCAGTGGCAGACCAACGACATTGGTATAGCTGCCATTAATACGACTGACCCATGTAGCACCAAGTCCTTGAATGCCATATCCACCTGCTTTATCAGCAGGTTCGCCACTATTCCAGTAGTCGCTCATCATCTGTGTCGTCAGTGGTATAAAAGTCACTTCCGTACGTTCAGTGATTCTCTGCTGGTTGATAATTTGAAAGGACTGTGTAGGTTCTGAGGGGCTTCGTTCTGCTATAGGCAATAACTGTACTTGAGTCGCTTGAACGGCAGTCCATACTTCGTGGACGTTATCAGACATACGCTGCCACATACTATATGCGTGCTCGCGATCGACGGGCTTGACCAATACTGTCTTACCATCTGACAGCACGCCAATAGTATCAGAAGTCAAAATAACAAACGGTGATGTAAGGTTATCGTGATTTGCTTGAGAGGTGTCGCTCAATTGTTGTATCGCGGCATTAGCTTTGGTTTCGACCATACGTTCGATATAGGCTGTCGGCGACTCATTATCCAACGGTGTCTCATCGATATCTACACTTAATATAGTAAAGTTTAGTTGCGCTCTTTCTAGTAGCTCACGACGACGCGGAGAGCCAGATGCCAAAATGATATCCATCGATATTCTCTTTATTTATAAATTTATGATGCGCGTGGTCATATAGTATTACGGACAGAGTAAGCTAAGCTGTTAATCAGAGTAATAGCTAATGACTCATTAACGCGAAAACTTGCGCAAAGCAAACAGTACGAGTGGCCAGCTGATGATACTCATAAACAATGAAAAAGCAGACTGAGCGACAAAGACGTTTTGAATAAACATCTGTAGTATCCATAGATTTACCTGAAAGACAACCAGCCCTAGACTAGCAATTAACCAAGCACTAACGGTATTCAACTGTCTGACATAGATACTGGTAATTTTGATAACCAGTGCAACAACAACAGCGGCAAACGCTTGCTGTCCTAAATGGGTATCCATCAATAAATCAGCAATCAGTCCAACCGTAAACGCGGTAAAAATGCCAACATAGCGGGGCTGAAACAATAACCAATAGATCAGCACCATGATCATGACCATAGGACGCAGTGTGGCCATGCTTGGGCTTAATGGATAGACATTGAGCGATGATGCAGCAATGAAACTTAGAACAATCACAACTATCAAGAGTACCGTGGCATTCTCAGAATCAGGATACGACATGGGTACTTACCTTAGCGAGTGTTTGATGGTTGCGGTTATATTGTTGATTGGATATTGGCAAGGTGAATACCATAAATGGAAAGATTTAAAACGTTACTACTGTGACTTACGTCGTTATCTATGGAGCAGTAGCAGCAGCATTGTTCTCGTTTAGCAGCTTGTCTTGAAGTATTAATACATAGGCATTGTCAATAAAGTTAGCTGCTGGAGTAACTTCGATCGTTCTAAAGTTATCGGTTTGCTCGTCTTTGACATGCGAGATACGCCCTACTCGATAACCTGCCGGAATACGACCGCCCAATCCTGACGACACTAGCTCATCACCTACTCGCACATCTGAGGTTTTAAAGACATAATTGAGGCTTAATGCGGTTGGAATACCTTGGCCTGTAACGATAGCACGCTGACCGGTACGCTTAACAGTAACCGCAACTGACTGCTGCTCATCTGTAATCAACAACAGACGGCTAGTATTCGGGTAGACATTAATAATCTGCCCTAATACACCGTCTTCATCGATGACCGTTTGTCCAACTTGAACGCCATCTTGCTCACCTTTATTGAGCACGACAATCTGTCTGAGCAAATTGGTATCTGTACCAATGACTTGTGCCAAACTAAGATCGAATTGCTCGGGCTTGGTGGTAGATAAGATACCTTGCAGACGTGCGTTCTGAGCCAAAATATAATCTTGCTGTTGTAGCTTGGCATGCGCGTGTATTAATTGCGACTTTAGCTGCATGTTTTCGCGACGCAGTGCTTCTTTTGATTGCAGACTACCACCTGCCCAATGCTTGGCATAGCTTGGTAATAGAGACAGCTCATAGATTGGCTGCATGGCGGCATGACTGGTGCTACGTACAGGCTTGAACCAATCAGAGTTTTTGCTATCAAACCACATCAAAATTAAGGCTGCTATCAATACGATAACAGTCTTACGAAGTGATAACGGCTGGCGAGCAAAAATACTTGGAGTCATAAGTCGTCTGATTTAAGGATTCTAAAATGAACAATAGCACTTATTTATAGCATGAGTGTTTATCGAGGATATTGGGTTCTAGCACAAATGAATGCAATTAAAGGTAGCACAATCGGCTACCTTTAATTTTATATATAGTCAATTTTCTATAAATCGGATACGGTGTCAGTCACGCTCAGCCTAATAATTATAGTACTTTCGCTCGGCTTTCCTGTATCCAAATTATATTGAACCGACTATATTTATAGTTTCATCATTCACATAAATCATCATATATTGCCAAGACTATATGGCAATTGAAGATAAAGATGACTTAAACAAAAATCATGTTTAAACTTTTGTTATTGATGAAATCAAGCGCGATACCACCACCGCGACTAACGCAGGTTAATGGATCTTCTGCTACCGTCACTGGCAAACCAGTCTCTTGTGAGATAAGTTTGTCTAGGTCACGTAATAGCGCGCCGCCACCTGTCAATACGATGCCACGCTCAGCGATGTCTGATGACAACTCTGGCGGAGTCTGCTCAAGTGCTACTTTTACAGCGCTAACAATACCGCTCAATGGATCAGTCAACGCTTTTTGCACTTCTTCTGAATTGACAGTAAAGGTCTTTGGCACACCCTCTGCCATGCTACGACCACGAACTTCTACTTCTAGTTGGCTGTCTTCATTCAATGCCGAACCGACTTCTTTTTTGATGCGCTCAGCAGTCGTCTCACCGATGACACAACCGTGCGTACGGCGTACATGAGTGATAATCGCTTCATCAAACATATCACCACCGATACGAATCGACTCAGCATATACGCAACCAGACAGTGCGATAACAGCAATCTCAGTTGTACCACCACCAATATCCACAACCATAGAACCACTGGCTTCATGAACTGGCATACCAGCACCGATAGCCGCAGCCATCGGCTCTTCTAGCAATAATACTTTGCTCGCACCTGCTGACGATACTGCCTCACGAATCGCCTTGCGCTCAACTAGAGTAGACTTACATGGTACACAAACCACGACATTAGGCTGTGCCATAAAACGCTTGGCTTTTACTTTAGCGATAAAGTGCTTAAGCATTTTTTGCGTCACTTCAAAATCAGCAATCACACCGTCTTTTAACGGGCGAATTGCTGTGATGTTCGCAGGCGTACGACCTAGCATCTGCTTGGCATCGATACCAACAGCGGCGACGGTCGGGTTTTGAGTACGATTGCTTCGTAACGCGACCACCGTAGGCTCGTCAAGTACGACGCCTTTATTAGGAATAAAAATTAGGGTGTTCGCAGTACCGAGGTCGATAGCGATATTATTTGATAAAAATCCAAACAGGTTCATGACTAATATATCCAGCGTCTTACGAATGAGGCGAATGAGATTGACTGAGGTGTTACTCGTCAGTGTTGAGCAGGTCGTCGTTAAACATTACTTGTGGCAACAGTTAATCATCCCAACAAGTCAAAATCCAAACAATAATGATGAAATGAAAAAACTGAGCTAAATTATACCGATTTAGCTCAAAAAAAACATAGATATTTGCATCAGTAAGTAAGGATTTTTGTCTTAGACGCCAAAAGTTGTTACAAAGTTTGAAATAGTAGTGAATATCATTCAACTCAATGAAACATCATTTAATCTGATAACTAACAAGGCTCTACAGGCAGATGAATGTTTTGCTTAATAGCAGATGCATACTGTAACGTATTTTAGAAGCTAATTGGAGAGCAATTAAGGAACAATGATGAATTAGAGGGTCAGTTTTGCAATTCTCTGTAAATCATTGTGTCTTAATTGGCATTATGGCTCGGCTAACACCATATCTTATTCAATATTACGTCTTTATCAATTCAGTCTCTTGGTTGAGATTGTGCATCAATCAAGCGTCATGCTCTGTAAACTTGAGTCAGATGCTTTATAATAAGCCCACTTACTATTTATATCTATTTTAGTTGTTTCTATTTTAACGCTTACGTATTTTCGTTTTCGTAAACTACTCTAACAAAAACTGTCCTTAACTGGAGAAACTATGTCTCAGCAGCCAGCAACGTCTGACAGCAACGTCAGCCGTGAAGAAATCCTAGAAGTTGCCAACCTTGCCCGCTTAGGTGTCGATGAAAGTACAGCCGATAGCTATGCTGATGATATCAGTAAAGTATTAAAACTGATGAATACGCTATCTAACGTTGATACGACAGACATTAAGCCACTAGCCAATATCCATGAAGCTTGCCAAGAGCTGCGTGCTGATGTAGCAAAACACGATATCAATCGTGAGCGTAATCAGTCAGTCGCGCCTGCCGTAGAAGAAGGCTTATATCTAGTGCCTCAGGTGATTGAATAATAATGGCTGAGTAATACAATCACGCATTTGCCATTATCCTATTTTATTTTATGCTATTAACATTTTGACGGACGACACCTTATGTCTGAACTTCATTTATTAAGTACCGAGCAGCTCATTACTGGCTTGCAAAACAAACAATTTAGCAGCGCCGAATTAACCGAACACTACATCAAGCGTATCGATGCGCTAGACGGCAAAATTAACAGCTTTATCACTCATACCTCTGAAACAGCACGCGCACAAGCAAAAGCGGCAGACGAGATGCGTGCTCAGGGCGATCAACGTCCGCTACTTGGCGTCCCAATGGCGCACAAAGATATCTTTTGTACTCAGGGCGTACTGACCACTTGTGGCTCAAAGATGCTACATAACTTTGTCTCACCATATGACGCGACTATCGTTTCTAACATCGACAAAGCTGGCATGATTAGCTTAGGTAAACTCAATATGGATGAGTTTGCGATGGGCTCAGACAACAGTAGCTCATACTACGGCACCGTACAGAATCCTTGGAACCTAGAGCGCGTCCCTGGTGGCTCATCAGGTGGTAGTGCTGCTGCTGTTGCCGCTGGTTTTGTCCCTGTTGCTACCGGTAGTGATACGGGTGGCTCTATTCGTCAGCCTGCCTCATTCTGTGGTCTAACGGGCATCAAGCCTACTTATGGCCGTGTGTCACGTTTTGGTATGATTGCCTACGCTTCAAGTCTAGATCAAGCGGGTAGCATGGGACGCAGCGCTAAAGATTGCGCTTATCTACTCCAGCCAATGATTGGTCATGATCCGCGCGATGCAACTTCTATCAAATATGAGATGCCTGACTACGTACAAGACATCGATGATGCCCAAGCCGCTGCTGGTGATAAGCCATTTGACGGTCTTCGTATTGGTGTGGCCAAAGAATACTTCGGTGCAGGGCTTGATAGCGAAGTTGAGCAAGCAGCACGTGCTGCGCTCAAAAAATACGAAGAGCTGGGCGCAACGATTGTAGAAGTGAACATCACTGATCCTGAGATCACGCTTGCCACTTACTACATGCTAGCACCTGCTGAAGCGTCATCGAACCTATCACGTTTCGATGGCGTACGTTTTGGCTATCGCTGTGAGAACCCAACGGACCTTATCGATCTATATACACGCTCACGCTCTGAAGGCTTTGGCCCTGAAGTACAGCGCCGTATCTTGACAGGGACGTATGCGCTATCGGCTGGTTATTTCGATGCTTACTATACCAAAGCACAGAAGATTCGCCGCTTAATCGTCAAAGACTTCGATGAAGCCTTTGCTAGCTGTGATGTGATTGCTAGCCCGACTGCACCGACTGCGGCTTATAAGCTTAGTGAAGACCTAGATCCTGCAACGATGTACTTAGGTGACGTTTATACCATCGCGGTCAATCTAGCAGGTCTACCTGCCCTCAGTCAGCCAGTTGGTTTGACGACAGAAGGCCTACCTATTGGCTTGCAATTAATCGGTAAGCATTGGCAAGAGAGTCAACTGCTCACGACAGCGCATCTGTTCCAGCAGCATACTGATCATCACCTACAACACTCTACCATCGCAAAGGAGACGGTATAATGAGTACAGCTACTACTGATAACAATGCCGTCCGTGAACACGCCGTGCGTAAAGAGCTATTTGTCGATGGCTATGAAGTGGTCATCGGTATCGAGATTCACTGCCAGCTAAATACGGAAAGTAAGATTTTCTCAAGTGCGCCGACTGACTTTGGTCATGAGCCAAACAGCCAAGCAAGTATCGTCGATTTGGGTTTGCCTGGCGTATTACCAGTGTTAAATGCTGGTGTGGTCGATCGTGCGCTAAAATTCGGTATCGGTGTCAATGCTGAGCTGGGTCTGTTTAATACGTTTGACCGTAAAAACTACTTTTACCCTGACTTGCCTAAAGGCTATCAAATCACCCAGATGGCCAATCCTATCGTGGGTGAAGGCTATATCGATGTCGTCGTCAACGAAGGCGAAAAGAACGAATATCCGAAACGTATGGGTATCACTCGCGCACATCTAGAAGAAGATGCAGGTAAATCTGTCCATGATGCAGTCGATGGTATGACGGGTGTGGATTTGAACCGTGCAGGTACACCACTAATCGAAATCGTCTCTGAGCCAGACATGCGCTCTGCTCACGAAGCACTTGCCTACATCAAAGCCATTCATCAGCTAGTTACTTGGCTAGGTATCTCAGACGCAGTAATGGCTGAAGGCTCATTCCGCTGTGACTGTAACGTCTCTGTGCGCAAGCCAGGTGCTGATCTCGGTACACGTACTGAGCTAAAAAACCTAAACTCATTCCGCTTTATTGAGCGTGCTATCAATCGTGAAATCGAGCGTCAAATCGATATCTTAGAAGATGGCGGCAAAGTCGTACAAGCAACGATGCTATATGATCCAGAGCGTGATGAAACGCGTACCATGCGTACCAAAGAAGACGCCAATGACTATCGCTACTTCCCTGATCCTGACCTGCTGCCTGTCCGTATCGAGCAGCATACGGTTGATGCGATCAAAGCAGCGATGCCAGAGCTACCAGTCGCTCGTCGCGCACGCTTTGAAGAAGCGCTTGGTCTGTCAGAATATGACGCTCGTATCTTGACTGGTAGTCGTCAAATTGCCGACTACTTCGAAGATGTAGTGGCTGAAATCGGTCAGCAAGATGCCAAAATGGCTGGCAACTGGGTCATGGGCGACTTGCTCGGTGCCCTGAACAAAGATGACACCGACATCATCGACTCCCCTATCAGCGCCAAACAATTGGCTGGCATGCTCAAGCGTATCAAAGATGACACGCTATCTGGCAAACTGGCTAAGAAAGTCTTTAGTGCTCTATACGAGCGCGATGGCGGCGATGGCGATGATGCAGCAGATAAAATCATCAAAGAAAAAGGCCTCAAGCAAGAAACCGATACTGGCGCTATCAAAGCGATGGTAGAAGAAGTCATCGCAAAAAATGAAGCGATGGTAGAAGAATATCGTGGCGGTAAAGAAAAAGCCTTTAACGGTCTAGTCGGTCAGGTCATGAAAGCCAGTCGCGGTAGTGCTAACCCACAGCAAGTGAACCAAATTCTAAAAGAATTATTGGGTTAATATTGGCTGCTAAGCGATTATACTGACTATGCTATGCAGAATAATATTGTAGAGTTTGGCTGCTATAAATAGCCCTTGCAATATACATAATTTTGCGTAAAATAGTCAGTCACTCGGGGCGTAGCGCAGTCTGGTAGCGCACTACACTGGGGGTGTAGTGGTCGCAGGTTCAAATCCTGCCGTTCCGACCAAACATAGCAGTAATAGAGAAAAGCCAATCATTGTTTTCAATGGTTGGCTTTTTTTTGTGCTAGATTTGGTTGGTGATTGTATGATGGACAATCAAAAGTCAGCCATTCACACACTTTTAGGCTGACTTGTATTTATCTTTGTTTAAGGGTGTAGGGGTGTGAATGTGAGCTATTTGTTTAAGGACTTCTTAAGTCTTGAAGATGTAGGCGAATATATGAACCAGCATGGATATTCTTGTGACTTGGAAGTAGAAGAGGATTACTATAGATTGAAAGATACTATCTTAGACCTTCATAATGAACAGAAACTGAGCATCGTATTTTATCATGATGATTTTGCTACTATTAAAACGCTAAAGATTGCTGAAAATGGTTCGACTGAACAAATAGAAGAATTTGAGTTCTATATATCAGGATACTTCCATGCCCCAGAAGCTACTTCAGTACTAAAAGACGGAGCGAATTTAAGAATAATACAAAGCTATTACAACTATTATTTATTGCATGATAAAGATGAATTACCAATTTATGATGATGATAATAAATATAAAAATATAATTGGTAGTAAGTTTACTTCAATAGAGTTTGGTGATGACATAACGCCGTCAATCGTAGAGCTTTCTGATTTGAGATTTCCTAAGGCTGATTTAGATAAGTTGTTCAATAAAAAAGGTAGCGAGTTGAAAAGTGTCAAAGATGAATTAGCAGACGTAAAAGCACAAAATGCGAAATTAATTGCTGACATAGAGAAAAATAAAACTACCGGCAGTTTTTCAACGGGAACACCGACAGTAGCGTATGGCGAACCTAAGACCAATGAGCAGTTAACAGAAGCGTTGACAACTGCTAACAACCAAATAGCAGACCTTAAGAGCCAACTTGCACAAGCTAAATCTGAACTAGCAGACAAGCCAGTTGATGATAAGAAGTTAGCGCCCAACTCAGAAGCTAAAGTAGCTAAGCTAATCTATACCATATTGAGTGAACTTAAATATGAACTAACACTAGGCGGTAAAGGCAACACTAACCTATTAATCGAAAATGCTTCAAAAAACCTCAATACCCCGCTATCACCTAATTTTATAGCTTACTGGTTAAAAAAAGCCTATCAGCTAAAAATTAAAGACCCAAATAATTAGGGTCATATCGTCATTTTTTAGGGTCATATGACCGTCATGTGACCTTATATGACCCCCTTATCACCACATACCATAGAACCATGTTGAAAGCCGTAGCACACCGTTATGGCAAATATGGAGCTAGATAATGACTCAGCAAGATTATACCCCACCTAATTTAGAGCAGCCACCGCATAACGCGCCTAGCAATTTATCAAAACGGCTACTCCCTATACTTAGAATAGTACTCAGCATCCTTTTACCCTACCTGCTATCACCGCCTGATATCAGCATTCATATTTATCATATTAATATTATATTTTAACGCTAAAACACTGAGCACTACCCTAGCCGATACTCGTGTCCTATAGACTTTTATGAAGCGAGCCGTTAGGGTAAATGTACACCTTCACACTGGTTTATCCGATGTCCGAGCTTGTCAATCAGCCCACATTTAATCGCCTCATAGATGACTCTCCTTGGGAACGTTACCGCCGACCTTATGTGCGCGACTTGTCTTATGTATTGGCATGTCCTAATGTTTTGACACAGTGGCTAGACTTTGCTCCGCACCAGAATACACATACGGTTGCCGTGCATAGCGCACAATTTTGGCAGACGCAGTTTGAGGCGTATAAGCAACGATTAACAGAGCTAGACACCACTGCCGCCTATCAAGAGCTGACTCGCTATTTGCTCAAACGCCCCAGTCCCAATCGGCTGGGTTTTCATTTTGAAGGTTTACTGTCATTTTGGTTAGAGGATGGGTTTGCACGCAAGCTGCATCCGTATGAGACACTGGCTAGCAATGTGCAGCTCTATAATGGTAAGCAGACGACTGGTGAGCTTGATTTGATTTTGTATAACCATGCAGAACAGCTGGTTGAACATTGGGAGCTAGCCATTAAGTTTTTTATGGGGTCAGCACCTTTTGAGCCTGTGAACTGGGTTGGGATTAATTCCAATGATAATCTACAGCGTAAAATGACACACATGCAAACCAAGCAGTTTCGAGCGGTGTGGGTAGATACAGAAAATCACGGACAGGTAAAAATCGATAAGCGTTATGGCGTGATTAAAGGGCGATTCTTTTTACCGATTAACACAGCTGATTGCGGTGATTATGATTGGCCATACTGGCTCACGCCGAGTTTTCCAATACATGAGTGGTGTGATAAAAGAGACATGGCAAGTCTTGCAACGATTGACACTACAGATTTGCGAGCCGCGCATTATATTGAGTGGTTCACCAAGCGCGACTTTTATGATGGGCGAACTGCTTATGATGGTCATCAGCAGCCGATAGTTTGGTCAGATAGCGAGCTACCTAAAACAGGTTTATATTTTGAAGGCAATCGACCAATCGTTATTTACCCAAGACAGTCAGACCAGCTCGATGAATAAATTTAGCTAACCTAAACTTTTAAAATAAAACTGCTTGGATAATGTTTTAGCCTTAACAATCGAACAGCTTTCACAGAATGCTTAATAGCTCTCAATCACTTGCATTAGCTCATATCTAAGCATATCGGCACTCGGCATACGCTCAGCATGGAAGCGCACCATCGCAATACCTGCACTGGCAAGCGCCTTATCCTTTTTATCATCCGCTTTTTGGCGGGCTTTGCTACTATGCGTCCAGTCATCAAGCTCGATAGCGACCAATGTAGTCTGAGCATCGACATCCACGATCACATAGTCAACGCTCTGACGGCAGATACGATTGAACCAAAAGCTACGCTCTGATGTCTCACTACTATTGGCTTCAATGATCCGTGACAGCTGTACTTGGACAAATATGTGATACTCCGGCAGCGCATTTTTTAACTTATTAAAAAATATCACTTCCGTATCGGTCATAATCGGCATCGGCGCAAATGGCCAAATAGCCAACTCATCACCGCGCACAGGTTTTGGATCTGGCTCAACGACAGGGCGCTTCGTCAGTAGTGTTGGTAGCAGCTTCGGTAACGTAATCAGCCCCAAAAACCCAACGGCCAATATTAAAAATATAACACCAAACGACATGATTCTACCTTATACAGTATGAGAGTGATGGGCTAATTGTCATTATTAATAGCAATGAATAATGCGCCGATCACGACAAGGCAACCTATATAGGCTGACAGGTTATACAACAACGGATTATAAAAATGGCGCTCATCTTAACTAAGGCTGCGCTAATCAGCAATCTATAAAACAAAAAACACGACAGTATTTGTCGTGTTTTTATATAAAGTAGATAAAAGTCGTATTGAGACCGTTAGAAATGCTCTAGCTTAACGCCAGTAAAGCACCCAAGCGCTGGTCGTATTTACTTTAGGGTCACTATTGATTTTATCTTTTAATGCCAATGCTGCGACTTTGCCACGTTCAGGCCCAACCACAACACGCACTCCACGACTAGTGGCACTGGTCTTGACTTGATAACCTGCTGCTCGGAACTTTTTCGCTAACTCATCCGCTTTGGCTTGGTCGTTTGCTAGAGCTACTTGCACCCCAAAGCTACCTTTAGCGTCTGTTTCTTTGACTTCTTTACGCGCTTCACTCAGTTTTTGCTGCGCTTCACGTTTGGCATCGGCAGATTTCTTAGCCAGCGCTTCTTCTTGTTGGCGCTTCTTCTCACGTGCTTGTTCAGCGGCCGCCGCTTCACGCTCTAAACGTTGTACCTGTTTGCTCGATGGGATGGTGATACTCTGACCCAGTTGTAGCGCTGCTGATGGAGATAGGTTGTTGGCTTGAGCCAATACTTCTACAGGCATATTATATTGTCTTGCCAGTTTTATGAGTCCATCACCTTTCTTAATCTGATATTCAGAAGGCGATTTGGGTGGCTCGTTTTTTGCCGCTTCAGCTGCTTCTCTTTTTCTCTCAGCCGCTGCTTGAGCTTCAGCCTGCTTTTTTTCTTCGGCTAGTTTCTCTGCCTCCGCTTGTTTTTTGCTCTCAGCAAGTTTTTTGGCGGCCGCTTGCTCTTTGATAGCCGCTTGCCTTTGGGCTTCTTGTTGCTCTTGAGCCGCCTTTTGCTTTTCGGCTTCGCTAGACTTTGTAGTATCAGTAGCAGACTGACTCTCAGTACGAGGCTGAACGGTAAGATCTGTAGTAACGTCTTTTGTAGACTCGGTACTGCTGGTTTCATCAGGAGTTGGCGCACTATTATCGACATATTGCTGGCTCTCAGCACGTGCCTTGGCCAATGCTTCTGCTTCAGCAATCTCCTGCTCTGTCAAAAACTCTTTTGCACGTTTTTCTTGCTCTGCAACGCGGGCTGCACGCTCTTTTTGCTTTTGAGCAAGGATACGCTTTTCTGTTTCAATATCAGTTGTGAGCGGCTGCGGAGACTCTTGCTCCGAGCTTGATTTATCGACCATCGCTGACATCGGCTCAGGCTGATCGCTATCACCAATCTGTTGCACCATGGCGTATAGCATCACGCTACCGCCGATAATCATCCCAATGCCCAATAAGGCTTGTCTCGAAAAGTTCATCCGTTTACGTCTCTTAGTTGGTAATAAGGTTGATTGAGCGGCGCAGCGACTATCTCAAAGCAGTATATCAAATCGCTTTAATCATGATCTCTTACCGCCAGTTACTGTCAGTTAATGCCATCAGGGTTGAAAATTTGTGCCGACCATCTTCTACTGGTCTGGCAAATCATTTTGATTATAAAGCATATTTTTCATGCTGTCTGCTATCAGGCTACGACTAAGATTAACATTAAACAGGCACTACTTTAACTTAAATTATCATACGCTAAGGGCACTTAACGCTTCCCCAATCGTATGAAACGAGCCACATACGACGATAAGGTCTTGCGGTTGGCTCGCCTCTATCACTGCATGGGTCGCTGTATGCAAACCATCGAACTCATATATATTGGTGCTATCGATATATTTAACCAATACACCTTGTAGCTGCTCAGTAGTCGCGGCACGAGGGTAATCAATCTCAGCGATAAACCAGTCACTAATTGGTAAGCCTGCTTCAGTCAAACGCTGCACAACCTTATCAATATCCTTATCACCTAACATAGAAAATAGCATTTTTATCTTTGGTGTAGGGATATCCGCTGAGCTATCTTGATTACTTTGCTTGGCTACATGCTGCTGCCAAAATGGTAATAGCTGCGCTAGTAAGAACTCAACGCCTTGCTCATTATGCGCCACATCAAACAACCAATGACGGCTATGACTCTCACGATAATCGAAACGACCTGCCAGTTTGACAGTTTGTAGTGCTTGCTCAATGGCATTGATATCGACATCCAATGGACTTGCTAATACGGCTGATAGTGCATTGGCCGTGTTAGTCAACGATAGCGCAGGACGTGGTAACTGCAAGGTAACCGCTGCATTACTGTATTGCCAAGTCGTTGCATCAATGTCGCGGTAGCTAAAATCTTGTTCAATCTGATAGCAAGTAGCCTGCTGAGTATCGATGGATTTTTGCACGCTGGCTGGCATCTCAGTAGCACCGTAAATCAGAGGAATGCCGTTGCGCAAGATACCTGCTTTCTCGCGGCCAATATCCTCGACATTGTCCCCCAACCAGTCGACGTGATCGATGCCGATATTGGTAATGACTGCCATGTCAGGATCAATAATATTGACCACATCTAGGCGGCCGCCCAACCCTACTTCTAATACCCACACGTCACAATCTGCCTCAGCGAATATCAATAGCGCTGCTAGTGTGGTCATCTCAAAGAACGACAACGTCAACTCGCACTGTAAGCGTGCCGCCTCTACTTTGCTAAAGGCCTCAATCAGCGTCTGGTCGCTAACCATCTCGCCATTGATGCGTACACGCTCATTGAAAGCGCTAAGATGTGGCGACTGGTATAGTGCCGTCTTATAACCTGCGGCTTTACACATTTCGGCGATGACAGCGGTTGTAGATCCTTTGCCATTGGTACCTGCTACAGTAAATACATAAGCGTCATCTTTAGCTGACTGCACCACACCTAACGCTTCTGCGACAGGCAATACTCGTGACAATCCCATATCGATTGCAGACACATGAATCTGCTGCATATAATCGAGCCACTCAGTTAGGCTAGCACTTTCATTAGGACTATGGGCGTTGGGGCTGCGAAGGTCAGAGGCTAAAAGGTCAGACATGGATAAAACCTATATAAAATTTAATAAGAGATAAAAACATATGTGTTAGCTAAAACCAAAAATAGCATTTACCGTGCAATGACGATAAATGCTATTAGGGGTCTTGCATATGTAGTAGATGTTAGCACGCAGCTAAGTCATTATGCACTCAATAAATGATTCATTATACTGAGTCATTTACCTTATCGAGCATCTCATTTTACTGAGCATCTACATTTGGTACGCGGCATAGTTTTGCAAGCAGACGATAGATCGTATCAATTAGCTGATGACGATGTACCACTTCATCCACTACGCCATGCTCTAATAAGAACTCAGCGCGCTGGAACGGCTCTTCTAACGTCTCACGTACAGTCTGTTCAATCACTCGCTTACCAGCGAAACCGATCATCGCTTTTGGTTCTGCTAGATGAATGTCACCTAGCATCGCCAGTGATGCAGTTACGCCGCCGTACACAGGATTGGTCAATACCACAATGTAAGGAATCCCAGCGATTCTTAGACGCTCAATCGCTGCTGCCGTGCGTGCCATTTGCATTAATGACAATAGACCTTCTTGCATACGTGCACCACCAGAAGCAGCAAAGCAAACCAAAGGTACTTTTTGCTCTAGCGCTTTTTCAGCTGCTTGAACGAAACGATCACCAACGACTGAACCCATTGACCCGCCCATAAAGCGGAAGTCAAAAGCACAGGCGACGATATCAAGGTTACGCAGTTTGCCATACATAGCAACCAACGCCTCAGACTCACCTGTTTTTTCTTGTGCTTCACTCATACGCGCAGGATATGGCTTACTATCCACAAAGCTCAATGGATCTTTTGCCGTAAATTCTTGTCCTGTTTCGCCGTCTACTTGATCAAGTAACCAGTTCAAGCGCTCACGAGCACTCATCGGTAAATGATGATCACAATGCGGGCACACATAACAGTTAAAGATCAGCGCTGTGTTGGTAATCATCGAATGACAATTGCTACACTTAGTTGACGGTTCAGTCTCTACCGCAGACAGTGGCGCAGTCAAATGCTGCTTGATACCTGGAATAGGACGGTTAAACCATGACTGCCTATCCGTATTGCTGTTTGGCGCGGCTTTAGCAGTATTGTTATCGGGTTTTGTTATTGTATCAGTCATATTATTTGCCATCATAAAAGGCTTATTGACAAGTTTGCTCATTCGCTTGTCATTGAGAGTTTAATGGTTGTCTAAACAAAGTGTCTAATACAGTCATAACATGAGCAGTTATGCGACATATTGATAAATAAATCTTGTATGTCGGTAATTTGATTATGCGCTTGTTGATAGATAATGTATTTGCCGATCAAAATGACGAATAAACCATTGCTATCAGACACCATATAATAGTGATGTTAGTTTACACTCGTAAACTAATTTTAGCAAAGTCATTTAGTAGTGTCTTCACGTAAAGCTTTTAAGTAAAGTCTTAGGTAAACAATAGCTGCAATTTGACTTTGCCGTTTCAAATAACTGCTTCTTCAAATAACTATCTCTTCAAGTAATAACAATATGGAAGCAATAGCTATCAAGCACTTAAACTGTCTAATGCTGCACGTAGCTCATCCATTTTTACCATGATGTTCTGCTGTGCATTTGCAACCGCAGCGGCATCGTTGGCATCAATATCGGCAAAATTCTGTACCAATGCACTACCGACGATAACACCATCTGCATGAGTACCGATCGCTTTTGCAGAAGCACCATCACGGATACCAAAGCCGACGCATACTGGTAGGTCTGTTTCCGCTTTGATTGCTTGAACTTGAGTTGCTACATCGTCGGTATCTAGCGTGGCTGAACCAGTCACACCTTTTAGTGATACATAATAAATATAGCCGCCACAATGAGTCAATACTTGCTCACGGCGCTCAGGTAACGTCGTTGGCGATAGCAAGAAAATCTCATTCATCGAATGATCGGTCAAATGCTGAGTGAAGCTGCCCGCTTCTGCTGGTGGCAAATCTACCATCAATAAACCATCAACGCCTGACTGCTCGCATAGCGCGACAAAATTGTCATAACCGATGATTTCAACAGGATTGAGATAGCCCATTAGGATAATTGGCGTTTGTGTATCTGTTTTACGGAACTCTGCGACCATTTTTAGTGCATCACGAGTACTCGTACCTGCTGCTAATGCACGCTCGCCAGCCAATGCTACAGTTGGACCATCTGCCATTGGGTCAGAGAATGGTAAGCCGACTTCGATCATATCGGCGCCGTGCTTGACCAAGTCATGCAGTAGACCGACAGTGGTTGCAGGATTAGGATCGCCTGCCATCACATAAGGAATCAGGGCTTTTTTGTTTTGTAATTTTAAGGTTTCAAAGGTACTTTCAATTCTGGTCATAGTGGTCTCTTAATTGTTATAAACTGGCATATTTGACCCTTCATTTAATAATCTATATTGAGCAATAAAAGGTCAAACAATTTTTCTTATAAAGAAGAATCTAGTAACTTATAAATTTAACAACTTATAAAGATATTCGTTACTACAACTCAATCCCTTCTGCCTTCATCACTGAATGCAGATCCTTGTCACCGCGACCTGACATATTAACGATAATCGTCTGATCAGGGGTCATGGTTTTAGCCAGTTTCAATGCATAAGCGACAGCATGGGCAGTCTCAAGCGCAGGGATAATACCTTCTTTGCGCGTTGCTTCATGGAAGCCTTCTAACGCTTCTTTGTCCGTACAGCCGACATACTCAACACGCTTCATGTCTTTTAGGAAGCTATGCTCTGGGCCGACACCAGGATAATCAAGACCCGCTGAGATAGAATGCGTCTCTTGAATCTGGCCATCATCATCTGCCATGAGGTAAGTACGGTTACCATGTAGCACGCCGATACGACCAGCCGCCAATGGTGCTGAATGACGACCTGACTCGATACCATCACCTGTTGCCTCGACGCCATACATTTTAACTTCAGTATCGTTTAGGAAGTCAAAGAACAAACCAATCGCGTTTGAGCCACCACCGACACAAGCAACCAACGCATCAGGCATTTTACCTGTTTTTTCTAGATGCTGAATGCGTGCTTCTTTACCGATAATCGCTTGAAAGTCACGCACGAGTAGCGGATAAGGATGCGGACCTGCAACCGTACCGATGATGTAATAAGTGGTATCTACATTAGTGACCCAGTCACGCATGGCTTCATTCATCGCGTCTTTAAGCGTGCGTGAACCAGAAGTCACTGGCACAACCGTTGCACCCAGCAAACGCATACGATAGACGTTCATCTTTTGGCGCTCGACATCATCTGCACCCATATAGACGATACATTCTAGACCTAGGCGCGCGGCAATCGTTGCCGTCGCGACACCATGTTGACCTGCGCCCGTTTCAGCAATAATACGCTTCTTACCACACATTTTGGCAAGTAGAGCTTGTCCAATGGTGTTATTCACTTTATGCGCACCAGTATGATTTAAGTCTTCACGTTTAAAATAAATCTGCGCACCGCCAATCTCATCACTGAGACGCTTGGCATGATAAAGCGGTGTTGGACGACCGACATAATTGACCAAATCATTGTGATACTCTTCCCAGAATGCTGGGTCTGCTTTTACTTTGGTATAAAGCGTTTCTAGCTCTTCTAGAGCAGCCATTAGCGTCTCAGAGACAAAACGCCCCCCATGTACACCAAAATGACCGCGCGCATCAGGATACTGGTTAAAGTCCTGTACGTTTTCAGGGTTGGTAAAAGTATTAACCGATTGTGCGGTAGCAGATAAATCTTTGTTCTCGACATGACTCATGATAATTCCTACTGTAATAAGTGGTATTTTTTAGATAACTTTAGATAAATAGAGAGAAAATAATAAAAAGGGATAACAATCTAATAAGATTTAAGCAGAAAAATCGGAATAACGATCAACTAAACAGATTACGTATAGCAAATAGCTAGATACACACCCACTTAGATGGCGCCAGTGACCGTAGCGTTTTGCCATCGATCGCGCTTGACCGCTTTCATAAAGGCACGCATTTTGGCAGCGTCTTTTTTACCTTTATCAACCTCAATACCACCGCTCACATCGACGCCATAAATAGGCAAATCTAATGTCGCGGCAACATTGTCAGTATTGAGCCCACCAGCCAAAACGATCGGTAGTGCGCTGTCATGTGGAATGAGACTCCAGTCAAAACGCTGCCCTGTACCGCCATATGAATCTTGATGATAAGCATCCAATAAAATACTACTGGCACCTGCGGTCGCAAATTGATTAATTTGGGCACGAACGCTATCGAGGGTGTCTTGCTCTGTATTGATACGCAATGCTTTGATCCAGCGTTTATTGACCATACCTGCCAGCTGTTGGCACTGTTCAGGCGTTTCATCACCATGGAACTGGATAATATCAAAAGAGACGTTGTTTGCTAATTTAATCAGCTTATCTTTAGGCATATTAACCATTAACGCCACCACGCTGATAAAAGCAGGTACAGCAGCACTCAGGGTTTGCGCTTGCTCTATCGTAACTGCACGTGGACTTGGTGGATAAAAAACCAAACCCACTGCATCTGCACCTAGCTGTGCCGCAGTCTGTATATCACTAAGCTGAGTAAACCCGCAAAACTTAACGTGCATTTTGTGACCTTGCGTTTCATGGTACTGAATATGACAC
Source organism: Psychrobacter sp. Pi2-52 (assembly GCF_904846705.1). GTDB lineage: Bacteria > Pseudomonadota > Gammaproteobacteria > Pseudomonadales > Moraxellaceae > Psychrobacter. The sequence continues at coordinate 44,830 of NZ_CAJHBS010000019.1, forward strand.
CGATTATAGCGGCATCAGGTAGGTTCAAGCCAAAGATAAATCGTTAGATGTGATGAGGTTTTGTTAACCAAACGGCAAAGCCATTGCATCCAAAAACTTATCCTAGCATACTTTTATCCTTAGTTTTGTTTATGATTGCGATTGATTAATATAGGGATACTTTGATGTCTAAGACTGCACAGACAGCCGCTACTGATACTGGCGACAATGCTACTAGCAAAAATCCAGCACATTACTTGATGTGGTTTCGTCGTGACCTACGTATCCATGACAATACTGCTTTAGCAGCGCTTTGTGAACGTGCAAAGGAAGACAACGCCTCAGTGTCTGCCGTATTCTTTTTGACGTCTGAGCAGTGGCAAGCGCACGATACGTCTCTTGTACAAGTTGATCATATTGCTCGCACGCTACCTATTCTAGCAAAGGACTTGCAATCGCAACTGAACATCACTTTAACAGTACAGCTCTGCCCAAGCTTTACTGACTGTATAGAGGCGCTCACGACCTTATGCAATGACAATGAAATCAGCTGCGTCATGGCCAATCACGAGTATGAAGGAAATGAGATTGATCGTGATGAACAATTAAGCAAACAACTTGCAAAAGGCGATATCGAGTTCGTCCGCTGGCATGACCAATGCATTTTGCCACCAAAAACTATCACGACCAATGATGGCGATAGTATGTATAAGGTTTTTACGCCGTTTTATAAAAAATGGCGACATACATTGGACGTCAGCACCATTCAAATGCATGAAGCACCCGCAGTGGATAGCGATTATAAAATCAAACTACCATCATCGCAAACGTTTGCCAATACAATCGACAAGATCAAATCACTAAGTGAGAAGATGCTCAGTGACTACCAGCAGACATTAGAAAAGAACGAGTCATTGCAGCATATCGATATGATAGCTCAGCTTGACCGCGCAAGAGACGCCTATCCTGCAGGTGAATCTGCCGCTTGCCAGCGTCTAGAGGCATTCGTCGATGATGATATCAATAATTATGATGTGAGCCGTGATGTCCCCCATCTGCATGCAACCAGTCAGCTATCGGCTTACCTCACCATAGGCTCTATCAGTCCTAGATTATGCTATCTACAGGCGAGCAAAGCACAAGAAAATCTACACGGTAATGACGGTGATAATGAAGACATCAATCGCTGGATAAGTGAGCTGGCGTGGCGAGACTTTTATCGTCATGTACTAGTAGAAAAACCAAACCTGATTCGTCATAAAGCGTATAAAGAAGAGACTGATACCAAGATTAATTGGTCGTATAACACTGATGATTTTGAGACATGGTGTACGGGTAAGACAGGCGTGCCATTGGTCGATGCAGCGATGCGTTGCTTAAATGCGACGGGGTTTATGCACAATCGCCTGCGAATGGTCACGGCGATGTTTTTGACCAAAGACTTGCTGATTGATTGGCGCTTGGGTGAGCGCTACTTTATGCATCAGCTGATAGATGGCGATTTTGCCTCCAATAACGGCGGCTGGCAATGGAGCGCCTCAACAGGTACGGACTCAGCGCCCTACTTCCGCATTATGAACCCCTTTAGCCAAGCCAATACGCACGATTCTAAAGCTCTGTTTATTAAAACTTGGCTACCAGAGTTAAAAGACATTCCTAATAGCATCTTACATAACGAAGATAAGATGCGTAAAGAGTTGGCAAAAGGTGGCAAGTTTGCCTATATCGACTACCCTGCGCCGATGGTCGAGCATAAATCAGCACGTAAGCTAGCTATCGCCGAATTTAAAAAAGAAGCTTAATTTTAGAAAATAACTAGCAGACTAGCCATTGGTAGTGACTGGCAATTGACATGCACCTGCACCCTGAGTGGTAACCGTCACTACCGCTCCTGTGAGTGCAAATAGCTGCTGCAACTGGGTTTGCGCATTTTGCAGTGCCATATTCATGACATCACCTCGGCAGGCACGTTCAAGTACTTCTTTTTTTGCCATAGTCTGTGCTTGTGCCAATATCTTAGGGTCGACTTGCATCATGCCAAAAGCCCCTGTCTGCCAGTCATAAATCTCAATATCATCCAGATATACTGAAAATATCTCTGTAGGCGGCAAAGTAATATTGATTTGCGGCATAGTGGCAGCTGATGAATTGGCATCAGCTACTTGCTCTTCGTCTACGTTAACTTGAGCAGGTTGCACTACTTGTACCATCTCAGGTGTCAGTGCACTCAAATCAACGCCTGCTTCTACGCGACCATGAGCGATAAACAATGCCTTTTGCTCATCCTGCCACAGCTTCATCCAGCTCCCAGGTCGCTCACTCGTAATCACCGTATCAACGCTGAATGCGACGGTATGTAAGCGATTTAACTGCTGAATTTGCGTAACCACCCCTTCGCGAGTAATGGTTTCTATCGGCGCTTCTTCTGGTTTGTTTTGCGCACTATAAATAGCAAAAACAATCGCTGCTAGACCGATAAGTAATATCACCCACGACATTGTCGCAATAGGACGTTTCGCAGGCTTTTGAGTGGCATTAGCGTTATTCATATCAGGATTATCCATAGAAGCTACCTTTATAATATTGCATCGTTTGGTAAGGCTAAGAGCGTTGTAAAAATGGAACAGATGCTTAGTCTATAAATGCGACTATTGTGCAGTAACTTCAAGTAATGGCTACCATTCCTCTACATAACTTTATCCATAAACCTCTACGCAACCACCTCAATAAACTGTCGCCAAAATAAGCAGTGCTTTCGCTATAAAATCATACGAATAGCTCAATTATTTATCCCTTATTGAAGCCTTTACGTCACGTTCGGTCTGAAAAGACAAAAAGTCATTGCGTCTTAGGCGAACTTTACCTAACATAGTCAGATTGTATGAATAAAATGTCAGTCTTAAAGCATTTATCAGGGTTTTGATCTGAATATATTGCATTTTTGGCATATTGATACATCAAATCAAATTTGCCTCTCTTTTATGAGAGTGGTTTTTACTGATGTGCTTTGTATATAAGCAGGTTGGTAACTAGGAAATACCCTAGATTATTGCTAAGTGATAAAGGTAAGCTTGCGGCGGCAATGAAACGATTAGCCATACGCTCAACATCCTACTATTTCTTATTTTTTTATCGTTGATAAGGTTACGCTTTATTTATGAAAGCCAGTCAATTTTTATTTGCCACACTAAAAGAAACCCCAAGTGACGCCGACATCGCCTCAAGCCAATTGATGGTGCGTGCTGGTCTTATCCGAAAGATTGCTTCTGGATTGTATATTTGGTTGCCTATGGGTCTGCGCGTTTTGCAAAAGGTCGAACGCATTGTTCGTGAAGAGATGCAAAACGTCGGCGCACAAGAAGTGCTTATGCCGATGACTCAGCCTGCTGAGCTTTGGCAGACGACCGGACGTTTTGATGATTATGGTCCTGAGCTATTGCGCTTCAAAGACCGTCATGATCGCGACTTTGTACTTGGTCCAACACACGAAGAAGTCATCACCAATCTAGCACAAGGTGAGCTGCGTAGTTATAAACAACTACCGATTACTTTCTTTCAGATTCAAGGTAAATTCCGTGATGAGATTCGTCCACGCTTCGGTGTGATGCGTGCTCGTGAATTCACCATGAAAGATGCTTACTCTTTCCATGTGGATCAAGCCTCATTGGCCAAGACTTACCATGACATGTATGACGCTTATACACGCATCTTTACCCGCTTGGGCTTAGACTTTCGTGCAGTACAAGCAGATACAGGCTCTATCGGTGGTTTTGCTTCACATGAGTTCCATGTATTGGCAGATAGCGGCGAAGACGATATTGCGTTTTCGGACTCATCTGACTACGCAGCCAATGTAGAGCTAGCAGAATCTGTCAGCACTGCTGAGCGTCAACCACCGAAAATGGAGCGTGAAGACGTTCTAACTGAAGGCATGACCAGCTGTAAAATGGTTGCTGAACACTTGGATATCCCGTTAGAAACTACGGTTAAAACCTTGATCGTTCATGGTCATACTGAGAACGATGAGCCACAATTGATTGCTATCGTATTGCGCGGCGATCATCAGCTCAACACTATCAAAGCTGAGAAAATCGAAGAAGCCAACGTACCATTGACGTTAGCTTCTGACGAAGAGCTAAAAGCGGCAGGTCTGCACAAAGGCTATATCGGCGTTAATTTAGATATGCCTGTGTTTGTTGATCGTTCAGCAGCTGCGCTGTCAGATTTTGTCTGCGGTGCCAATGAAGTGAACAAACATACTATCGGTATGAACTGGGCACGTGATACTCGCATTACTCGCATCGTTGATGTGCGCAATGTACAAGAAGGCGACCCGTCTCCTGATGGTAAAGGCAGCCTGAAAATCAAACGTGGTATCGAAGTCGGTCATATCTTCCAGTTGGGTGATAAATACTCACAAGCGATGAACTGTACGGTTTCTGGTGAAGATGGCAAACCTGTTACCTTGATGATGGGCTGTTATGGTATTGGTGTTAGCCGTATCATTGCCGCTGCTATTGAGCAGAACAATGATGAAAACGGCATCATGTGGCCAAAAACGCCAACGGTTGATGATTCAATCGCTCCTTTTGAAGTCGCTATCATCCCGATGAAGTCTAAAGAAGAGACGGTCATGCAGACGGCAACCGCACTGTATGAAGAGTTGAAAGCTCATGGCATCAACGTACTACTGGACGATCGTAATGAGCGCCCAGGCGTTAAGTTTGCTGATCTTGAGTTGATTGGTATTCCGCATCGTATCGTCGTCTCTGATCGCAACTTGGCGGAAGACAAGTACGAGTACGTCAATCGCCGTGAAGCCGAAAAGCAGATGCTGAGCCGTGAAGAAGTCATGGCAAAAGTAAGCGGTAAATAGTCTTGTAATTAAAGACTATATAACAAAAAGCGCCTATCTCATCACGTGAGATAGGCGCTTTTTTTATTGGCTTAAAAACTATTTAACATTGTATTTTTATTAACATCGTATTTTTAGCAAGAACTTACTGGCGGATTAAACGGCTTGGCTTAGGCAATAGACTGATATCACTAACACGGCATGGATTGATATCGATACCACCGCGGCGCGTGTACCACGCCCGTACCATTAGCTCACTTGGCTGATAGTATTGGCTCAAATCAGCAAATATCTGCTCAACACACTGCTCATGAAAACCATTGTGCTGACGGAAGCTCAATATATAACGCAGCATATTTGCATTATTAAAAAGCTTATCAGTCGTAATCGATACGGCCAACGTACCCCAATCTGGTTGATTGGTCACTGGGCAGTTACTGCGCAGTAGATTGGAATAAAAGGTATACGGCTGCGTACCATCATTTACCATGCTTTCACTACTCGCCTCTATTGCTTCGCTAGCACTTAGCAATGACGTATCAGGATGTTCAGTCAACGCAACTTTGTCCGTGTTTCCTGCTAGTGCCTCATCAATACAAACACCCTCAGGCTGAGCGATCAATAACGCTGTTCCGTTACCATCTAGATCATCATTTAAGCGAAATAACGCTACCTGTACATCTGTTTGCAAACAAGCTGACAAGTCTTTCGCAATCAACGCTTGTACGTCATTCCAACTGGCAAACTCGGTAAAGTTAATGCTATTCAAATACAACTTAAGCGATTTTGACTCTACGATAAACGGTGAGCTGGCAGGAATACTAAAGCGTGCAATCGCTACTTGCGAGATACCTTGCGGATTTAACCAAGATATCTCAAAGGCCTGCCACCAATCGACACCAACGGCTAGCTTGTCATCTTGCCAACCAATCGCATCACGTCCCATGCTGCGCGCAATCGGATATAGCGTCTCTGGGCTATACTCAGTTGGATAGTCTGTGGTTTGCTCACCCAAGATACCGTGAATACTCATCTGTCTTCCTAATATTAAACCGTTTAAAATTTACTCTAAAATAATAATATGCTTAGCGAATAATACACACTACAAACGTACACGTGAACCGTTACTTAGCAAGCGATAAGCGATGGTATAAAATATCGCACAAAACACAAAAATAGCCGCCATTGAATACCAAACATTGACATCAGAATATCCAAGAATACCGTAACGGAATGAGTTGACCATATAGACGATAGGGTTCAGTAGCGAGATATTTTGCCAAAATGGCGATAAATTCTCCATTGAATAAAACACACCACCAAGATAGGTTAGCGGAGTCAGTACAAAGCTTGGGATAATAGAGATATCATCAAATGAGCGTGCAAATACCGCATTGATAAAACCGCCCAATGAAAACAAGATAGACGTACCAAGTACCGTAAATACGGTCACAAATAAATGCTCGATACCCAGATCGGTAAAGAAGAGCGCCACTATCGAGACAATCACACCAATAGCCAGTCCACGGAAGATACCACCACTGATATAACCCATCAAAATAGCATGCTTTGATACTGGCGAGACCAAAAGCTCTTCGATACTAGACGTGAACTTAGCACTAAAAAAGCTTGAGACCACGTTAGAGTAACTGTTGGTAATGATCGACATCATGATCAAACCAGGCACGATAAACTGCATGTATGGCACGCCGCCCATCTCACCCACGCGCGAGCCAATCATCTTACCAAAGATGACAAAATACAAACTCATCGTGATAACTGGCGGTAACAACGTCTGCGGCCAGATACGTAAAATACGGCGCACTTCTTTGAACCAAATAGTACGAAACGCAATCCACTTCTTACTCAATGACATTGTTTTATTATGATCGACTAGTTCCTGACTCATAATCCCGCCTCCTTCATGCTATCTGCACTCTGAATGTTTTTGTCTACCAAGCGCATAAATAACTCTTCTAGTCGGTTGGCTTTATTGCGCATACTTGCCACACTGATACCTTTATCAGACAACTGATCAAAGACACCGTTTAGTGACTCACCTTCTGTCAAGGTAACTTCTAGCGTTTGCTCATCTGGTTGCGAGACCCCTGTGACTCCTGTTAGAGCCAACTGCTCAGTGAGCGGCGTATCCAAATCAAATACAAACGTCTCTACCGACAACTGCGCCAGTAGCTCTTTCATTTCCGTATTGATTCGAATTTCACCATGATCCAAGATCGCAATGCGTTTACATAATTGCTCAGCTTCTTCGAGATAATGAGTCGTCAGAATAATAGTGGTGTTTTCTTCGATATTAATCTGCTGCATAAATTCCCACATCGAGCGGCGAAGCTCGATATCGACACCCGCCGTTGGCTCATCTAGAATCAATAGTTTTGGTTTGTGAATTAAGGCACGGGCAATCATCAAGCGGCGTTTCATACCACCAGATAGCTCACGTGATTTACTGTCGCGTTTATCCCATAGTCCCAACGCTGTTAATAGTCTCTTTGCGCGTGGTTTGGCTTCTTTTGCCGGAATACCAAAATAACCCGCTTGCGTAATCAAGATATCTTCGACTTTTTCGAACATATTAAAGTTAAATTCTTGCGGTACGACACCAAGGTATTGCTTGGCAATCGAAGGGTTCTCTAGTAGATCTGTGCCGAAAATATGGACGCTACCGGTGGTTGGCTTAAACAATGAGCTAATAATACCAATCATGGTAGATTTACCTGCGCCGTTTGGCCCAAGTAACGCAAAGAAACCACCTTGTGGTACCGTTAAATCAACCCCTTTTAATGCCGAAAACCCATTGTCGTAGGTTTTGGATAGGTTTTTTATGGAGAGTGCTGGTGCATCAGACATGAAGACCTCTTTATTTGTTATCAATTTATATAAAATGCGATTTTAGAATAATAGGCCGTGTTGAACATTCGACTATCATTATCATATAGGCAAAAGCCGTATAAGAATGTTCAACACACTCTACTATCTAAAGGTGACAATGTACGGTAATAAACGAACTAATCTCATAAAATGAGGCTACTCATGGCGAATTTCAACTGCCTTATATTCGAAGTACCGTATTAATAATACTCATCATGAAAAAGCGCCTATCTCATCACTGAAATAGGCGCTTTATAGATAACTATCGTAAAAGCTTGGAAGGTAATCAACAAAGATTAGCTTGCTTCTGCGACCATATAATCTACGGCATTTTGAACTTCTTCATCAGGAATATCCGCGCCACCTTTAGCAGGCATCGCATTGAAACCATTGATAGCATGGGTATATAGCGTATCTTTACCTTTTGCAATACGTGGACCCCAAGCGCCAGCATCACCAAAGATAGGAGAGCCTAGCAAGCCTGCTGTATGACAAGTATGACATACGGCGTTATATACCGCTTTACCGTCACGAGGACCGTCGCCAGCAGCTGGGCCAGATGAGCGTGCTGTTACATCACAAGCTTCACCATCTTCAAAACAGATATTGGCAACAGGCTGGATACGCGCAATCAGATTAGGATACAAAGCAATTAGCTTCTGTACTTGCGGCGTATCTTGTGGAATTGGCTCTTCATCAGCGGCAGGCGCTGCAGCGGCAGTTTCTTCGCCTTCTGCTGGAGCGGCTTCGTCAGTGGGCGCAGCACCATCTGTCGTATCTGCAGCAGCTTGGGTATCGTCACCTAGCGTTTCAGGAGCAGCTTCTACGACCTCTTGGCCTTCTGCTACGTCTGACGCAGTTACAGGAGTGTCTACAACATCTTCAGCTTGGCTCACCGCGATACTAGCGATTCCTAGAATGGCAGCTGCCGATAACATAACTACTTTTCTCATTCGTCACGTTCTCTTATTACGTATACAAGGACTAGCACGGCTCGGACATTCTGTCTGTCCTCCTTTGACGACCTCTAAGTCTTCAATAGCAGACAGCCATCCCGCGTGCCAGCGCACTTGCAATCGGTGATTATAAATATGAATTCTCCCCAACATTATAAGGGAAAAGGCAGGTAAATTGCCATGCTTGTTTAATGACTTGGCTGTTTTTTCTTAAAAAACCTCAATCGCGACTGTCATTTATTGGCTTTATGCTTTTTATTTGTTAGACTAAGCGGTCTTTATTTCTAGACACCTTATGCTAATTATCATGCGCATCTAAGCGTGACAGTCAGACATATCGTTATCATATGCGCTCGTAGCTCAGTTGGATAGAGTATCGGTCTCCGAAGCCGAGGGTCGTGGGTTCGATTCCCGCCGAGCGCACCAATCATCATACTTAGTCCTTCCTTAGCGTTACCAAAAACCTCTAAAACCCTTTATAACCATCATTTTATGTCTTTTGATATAACTTGTCATTACCTAGTAGCACCTATAGAATGTTGTACATATTGTTGTACACACACAACATTACTATTCTATGGCTCTCAGAGGTGTGGTGATGAATAAGCGCAAAAACTATCTACTAACTGATAATGGTGTAAAAGCAATAGCCAAACAGTCAGCACCTACTAAACGCACCAGACATAGTGACGGTGATAGCCTCTCCCTAATTCATGACCCCAAAGGCTCGCTTTATTGGGTAATGTCTTATCGCTACCAATCTGACAAAGATATTGAGCCAAAACAAAAAACTTATCATATAGGTACTTATAAGCCCTCTTCACAAGTAATAGACACCAATTTCAAGCCCGAAGTTTCTTTGAAACAAGCAAGGCTTGCGCGTGACAGTGCCAAAAAACTACTTAACGATGGTATCGATCCCAACGAGCATAAGAATAGACATAAAAATAGCTACGAACAGAAAGATTTATTTAAATTCATAGCTAAAAACTATATGTCAGAAAAATCAAAAACTACATCAAAGAATGTGCAAAAGCTGCAAGGGTTTCTAGATAATCATATTCTAAAGCACATAGGTGAATATCCTATTGGTGCAATCACAGCGCAAGATATTATCAAGACAGGACTTGCCATTCAAACTACTTTTGAACAGCAAGGCAAACATACCTCAGAAACCGCTCATAAATGTATGGGACTTATCAGCTCAATCTTTGATTATGCTATCAATACGCTAGGTCATGACATTGTTAACATTGCCAGCGGACGTAATAAAGCGTTACGACCTCACAAAGCTGAGCGTATGAAAGCTGTTGAGCAGCATCAATTCCCTGAACTACTTCGAAATATTGATAGCTATATAGAAAAGCATCCTAATGGGCATCAACAGACGGTTGCTGGCTTACAGCTAATGACGCTATGTTTTGTTAGGACTAAAGAATTGAGGTTTTTTGAGTGGTCAGAAATTGATTATCATAAAAGCGTTTGGCGTGTACCAGCTCATAAAATGAAAATGCGTCAAGATCACATTATTCCGCTGTCATCCCAAGCAATGGCAATTATTGAAAGCTTAAGGCCACTGACAGAAAGTACTGGCTATGTGTTCTATAACTTTGAGTCAAATAAGCCATATAGTGAAGCATGGTTCAATCAGGCGTTGAATAGAATGGGCTATAGTGGAGATCCCTACCCTAAAATGACAGGTCATGGATTTAGACAGCTTGCCAGCACTGGCTTATACGAACTACAATTTTCCGAAAGCATTATCGAAATACAATTAGCACACCTTGAGCAATCGAGCGTTAAAAAGCGTTATGATCTGTCAGCACACTTAGCCCAACGTCAAGTAATGATGAATAAATGGGCGAACCATTTAGATGACTTGCGAGCTGGCAAGGCGGTCAGCTTTGACTTACTGACCCCTAATGAACTCGCCAAAGAAATGGATAGCCGTAACGAGCAAGCCACTGATATAGCGCTGCATGATAAAGATATATTGATAAACAGCTTACGGGCACAAGGCGTATCTCAACAGGTATTAGCCAGACTTGCCGAGCAACTTTAACAACACCGATTTACTAATTATCGTCAGCATTAGGCTGGCAAGCTAATATTGATAGCGTTAATCGCTGTCATAATCGATTGCAAGGCTAGGATTAATTACCCGAACGACAGCTATTCACACCTTTATGCTGTCACTGCCTTGCACCTACTTTAATTTAAAGGTGTAAGGGTGTGAGTGTGCGGTCATTAAACGATAAAGTTATTTTGAGTAGTGAAAATCAATACATCAGCTTTAGAGATTTTTTGTTTCATTTATCAAGCAGTAATAACGAAACTATATATAGCATTATTAATTTTTTACTTTCTCAAAAAATAGAAAAATTGACAGTTATTCGTCTCAACAATCACTATTCGCAAACTAGAAAGCCGTACAATACTTTGCCAGTAGCAGTAAATAACTCTATTCCAGATACGCAATTTACTCGCTATTTAAAGGCTATTCAAGAAGTGCTGGTATTCCCTTGTGATATGTGGATATTCGAGGATATGAATGATTTTAATTTTTGCACACCGACAGCTGAAGACCAGCTAAAAAATATATTTAACCAGTACTCTAGCTCAGGCTTGATAGTATCGGAACTCATAGACTTTAAACCATTAGATGACTTATTGCATTTTGATAGCGAGAATATTAGTGAGGAAAGCCCAAGCAGTGACACTAATATTGTCGTAAATAACAATAGTCTAGCTAGCTATCTACCTGAGTACACTTTGCCACAAGTGGTGGCCTTAATTTTAAAAATCGATTTCAGTGACATAACTATTCATGAGAATAATAGTTATATTAATAATCAGTCTAAATACCCTGATAGCTACTATCATAAGTTTGAAAACCTATTACAGTCCTATACAGCAGCAGCACGCAACCATCAACCAAGTGGAATTAATCTAGTTATCGCTAATACCGAAATTTTTAATGGCTCTTCCAAATCTTACGTCAATCTTGAAGAGACCACTATTAGTAGAGGAAATCTTTCAGATTATTTCTCTACAATAGGATATAAGTTGAACAATCTAATCCTCATGCAAGAGAAACTTCATTCTGTGTTTGAAGAGCAGGAAGCCCTAGACTATCGAGAGCGCATAGCTGAACTTGAACAAGAATTAGGAGATGAAAAGACTACCAGCAACTTACCAATAGATAATCCAACAGTAGCTCATAGCGATCCTCAGACTAATAATTATCTCAGTGAAGAACTGGCTGCTGCTAACGCTAAGATCATTCAGCAAGAAGAAGATATAAATAGACTCAATGACGAGTTAAGTAAGCAAGCAAATGAACTAACTGACGAGCATTTGTACGACTGGCAAGCAATGAACCAATATACCTACCCTCCTGAACTTCATTTAGCTATAACAATATGGAAAAAGAGCTATATATTAAATGAGATAGACAACCGACACATAACAGATCACTCTCAACGATTTGATATTATTGCTAAAAAAATAGGGTTAGATAAAACCATTCATGGTGCAGCATTAATCAGTAGGTTAAGTAAAATAACTAACCCTCAAATTAACAAACAGAAAGGCGACATTGAAAACTTAAAAGCTATTAAAGGTTTAAATATAAAAGATTAGATGACATCAACCTCAAAGGGTAACCCTTGACCGTAACCCATTGTTTAGAGGGTAACCCTTTGCAGTAACCCCACTACTACCCATTAGTATCACTTTATAGCAGGGCATTACCGCCCATTCCTTAAACCGCTATGGAGTGAACTATCATGACCCTAATTGACCAGTATCTAAGAATGGCAGATCTTGCCAATCAACCTGAGCGTAAAGCCAAAACTTATACCACTAAATCAAATCAACAGCGCACTGTCACAGCCAAAGCTGCCACACGTGGTATCACAGGTTTTAGTGCTAAGCATATCTATCATTTAATCAATCAAAATCAATTCCCAGCACCCGTTAAAATCGGACGGGCTAGTCTATGGCGCCTATCTGAAATCAATAGTTGGGTAGAAAGCCATACCCAGCCAGCAGACGACCATGCCACTGCTAACACGCAAGAAAGGGTTTAATATGGAGGTCTCAGCGAACGCACCCGTTACCAATGAGCAAGCACCTAAGACCCAAATAGAGACTGTTAGAGCGCATCTAATGACAGGAGCAACTATCACCACATGGGACGCTTATCGCCTTTATCAAATCACATGTCTAGCTCAGCGCATACATGATTTACGAACGGCAGGGCTAATAATCCAAAGTGAAATGGTTAAACATAACAACAAGTGGTTTTCTGTTTATTGGCTTGATGAAGCAACCTTACCTAAAAGCGAACTATATAACAGTGAGGTGACTCCATGAGCAGTAGTGACCTTAAAACTAACCCAAAGCCTCAGCATAGAGCTTACAGTCACAAGCAGACTAGCAAATATAGCTTACTGGTCAGGTTTATTATCCTTGTGCCATTGGTAGTAGGCATAGTATTACTTACATTATTAGTGGCCTACCATCAGGATGAAATTATAATCTTCGTTGTAAAGGTGGGTAGCTGATGAAAACTTACCTACAGCCAAAGCAAAGCCGTAATAACTCTAGGCGTAAAAGCTACTTTAGGAGATATAGAACCATACACGAGCCAAGTCAGGCGCGAGCAAGGGGGAACAGATGACTATTACAGACAAAACAAAGCCCCAAGCTGATGACAAGGGGCTAAGCAATTTACTAGGCACTTCAAAACGACTTACTGATGAAATTATAGCAGATGATGAAACAATAGCTAGCCTGATAGCACTAGGTCAAGGCGATAAGCTAAGGCAGTTTTCTGATACGTTCACCATTCATAATGGCGATAGAAAAAGCGAGATAATAAATACCGCTGGAAAAGTGGCTATGATATTAAGCGATAACTTGCATCAGCCAGCCAACATAGGTATTTATAAGCCTAATAGTGATGAACCTATAGAAGTAACAGACCCTAGCCAGCCCAGTGCTTTTATTATTGGAAGTCTTAACCTAGATAGCGACTGGTATGCAGTAAATAACCTAGCTGATGGTATAGAGTTATACAGGCAGTTAATAAGCCAAAGGCTAAACATTACTATTTTAGTCAGTGTTAACCCTTTCAACTTTAATAGCATGGTCAGGCATTTTGCAGAGGTTAAGCAAATTATTGTATTGGCTACCCTAGATCAAAAAGATAAGCTAACTAAGCCGTTACTAGCGGTAAACGTCAAAGCCATAATAACGACTTTTGACTTGCTGCTATTGTTTGATAATAACCAGACGCTTGCTGATGTGCTAAGCGACCCTGATACAATCACAAAAGACTTACTAGCTGATGCATGGGGGCAATTAGGCAATATAGCAGATCAAGCCAGCAAAGCTACACGCTATCCAGTAGAGGCGTGGGGAAACGAGGGTGAGATACTAAGAGATACTTTAACAGCTATTACTTATCATTCACAAGTACCGCCAGCTATGGCAGGTCAATGCATGCTAGGGGCTTTAGGTACTATTGTTCAACAATATATAAACGCCCCTTATGCCTTGGGTGATAAGTTTATGCCAGCCTCACTATTTTTACTAACTGAGGCAGAAAGCGGAGGCGGTAAAAGTAGGACAGTAGACTTTACCCATAAAGAGCTTTTCAATTATCAAAATGAGAAAAGGAAAGAATACAGGTTATTGCTAGATGAATGGTTAGCACAAAAAGCCAGTACACCTAAGAAAGATTTAGAACGATGGTTACTTGAAAACCCCAAACCTAAGCAATCCATACTTTTAGTAAAGTCTGGCACTATCCAAGGCTTTTTAGACAATATGCTGATCGGTAATACTACAGATATAGCATGGTCAACCGCTGAGGCTGCATTATTTTTAAGCGGTCATAGCTTAACTAGTGACACGGCAAAGAGTAACATTAGCCAGATATGTGATATATGGAGTAGTGGTTCGTTTGATCGGCTGCTATCGCCTCGCTATGACACCATAGAGCAAAACAGCATGAATGGGGTTAGGTTTACTTTAGACTTGCAAGGACAACCACCAGTAGTAGCACCAGCGTTAAATGATGAGGCTATGAACGGTCAAGGTTTACTCCCTCGCTTTTTGTTCGCCTTTCCTGACAACATGAACGGTAAAATCGTTTATAACACTGATGAGAGACTAGACGCTAAACCAGAGAAAGACCCAAGATTACAAGCCTACTGGCAACGGTGCAGATCATTATTTGATCCTATTGCTGATAGTATCGATAAAGATAGCGAGGGTAATATTGTTCGCTTTAATATGCCCTTTAAGGATAGACAGGCAAGGCAAGCATTAGCCAACTATCAAACCGATAAAGAAAGCCAGTTATGTAAAGGCGGTAAATTGGAGAAATACGCAAGCTATGCCAGACGCTTACATGAAAATGCTAGCCGTATCGCCTCAATACTCGCTTACTTTGATGGTAGGCGCGTTATATCAGCTGATGACATACATAGAGCCTCATTACTGACTGATTATTCAATAAGCGAACGTATGCGATACACTGACAAGCCCCAATCTGGTGACAATGATGCTCAAAAGCTAATCAGCTGGCTAGTGAGTTACTGCAAGAAGCGATCAATTAAAGAGCTGGCTTATTCAATGGCTCAAAGCAAAGTAACCCCTAAGCACTTACGGCAAAAACATAACTTTGAATTACTGACTGAGGTATTAGAAAGCGAGGGTTATATTAAGATCATAACCAATGGCAGGGCTAGAACCATACAGGTAAGACCTGAGTTGTTAGAGGCTAGATAAGGGAAAACTAGGAAAATAGGAAAACGATAGCTAGAACGATTGCTATACCTACCCTAGCCATCTTTCCTACAAGTCAACTCATTAGGCAAGTAGGAAAAGTAAAAGGCTCAAGAGCTACTAACTTTCCTTACTTGCCTTCTTGCTTTCGTAAGGGAAAACACTACAAGCCATACATATCAAAGATTTGATAACTTACTTTCCTACTTTCCTTACTTTCCTATATAGATATTGAATACTTATAAATTACGTTTTAATATACTTTAAGGTCTAAGAATCAGTTTAGCCCCTTACATCCTAGGATAATAAACATGTATGCAGAAAGAGAACCAGCTGACGTTAATACAGGTGAAGAGTTAACTAATCAGCAAATTGTAGAGATATTCAAATGCGGTAACCAGAGTATATAATCAAAGTATTTTATCCAGCTCAATCAGTTTGAGTTGTTGATCAGCATCTTCATCTCCGTTCTTAGACCTATAGACTAAAATCTTATAATCTCTATTTTTAGATTCCACATCTTTTGCATTTTCATAGTCATAGCTTACTTGCTCATTAGATCTGTTATGTAACTCTAGAACGTCTATAAGCGTGGATGGATAGCTATATGTTGAACTAAGCAACCCCAGGACGTGAATTCTCTTCAAAATTTCAAGGGCGGATAAATCACCCATATCAAGCCTAGATATTAGCGTATAACAATTCATATGTTGATAGTCACACTTACTAGGATCTGAATATTCTTTGAGTAGATCTTCATTTGATCGTTTATTCATATAGTTCTCAGACTTATATATTAATTCAAAATTCGCGTTTTTGGGGGAGATTCAATTTTTGTTAACCGTTAAGATATTGGTTATAGACAGTAAGCAACTGGCTATATGAAATAAACTAAACCTTTAATGGAGTAATAACTATGAAAGTTTATATGAATAATGGCGGTCAAGGTGCAGGCTGGCCGAGCACAACAGGCAACCCATCAGGTGGTGGTCGCGATAATAATCCATCAGGAAAATAGGTAGTTAGCTGATAATTACCAGCTATATTCAAGCCACATATTCAATACGTGTGGCTTGCTTCTTTAAATAATCCGGCCATTCGACCCGTGGATTGTTTACATGCTCACTGATCATCTTCTCGTACTTAGCCGTCATTGATTCCCACAATCCATAATACTCATCACAGATAAAACAATGTTGCTCTTTGGTCTGCTTGTTGAGCTTATCCGTGTGCTCATAAATACTTTGAAAGAAAGCATATATGAACCAAGTCATGCTTTCAGCAGTAGGAGGAAGTCCACCAAGTTCATTTATATCTTCATTTTTTATATATCTGACAAACGATTTCCGGAAACTAACTAATGCTTTGTCAGGCTCATCTTCTAGAGACTCTTCCATACCTAATAACCAGTAAAATTCTTCAAGACTAATCCAGTTTCTCTTACTATCACGTTCGCTTTTTCTATCTAAAAAACTATACAGCTGACCATCTTCATCATCCGTTCTCCAATTAATCTCATTTCGAAGACCATAATGACCTTTTGGCATTTCTTTAGGTTTCGGATTTTTACGGACTTGTTTAGTTTTCTCGCCACTATAGAAATAAAGGTCGGTTAATATAAAATGTATGAATGAGCGTGATGTACAAGTGAAAGGGTTACCATTTCTGTTAGTTATCTTGTATTTTTTAGTTGTTGTGTCATATTCCCATTTATCTGGATCTCGTTTGTGCATAAACAACCAGCCCAAACTAATTGGCTTAATATCTTTTGAATAAAAAGCTGCATGAACCAGAGCATCAAGATTAGCAATAAAACTAAGCACTATAAACGAATAGAAGTTTCCTACTGGCATGCTTATATTAAGCACCTCATCTTCGTAATTAAAAGTCTTAGATAAGTAAGTCTTAAAATTTACAATAAGCTTACTATTAAACTTCTGACTCAAACAGTCATCTACAATCTTGGCATGCTCAAGTAAGTGGGGTGATTTTTCAGCACCAAGCAGCGTACGTACTAATGACTCGTAAGGATGTTTGGATAGCTCTCCTTCTTCTAAGTTTATATCTTCTGGTTTAATACTTCCTTCTTCCTGCGTTGTAGCTATATTATCAAATATATCTGCGATCTGTACTTTCCGCTTTCTAGGTACTTTAGACAGTTCTTTGGTCAACTTTCTCATTAAAGCTTTGCCTTCAGGCATACCTTTCTTCAAAAGAAGCAAGGACGGGAACATACTGAAGTTATAACGCAGCTTTTCGTCTTCAGTATCACAAAGGTTAATATTCTTATCTGTCATGCCATGTACCCTTTATTCTCTGTATAACCTATCCTAAAACTTCATCACTCAACTTGGTATCAAGCATCAATCGAATAAACTGCTTAAACTGATTCGGGTTAGACAGTAGATGCATGGTCATGTTTTCAAACGTACCTTTGGCATCAAACATAGCGTCCTCGGCAGCGTTTGGATAACCGCCCAGCATAATCTGATCAACACTGTTATTGGTGAACTGCTTAACCACGATCTCGTTTTCAGTGACTTTATCCCAAATGGTATTCATAAAGTTCACTTTGTCTTTATCGGTAAAGTCCTCACCAGCAAAAACCTCGTTTAATCTATCAATAATCTGTGATAGCAGCGCTTCTTGTTTATCCTTGGGTGTTGCTGTACCCGCTCCACTGCCGCTATCTAGTTGATACTCAGACTTGCCCTCTTGTAGCTTTAAGTCCTGCTGGTGCAGCTTTGAGACGCGGTAATGGCTCATGACGATGTTACTTAGATCAACGTCATCTTCATTGTCCATGCTTTCACGCAGTAGCGGTTGTAGGTTACGCGTGTATAGGCTCAGCTTCTCTAATTCTTTATCGTCATAGTCCACGATTTGCGACATAAACTCATACTGGCGTGTGAAAGTACCTAAGTCCTTTTTGAATATTTCTAGCGCGTCTTGATCGGCCTTAAAACCTTTGTAGTCATTCTCAGCATTGGTCATCAGTACTACATCGCCCGTCGCTTTGGTACGCTCAAGCATCACTTTGGCATGTTGTGCTTGCTCACGTGCCAGCTTGTACTTCTTCTGCCAACGCTCAACTGCTGGCTTGCAGATATTGCTAATGGCCGCGTTAGACTTGTTCTTACTATAAAACGCCTCAACGAATTGTTCTACCTCATGCCATAAGAAAATACCGCTGGCACGCAATCTTTCACAAAGGTCAAATATCTTATCAGGGTCAGACACATCCGCTAAAGTTGCGGTCTCATAGTATGGTTGGAAGGCTTCCAGAATATCGTCAGGATCATTAAAGAAATCGAGCACAAACGTACCGCTCTCTGCTTTGCCTTTATAGGTACGGTTAAGCCGTGAGAGTGTCTGTACGCAGTCCACACCCGTCAGTTTCTTATCAACATACATCGCGCACAGTTTGGGCTGATCAAAGCCTGTCTGGAACTTATTAGCCACCAGCATCACTTGATAGTCGTCACTATCAAAGGCTTTACGTAGATCGCGGCCTTTTAACCCAATATTCATATTATGCTCGGTGAACTTCTCACCAAGTAATGCGCCGCTATCAGGGTCATTGTCATTAAAGGTGACTTCACCTGAGAACGCGACCATGGCGTTGATGTTTCTATAACCGTAATCAGCGATATAGTTATCAAAAGCGATTTTGTAGCGTACTGCTTCCTTACGTGAGCCTGTCACTACCATCGCTTTGGCTTGGCCACCCAGTAAGCCTTTAATATTGTCATTAAAGTGCTCAATGATGATCTTAACCTTCTGCGCGATATTATGCTCATGCAAGCGCACCCAGTTATTGAGCTTAATCTTGGCGCGGCGAGCATCGACCTCATCATCAGCAACGGCCAGCTTTTGCTTAAGCTGATAGACCACTTTGTAGTTGGTGTAGTTTTTAAGCACATCTAAGATGAAGCCTTCTTCAATGGCTTGACGCATTGAATAGACATGATAAGCGGCTGGCAGGTTATCTTTAGAAGCTGGCAAGTCAGGGTTAGGCAGACGGCCAAACAGCTCAATGGTTTTTGGCTTAGGTGTGGCAGTAAAGGCATAGTAGCTGAGGTTGGGACTGCTACGGCGTGCGGCTAACGTAGCGTCCAGTATGTCTTCGCTAGATAGCGGCGCGTCATTCTCAGTAGTATTATTCTCTATATCGCCTGAGACCAATACTTCTTTGAGCTGGCGTGCGGTAGAGCCTGTCTGTGATGAATGTGCTTCATCGGCGATGATGGCATAGCGGCGCGACTTAAGCACACTTGAGTCTTCAATCGCTTTTAGTACAAACGGAAAGGTTTGAATGGTCACGATAATAATCGGCTGTGAGTTCACTAATGCACTGGCAAGCTGCTCAGACTTTGAGCCGTCACTCTCTTTTCTATTGATCTTGCCAACCACGCCATCGGCATGTTCAAACTGATAGATCGTGTCCTGCAATTGATCATCAAGCACGGTACGGTCGGTGATGACAATGACTGAATGAAACTGCTTATCGCCGTCACTGTTGTATAAAGTGGATAGCTGATGGGCAGTCCATGCGATAGAGTTAGATTTACCCGATCCTGCACTATGTTGAATGAGGTACTTTTGACCAGCGCCTTCAGTCACAGCGGCATTGACTAATTTGGTCACTACATCCCACTGATGATAGCGTGGGAACATCATGGTTTCTTTTTTGGACTTGCGCCCAATAGCGTCCTCTTCCTCATCGATCTGCAAGTGCATGAAATGACCGAGGATAGCGAGTAAGTTCTCTGGCGTGAGTACTTCATTCCATAGATAGTCAATGGCATATTGGCTGATATCGTCAGGGGTATCATTACCCGCGCCGCCGTCACTGGTGCCTTTGTTAAACGGCAAGAAATAAGTACTGTCACCTGCCAGCCTAGTGGTCATATAGACTTCATACTGACTAACAGCGAAATGAACCAATGCGCCGCGCTTAAACGTCAGTAGCGGCTCAGGTTTCTTAGTATCAGGGTCTTTAGGCAGGCGTGTCCTCTTATACTGAGTAATAGCATTTTGTACCGCTTGCTTAAACTCAGACTTTAGCTCCATCGTTGTGACGGGCAAGCCATTCACGAATAACACGATATCAATACGGTTACGCTTAGCGACTTTGCCATCAGTACTGTCTTTGACGCTAGTATTAGGGCTATAGACTACTTCAGGGACAACGCGACAGATATTGGCCTCATAGCGTGCCATAGTCTCAGGATTCAGACTGTGCTCAGGCTTAAACTGGCACAAACTAAAACGCGCATTACGAATCTTTAGACCATGACGTAAGACGCCCAATGTGCCATAAGTGCGTGATGCTCTATCAGTAGCGTGCTCATCGGCCTTATTAAGCTGCTTAACCAGCGCGGTGATAAAGTAGCGCTCTGAATCGATAGGAAAGGTACGGCAAAACTTCTCCCACTCTTGCGGCTGGGTCGTCTGCACAAAGTCGAGTACGTCTTGCTCATATAGCGCGGTCTCAGCCGTATAGTCGCTAGGATTGCCCAATTGCCAGCCGTGCGCTTGCATTTGTGTGATGATGTCGGCTTGGAAAGTAGTCTCAAAGGTGACGTTATGTGCGTTGATAGCAGTACTGGTCTGGGTCATAGCATAGTTCTTATTATTGATTTATTTGTGTAGAGGGTTTTTTAAGCACCGAACTTTTAGATAAGCCTCGTCAATACGGTATTTAATGTTGACTAAGTTGTTGATTAGGATTCATCTTACTTTTAGCCTATATCTTGTGGTGCATGACAGGCACTCTACAAGGCTTTAGCCTAGCAAAAAATCTGATAAAATTACAATGCTGGGCTAAAGCCGCAGCCTACGCAAACTAAGGCTCAGCACAAACCTTAGTCAAACTCTCACCAAACACTATTTTATTCAGTTGTTGCCGATAGATATAGGTTTTTTCAGAGTCAGCATGATAAACCTGATCATTGACGCAATTGCCAAAGCCAAAGGTAATCAAGTCAATTTTGGCATACTTGGCAGGATTACTGGCTTT
>NZ_CAJHBS010000020.1 GCF_904846705.1 Psychrobacter sp. Pi2-52
ATATTATATAAATCAATACCTTAACCGTATGTTTATAAATAAATAGGTTTCATGTGTAATTTTCATTTATTGTGGATAACTATGCATTTATAGCGACTTCTAGTTATACCTCTATTGATTTATCCTTACTTATCCACAATCTATCCTATTAAAGGTCAAGTCTAACGATGTTTCACTTTCAGTTATTTGAACAAGTTGTGATAAAGAATTGATAGCTGATTTGATAAACTAAAATATTCGCCTATGAAGGCAATACAGTAATGAGATGAGGATAGTATGTTTACTGGAATTATAGAAAGCGTTGGAAAAGTTAAATCGATGCAGGCGACAGGCGGTGATATACGTTTGACAGTAGAGTCTGATGACTTAGATTTCAGTGACGTGAAGCTAGGCGATTCTATTGCATCAAATGGTATTTGTTTAACCGTGGTGGAGCTCGGAAGTAATTACTACTCTGTTGATGTCTCACGTGAAACTATTGCTAGAACAGCATTAGAAGGGTTAAAAGCTGGACATACGGTCAATCTAGAAAAGGCCATGCTACCGACAACTCGTTTTGGTGGTCATATCGTCGCTGGTCATGTAGATGGAGTAGGGGTCGTTAGTAAATTACAACAAGATGCTCGTTCTATCTATATTGAGATTGAGATACCGCAGGAGCTGGCGCACTATACAGCGACCAAAGGCTCTATTACAGTAGATGGTATCAGTCTGACGACCAATTTAGTGCGTGACAATATTGTTTCTCTAAATATCATTCCGCATACTGCTCAAGTGACGAATATCGCTAAGCATTGGTTAGTAGGTAACAAAGTTAATATTGAAGTAGATATCGTTGCCCGTTATCTAGAGCGTCTATTAAATAAATCTCAATCTGGCGATATGAATGCGTCAAACCCGCAAAGCCAAATCACAGAAGCATTTTTGGCCAATAATGGGTTTATGAAATAACAATTAAGCTTATCGAAATATTATTCTCGTACCAAGCTTTTAACCCTATCGATATTACTTTGATTAAGTGATATCGATAGGGTATTTTTTATTTGCACTAGAGATTTATTGTATAAAACTCTGCAAAACGGCTTCTAAGTCTTTCTTACTAATGGGTTTGGATAAAAACTCGTCCATACCAACTTGCATACAAGCATCGCGATCTTCTTCTGTATTATTTGCAGTTAGCGCCACAATCGGTATTTTATCGCCTTGTGAACGAATCATTTGTGTGGCTTGTAAGCCATCCATAACGGGCATTCTGCAGTCCATCAAAATCAAAGAAATCTCTTCACGTTGGCTTTTGAGTTTCTCGAGTGCTTGCTGTCCATCTTCTGCGACAATACTACGATAACCAAGCTTACTTAACATCTTACAGGCTATCTTTTGGTTAGTAGGACTGTCTTCTACGACCAAAATTAGTGGAGACAAGATTTCTTTCTTAGGTATATCTTCTACAAAAGATAGACTACTGTCGTATTGATGTTTGACCAGTATGTTTAGCGTTTTCCTTGCAAACAAGGTTAAACGTAGCAGTTCAGAAAGTAGTAAACTTGCGTCCAAGGGTTTGGTCAAAAACCCATCATATTGGCCTAGTAAAGTAGAAGGTATATGCCTTTCAAGTTTCATGCTAAGTAATATCTTTGGTAGTGAAGGCGTAGTGACTAGGTCTTTTAACGCTTCTTGTTGCTCGCTATACTTGTTGCTCGCATGATCTGATACGGTGGTGGATTCGCTGTATTCATAATCTAATAACAAGACAGGAATGATGGTTTGCTCATCTTGTTTTAATTTATTTTTTAGCTGCTGTACAGTGGCTCTATCTAAAGTGCTGTAGATAGTCACGGATATCGTTAAGTACTCGCACAAACGTTGTAAATGTTCAGCAACTAGAGGCTGATTGATGATAGCGATAAGGTGAATATGGGGCAGCTGCGAACAACGATGATATACCGATTGATAAGTGGTATGAGGATAAGGAAGGTAGAGGCTAAATATCGTCTCTTTATCCACCGTATTACTTAGTTCGATAAAACCGCCGAGTAACTGAGCAAAGCTATTGGCATCACTCAAGCCAATATTACTGTCTTCAACTAAGTTATGATTGCTTTGATTCAAGATATTGACTAATTGATTTTTTCTCTCAGGAGTAATAGTTGCTCCAGTGTCTTTTACGCTAAACCGAATCCAATAAGATGTCTGCGCAGGCATTGTCGTGTCATTGTTAGGAGTTAAAGGCTGATTACTTATTCGCGTTACTTTATCTTCAGGTACACGATCAACAGTGAGCGCGACATAGCCTGATGTTGTAAAACTAATAGCGTTTTTCAATAGGTTTAATAGGATATGGTGCAGTCGAATGTAATCAGTTTCGATGTAACGAGGACAGTCCGGTGCAAAGAAATAGATCAATTCTAACCCTTGTTGTCTTATTTCTTTTGTGACTAAATTGCTAACCTCTTTGCTTACCTTATAAATATCAACCGTTTCGATACTCAGACGTGTTTTTCGGACTTCAACTTCCTCTGTTGCTAGCGTCTCATTGAGCACAGTCAACATGCTTTGACTGGTTGCAATCAATGTATTTAGAGTCTTTTTGCCTTGAGTCGTCAATGTTGAAGGGTCGATGGGTTCCAACGAATCAATTATTTTCTCTAGTGGTATCCTTAACTTACGACCTATAAATGCCTGGGCTTCGTTTGATTCATCAATTTGTAATTGCAGTTGTTGGTTGTGCAGCTGTAATTGCTCAGATTGATGGAAAATCTCATCGACATTATTAAAAATCACAGTAAAACCGTGAACTTGCCCATGTTCACCGAACCATGGTGTTACGTGTAGTTGGTAGGCTTGTTTGTTCTCCAAGCCATAAACCATGAGTGTGCGAGCAACGCGTAAACTTGAAATAGTTTTTAAGAGTATTTGAGTGGCCTCATCTTTCCCTTCAACGAAATCAGTCAGCTCATAGCTCTGTTCCCTCTGTGTAGGAGGAGTAAACACTTGCTCAAAACGCTGATTATAGAAACTAATTTGACCATGTCGTATACTCATCAACATCGGTAAGGGTGCCTGATCAACCAAGCGTTCTAACCGATGAGTCAATGTTTTTATACGCCGATAGTCATTATGTAGTTGGTAGCTGACTCGACTTAATGCATGACCTAACAGCATGAACTCGGTAGTAGATTTCTTTTGTAAAAACGGCGGCGGCGTATAAGATTCTTTTGCGCGGCTACTCAAATTATCGGTATAAACCAGTAATTGTTCCCAGTTAGTTCGACGATTGAGCATATAGAGCAATGCCATGAAGAATAGTATGATGGCGACCATCAAAGGGAGCCAATAACGGTAAGATATCCAGTCAACAACAAAAGGCTCATGACGTAATACGATATAAATTTGATGTCCGCTTTTTAGATTAATGATCCCTGTTAGTTCATTACTATTGACAGTATAAGAGCTATGGTCGCTGCTGCTAGAAGCTGATGTACCGATGGTAGGGAAAGCAACGGTAGAAAAAGCAGATTCATTAGGACGAGTATTATGATGAATATAGGTCTGCCCAGAAGGCATCATTAAAATCAGCTGATAACTCAGTTGATCAAAAGTAGGTTGTTCTAAGATTTTTTTTATTTCACTATCTACAGGTGCTGCATGCTCAATAATACTGTGCTGTAGGGAATAAAAAGTATCTATGCTATGTTGCTCACTATGTTTTTTTATCCCATCAAACAGTGTGACATAGTACAGCAGTAACATAACCGTGAGAGACAAGGCATAAAAAATCAATAAGCGTTGTAAGGACTGAAACTGTTGCATGAAAGCGTGGCCCTATCTCGACACGAAAGAATATAGTGAAATAAAAATGAGGTTTCTACATATTGTAGGTGAATTATACGACAGCTGAATTGTCTAACATTTATAGTGTTACCTTCTGTTTATAGCAGAATAACGGCTTACTGTTTACAGAGAGTGGTTATTAACACCAAATTGTTTTGTAAAAGATATAAATAGAACGTTCGATGTCCTTGATATTATAAAGGCAAATAATGTCATTGGTTATCATGAAGTGAGGTCATTACAATCATGGCACTGCGCCGTAAACTCACCTATAATGAACAAATAAACTTTATATAATGCATGATTATGACTACAACTGCTCCTACCTTTGATACATCTAACTCGCTTACTGACCATGATAACCCAACTACTAACCGATTAAGGGTAGTATTTGCGGGTACGCCTGAATTTGCTGCTATTAGCCTTGAGTCATTAATTAAGCAGCAAGCAGCGCTGAATATAGAGATAGTCGCTGTTTACACGCAGCCTGATCGTAAAGCAGGTCGTGGTCAAAAGTTGTCAGCCTCTGCGGTAAAAGAAGTTGCATTGACACATGATATCGCTGTAGAGCAGCCAGTCACTTTCAAAAAGTCTAGTGCAGAAGGTCTAGCTGCTAGGCAAACTCTGCGCACCTATCAACCAGATGTGATGATTGTCGCCGCTTATGGCTTGATTTTACCTATCGGTGTATTAGAGACGCCTACTCATGGTTGCTTGAATATTCACGCTTCACTGTTGCCACGCTGGCGCGGTGCTGCACCTATCCATCGTGCACTCTTGGCCGGAGACGATGAGACAGGAATTACCATTATGCAGATGGACAAAGGTCTTGATACAGGTGACATGCTTTATAAAGTTAGCGAAAGTATTGCCTCTGATGATACCGCTGCTAGCCTACATGATAAGATGGCTGCACTTGGTGCGACAGCCATTAGTACGGTATTAAAGGATTTGCCCACTTATCAAGATCAAGCTATCGCTCAAGACGATAGTCAAGCCAACTACGCTGAAAAACTGGTCAAAACCGAAGGCGAAGTTGATTGGTCGCAGCCTGCTGCCGCTATTGAACGCCAAATTCGTGGGTTGACGCCATGGCCAGGTGCTTATACTTTTTTGGCGGGGCAGCGCGTTAAAGTACTGGCTAGCTTACCTGTAAATACATCGCAGCAAACCAATGAGCCTGCTGGAACGGTTATCAGTGTCGGACGAAAAGCGATTTTAGTCGCTTGTGGTAAAGAGAGTGACGCTGAATCATCAGCCACCATTTTAGCCATTACCCATTTACAGTTTGCAGGTGGTAAGCCGATGACTGCTGAACAAGTTTGCCATGGCAACCAATTAAATGACGGCGATCAATTTACGTCAGAAACAAAATAACGTTACTTATATTTAACCTACTTGCACAAGACGCTATCGATCATACGTCAAGGAAATGAAATTTAATGAGACAAAACAGTACTGCGCCTAGAAACAATAAGCTCAAACCATCAAGCAATCTTATTATGAATGGCAGCGTACGCGTGCGTGTGATTCGTACTTTACTGGCTATTCAAAACGGTCAGTCGCTATCAAGCGTCCTTGATCCATTGCTAAATAGTCTGCACGATGGTGACAAAGGTTTTGCTCACGCATTACTGCTCACGACATTGCGTCAGTGGCATGCGCTGGCACGTTTGCTCGATAGCTTAGCAGACAACCCTATCGACGAGATTGAGGTGCGTACCACCATTCAAGTAGGCTTAGTACAGTTGCTATATTTAGAAGTGGCTGACCATGCTGCGATTCATGAAACCGTTGAAGCTGCCAAAGAGATTGAATTCGCTCACTCGACTGGTTTAGTAAATGCTATTTTGCGTAAAGTCGCTAAGAATCCAAGCAAATTCCGTAAGAAATGCGATAAAAAGCATAGCTTACCGAACTGGCTCGCTTATCAGCTTAAGCAAGATTGGAGCGAACAGTATGATGAGCTGACACAAGGCTTGCGCCAACCAGCCCCGATGTTTTTACGAGTGAATTCTGCGGTTACTTCGGTAGAGGATTATCAGCATGCATTGGATGGGGCAGAAATTGATGCAGATATCGTTGAGCTAACGACTGGCTTTAAGGTAGCGAACTCATCAGAGTCTACCGCTGCTACGCTATCAACCAAAGGTCTTAGACTACATCAAAGCACTGCCGTTAATGCTTTGCCTGATTTCGCTTTAGGAACGGCTAGCGTGCAAGATATGCATGCTCAGTTAGCTGCACCGATTATCAATAAAGCATTAATGGCTAAGCTTAGTGCTGAAAAATCTGATACGGAAAATACGAATAATGAGATACATATTCTAGATGCTTGTGCAGCACCTGGTGGAAAGCTTGCTCATTGGTTAGAGCTAATAAGCGCTAACGACGAATCATCGTTGTTTCACGTGAAACAAGACAATAATGAAACGTCATCTGCGATTACTGATATCAAGGTAACAGCTATTGATAACGAAGCGCCGCGTATCGAGCGTATTCGTGAAAATTTACAGCGTTTAAATCTAAGTCAGCATGATTTGCAGCAAGCAAATAACAGCATCGCACTTAATATTGTCTGTGCGGATGCAACCAGATGGCAGCATGGCAAAAATAAAAAAGCGGCGACAAATGAGCCGGTATTTGATGCGATATTATTAGATTCTCCTTGTACTGCGACTGGCGTGATTCGCCGTCATCCTGATATCAGTATCTTACGTACTGAAGAAGACATCGAGCAAACGGCATTGTTGCAAGCAGATATCTTGCATAACTTATGGCCACAACTCAAAGCTGGTGGTTATTTGCTGTACGTGACATGTTCCATCTTAAAGCAAGAAAACGTCGAGCAAATGCAGGACTTTATCACTCATCATAATGATGCAGCAGTGATCGAGTTTACTGAAGATTGCAACTGGGGTATCGAACAAGCAATCGGTCGTCAGTGCTTGCCGATTGATAGCGCGAGTGGCGATGGTTTTTATTATGCATTGCTACAAAAAACTGCTGAATAAACCGTTTTAATTATTGAATAACATTATTGTAGACAGGACAATCTAATGAAATATATCAGTACCCGTGGTCAGACAGCGCCGATGGATTTTAGTGATGTGCTTTTGATGGGTCTTGCCCCAGATGGTGGTTTGATGTTGCCTGAGCATTATCCAAACATCGATAGCGCAACGCTTGATGAATGGCGTACGCTCAGCTATCCACAGCTTGCGATGGCGATTATGCAGCGTTTTGCAACAGATATCCCTGTGGCTGATTTGCAAGATATCATTGAGCGTACTTACACTGCTGATGTGTTTGGCTCTGACGAGATTGTTCCTGTCCGCAAGCTTGAAGATAGCTTATATATTCTAGGATTATCAAACGGTCCGACATTGGCATTTAAAGATGTTGCCATGCAGTTTTTGGGCAATGCCTTTGAATATGTGCTTAAGAAAAAAGATGCACGTATTACGATCATTGGTGCGACCAGTGGTGACACGGGTAGTGCAGCAGAGTATGCATTGCGCGGCAAAGAAAATATCGAAGTCTTTATGCTGTCACCACACGGCAAAATGAGTGAATTCCAACGTGCGCAGATGTATAGTTTGACCGATGCTAATATTCATAACATTGCTATCGATGGGATGTTTGATGATTGTCAAGACATCGTCAAAGCGCTACAGCAAGATGCTGAGTTTAAAGCCGCTTATAACCTAGGCACGGTAAACTCTATCAACTGGGGTCGTATCCTAGCGCAGATTGTTTACTATTTTAAAGCTTACTTTGCGGTCACGACGAGTAACGATGAAAAAGTCAGCTTTAGCGTACCATCAGGTAACTTCGGTAATATCTGTGCTGGTCACATTGCTCGCGAAATGGGATTGCCAATTGACCGTTTGATTGTCGCAACCAATGAAAACGACGTTTTAAATGACTTCTTTAATCAAGGCGCTTATCAGCCGCGTCCGACTGAAAAAACCTATGTCACTTCAAGCCCGTCGATGGATATTTCAAAAGCATCTAACTTTGAGCGTTTTGTTTATCTATTATTAGAAAAAGACAGCGCGCGTGTTCATGAGTTATTTGAAGGGGTGAAGTCTGGTCAAGGTTTCGACTTATCTGAGCTAATGGAAGCGGTTAATACTCGCTATGGTTTTGCTGCTGGTAAATCTACTCACAGCGATCGTCTGCAAACCATCAAAGCGCTTTATGAACAGCATAGTGAATTGGTTGATCCACATACTGCAGACGGCATTAAAGTCGCTAAAGAGCTACAGCTGGATGGCGAAATCATCGTTTGTGCAGAGACAGCATTACCCGTTAAGTTTGCGGACACTATTGTTGAAGCTATTGGTCAGATAGATATCGCTCGTCCAGCGCATACTGAAGGGTTAGAAGATTTATCACAGCACGTAGTGGTACTGGATAACAAGGCTGAACTGGTTGCTGAACAAATCCGCCAACATGTCGCACCGAATCCTGCTTAAGTAACTACGGTCTTTAGGGTTATCATCAGCAAGGAAAAATATCCACGTAAAAGTTACACCATTGTAATAAAGTGTTTATGATTGTGTTATGGTAGATATAATTGTAATATTAGAAACGGCGTCAGCAAGTCATCATTGTGCTAGGCGCTTTTTTAGGAATTATTCTAGCCAATTACACTGAACAGTTACCCTATAATCGCCATGAGAATTTTATTAACAAGTTACTGATATAATTAAACTTTTATTGATCTTAGAGGTTTTTGCAGTGATAAATTAAGTACGGTTCTTTGTGTCGATCATAGTGGTACATATTGTGGATATAACGATGAAGATGAGCTTAAAAAAGATAGCAAAAGCACTGTTAATGACGACGTTTAGTAGTGCCATGTTGATGAGCACGGCTCAAGCTAACAATCCGCCGCCAACTATCAAAGCTGATGCGCCCAATCGTTATATCGTTAAAAAAGGCGATACCTTATGGGATATCTCAGGTCGCTATCTAGATAGCCCATGGCGCTGGAAAGAAATTTGGGCAACCAATAAGCAAATCAAAAACCCCAATCTGATTTATCCCAATGACATTCTTATTCTTTGCGTTATTCAAGGCAAGACACTCATAGGTGTCGATACGGGCGAGGGCTGTGCTGGCGTTGAAAAGCAGCTTACTGGAAATGTAAGTACGAGCACGGTCGCGATTACCTCGACGGCCAATAGCATTCCTCCTATTCCGTGGTCAGCTATTCAGCATTGGCTTGATAAAACGCTGATCGTTAATCCCCAAGACTTTAATACCACACCTTATATTTTAGCTTCTAAAAACCGTAACTTAATTACTGCGCGTGGTGATAAAGTCTATGCTAAAGGCGTACCGCTTATCGTGGGCCAGCGTTACGGCGTCTACCGTGAGGGTGAGCTATATGTAGACCCCAAAACGCAAGAAGTGATAGGCTTAGAAGTTACGCAGGTAGCGACAGGTCTCGTTACTTCTACAGAAAGTAATGGTGTGACTAGCTTGCAGCTTATCGACAGCTATGGCAAAGAAGTGCGTGAAGGGGATCGCGTATTTGTAGAGCTGGACAACGCGATTCCACCTGTTTTTTACCCGACCCCTGCAAGTGTCAGTCGCGGCGGTATGATCGTACGTGTCATGGACTCTATCAGCTCGGCTGCGAAGGGTAGTGTAGTCGCTATCAACTTGGGTAGCTTACAAGGCGCCAAACCAGGTGATGTGCTGACGGTTTATCAAAAAGGGCCTTTGGTACGTGATACCAAAGATAATGACACACCAGTACGTCTACCAAACGAGCCTAGCGGTATGGTGATGGTGTTTAATACCTTTGACCACATCAGTTATGCTTACGTACTTGACTCTGAGTTACCACTTAATATTGGCGATCAGTTGTTACCACCCCCTTATTTATAAATAGCTATAAGGCCGTATTAAGCAATATATTAAACTAAATACTAATCTAAGCTTGCCTATACGAGACAGATGACAATGACGGCAGTCACCTCTTCTTTATCCGACGATCAGCGCGCTATTTTAGCGCTGTGGTACGAGGTGAATGCATCGTTATCTGCTTATCACAAATTGATCACTTCTTTCAGTTATCCGCAGCTTGCCTGGCAAGCCAAAGTAGAGGCATGGAAGCAGCTCGGTATTCACCACACCCATCTCAAACGTCATGAACAGCCAGAGCAAACACTCGCCAATATCGATAAGATTCAGCAAGCATTGATAGATGGGCGCTATGGTCTGCTATTCGCTGATGACGCCGACTATCCTGCCCAACTCTCACAAATCTACGACCCGCCGCCTTTATTATTTTATCGTGGGAATAGCGCGCGCCTACATCAAGCACAAATCGCTATAGTAGGTAGCCGCAAACCCACCGCGCATGCGCAAAAAATCACGTTTGATATGGCACAGTATTTAGCGCAAGCAGGCTATATTGTTACTAGCGGCTTAGCTATGGGTGTAGATAAACGCGCACATTTAGGTGCACTAGCACAGGCAGATTCTGACTATCAGGGACGTACAGTTGGTGTAATGGGTACGGGGATCGATGTAAACTATCCCAATCATCGGGATCAGTTATTTACTCAAATTATCGAGCAAGGTGGCTGCATTATTAGTGAGCTACTACCGCATACGCAGCCACATAAACATACTTTTCCGCGTCGCAATCGTTTGGTAGCTGGGCTGAGTCTCGCGACCATTGTAACGGAAGCGACCATCAAAAGCGGCTCGCTTATAACAGCACGTCTCACGTCTGAACAAGGTAAACAGGTCTTTGCTATTCCCAGTCATATTGATAATAGTAATGCAGAAGGTTGCCATCATTTGATACGTGAAGGTGCGACCTTGATTTATCATCCGCAGCAAGTACTAGAAGACGTCAATGGTCAGCTTGATTACGATAAAGGCGCTTATAGAACAGCAAACGCTACCAACTCTAATAGCAATCACTCGAATGTCACTCAGACTTCCGATACGTTTGAGATAGAGAAAAACTCAATCAAATCTACTAGCCGGCAACCATCCTCTGAGATAAAACCTGCGCGCAGTACAGTCGTTGTGCCTGAGCATTTAACTGCAATCTATGAGCAGCTTGACTGGCATGGGCAAGATTTAGATGCGCTTATTAGTGCAACCAAGCTTGCACCGCCGCAGTTGATTGGTCAGCTAATGGAGCTTGAGTTAATGGGTCTTATCAGCGAACAAGGTGGACGATATTTGCGCGTTTAAAGTAACGTAAATATTCCTTATTGGACACTGGCATAGATAGCCCTTAGTTATAGACTCTCCTAGACAATATCTCTATTGTGGTATTATTAGGATTTACTTCTACGAACCATTTAAGTCATGAGCCAACCTACACCTCTTATTACTAATTCTGCCATCCAAGCTGCTAAGTGGCTAAAAGAAGGAAAACTGCTCGCGTATCCTACAGAAAGCGTTTGGGGTATTGGTTGCGACCCTTATGACCAAGCAGCTGTTCAGCGTATCTTGGATATCAAACAACGTCCACAAGCCAAAGGCATGATAGTCGTTACTGATAGTGTGTCTCGCTTAGCCCCCTTACTAGCCTCTTTAGATGATGTTCAGCGCCAGCAGGTTATTGATAGCTGGCAGACAGACGATAGTAGAGATGAACAGCACAATCGCCAAGCACATACTTGGTTATTACCGATTCCTCAGCCGCTTGCAAGCACTGTGCCCACTTGGATTACCGGTCAGCATCAGACTATTGCTGTTCGAGTTATCTCGCATCCTACAGTTCGTCAGCTTTGCCAGCAGATGGTCAGTGAGCAGAATCCATTTGGTCTATTGGTTTCTACAAGCTGCAACCGATCAGGACAAACGCCTGCTAGCACCTTTGAAGCCGCCTATGCTTATTTCGAAGAGCAAATTGGTTATTTGCAGGGTGATACATTGGGTTATACCTTACCTAGCCAGATTCGTGACGCAACGACAGGCTTGGTTATTCGTTAGTGGACAAGAAAGATGTAGACGTTTTTTTTGCTACCTGTTTGCCTTACTTAACATGTTTTCTATTGTATGAGCTACATTTTTACAGTAGTTCTGGCACAAATACTGTTTATCACATACTGACGGTAGCCCTGAATAGGATTTAGGCGGTCATATGAAAAATAAATTAAATCAGCCAAGTCATAGTTTGAACGAAAGTTTGGCTGAATATCCAAAAATGAAGGTTACTAAGTTATTTTTATTCGTAGGTGCGCTGTGTGAGCTCATTATCTTTCCATGGATAGCTACACTTCTTAGCTCAGATGACAGCATAGGTCTATTGTTCATACTGTTTTTCCAGTTTATCTTATTGCAGGTGGCTTGTTTGCGATACCAACTACATTAATGATGGGAAAGTGGCATTCGTATAAAGAAATATACATACAAGATGGGTGGTGGATAAGAACTTTTTTTATGGGAGTTCTTATTAATGCTTTATTTTTTGTTTGGTTTATATTTTCTAAATTTGGTTTAGTGATATGGTTCTCTATCAGTTTAACTGGAGGAGTAAGTGCCGTATTAGCAGGTATGTCAGCTTTACCAGTATTGAAAGAAAATATTGAAGACGTAGGCTGAGCCATTAAATAAAGAGCTAATCAAACTATTTCTGAAATATTATGATGCGTTTGGATGGTCAAGAAAGTTCGAAACGGTTTATAACAGCTATATTATTTCCATTCACAAATTGACCAACTTATGAGTTAAAACTAATGTTAGATAACAACAGCCACTATCCAAAAAAAATGGTGATATTTTTATTTTTAACTTTAGGTACGCTATATCAGTTGATCTTATTCCCTATTTTAGTATCGCTGATAATGTGGAATAAGGATATAGGTCTGGCATACGCTGTAGCCATACCTTTTTACCTTATTGCAGGTGTATTTCTTATTGGAATGCCTACACTATTGTGCGGTATATGGCTTGCTTCCAAACAAACATATAAGTCCAAAAGATGGTGGGTAAGAGTTTTTCTTGTTGGTTTTTCTATTAATGCCACATTTTTTATTGGTCAAGATGCTCGTACATGGTTGGCGATTAGCTTAGTAGGAGGTATAAGTGCTTTGATTGTGGGTATGTCCGCATTACCTAAACCTAAACAAAGTCTGCAATATTAGCCAAAAAATTAAGATACTTTTTTAATAAAAAAACTTCTATCTTTGACAGTAATTATCAAAGTGCAATGTTTGACCTCGTAAACCTTTCATTCCTCACCTTCCTTTACCAAAAGCATGTAAAAGTCGTTTTGATAAAAACCACAAAAAAGTAGACGATGGTTATAACGGACTGGTTTTTATTGAACGATAAGTACTTCAGCAATAAGTAACTCAAAGATAAGTCATAGTGGTGATATTTGAGGCATATAGGGAGTAAGGTATGAATGTTTTGATTAGTGGCGGTTCAGGGTTTTTGGGAAGTGCGTTTAGCCGAGAGTTAATGGCACGGTCTCGCGCACAAAATAAAGACGTGGCGATTACTTGGCTAACTCGTAATAGCGGCCAACCACATCCCGATGATATCAATATGATGACTTATGACGAGCTTGCGATGTCTGATATGAGCTTTGATGTCATATTGAATTTAGCAGGTGCTGGGATTGCTGACTCTCGTTGGAGCGATGAGCGAAAAGAACAGTTGATGGCGAGCCGTATCAAACCTACTCAGTCGATATTGGATTTTATCGCACGTGCTAGCACAAAACCCAAGTTATTGGTGAGCGGATCGGCAATCGGCTGGTATGGTACACAAGGCGATAAGCCACTGACTGAAAACAGCGATTATGAGACGGATTTTGCCCATACATTATGTGATGAATGGGAGCAATTAGCACTTAAAGCGACCAATCACGATGTTCCTGTAGCTATTGTCAGAACAGGTGTGGTTATTCATCCTGAGGGCGGTATGGTGGCTAAATTGTTGCTACCATTTAAATTTGGTGTCGGTGGACAGTTGGGTGATGGACAGCAAATCATGAGCTGGATCAGTCGTGAAGATTGGGTTAGTGCGGTCATCTTTATTATCGAGCAGCAGCTTAAACTTACTAGCGACTCAGATGGTAATCACATTGAAAGCTTAGCCCAAGATAGTACACCTATTAGTGACAGCACTATCAAAACTGCAAACAGTACCGCAAATGATACACATACAGTCGTGTATAACCTTACTGCTCCAAATCCTGTGACCAATCATATTTTTACCAAAGCACTTGGCTCATGGCTACATCGCCCTACGTTTTTTACTTTACCAGAGTTTTTGCTTAAGCTGATGTTTGGCGAAATGTCGACCCTACTTATCGATGGTCAAAAAGTGCTGCCACAAGCGCTATTAGATGCAGGTTATTCGTTCAAACATTCAACACTCCAGCAGGCGTTAGAAAACCAAAAATAGTTATATAGTGGTTGTTTCATGTGAAACATTACAAACCATCTTCTGATAATCAATTACTGAACCGTATTTATGTCTAAGGGCAGTCCATGCGTTACGCATTTTTCTTCACTATCTTTCTGCTATTACAGTTATTTAGCTTAGGTACAGTATTGAGCATACAGTGGTGGCTCCAGCCTTGGATAACGCCAACATTACAGACCATGATATGGGCCAGTGTATTCATTATTACTAATGGCCTATTAGTATTGAGCGTAAAAAGAGCATTTGCTAACAGTTATCGTTGGATTAGTGGGTGGATGCTAATCATGCATTTTATGATACTGACGGCGTTGGCAGTGAGTCTATTCTACGGAGGGTATCTGCTAGTAGTTGCTTTATCAGGTAGTACGTTACACCAATCGAATGAAATGGCTATAGGGCTAAGAGTACTAGCGCTATTCCTATTTTTAGGACTATTTATTTATTCGTTATATAGTGCCTATACCCCTGTTATACGCAAGCTTTCTATTAATATAGATAAACCTTTAACCAAGCCATTACGCATTGCAGTCGCTAGTGACTTGCATATAGGACGATTATTTGGTGTAAAAGCCATAGATAGATTGCAACAACTTATGATTCGCTCTGGTGCAGATATGCTACTAATGCCAGGGGATATTATGGATGATAATACAGAGGCCTTTAATGAATATCATATGGAGCAAAACTTAGCAGAATTGTGCAGTAGTCTGCCACGTGGTGTCTATGCGACATTGGGTAATCATGATTTGTATGGTCATGAGCGACCCATTAGCGAAGCGCTGCAAAATGCAGGTATACAATTGTTGAACGATGAGGTGCTCTATATCGAGCACGAGGGTCAACCAGTATGGTTAGTTGGACGTTTTGATAATCATAAACGTCAACGTGTAGCAACTACCGATCTGCTGACGCAAGTAGATACGTCGCAGCCAGTGATATTGTTAGACCATAGACCGAGTGATATAGATAATCACAGTCAATTACCTATAGATTTACAAGTCTCGGGACATACCCACAACGGTCAAGTATTCCCCGCTAATTTCATCGTCAATGCTATTAATAGATTAGGCTATGGCTATGAGCAGATTGGTAAAGGGCACTTCGTCGTGTCCTCTGGTTATGGTTTTTGGGGCATTCCCTTTCGATTGGGATCGCGCTCAGAGATTTGGTTAATTACACTATCTGGCAATACAAATTGAATATACAAACCGATAATTAGCTAGCAAGCGGTCTATGCAGCTAACCGCGATTGTGTACTGATGATATCACGTACAAAGCTGCTAAACCCAAGAATGATATTGTTTGTCTCTTGTCCAAGGCCTTGGTGAACACTCATAAAGTGAATAAAGCCATGCGGTGCACCAAGCACAGTATAGGTCTCTACAGCAACGCCGTAACCTTTCAGCTGCTTTGCATAAGCAAATGCCTCATCACGTAATACATCGAGCTCAGAAGCTACAATGTAAGTTGGGCAGACTTTACTATTATCACCCAACATAGGTGAGTTCAGTATGTGTAAGCGAGGCAGCGGACTGTTCTCCAAACAAGCAGCATCAAATACTGCTACATCAGCATGATCTAATAGTAGACCCTCACCATATAGCTCCCAACTAGGATAATCTGTTTCAATATCAGTGACTGGGTACAAAGGCATCTGCGCTAGAGGTTCGGGTAGTTTTTCTAATAGATTAAACATTTTCTGTCCATCTAACCCTAGGTCTGCCCATGCGCTTTTGCTCGGTGCGGTCAGCTGCTGCGCAATTAAAGTTGATAAACCACCACCTGCGCTATCACCTGCTAAAACGATACGAGAGGGTAATGCGCCCAATGTGTGACAGTGTTCAACTAACCAATCATACGCAGTGATACAGTCTTTTAATGCTGCTGGAGCAGGACATTCAGGCGCTAAGCGATAATCGACACTAACCACAGACCAGCCAGTCTGCTCACATACTGCATGACAAAACTCATGATGTGTATCGACATCACCAATGCAGAACCCGCCACCATGAAAAAACAGCATGACTGTTTCATCAGGATTATGGATACGTTTTCTTCTAAAACCAGATTTTTTGCCGCCGGCTTTATAACAACGGACAGTCATGTCGCCATCATCAGCATTGGCAATCATTTCATCTTTCCAGCTAACAGGTGAATCACCTTTTTTAGTGAAGGGCTTTATATTGCCTAGCATAGTCGTATTGGCTTGCTGCCATACTCTAGGTGATTGCATGGCTACCGCATCAGCAGTAAATCTCTCACGCAATTCCGGCATTGGGGTTAGTTCTAACGGCGTTTTGAGGTAACTATTTACTGCAAGGATGAGACGTAGATGAGCGTTTGCATGTAGATACTGTTTTGAATTAGGGCCTTTAAGATAACCAATCGCGCCTTCCAAAATAGGGTCTGGTAAGTAGCCGAGACTTTTCATTGCGTAATGCAATGTATGCGGCTGATAGTTTGCCACAGGGTTATAAGCGAGTATTTTCTCTTTAACGCTCAAACGTTTTTCTAATGAGTCATACGCTTTCGCATCTTGATTTGATGATTCTTTTGACACTGGATTTTCTTTTGACGCTAAGTGCAATGTCATCAATGCTTTATTGAGCAAAGTATTGATAGATAAATTTTTTGAATTAGACATAACAGCTCTCATAAATGATTTTTAGCGTGCATTTGAGTGTGGGCGATAATATTTATAGCAATGATAAAATAGCTAGCAGAATAATAGCGTATCGTTTGGTAATAGCTTGATTAATAAGCGTAAAGCAATTGGAATAAATAGTGGTTTTTTGTTCTTTTTGTGAGCAAATATTGAGATTTATTGACATGGAGTAAAAACATTAGATGCATCTCTTTAACCAGACTTCACGAATATTTGTCATAAATGGTAAAAATTCCTTTGCTCTAGGCTTGAAATTTGTCCTTATCACCTTTATCAAGCAGCTATTGAAGCGTATTAAAAAACAATGAGTTAGAAACATCGAGCATTTAATAATGGCATAGTAGGACCAGTAATGATTTGGTCTACTGTGCCGTCTCTTAATATTCATTATTGAAATTTCAAGGAGCTATCATGAGCGAGCAAAACCCGACCCACGAAAATCTTGACCAAAATGTGGCACATGAGAATATTGATCACAATGACAGTATCTTAGAAGAAACCATGAAAGAGTTTGATCCACAGAATAATTCAGGTGAAGAAACGACTATCGAAAACGAAATCAACCTTGATACTTTTAAAGCGCGTATTGCTGAGCTAGAAGGCGAAGTAAAACAAGCCAAAGAAGGTACTGCACGCGCTAATGCTGAAGCTTATAATGCGCAAAAACGCATGGAGCAAGAAGCGGATAAGAGCAAAAAATTCGCACTACAGAAATTTGCTAAAGAATTGTTAGACATCGTTGACAACTTAGAGCGCGCTATCGAAAATGCCGATGCCAATGATCCAGTCGCTGAGGGTGTGCAATTAACGCACAAAGCATTGGTTGCAGTATTGACCAAAAACGGCGTAGAAGTGGTCGATCCACAAGGTGAAAAATTCAATGCTGACTTCCATGAAGCAGTGGGTATTGACCCAGAAGCAGCGGCAGATACAGTTGGTACGGTCTTACAAAAAGGCTATAGCCTAAACGGTCGTCTATTACGTCCAGCTATGGTTCGTGTTGGTCAGTAATATTTTTAGGGCTAAACCCTACTAATATGAAGGTTTTTCACAAAAAATGACATGAAACATAGTTTTTGCGTGATTATTGCCTTGAAAAATACGACGGGTAAACCGATATATAGCAACAAGTGACCGACTACGGTCTGGATAAATAAGTATTTATAGTTAAAAACAAATTAGGAGCAATTGATTATGGGTAAAGTAATTGGTATTGATTTAGGTACTACTAACTCGTGTGTAGCAGTAATGGAAGGTGACAAAGTTAAAGTCATCGAAAATGCTGAAGGTACGCGTACAACACCATCGATCGTCGCCTATAAAGATGACGAAACGCTTGTTGGTCAGTCAGCTAAGCGTCAAGCAGTAACTAATCCAAGCAACACTTTGTTTGCGATCAAGCGTTTGATCGGTCGTCGTTTTGATGACAAAGTCGTGCAAAAAGACATTGGCATGGTTCCTTACAAAATTGCTAAAGCAGACAACGGCGATGCGTGGGTAGAAATCAACGGTAAAAAGCTTGCGCCACCACAGGTTTCTGCTGAAATCTTGAAAAAAATGAAAAAAACAGCAGAAGACTATCTTGGTGAGAGCGTGACTGAAGCAGTTGTAACTGTACCTGCTTATTTCAATGACTCACAGCGTCAAGCAACTAAAGATGCGGGTAAAATTGCTGGTCTTGATGTAAAACGTATCATCAATGAGCCAACTGCTGCTGCACTTGCTTATGGTATGGACAAGAAGCAAGGCGATAGCACTGTTGCTGTATATGACTTAGGTGGTGGTACTTTCGATATCTCAATCATTGAAATTGCAGACGTCGATGGCGAGCAACAGTTCGAAGTACTAGCAACCAACGGTGATACGTTCCTAGGTGGTGAAGACTTTGACTCAGCATTGATTGATTTCTTAGTGGCTGAATTCAAAAAAGAGCAAGACGTTAACCTAAAAGGTGACTCTCTTGCGATGCAGCGTCTAAAAGAAGCGGCTGAAAAAGCGAAGATTGAGCTATCAAGTGCACAAAGCACTGAAGTGAACTTGCCTTATATTACTGCTGATAGCAGTGGTCCTAAGCATTTGGTTGTGACCATCAGTCGCTCAAAACTAGAGAGCTTAACGGAAGAGTTAGTACAGCGCACCATGGGCCCTTGTAAGATTGCCCTTGAAGATGCTGGCCTAAAAATTGGCGATATCAACGATGTAATCTTGGTTGGTGGTCAGACTCGTATGCCACTAGTACAACAAAAAGTACAAGAGTTCTTTGGTCAAGAGCCACGTAAAGACGTGAACCCTGATGAAGCTGTGGCAGCTGGTGCGGCAATCCAAGGCGCGGTATTGTCTGGTGATAAAACTGACGTATTGCTACTTGATGTAACGCCATTGACCCTAGGTATCGAAACGATGGGCGGTGTTATGACGCCAGTTATCGAGAAAAACACCATGATTCCTACCAAGAAATCACAGGTATTCTCAACCGCTGAAGACAACCAGCCAGCAGTAACGATTCAGGTATATCAAGGTGAGCGTAAAATCGCTAACCAAAACAAACTGCTTGGTCGTTTTGACTTGACGGATATCCCACCAGCACCACGTGGCTTACCACAAATCGAAGTGTCTTTTGACATCAACGCTGATGGTATCATGAACATCTCAGCAACTGATAAAGGTACTGGTAAAGCACAAAGTATCCAAATCAAAGCGGATTCTGGTCTGTCGGATGAAGAAGTCGAACAAATGGTTCGCGATGCAGAAGCCAATGCTGCTGAAGATGAGAAGTTCGCTAACCTAGCGCAAGTTCGTAACGAAGCAGATGGTCGTATTCATGCCGTACAAAAAGCGCTGAAAGAAGCAGAAGATAAAGTCACTGATGAAGAAAAATCAACAGTAGAATCTGCGATCACTGAGCTTGAAGCTGCAGCGAAAGAAGATGATCATGACGAAATCAAAGCTAAGCTTGAAGCTTTAGACAATGCATTCTTGCCAATCAGCCAAAAAATCTACGCTGATAGCGGCGCTGGTGCAGAAGGTATGGATCCAAGCCAGTTCCAACAAGGTGCTGACGATGCTGGTAGCAACAAAGCTGATGACGACGTCGTTGATGCTGAGTTCACTGAAGTAGACGAAGACAAAAAATAATACGGCTACTAACTAGTTAAATGAAAAAACGCATCCTTCGGGGTGCGTTTTTTTATGGCTGCTATTTCTAAATGTTGTTATGCCTATTAGCCACAGTTCTTACTAGCCACTATTTTTACTATCAGTTAATAAATTAAGTTTTAAACGCACTCACTATGAGCACTTCATAGGTTAAATTAACCACGAGCTGTCCTATGTCATTCTTTTCTGAGAATTGCTGCCAATAGTCTGACTCAAATTGCTGTAGACGAGATTTTGTCCATACAAAGGTTTGAGTATCTTCTGATTTAGCTTGAGTTTGATTGGTCGATACGCCGGTGAGTTTCATATGTTTTAAGATAGCGTAGGGGGTAGGAAATGGTAAATCAAAGCGCTGAATTGAGAGTTTGATATTCTCAAAGCCAGCACTGTCTAATGCCAATTGCCATTCATTAATATCTGGATAGTAAAGTCCTTGACCCGTGAGAGTTTTGATTTGTAAAAAGTTATTTGGCGTAAAAGTACTAAAGACTAGCTGGCCTCCAGATTGTAGATGCTGCGCTGATTGCGTGACGAAACTCAATGGATTATCAAACCACTGCACGGCATTGGCACTAACTATCAAGCTATGATTTTCTGCTAAATCTATCGTTTCAGCATCGCCGATAATGATCTCAGCAGTCGGCAGTATTGATTGCAATGTAGCAGTCTGCTCACTACATAACTCATTAATGATCCAGTACTCGCTCTGTATATGCTCAGCGAGTAGGCGCGTCATTTGACCTGTGCCTGCACCCACTTCTAGCACACTACTTTGTTCGGTATTAGCAATACTGTCTAATAAGTACTGACAAACGATCTGCTGAACATTGGCATGCTGGTCATAGTCGCTTGCATTGGCAAAGTGGCGAGCGATGGTTTGTTTTCTAACACTGAGGTCATCAGCTGTGTCGAATGTTGTCATAGGCTTCATTATATCCAAGTGCGCCAGTTATCTATCAATAGTAGAAGTAAATTCTTTGTCAAACGATAAAGTTACAACTGCTGTATCAGTCGCGCACAGTCTTCGTTAGTCAGTTTGGCATTCATAACTAAACGAATGCGAGCAGTGTTTGCGGGCACAGTAGGTGGCCTGATAGGTAGCGCGTAAAATCCAGCGGCTTGCAACTGTTGTGCTTTGGCAAGCGTGCGTGCATTGTCGCCCAAGATATAAGGCACAATGGGTGAGTTGTAGCTAATATCTTGGACAGCTGAAGTTACGCGGTGTTGTGGGTCGATGGCCTGACTAAGCATTGTAGACAACTGTGCTAGATGCGCACGTTGGTCAGTTAAGGTTGGCATCTTTGCTAAAATAAATCGTGTCCATGCGTGATTGATAGGAGGAAGTGCAGTGCTAAAAATCAATGGACGCATGGCATTGATCAGCCATTGTTTGACGACCTCATCACACATTATATAAGCACCCATTGAAGCAAATGCCTTACCAAAGGTACCCACCAAATAGTCAATATCAGCCAAGGTATGCGTTTCTTCCGCCAATCCTAGACCTGTATCGCCAAGCACTCCAATAGCATGTGCTTCATCGACATACAGCTCAATACGAGCATCTTTGGATTTTAATTGTACTAGTTCAGGCAAGTCAGCACGGTCACCATCCATACTAAATATACTCTCGGTGACAATAATGATGCGTTCAACCGTCTCGTCTGCTTGTTCAATAAACTTGGCCAAATGTTCGTAATCGTTGTGACGGTAACGTCGATAGGTAACAAGTTTACTTTGGCTCAAGCGCATCCCATCGATAATGCTGGCATGTACTAGCTTGTCAGCCAGAATGAGTGTTTTGACTGGCAAAGTTGTTAATGCTGGCAAGATACCTAGGTTGGCGTGATAGCCACTATTTAAGACCAGCACCGACTTT
Organism: Psychrobacter sp. Pi2-52; assembly: GCF_904846705.1. GTDB lineage: Bacteria > Pseudomonadota > Gammaproteobacteria > Pseudomonadales > Moraxellaceae > Psychrobacter. Next base: position 21,954 of record NZ_CAJHBS010000020.1, read on the forward strand.
GAATCGGCTAAACTCTGTTTTTCTATGGCGCTTTGATACCAATTTTGCAGTTCTTCTTCTAGGGCTTCTAACTGTATATCGTTGCCTGTCAGTAGGCGTGAGGAGGTGGCACTCATTTTAGGAGTGTGTGTAGTAGATAGCTGTCCCACTTGAGTAAGAAACTCAGCTTGCATCTCGGTATCGCCGCCTAAACCCAGATAATCATTACTCGCAATATTAAGTAAAGCTTTACCTGCATTAACGACGTATCGGCCATCGTGCTGCAGATCTGGTAATTGGCGGTACTGCTGCTTTGCTTTTAAGTCTGCAAGTGCAGTTTGTAAGCGCTCAGTGATAGAATTTTGCATTTTTTCTCTCTAATTATTGTTATATCAGCCATATTTAGCCGATTTATCTAGCAAGAAAACTGTGAAATGAGTACGGATTATTGCATAAACTGGGTGGATGTAACAAAAGGTTTCATATCTAGGCCTTTGTAACCCGAGCACTGACAAATGCTTTCAAATCTTAACTCTCATACCATTAAACACTGACAGAGTGTCTGAAATAGTTTGTTACTATGTACCCATCGTTAGCAAACAAGGCGATACGGCCAAATGGTCAATACAACTAAATAACTTGTTTGTCCAAATTTACTTGAAGGAGCTAATAATGAAAACTCTACAAAAAACAATACTTGCACTAGCAACTGGTTCTTTACTTTCTGTAGGCGCACAAGCCGCTGTTAACTATGGCAATGGCTACACAGGTCAGCCATATGTTGCTGCTAAAGTTGGTCAGTTCGATCTAGATATCGATGGTGCAGATGATCCAACTGCATATGGTGTAACTGCTGGTTATAACTTTGATCCTAATTTCGGTGTAGAAGCAGAATATGTAGGTTCAGATGATGCTGACTATAGAGGCGGTGACATCGATGCTAAAACATACGGCGCTTATGGTACTTACCGTTATGCATTCCCAAATAGCGGCTTATACGCAAAAGGTAAGCTAGGTGTTGCAAAAACTGAAGTAGAAGCATCTAATACTACTTTAGGTTTATACGACGGTTCAAAAGACGATACTAACCTTGCTGGCGGTGTAGGTCTTGGTTATGCAGTAAACTCTGACTTCAGTGTTGAAGCTGAATACGATATGCTAGGCGATGATAGAGATCTTATGACTGTTGGCGCACAGCTAAAATTCTAATGACTTAGAAAACAAGCTTTTAGCTAAACAGCTATAATAAAGAAACGATCACTTTAAGTGGTCGTTTCTTTTCGTTTAAAACTTATAGAAACATATGTTTACTTTATCAAACATTTTGGTATGATACCTCTACTACTAATAGCAAGTAGAAAATAGTTGAGTATCATTTGATATCAAACACATTATTTGTTTATTGAATCCACAGTTGAGAAAAGTATATGAAAAATCTACAAAAGGCTTTAATCGCAGTAATCGCTAGTTCAGTAATGACGATGAGCGCACAAGCAGCTGTTAATTATGCAGGCCAACCGTATGCTGGTGTTAAAGTTGGTCAATATAGCCCAGATGACGTAGATGATGATGCAGTATCATACGGTGTTTACGGTGGCTACAAGTTTACTCCAAACCTTGGTGTTGAAGCTGAATATCTAACCACTGGTGATGCTGATGCCTTTAAAGATGAGTCTGGAACTTCAGAATATAGCGCTGATGTTTACGGTTTATACGCTACTTATGACTATATGTTCCCCAATACCGCTTTGTATGCGAAGGGTCGTCTAGGCGTTGCTAAAAATAAAATTGATGTAGATGATTTTAATACTGATATCGATGAGGAAGATGAAAGTTTTAGCTATTCTGACACAGGTATATCTGGTGGTTTAGGACTCGGATACAACATTACCCCTATGGCAACTATGGAGGTTATGTACAACGTTTATCCTACTATTGACGCTGATGGCGATGATGTAGATGTAAATGGCTTTACATTAGGCGCACATTTCAAATTCTAGTATAGATTTGAATTCAGTTAATAGAACGATCACTTCAAGTGGTCGTTTTTTTTACTTGAAATTTATGATGAAGCTTTTAGGGTAATAATTTATAAGTAGCTCACCAATAATATATCATTACTGTTAAAGCGTTGTTATCCTTAAAAATGTGCTACATTAAAAACTGGAATGATAAAGATAGGAATGGTGGCAAGGATGGAGATACTTTGGGTGATTGAACCTTGGCATTGGTTAGTATTAGGCTTCTTATTATTAATTGTTGAGATGTTTGTACCGACGTTTGCCAGTTTGTGGTTTGGCGCCGCTGCCATCATCGTTGCAGCGCTATCATGGCTGCTACCTATTTCTGTCTCTGTCCAGATTATCGTCTGGTTAGTGCTCTCTGCTGTGTTTTTGCTGGCTTGGTTTAAGTTTATCAAACCGTTGTCAGTAGATCGTACCAAAGCTGGGCTAGGCGGTAGTGTCATAGTCGGTGAGGTGGGGATGATTATCGTGTCACCGCAGCTAGATAAAGCTGGCACAGTTAGATTTAGTGTTCCTATCGTTGGTGCGGCTGAATGGATGTGCCGTACGAGAGGGGAGCAGGTGGCAATCGGCGATAGAGTGGTAGTGACGGATATCGTGGGTAACGAGCTGATTGTGAGCAGTACAAAAGCGCAGGCAGCGATGCATAAAAGTATGCAGGTATAATAATAAGGGATGAGTTATGGAAAGCTTTAGTATTGTCATGGTGGTATTGATTGCACTGGTGGTATTCACCGTGTTTAAAGGCGTACGTATTGTACCGCAAGGTTATAAATGGGTAGTGCAGAGACTGGGCAAATATAGCCAAACGCTAGAGCCTGGACTCAACCTCATCATCCCTTATGTAGATGATGTGGCTTATAAGGTAACGACCAAAGACATCGTACTTGATATTCCGTCACAAGAAGTCATTACTCGTGACAACGTCGTTATCATTGCAAACGCTGTCGCTTATATTAATATCGTGCGTCCTGATAAAGCGGTCTATGGTATTGAAGATTATGAATACGGTATCCGTAATCTGGTGCAAACATCGCTACGTTCGATCATTGGTGAGATGGATCTTGATAGCGCATTGTCTAGTCGCGACGAGATCAAAACCAAGCTAAAACATGCGATTTCAGAAGATATCGCAGATTGGGGTATTACCCTTAAGACGGTAGAGATTCAAGATATTAATCCTTCGCAGACCATGCAAGCATCCATGGAAGAGCAAGCAGCGGCAGAGCGTTTACGCCGTGCAACCGTGACCCGTGCTGATGGTCAAAAGCAAGCTGCTATCTTAGAAGCGGATGGTCGCTTGGAGGCTTCACGCCGTGATGCTGAAGCGCAGGTGGTACTAGCCAAAGGTTCTGAAGAATCGATTCGTTTGATTACTAGTGCGATGGGTGAGGAAGAGATGCCGATTGTATACTTACTTGGTGAGCAATATATCAAGGCGATACGAGAGTTGGCTGAGTCCGATAACTCCAAAATGGTGGTACTACCAGCAGATATCTTAAGTACCGTAAAAGGTATGGTCGGTGATAAATTAAAAGTTTAAAAAGTCACAGCAATAATAAAAAAAGACCTCGCTTGAGGTCTTTTTTATGTTTAATAATTGAGGAATGACTCGCTAACTTAGATAACTTTCGAAAAGCGGTTTTGATGTTTCTTTTCTAAATATTCATCAAATACCATGGCGACGTTACGGCCAAGCAAGCGACCTCTAGGTAAGACGCGGATACCTGCTGCATCCATATCAATCAGTCTATCGTCTTGCATAGCGCCCAACTGCTGAATCTCATTAATAAAATAGGTGATGGCATCGATACCAAATTTTTGATTCACATCTTTAAAATCGAGATAGTCATGACATAGTAGGTTCATGATGACGTACTCACGCAAGCGGTCTTTGATAGAGGTTTTTATATACTTTACCGCAGGCATGACAGTCGGATTGATTTTAGCCATATCAATCTTGGCTTGATAGCTCTGTAGATCAGTATCGTTTTGCAACATATAGCGCGTATTGGCATTAGAAATTTGACTGATTGATGAGACACCAAAACCTAATAAGTCACAATCTCCCATGATGGTGTAACCCTGAAAGTTACGATGTAATTTGCCTTCACGCTGTGCGACAGCCAATTCATCATCAGGTTTGGCAAAATGATCGATACCGATATATTGATAGCCAGCTTCGGTCAATGTGTTAACAGTACTGCCGAGCATCGTCAGTTTGGCAATTGGGCTAGGCAAATATTCATCTTTTATCTGACGCTGGGCTTTAAATCGCTCAGGCAAATGCGCATAGTTAAAGACCGATAGGCGGTCTGGCGACATCTCGATGATACGATTTACGGTTTTGTCCAACGTATCAGGCGTTTGATGCGGCAAACCATAAATCAAATCAATATTAATAGAGCGAAAACCAAGCTCACGTGCTTCTGTTAGCACGCTTTCAATAAGCTCTGCTGAGTGCACACGATTAACGGCGATTTGCACCGTTTCATCCAAGTCCTGCACCCCTAAGCTAATACGGTTGAAACCGAGATTACGCAGTATCTTTAGAGTGTTTTCACTCAGCTCACGAGGGTCAATCTCAATAGAGTAGTCACCTTCATCTTCTGGCAAAAAATCAAACTGAGTCTGTAAAAACTCCCATAACTGCACCATCTCTTCGTCATGCAAAAACGTTGGCGTACCACCGCCCAAATGTAGTTGTTTGACCAATAGTTTGTCGCTGCCTTCTGGCGTAGATAACAGGCGGCGCTTATGGGTAATTTCAGCGATTAAATACTGCAAGTAATCACCAGAATCGCTATTTTTTTTGGTAATAATCTTATTACAAGCACAGTAGTAGCAAAGGTGACGACAAAACGGAATATGAAAATATAAGGATAAGGGAGCACGCGCTTCACGGTTTTGCAGGATTTTCGTCTCAAGACCGATAGCTTCAAAGCTGTTTGTTTTAAAGTTATCTGGTATTGGCGCGAACTCTAGGGCAGTCGGATAAGAGGTATAACGTGGCCCTGAGCGATTGTACTTATTGATGATTGCCTCATCAAATGCTGGTAGCTGCTTGCTAGTAATGCTGCCGCGTGTACTGGCATAAGGGTTGTCAGGTTGCATAACAGGGCGCACAGTCGTGGGCGGCTCGTCCGCACGGTTGTAGGGCTGCTGAGTGTTCTGTTCTGAATAGTCTGTCATGCGATATTCCTCGTTTTTACTCTAGATACTGCTGGTTTCTGGATTAACAATGATTTCGGATTTGGTGTTTATTTTTCGCTTGTATAAATGATTAATAATAAGATTCGAATACATCATTGGCAGCAGTATGTATCGCTAAATGTATAATAGATAGTATAACAAATCCTTGTTAGCAGTGGGGTGGTCGGTGAGTATTCTTAATTATTGAAGTAGAGCGTTATTTATACATAAAAAACCTCAGAACGACGCTGAGGTTTTGGTGATTCTCTCTACACCAGCAATAAAACACGACGTTTGCGCGTTGATAAATAATACTTTATTATCAATGACACTCTGTATTAGGAAGATGCTGATGTCGTTTGCCCAAGTCTATACCCGTTCGGTGGTTGGTCTGCATGCTCCCAAGGTCATCATTGAAGTGCATCTATCGCAAGGATTACCTGCATTGACCATCGTTGGGCTGCCTGAGGCCGCCGTGCGTGAGAGTAAAGACAGGGTACGCTCTGCTATTCTCAATTCAGGTTTTCAGTTTCCTAACCGCCGCCTCACGATCAATTTAGCCCCTGCTGATTTGCCTAAAGATGGCGCGCGTTTAGACTTACCAATTGCTATCGGCATACTGGCAGCAAGCGGACAGCTTGAGCCAGAGGTACTATCAGGATATGAGTTTATTGGCGAGTTAGCGCTCAATGGTCAATTGCGACAAGTAACCGGTAGTTTGGCAGTTGCACGTGCAATCAAAGCGGAAAAACTAGCACTAGCATTGTCGCAAGTAGCAGCGAGTGACCAAGAGCAAAATAATCCCGATAACTCACCGCCGATAACACCGCAACTGATCGTGCCGATTGATAATGGTCATGAGGCCAGCCGCGTTGATGGCGTAACGATACTAGCTGCTCAGAGTCTAAAAGCAGTTTGCGACCATCTGCAGTCGCTCGTTGACCCAGGTGCAAGCTATGAGAGTTTAGCCGTGGTACAGCCAAGTCCTGCACAGCAGCATGTTGGCTATCAAGTGGATTTAGCTGACGTCAAAGGACAGCACCATGCTCGGCGCGCGTTAGAGATTGCCGCTGCGGGTGGTCATTCATTGTTATTTACAGGGCCACCCGGTTCTGGCAAGACGCTCATGGCATCACGATTGCCAACGATATTGCCAGACTTGAGTGATGAGGATGCGCTAGAGGTTGCCAGTACGTATTCGGTGGCAGACAGCGACTACGACTATGGGACGCGACCATTTAGACAAGTGCATCATACGATCTCGGCAGTAGCACTAGTCGGTGGTGGTTCACGGCCAAAACCGGGCGAGATTACGCTAGCTAATAAAGGGGTATTGTTCCTTGATGAGTTACCAGAATTTGATCGGAGCGTGCTTGAAGTATTACGCCAGCCGTTAGAAGCCAAACAAATTACTATTAGCCGTGCTAACTCTCAAATGACCTTTCCGGCGAATTTTCAACTGGTTGCCGCGATGAACCCTTGCCCATGTGGCTATAATGGCGATACATCAGGACGTTGTCGCTGTCGACCTGAGCAGATCAAACGCTATCAAGATAAGTTATCTGGTCCTCTCTTAGATCGTATTGATTTGCATATCACCGTGCCTGCGTTACCGATTGCCGATCTGCAGAATAGTCAGGTAGGTGAAACCTCCAAGCAAGTACGGGCTCGCGTGGTAGTCGCGCACCAGCATCAAATGCAGCGCCAGCAAAAGGTTAATAATGAGCTTAGCCCTAGCGAAATCGATGAATATATCCAGCTAGGCGACAATGAAAAGCAGTTATTGCAACTTGCTCAGCAGCGCTTGAATCTGTCCGCTCGTGGTTATCATCGAGTGCTAAGAGTAGCGCGTACAATCGCGGATTTGGCTAACAGTACCGATATCAACAGCGCCCACGTATCTGAGGCGCTGAGCTATCGCAGTAAAGCGTAATCTCTGTTTGAGCAAGTTACACTATGATGATTTGATAGGTTCTTTATAGACTAAAATCTATCTTTCATAATCCAAGCAACCAAGTCAGCAAAGTGATCAAATGCCTCAGTCGGATTTAATTCGCGAATATCTTGCCCATAGTTATAACCATAAGACAGGCCGAGCGTGTCCATATTGGCGTTCTGTCCAGCCAACATATCGTTCCTAGAGTCCCCAATCATCACTGACTGCTCGACACTAAAGTTGAGAGTCTCACAGACGTGTAGTAGGGGCGTTGGGTCTGGTTTTTTGACAGCTAAACTATCACCGCCCATCACTTCACTAAACAAATCTTGCCAGCCAAACGACTGCAATATCTTCGGTACAAATCGAATGGGCTTGTTGGTGACTAAAGCAAGCGTATAGCCAGCTGCATGCAACCTTTTGAGTCCGTCATCGACATCTGGATAGGCAACGGTTTTACTACCACTAAGATTCTTATAAGCCTCAAAAAATATTTGCTCTGCATGATCGGCTTCCTCAACCGTTAGCTCACCTTCTGCTACTTCCACTTTACCAACCAACGCGCGCTCTACGAGCAGGCGTGAGCCATTTCCTATCCAGTTACGTATCGTCTCGATAGGGTAGGTGTCTTTGCCTAATGTGGTTAGCATGGTGTTGGTGGCGTCGGCCAAATCAGGTACGCTATCAATGAGCGTTCCATCAAAATCAAAAATTAAAAGCTGCTTGTTCATTGTTCCTCACTATTGAAAATCGTTATATTTATTATATTGGCCATACCTTAGCACAGTAGCGTTCTGAGACCAGTCAATTTAGTTACCTGTTGTGCTTAATGTCTTGAGCATTAGCATCTATTCGACATCTTTATAGCGTTCACGATGCTCTTTTTTCATTCTTAAGTAATCTTTGTTCTCACGGCATTCATCCCATTTAACTTTAAAGATTCGTGCGGATTCTGCTTTAACTGGGTCTTCCTCTTGTCGTGGCAACTCTTCGCGACCATGAGCGCCGCTTTGACCTTTTTTATCATCGGGTACCGCGCCTTTATATTTTTTGCCACCTTTATGATTGGCATAGCGACGAGCGCGGGTATAGCCCATTTGAATAAACTTGCGCGCCATATCTGCGCCGACGAAGTCATCGTCAGCCAAGTAATCTAAAAACATCTGATAGATAGCCTCACTACTCTCGCGGGCGATATCGGGAGTCGCAAAGCGCCAATGAGGTAAAATCTCAGACTTATAAGGCTCTACCAGTAATACGCCTTGCTCACCGCGACCGACACGGTACAACTCAGGCTGAGCGCGCAAATCCAAACTCTTATAATCCAAGTCGTAATCAAACTCTCTCATATCTGCCACCTAGGCTCTGTACTATGATGGGTATCTATTCATTCATAGTTACTGAGTATACTGAGCCAAGCGGTGTAGAAAAAAGCACATAAATGTTATGCAACCGTGAGTAAAGCGAGCGATGAGTATAAATAACAGACATAAAAAAAGCCCCAAACATTGCTGTTCGGGGCTTTTTAGAATCTATTAACGAATGGTGGCTCGAGGCAGGATCGAACTGCCGACACACGGATTTTCAATCCGTTGCTCTACCTACTGAGCTATCGAGCCGTCTTCGTTGAGGCGCTATTAAACTAAATATAGGCGCTTCTGTCAAGCTGTTTTTGCATTATATCTGATAAAAGGCGATAAATAATTAGATATTAGTAAAATTAACCGTTTTAGCACTTAATTTAGTCTTTTACACGCAATAGTTCGTACTCGCTCATGATACGGTGAATATCAGCGTCCGCAGGGGCAAATTCACGTACGCCTTTTCTAACTTCGCAATCATAGACCAGTTTAATAAACTTGGCATCGATAGCACGTTTACGATTCTCCGGATGCACCGTGAGATATTGCAGGCGCTTAGCATTGGTCTGCCCGTCATCAAAGCAGGCGACCGCAGCGATAGGCTTATCATTGAACATACCGACATAGAGGTACTGTCCACGTTTAAACCCTTGCTCAACAAGATTTAATACCTCGAGACCGTCAGGCTGTGCATCATCACTATCGTACAACGCCTGCAAACGCTCTGCTAGCTCATTGTCGCGAGCAGGTTTTTTGATAAGTGGCGCATCCAAACTGTTAATGGCGATCGCTTCTAAAGGCATAGCAGTTCCTATAAATAGAGGGTTTCTATAGTATAAATAAGCAGTATGAGACAGCACAATGTCATAGCGTGCAGTGCCGTAAGTAAGGGTCTTCAAAGTCGGCGCGAGTCATGATTGATAATACTGAACACACTATTTTAGCAGAATGAGGTGATTTTGTGCGTGGTTTACCGCTTGGTCGTGGCAGTAAATGTTAGGGTTTGCTATGATGAGGCTATATAATATTTAGTATGTATAAACCCTAATATATTGATATCTTTTGTATATATCATTTTTTAATACATTTTTTGCTAATGTCTGACCCAGACACTAGTAAAATATTTTGGGCAGGTTTTTGCCTTATTTATTGACCGCTTTTCACTGATAAAACCTGATAGAGAGTAGCCATGACAGCCAATGCAACGACGACTGCTGCCACATCTGAGCAAACTGAGTCAAAAAACGTAAACCTATATGGTCGCCCTGAACGTATCGCGACCGTTGAACGTATCACTGCCGAAACGCAAATCACTTGTACCGTTAATTTAGATGGTACAGGTAAAGGCACGGTAGACACTGGCGTACCATTTTTAGATCATATGATTGATCAAATCAAGCGTCACGGTTTGTTTGATTTAGACATCAAATGTACCGGTGATACCTTTATTGATGACCATCATAGCGTCGAAGACACTGGTATTACCCTTGGTCAAGCGTTCAATAAAGCATTGGGCGATAAAAAGGGCATTCGTCGTTATGGGCACTTTTATGCGCCGCTAGATGAGTCATTGACCCGTGCTGTCGTCGATCTGTCAGGTCGTCCTGGTTTGCATATGGATATCCCATTTACGCGCTCGCACGTCGGCCGTTTTGATGTTGATTTGTTCAGTGAGTTCTTTTACGGGTTCGTCAATCACTCATGGATGACGGTGCACTTAGATAATCTAAAAGGCAAAAACAGCCATCATCAGATCGAATCAACCTTTAAAGCCTTTGCTCGTGCGTTACGTATGGCCTGTGAGTACGATGAGCGTGCGTTGAACACCTTGCCATCGACCAAAGAGGCTTTCTGAGGCGCATTTAAGGCTCTTCTACAAGGTTACTCAAAAGGGCCAGTCAAGCGTGGCATACTGGTTGTACAGCCTGCGCTTGACTTCCTTGTAGCAAAACCTTATCTACACCTTAGTAATAGCCAACAATATAAACGGTCAATAATATAAATAGTACAGTAGTCAAAATATTTAAAAATGAGAACCAATCGATGACTAAAGTAGCACTATTAGATTATGGTATGGGCAACCTGCACTCTGCTAGCAAAGCCCTATCGGTAGTCGGGGCAGAAGTCTCTATCACCAATGATCCAAAAGTCGTTGCGGCGGCTGATAAAATTGTCTTCCCTGGTGTGGGTGCGATGCGTGATTGTATCGCTGGCATGCATGAGGCAGGCATTGATGAAGTGATACGGCATGCAGTATTTAATAAGCCCGTTATGGCCATCTGTGTGGGCATGCAGGCGTTGTTTGAGCAGTCAGCTGAAAATGGTGGCACGGACTGCCTAGGCATCTTAAACGGCACTGTAGAAGCGTTTGACCCTACGTGGAAAGACAAGCAGGGTGCGACGATAAAAGTACCGCATATGGGCTGGAATACCATCAGCGGTATGGATTTTGACCATCCGCTCTGGCACGGTATCGAAGACAATGCGCATTTTTACTTTGTGCATAGTTATTACTGTGAGCCTGCCGATAGCTCACAAGTAGCGGCGGTATGTGACTATGGTCAACCGTTCTGCGCCAGTGTGATCCAAGACAATCTATTTGCCACCCAATTCCATCCAGAAAAGAGCCATACTGCTGGCTTGCAACTGCTCAAGAACTTCGTAGAGTGGAATGTGTAAGTAGGCGATAAACGTGAAGTGAATATTTAATTTAGTAGAAGGTAGATTATCAATTGTATAATCTGCCTTTTTTATGCTCAGCCATCACTTTGTAGCTGCTATTCTTCAGCTATTATAGTTTAGCCATCATGGTTTAGTGATACGCTCAGTTATTTTCTACTCGCTTATATTTGGAATATCTCAGTGGATTTTACTGCCTTTAAAATGAATGTTGTGGAAACAACTGGCCTTGCCAAAGATGCCTTACATATCTATGTCGGTGTTGGTGTTTATCTGCTGTGTCTGGTTGCGCTGCGACCTATTATCAAAAGCCAAGGTATTCGATCATTTATCGCTCTGATCGTCGTAACTTGCATTGCGCTGTTGGGTGAGTATCTGGACAATCGAGATACAATTGAATCGCTTGGCTTAACTGGCTTGAGCCGTGATCAGATACTCGCGAGTATCCGTGATTTGATTAATACTTGTATGCTGCCGTACGTGCTTTTTGCGCTGAATAAGTGGACGACTATATTTCGACCAACCAATAAATCGACTTCATTGACCAAGCGCCACAAAAAAACGGACTATTAATCAGTCCGTTTTTTCGTTTTGCTATTTGAATTTATAACTCTAACAGCTCATCTTATTTTTTGGCTTCATCATACAGCTCACGTACGACTTCACCAATCGCTTTGATACCATCAGTCAATGTCTGCTCATCCGCAGCGATACTCATGCGGATACACTCGTGCGCATGTTGATAATCACTAACATCGACACCAGGGAAGAAGTACTCACTTGGCACAATAAGCGTGCCTTTCTCTTTTAGGCGCTCGTATAGATCCAGCGTGCTAATCGGCAAGTCTTTAAACCATAACCATAAAAATATCGCGCCTTCAGGCTTATGAATGACCAAAGGATAATCGCCCAAGGCTTCTTTTAATAGCTTCACCGCGAGTGTCGCCTGCTTTTGATAAAACGGCTTGATGTCGTTATCAGATAATTGCTTAATACGATCGTTTTCTACCAATGGCGTGGCAATCGCTGCACCAAAGCGTGTCGGTGCTAGATTGACCACGGCATTCATCGCACTGACCGCTTCGATTACTTTGGCATCGGCCACGATAATACCAGTACGCATACCAGGCAAACCAATCTTCGACAGACTAAAGCACAGAATCGTATTGTCATCCCACGTCAGATGCGCGTCAGAGTAGATGATATTGGGGAAGGGCATACCGTAGGCATTATCAATAATCAGCGGTATGTCATAGCGTTTGGCAATCTCGGCCAAATGCGCCATTTCGTCATCGGTCAGCACGTTGCCAGTCGGATTGGTCGGGCGTGAGCAGCAAATCGCTCCAATACGACCTTCCTTTAGTGCTGGCAAGTTCTCTAACGCGTCAAAATCGACACGATATTTAAAGAAGCCTTCCTCACCATCATGCGTCACTTCATCGATATGCGGTAATACGGCGGTGAAATGCTGACCTTCGACATGCACGTCGCTATAGCCGATATACTCAGGGGTCAATGGCAGTAGAATGGACTTGTCGACAGATTCGTTATGCTCATCAGTGAACGCACCGCCAAACAGATTAAACAGATAGAAAAACGCATTCTGTGAGCCATTGGTCAGGGCGATGTTTTCTGAGGTAAGGTTCCAATCATAATGACGGTTAAAGAAGCCAACTAACGCATCGATAAAGCCAGCATCACCTTGTGGGTTAGAGTAGTTCGCCATGCTAATAATCGCGCTGCTATTGGGTACGCCCGCGTCGTTATCAACACCTAGCGCCTTATATGTCTCCAAAAATAACTCATTAACGGCATCAATTTTGGCAGGGTTACCACCGCCCAGCATGTTGACTGGCTGATCGCTTTTTAGCGCGTCGCCCAGATCATCCATCAATTGTGAGATGCCAGTGGGCTGGGTGAATTTTTGACCGAACTTTGAGAATTTCATAAGGCTACCATGCTGTTTGGGAGGGTGTTATAAGAAGGAATTTGATTGATAAAAGTTAGGCTAGTATAGCAAATGAAGACTAGGTAATCCCCCCAATAAATAAGCAAACTGCATGGCTGATATTGGGTTATATACCTATACGCAATATGAAGTAAAAAAACGCCTTCTAAATAAATAGAAGGCGTTTTAAATTCGGGTTTCAAGAGCTGAGTTTTTGTAGCTAATCCTGTTTTATGCTTGTAGTTGGCAGTCTGTAGCGCTACTGTATCTAAGTACAGTAGCGTTCCAATGTTCGAGCGATCACTCCTATTCAAGGTGCTGTAAGCGCCATAGTCTAGAAGCTATCGCTGCAATCTAGGCTAAAACGCTCCCTAAGGTGACTATTATTAAATGGGCAAAGCTTTAAGAAGGAATAGGTAACATCTATAACTCAATAAAAATATTAATCAGATAATTTTTTATCTATATTTCTACTATTATGAAACCTCTGCAAATCATAGAATTTTTGATGGTTATATGCTTTTATATCTTCTAGTATGCTCTTATGTTTACTGAATAATTCATCAATATAATCGACTTTCTTTCCTTCATTGTTAATATAGTATTGTCTGAAGCTTTCAATACTAAAAATATCTTTACCATTTTCGTCAGTATAAAAAAAGAGATTTAGATTAAAAATCAACTCCTTAATTACATTTAAACTGCATGTATCAGTATTGTTATCAACTTCATGTATTTTTTCAAAAATAGTAGAATCTATAATATCTTCTAAATATTTTTCCAAGGATATATCATACCTTCGTTCATTTCTCTTTGTAGTAATTAGTTTACACTCAACCTGCTCTTCACTTTCGCTATCACTTTTATTCAAATAAGCGTTAATAAGTTCTTCTTTAGATATATTTAATGAGGATAAGATACTCGAGCGATCTTTGTAGTACTGTCTATATGGTTCAAAAACAACTTCTTCTTCAGGAAGTATCTTTTGAGTATAAAACTCGTGAATGCTAGGTCCTGAATAATTATTACTTAGAACAACGTAGTACTGATAAGTTGAAAATAGTTCTACGTAACATACTAATACGTTTGGACTGAACACTGAATTAAATAATATCAAACTATGTGTAGGATAAGGTTGGAACTCAACTTTCTTATCTTCGATTAGCTTATCAATTATACCTAAAGGGTGAAAAAACATTACAGATGTAACATTTGTAAAGTGAGCAGTTTTGTCATTCTCTTCAATCTGAAGTACTAACTCTAATTTATCTCTAGGTATTCCATGAGATGAAGCGTAATTTACTGCTATTTTAGCTAAACCTTGCTTAAACGTGTAATTATCCATTCTAAAATCAAAAAAAGTTAATCCATATAAGTCTTCACAAATAGTTATTTTTGGTAAAGGTGAGTTAGGGTTTTGTTTTTTAAAATCATTTTCTACTTTTTTCTTGAAATGCTTAGCTACTCTCGAATTTGAGTAGATTGTTATTTCTTTACCATCTTCGCTATAAATCTCAAAAGGTTGATTGGGATATACTTTCCTATTAGACCAAGTTACACCTATATTTCTTTTATCTAATATTTCCTGAATTTCAGGAATGAAAGTTTGATGTTTACCTTTGATATTTTTTTTACTTATATCTTTTCTATGTCTTTTTATTCCCAATAGTACAGATGTTTGTTCAAATATTTTATTAAACTCTATATCTATATCATTATTAAGCTTGGACCCACAGCTTTCACATAGTATATCCTTGCAGGTAAGATTGCCCCCTATGGCCTGCTGAATTATATGTTCTTTGTGCTCCTTTACAGATGAATCATTGAATTCTAAACCGCATAGATAACATTGTTTCATGGAAAGTACCCATTAATATTAATTTATCTCTTTGTATGTTCAATCATATAGATATCAGAATATTTTATCCATATTTTTGCAAGTTCATCAAGATCAAGCTTATTGTTGCCTCTCTCAATGGTTAGGCTTCCATGCTTTTCTTTGTCATACGCAACTTTGTTTTCATGCTTCCAATGGTTTTCTAAATGAGTTTTCTTGTGAGGAACAGGATATTTACCACCCCAAAGTATGTATTCAGTCAATACTCTTAGTATTTCTTTCTCATCAGTTGTTAGTCGAATGTGCGCCGAATTAGCAATCTCAACTAACTGATGGGTAGCAGAAAATGCAAGCTTTCGTTGCATAGCAATTGCTTTAAATAGCAACTCGAAAGATAAGCCCATAAGCATCTTATAAGTCGACCAACATTCTATGGCATGACCATTATCCATCGCCTCCCACAAAACCCTAGCAGATGTAAATAAGTCGCTGGCCTTATTATGCCAGTGTAATGAGTTTCTACTTAAGTTTTCAAACTGATACTCATAAGGATCCATATAGTTTTATCCGATAGGTTTTTGTTAAAATTTAAATATAGGTTCTAAAATTAAAGCTGGAGTTTAAACCTGACGTAGATTGGAGGAGCGGATTAGCCCTGATTATCGCGGATATACTTTATACAGCATAAAGTAAAAGACGCTTGGATAGGAGTGTTATCGTTTAGTCGGGAAGTAAACAAACCTTAGTGCCTGCCCCTGTGCTATTCAATATGGCAGCAAAAGCAGTATTAATTTCTTACCTTCAAATCATCGCCCTGACCCTAGCCATAATCCCGCGTCCAATCACCAGTCTCACATAAATAATAGCAATGGCAAACAGCAATACCATTAATGCTGCACCGCCAATAGCTAGACTCGTCCAAGGCACACTAAACTGTAGATTAAACCATTGCGTGATGGCCGCCCATGCACCCACGCTGGCGATGACAACTGCAAATGTCGCCGCGCTAATCCCAAGCACACCCAATTCTAAAATATTGAGCATATACAGGTCGCGCTTTTGCATACCGAGCAATCTAAATGATGCGCTGTCTTTCATACGATCTTGCGAGGTAGATAGTAGCGAGCTAATTAGCACCATGACCCCAGTGAGCAGGGCAAGCAAAGTGAATACATAGACCAAGCGGCTCATTTGTACTACCAGCTCTTGAATTTGCTTCGCAATAGCAGTGCCATCGATCGTAGTAACCGCAGGGAACTCGCGTACCAGTCTGCCTTGTAGTTCTGGAATGGCATCTTCTGATACGTGGGCAGTAGCAAACTGAATCTGCGGGGCAGCGGACAGCACAGACGGTTCAAATAAGAAATAGAAATACGGGCTTGGGCCACGCTCATAGCGCGTGCGAATACTGGTGATTTGCCCGATGATTTCGATACCCTGAATATTAAAGCGCACCTGATCACCCATACCGACATTGAGCATACTGGCAGCAGTGTCCAAGATAGACAAGGGTTTGATTTGCTCATTTGTCGCATCGATAGGGGTATATAGCGCATCATCTGTGAGCGATTCAGTGATGTATTCTGTCTCCATGACCGTATCTGCATAGCTCAAGTTAAAGACACGCGTGGGATCATCAAACCCATCAGCAGGCTCGATATCTTTTGCCGCCACATCATTTGCCGTTTCCACACGGGCACGAATGACGGGATAATAAGTGACGGGCGCCTCAATGATCGCATCAATATCATCATGCTGATCGCTCTGCACATCGAGCAAAAACAGATTGGGCGCGTCTTCAGGATAAGCATTGATAAACTGCGCATTGATACTGTGATTGAGTGTGGTGATAAGCGTCAGCACCGCCACCGATAGTGATAAGGTGACAAAGAATAACGCTGATTGGTTGCCTTTACGCGCCAGATTATGAATGGAGATACGCTGCATCCAACTGACCTTGGTATTACTTGCCAACTTGTTGAGCAGCCAGAGCCACCCACGTGCCAATAGCCAAAATATCGCCACAAAGCCAATCAAGCCGCCCAATAACTGTGCGCCTAATGACAGTGAGCCAACTTCATAGGCAAAGAAGGCATACAGTCCTGCCAGCACCAAGCCATACCATAGTAATGGCGTGCGCCGATACCAAGGCAAGTTTTGTGTTTGCGTACTCGCCCCTTGATTGAGTAGGGTAGCGGGTTTGGTTGTGCTAAGCGCGCTCAAACCACGCTGCGCAATCAGTAACGTCAGGGCTAAAGCAATCACAATGGTTTTAATAGCACTGATTGGATTGATGGCTAGACCGACATCGGCAGGCAAGATAGCCACCAGATATGGCTGGCCGATTTTGAGTAAGCCCAGACTAAGAGCAACCGCTGCGATACAAGCAATGACAGTCGTTACGATAAGCAGCTGATAATAGCTACGTTTGAGTGAGCCAAGCGGTTCGCCTAACGCCAAGCGAATGGCATTATTGGACTGCTGCTTGCTGACAAACGCACTAATGACGCCGTACATGGCGACCGCAGATAGTAGTAACACCGCGATGACCAGCAGTTTTAAAAACATCAGTACATTATCAGAGATACGCGAGACCGAGGTATCTGCAGACTCTGCGTCAGAGAGCTCGATATCAGGATAATTGGTCAGGATATCTGTGAGCTTGTCACGCTGCGTGGTTATCAGTTCTGAGTCGCCTGCTATCTCGATACGATAGTTTATACGGCTACGTTGACCCAATAGGTTGGTTGACGGAAGTGCATCTTGTTTCATCAACACACGCCCACCAAAACCAAAGGTAGTCAGCGGACGGTCAGGCTCTTTGGTCAGTACATCACTGATCGTGAATTGCGCATCGCCAATAGTGATACGGTCGCCGACATCGGCCTGTAGACTACTGAGCACTTCTGGCGCGACGATCACACTGTCAGATGTTAGCTGATTCCACAGTGGCTGTCCTGAAGCAAGCTCCGCTGTGCCGTATAGGGGATACGAGGGCGAGACGGCTTTAACGCTGGCAAGCAAGGTTTGCTCATCGTTGACCAGCATGGCGCTAAACTGATAGTCATACACGGTCTGTGTATTAGGGAGAGTTTCTACCTGTGACAATACTTCGCTTGGCCAGTCTTGTTTACTGTTTAGGATTAGATCCCCACCAACGAGCGCGCGCTGATTGTCATTGATGTAGCTATCGACAGACTGCTGCACAGAGTCGAGGGTCAGGTAGGTTGCAAGCGACAAGGTCAAAGTCAGTAGAAACAACACAGGATATACCCAGCGCTGCCACCAGCTACGGCTGAGTGCTTGCGAGCCTAGGGTACGGGTAAATAGTTGACTAAGGATGCCGCTGGGATAACTGGACTCTTGATGCATACTGGTATCAGTTTTTTCTGTATCAGTCGATTTGTTGTCTGTGGGCTTACTATTCATTAAGATACAATCCAGTTATTCATGTAGGTACAATGCGGCCGTCATGCATGGTGATGACGCGATCTGCCATCTCGGCAAGTGCAGGGTCATGAGTCACGACCACCAGTGCCGAGCCAACCTGTTGGCGTAAGTCCAATAGTAGCTGCATGACTTGATCGGCATTTTGCTCGTCTAAGTTGCCCGTTGGCTCATCTGCAAACACAATCTTTGGATGCGATACTAGCGCACGTGCCACCGCTGTACGCTGCTGCTCACCACCTGACAACTGATTTGGTAAGCTGTGACGTCTATGACCTAAGTCGACCGCATCTATCAGCTCGTCTACTCGTGCTAGGCTTGGACGTCTGGCAATATCAAGTGGAAAGGCAATATTTTCAGCGACGGTTAGTGTGGGCAGTAGATGAAACGACTGAAAGACAAAGCCCATATCTTGCTGACGAATGACGGCTAGCGCATCTTCGTCAAGATTGCTAAGCATTTGACCTGCCAGCGATACCGTACCGCTATCGGGATAGTCTAGCGCGGCAAGTAGTCCTAACAAAGTAGATTTACCCGAGCCTGATTTACCCATGATGACCACAAACTCGCCAGCATTAACGTAGATATCCACGTCTTTGATGATGGACAGGGTTTGCTCACCGACTTGCACTGTTTTATTTAATTGTGAAGCGGTCAGTAGAGCTTGTGTCTTAGCGTCTGCTTGTGGCGTTGCTGTGGCAGTCGAAGATGATGATGTCATTACCGTGTCTCGTTTAATGGTCTCGTTAAATAGTCTCATTTGTCGTATTTTTTGTCGTGTCGTCTTGAGCAGTCGTAGCTGTGTTATCGGTATCGGCTGTTTTTAACTCTTGTAGTTCTTCTAGCTTCGGTTCTAGAATGGGCAGGATATTGTTATTAACGATAATCTCATAGCCTTCTTTGGTTGGATGAATCGCATCTGCTTGGTTAAGCTCCCGGTCACCGCCGACGCCCTCTAAGAAAAACGGAATGAGCGTTAGATTCATGTCTTTCGCAATACGAGGATAAATGTCTGAGAATGCCGCAACGTATTCACTGCCTAGATTGTCATAGATCGACATACCGCCTAAGATGACGACACTACCATTGTCTTGCAGGTGCTTAACCGCAGTACGAATATTGGCTTCAATGGTCGCTACATCGATACCGCGTATCGCATCGTTAGCACCAATAGTCAATATGGTGATGTCGGGTTTGGTTTGCGACACCCAGTCCAATCGATTGACCAATCCCGTACTGGTTTCACCGCTTAGACCTGAGTTGATAACCTTGGCATTAGCGTAGCCCATCTCTTGTAGACGATCTTCTAACTGAGCAGGATAGTTGTCGTCTTTGTCCACTCCCAGACCTTCTGTCAGGGAGTCACCAAGCGCTAAAATAGTCAGTGATGAGGATTTGACCTGTTGATCAGTTGTTGCTGCGGTTTCAGCTGCTACTGGAGCAGTGCTGGCTTGACTGTTAGTCGCTTCAGTACTGGTACTCTGCGTATCATCAGCAGATGTCGTTTCAGCTTCTTTTTGACAGCCACTGATAGCCATTACAACCGCGAGCATAGCGATAACAGGCAAGCGCTGAGCAAAACGTGAGGGAAATTTCATCATGGGTGTTATGTCCTATATGCAATCAAACCAGTGTATAGTCAAATCCTATCTAAACCAGATACAGTATCAGTCGGATAAATCGTCAGGCTCGTTCAGTCTACGATTGGTAGTGCTTTTACTCGTCTTCCTTTTATCCAGATTACATTGAGTATCCAGCTTATATTAAGTATCTAAATTATATTGAACTGACTATAGCAAAATAAGACAGTGACCTATATTGCCCTAAGGTTAATTTAAGGCCGCTTTATTGCGCGTTAGCAATCATAGCCTTGTAGACCACAAAAACTGATAGAAATGAAAGCTGATAGCAATCAAATATATTTGCCATCGACCATCACTGGACGACTAACAAGCCAAGCAATCACGACGTTGACAATCATCAGTATCAGCATAATAAAAAGCGGCATACTCCAACTACCAGTCATTTCATGTAGCCAACCTGTACCCAATGGGCCAAAAAACGCAATGACATAACCAACTGCTTGAGCCATGCCAGACAGCTCACTTGCCTGATTGGTCGTATAGGTGCGCATAGAGAACAGCATCATGCTCAAGGTAAAAATTGCTGAACAGCCCATGCCCATCATACCTGACCATAGCCATGCCAAATCAGTCGATAGATAGCTGACACCCAATATACCAACGACGTTTAGCACAGCAGCAAATACAGCCAATGCTTGAATAGGTCGGCCGCGATTGACCAACCAAGTTAAACTTAAGATAGAAACCGGTGCCATAAACTGAAATACAGAGCCCATCTGTCCAGCACTGACGGCAGATAGTCCCTTACTGACCCAAATCGAGGGTAGAAAACTGGCAACGGTGTAAAACAATAATGACTGCAATCCCATAAAAATAGCAATCTGCCACGCAAAGGTGGTGCGCCACATAGAGATATCAGAAGAACCTAACGCCGCAGGGATAACGGCTTGATGATTGGATGAACCTAAACGCACACGTAAAAATAGCCAGATGACAAAGGCAAAAACACCCAGTATCGTCCAACCACCCAATGCCCACTGCCAACCTACTTGCTCCGATAATGGTAGTACCACGCCTGCGACGATACCTGCTGCTGTGGTCATCGTTAAGCTAAACAATCCTGTAATCAACGGAATATGTTGCGGGGTACGCTGCTTAATGACAGGTGCTGCTAAAGTATTAGCGAAGCCAATGGCGAGGGTAAGTAATAAAGTACCAATTAAAAACCCACTCCACGTCGAGATAGCGGTACGGATAATCATCCCTACCGTCAATAGCCCAATCATGGCAATCAGTGTATTCTCTAGCCCGAATCGCTTACCAATGGTCGGGGAAATCAGTGCACCAACAGCAAAGCTCAGCATAGGCACTGCTCCTAGCCAGCCTATCTGAAACTCAGAAATATCAAGCGCGTCCTTTACCACTGGAGCGATAGAACCTAGCGCGACGATAGGCGCACGCATATTGGTGGCTAGTAGAACCATGGCACACAGTACCAACCAAAAGGTAAAGCGTGAGGAGGGCAGGCTAGAGGAAGCAGATAGATTGGACGAGGTAGACATAGCAGCACAACGATGACAGCGAAAAAGAACACGTTATTAGACAGCGCCAAGAAATCGCCGCTTATAAAATAACACCAGAGAGCATTTACCCAGACACGTACCTAAACGGTAATCGATATCTTAAATGCGACCGAAAAATATATGTAGCGCGTAAGACATACAATTTGCTTAACTGGCTTTGCTAAATTGGCAGGCAGCTTAGTCAAAATGTATGGGTGGTTACTTCGAGTTACGGCTTTAGAACAGTGATAATAAAAGATGGCGATAATAAGGAATCTTAAATAAGTAGTCTTATCGCACAATAAAAATAGCGCCAAGTCACCTTTGAATGACTTGACGCTATTATAAGAACATATGTCAGGTAAATGCTACCAGCGTATGGTAACCAATAGGCTATTAAACCGATTTACCCAATTGAGCAGCTCTTAATGCATTCTCTTGTTGTTCAGCGATTAGTGAATCGCACTTATTGGGATCATTACCACAAAACGAGCAATTTTCATCGCCCATCAATTTGGCAACACCGCCACAAGATCCTCTAAGCGGCTTTTTTTTGACCATATAACCGACGCCCATAAAAATAAAGAATAGGACAAATACGGTGAAAGTAATGGCAAGCATAGGAAGCAGTTGGCTAAGCATAGAGGAAACCTCATTTTAAAAAATAGGGCAGTTATTAGTAGTACTGTCTAAGTTCATGACAGCTAAACACCGTTAATAACAACTGTATAATAGTATAGCAAATTTTAGTGCGGCTCGTTGAGCGTTAACGTATTCTCTTGTTTCACATCTATCACTTACCAGTGGCTTTTAAAATGTGCCATCTAGAGCTTGGAGAACGTTTAGAGCTTTTTATCAGCACGTAACGCTTTCATCGCTGGTGTCTGTACCACTTGCCAATCGTCAATGTTATCGTCAGCAGCTTCGTTGGACATATCGTCAGAACCCTTTGCTTTTACATCGTCAGCTAGTACCAAGAACATAGCCGCTAGATTTTGCGTTTTAGCGACGTCTAGTGCTTTGTGATAAGGCATCGCGGTAAGGGCAGTTGCCCACGCATCTGCCAACGCGACAGAGTCCGCTGCGACAGTGACTGAAGGTGCACCACCTGCAATAGGGTTGCCCGTTGTCGGGTCGATAGTATGGCTATAGCGTTTGCCATCGAATATGACAGAGTTGCGATAGTTGCCAGAGGTCGCTAGATGCATTTGGCTAGCCGTGTTTTTGGGTTGACGAATAGCAGATATGGTCTGACGTTCGCTGACCGTACTGCCTTTAATAGGGGCGTCAATCGCAATTTGCCATGGCTGCTGCTGGTTGTTCACACCAGAGGTGGCAATTTCACCGCCGATCTCAACCATATAATTACGAATTTGATAATCATCTCTCAGCACATCAGCAATGACATCGACGCCATAACCTTTGGCAACGGCAGAAAAATCTAAACCAACGCCATCTTTGGTTTTATAGATGGTGTCGTCTTTCTTTATGATGCTCTCAAAATCGACCAATGCTTTGGCTTGCGCAATCTCAACGGCAGTCGGTGGACTTTGTAGTCGCTCGACCGTCATGGTGCTCCCAAAGCCCCACGTGTTTACGAGTGGCATAACAGTAGGGTCAAAAGCACCGCCTGATTGCTGATAGACAATTTGCGAGACATCTAGCACACGACTAAAATCCGCATCGATAGTGATAGGTTTGTCTTTGCCCAAACGATTGAATGTAGATATCGTTGAGTCGTTTTGATAAGTAGACATGCTATCGTTAATTTGTTTTAGGCGCTCGTCTACCGCAGCTTGTATGGCAGCTTCGTCCGCATCATCAGGCAATTGATAGCTAATATGGTAGCTCGTCCCCATCGTCTCACCGATCAGATAGTTATAGTCTGGGGTTTGCTGGCAAGCGCTGAGACCTAAAGTACTAACAAGGCTGACGACGCTTACTAAGGTAAGGTGCAGAGATTTTTTGGAAGATAAGCTGGATATAGTGTTTTTCATAATATTTTCGGTATCGCGTAGAAATGAGTAGGGTGTAAAACAAGCCACGCTTATTTTACACCCCTTGAACCCAAAAATACCAACGAAGGCACCATTCAGCGACAATTCGTTCGGTTGAGTAGCTTATTTCACTTGTGACTCACGTATGAGCTTATAGAGTTTTGGCGGAGAGACGCGGTTGACTCGTGTGGCCAGTTTTTCTATGCGACCAGCGACGATGATATATTCATCCCCTTTAGTGAGCGCCTTCACGACTTGTTTAGCAAAATCAGTCGCAGTAAGACCGTTACTGGTTGATTCGTCCATCGTACCTTGTGCGCTACCGTCACCAGTCAACGCATTGATAGAGATATTAGTCTGAATAAACCCAGGGAATATCGTGGCTACTTCGATACCTTGGTCATGTAGCTCAGCACGCAAACTATTTGCCCACATATGCAGCGCTGCCTTGGCTGCCCCATAAGCACCTCGATATTGTGTACCCAATAAACCTGCCACACTCGAGACCATCACGACTTTGCCGCCGCCTTGTGCGATCATATCAGGCAACGCCAGTCTAGTAAGACGCGTCTGAGCAAAGTAATCTATTTCCATGATTTGGCGTTCAACTTCTTCAGCCGTGTCCATGATGAGCGAACGCTGACTGATGCCGGCATTATTAATCAGCCAATCGATCTTTCCTGCTTGAGCTATTGCCATCTCATAAGCGGATTTTGCTTGACTGGAATCACTGATATCAAAGGGAATGACAATATGTGTGTCAGCACGCTTGCAGCGTTGTTTGACTGTGTCTAATCTGTCCTGATCACGTCCACTTAAAATAATCCGAGCACCTTTTTTGGCAAAGGCTATGGCAAGGGCTTCTCCAATACCGCTAGAGGCACCTGTAATCCAAATGGTTAGATCTTTGTATTTCGTTTTCATAAGAGTCCTTTCTTAATATTTAGAGCGTTCATGATATAGGATAGCAATGCTGATCTACCAGTTAGATTTGTAGTCTCAACAACCACAATGATTGCTAAAAATCACACAAAAAAAGAGCCTCAATTGAGACTCTTTTACATACACTTTTAAGTTTATCTGGCGGGGTTATTTAACCACCGAAATCATCAAGCATGATGTTTTCGTCTTCTACGCCCAAGCTGTGTAGCATATCGATCACAGCAGCGTTCATCATCGGTGGCCCACACATGTAGTATTCACAGTCTTCTGGGTTTGGATGATCTTTCAGATAGTTTTCGAGCAACACGTTATGGATAAAGCCTGTTGGACCTTCCCAGTTATCTTCTGGTAATGGGTCAGACAGAGCCACATGCCATTCAAAATTGTCAAACTCTTCTTCTAGCTGATCGTAATCTTCAACATAGAACATTTCACGAATCGAGCGAGCACCATACCAGAAACTAATCTTACGGTCAGTATTCAAACGTTTGAGCTGATCAAAGATATGTGAGCGCATTGGAGCCATACCAGCACCACCACCAACAAAGATCATTTCAGCTTCGGTCTTCTTGGCAAAGAATTCACCATAAGGACCTGAAACTGTCACTTTGTCACCAGGTACTAAGCTAAATACCCATGAAGACATTTTGCCTGGTGGAATACCGTCAGGACCACGTGGCGGTGGACTTGCGATACGGATGTTAAATTTGATGAGGCCTTTCTCTTCAGGATAGTTGGCCATTGAGTAAGCACGGATAACAGGCTCATCAACTTTTGAGACATAGTTGAAAATGCCGAATTTTTCCCAGTCTTCTCTATACTCTTCATCAACCACAAAGTCTTTGTAGTGCACTTCATGCGGTGGCGCTTCCAACTGTACATAACCACCAGCGCGGAAGTTTACTTCTTCGCCTTCTGGAATTTTTAGTACCAGCTCTTTAATGAAGGTAGCAACGTTATCGTTAGAGATAACTTCACATTCCCATTTCTGTACATCAAAAAACTCAGGGTCAATCTCAATTTTCATGTCTTGCTTAACAGCTACCTGACAAGCTAAGCGCATGTGATTGCGGATTTCACCTTGAGTAAAATAGCCTTCTTCGGTGGGCAAAATAGAACCACCACCTTCAATAACGCGGCAACGACACTGCGCACAAGTACCACCACCACCACAAGCTGAAGATAAAAATATACCTTCGCCCGCTAGCGTTTGTAGTAGTTTGCCGCCAGCTGGTGTCACCACATCATTATCGGGATTATCATTAATATGGATAGTGACATCGCCTGAACTGACCAGTCTTGAGCGCGCCGCCAAAATAATAGCGACGAGGCCCATGATGATCAAGGTAAACATAGCAACGCCACCAATCGCCGTAGCGTAATCCATGGTAGGTATCCTTAATCTATGGGGTAGGGGTGTGAGGGCATAATCTATGCTGTACCCAAACCTCTACCGAATAAATGAATTAAATAAGTCAAATAGCTAATGAAAGCTTTGAGCTTAGCGGTTTAGATGGACATACCACCGAACGACATAAAGCCGAGCGACATAAGACCAACCGTGATAAAAGTAATACCAAGACCACGCAGCGGTGCTGGAATGTCTGAGTATTTTAGCTTTTCACGGATACCCGCCAATGCTGTAATAGCAAGTGCCCAACCGAAGCCTGCACCCACACCATAGACAACAGATTCACCAAAGTTATAGTCACGCTCAACCATAAATAGTACACCACCTAAGATGGCACAGTTTACGGTGATTAGTGGTAAGAATACCCCAAGCGCGTTATATAGACTCGGTACAAACTTGTCCAAGAACATCTCTAAGATCTGTACGGTGGCTGCAATCAAACCGATATAACTTAGCAATCCTAAGAAGCTCAAGTCGATATCAGGGAAACCTGCCCATGCTAGCGCACCATCTTTTAGGATGAACTGGAATAGTAAATTGTTTAGTGGAACGGTAATTGCCATCACGACAACAACCGCAACACCTAGACCAATCGCTGTAGAGACTTTTTTGGATACGGCCAAAAAAGTACACATACCTAAGAAGTAGGCAAGCGCCATGTTCTCAATAAAGACTGAGGTTATAAATAAACTAACATAATGTCCCATTAGTGACCGCCTCCATGTGCCATGCCTTTAGACTGCGGCTTCATTACAAACTCAGCTTCTTCAACTTGTTCTGGTTTCCAGATACGGACAACAGCGATGAACAAACCAATGATAAAGAACGCTGATGGTGGTAACAGTAATAGACCGTTTGGTATGTACCAACCGCCATCAGTAACTGGCTGTAAAATCGTAATACCGAACCAAGTACCAGCACCTAATAGCTCACGGATAGTTGCAACGAATAGCAATACTGCTGAGTAACCAAGACCGTTACCAATACCGTCTAAAAAGCTTGGGATTGGTGGGTTGCTCATAGCAAATGCTTCAGCACGGCCCATAACGATACAGTTCGTGATGATCAAACCAACGAAAACTGACAAACCTTTACTGACGTCATAAGCAACTGCTTTTAGTACCTGATCAACCAAGATAACCAACGAAGCAATAATCGTCATCTGTACGATGATACGAATGCTTGATGGAATCTGCTTACGGATGATTGAGATAAAGAAGCTTGAAAATGCCGTTACCAAAGTCAATGCCACACACATGACCATAGCATTAGCCATGCTGGTGGTGACAGCCAATGCCGAACAGATACCAAGGATCTGTAGGGCAATAGGGTTATTATCAAAGATAGGCGTGGTTAAAATGCTTTTAGTGTCAGCCATGTTATGCCTCCTTGCCGTTTGCTACTGGTAGCTTGGCTGCCAATTCGGTTTTAGGTTGAGCTGCTGGCTTTGATTGATTTGCTTGCGTATCTGCACCTTCAACCGTTTGGCCGCTCTTTTCGCGTAGCGTATCTAGATAAGGCTTATAACCTTGCTCGCCTAACCAAAACTGAATCATGTTGCTGACGCCGCGGCTAGTCAATGTCGCACCGCTAATGCCATCAACCCAGTTTTCTTTTGGGTTACCAGCTTTGGTTACACCAGTGGCAACGTTACCATTCTCGTCATAAGACTCGATACCGCTCCACTTTGCACGCCACTCTGGCTCTTCGATACGAGCGCCAAGACCTGGGGTTTCTTTATGCTCGTAGAAACTGATACCTTTGATGGTATTCATATCACTTTCGAGCGTTAAGAAACCATAGATAGTACCCCATAGACCGTAGCCCTGAATTGGCAATACAACCGTTTCTGGCTGACCTGCGTCATCATTCTTGACATAGACTTTGGCATATTTTGGCTTACGACCAATACCAGCAGGATCGTTGTCACCCAAGTCTTCACTTAGAGCTTGGTTTTTTGTCGCTTGACTGGCGTCATAAGCATTACGATCAGGGATACCAGCAGTTTTTAGCGCATCGTCATCGAGATAAGTACCTTCGTTTAGATCAATGATTTTTACTTCAAAGTCTTTAAAGCGTTCGGCGACGTCATCTGCTGTATCAGACTCAGCGTCATACATATCAGCCGCAACTAAGATGTTTTTGTTGCGGTCTAAACGTGCGTTTTCAACTTGCGCAGGCTTTAGACCAACAGCCACTGCTGAGACCAACACTGAACACACCAAGCATAGCGTCAAAGCCACACTGATGGTTTTCACGTTATTACTTTTGGGCTTGGACATAACGAACCCTCCGAGCGGTTTGGCGTTTGATATTTGCTTGAGTCACAAAGTAATCAAACAATGGAGCAAATAAGTTGGCGAATAGAATGGCCAGCATGATGCCTTCTGGGAAAGCAGGGTTGATGACGCGAATCAATACGGTCATAAAACCAATCAAGATACCGTAAGCCCAGCGGCCTTTGTTTGTATGCGCAGCTGATACTGGGTCGGTTGCCATAAATACAGCACCGAAAGCAAAGCCACCGATAACTAGGTGCCAGTAGAACGGTAAGCTCATCATCATGTTGTCTTCAGAACCAATCATGTTGAATACAAGAGACGTCGCAATTAGACCGACCACACAACCTGCCATAATGCGCCAAGAAGCAATACGCGTCCATAGCAACACTGCCGCACCCATTAGGATAGCTAGCGTCGATACTTCACCAATACTACCTTGCATATTACCTAAGAATGCATCACTCCACGTGATGGCATTACCATAGACGTCGACGAAGTCCTGAGGAACCACACCAAGGGCTGCAAGGCCAAGTGGCGTCGCGCCTGAGAAACCATCTACTGCTGTCCATACTGAGTCACCAGACATATAGGCTGGATAAGCAAAGTATAAGAATGCACGACCCGATAGGGCAGGGTTAAGGAAGTTTTTACCAGTACCACCGAACACTTCTTTTGCGACAACCACACCGAAGATAATACCTAGGGCAACTTGCCATAAAGGAATATCAGGTGGTAGACATAATGCAAATAGAACTGAAGTCACAAAAAAACCTTCGTTAACTTCGTGTCCACGGACGACAGCAAAGATAATCTCACAGAGAATACCTACCGCAAACGTCACGATATAGATAGGCAAAAACTGCATCGCACCATAAACGAAGCTTGCCCAGATACTGTCTGGGTTATAGCCTGCCATGCTAGTGATTACAGTACGCCAGCCTTCAGGCTGCAAGCCAAGCTGAGCGATAGCGGTTAGTGCTTGATGACCAATGTTGTACATACCCCAAAACATCGCTGGGAAGGTACATAGCCATACAGTAATCATAATACGTTTTAGGTCAATGCCGTCACGTACATGCGATGAGGCATAAGTGGTCGAGCTTGGTTGACGTAAGAACGTATCAAACATCTCAAAAATAGCGTAGTACTTTTCGTGTTTGCCGCCTTTGGTGAAAGATGGCTCCATACGATCGAACATATTGTGTAAAAATTTCATCGTGGTTAGCCCTCCAGCTCAATGCGCGTTAAGTTATCACGCAAAATATCACCGAATTCATATTTGCCAGGAGATACAAAGGTGCATAGTGCCAAATCTTCTTCGTCCAGTTCAAGCACACCCAAATCTACGGCGCTAATGATGTCTTCGACGATCAATGCACGTAGTAACTGAGTTGGTAGGTAATCTTGTGGCATTACTTCTTCGTAGACACCGATTGGTACCATCGCTCGTGGTGAGCCGTTACTTGTCGTAGTAAAGTCGTACTTTTTGCCACCAAAGAACTGCGAAATGTAGATAGGCAGTTTTGAGAAGCGGTTTTTACCTGGAGTAAAGAAATGGAACGCAGGACGCTCACGGCCTTCAGTCAATACACTGATCTGATTGTGAAAACGACCCAGATAGGCGATATTTTCAAACACTTTGCGACCAGACAATACTGAACCTGAAATGATACGGTTCTCGCCAGCAGCCAGCTTACCTTTGGTCAATGCAGTGATATCAGCACCGCGTTCAGTCATAACCAAATGCGGGTTAGTGACCGCAGGACCTGCTAAACTCACCATGCGGCGCGTATATAGACGACCTGTCGTAAACAATTTACCGATGGCAATCACGTCTTGATAACCAATCGTCCATACGGTCACACCGCGGCTAATAGGGTGCAAGAAATGAATATGCGTACCAGCAAGACCAGCTGGATGCTTACCAGCAAAACCATGATACTCAGTGACGTTATTCGCTGCAGTTTTTGCAACTGGCGTCAGTTGGGTATCGCCGTGATGGCAGACAAAGGTCTTTGGACTAAGCGTAGATAATACTGCAAGTCCATCATTGAACGCTTGTAGCTGCTCATTGATCACAAGCATCGGGTCAAAGGCAAGTGGATTGGTATCCATTGCTGTGACAAAGATAGCATGTGGACGAGCGCCGATTTCGGGTGCGCGGCTATAAGGACGCGTACGGAACGCCGTCCATTCGCCAGAGGCAATCAGTTGGGTTTCAACGACTTCAGAGTCTAGGTCAGCAAGCTGCTGTGAGTCATAGCGCTCAAAGTCTACTTCTTCACCATTTGGGTCGACCGCAATCACAAGACTCTCAAACACTCGACGTTCGCCACGTTTAACAGCGACGACCTTACCGGCAGCAGGGGCAGTGTAGATCACGCCAACACGTTTTTTGTCTTCATAAACGGGCTGACCTTTGGCTACAATGTCACCTTCTTTGACATTCATAGTGGGTTTCATACCCACATAATCATAGCCAACAAGTGCTACATGTGTCGGTTGGTGCTCAGATATCTCGCGGGAGGGTTCACCAGTGATGGGCAAATCCAAACCTTTTTTGATGGTAATCATAAGCGAAAACTTAGTCCATAGTCTAAAACGATACCAGACGTCCTGTTTGGTATATCGGTAGCATGAACGTTTGTATCACTCAACAAAGCCTTCAATCGTCTATTTCCTTTATAGTGAAATAGGGATGAAAGCTCTGTGAAGACAATACATGATCATAACTACTAGTAAGAGTATTAACGCTGACCTTAGACTCCTTAACAACACGTTAATGTCTTATTCGAATTACCAAAGTGGCGACTGGCTACCAAGGTGTATGCTAAAACCGTTTCATCGAAATCAATCACTACAGCACATGGCTAAAAGGGACTGGTTTAAATACAAAAGGTTTTATCACACGTTTCATTGAAATTTAAAACTTGTAACACCAGTATGTTTGACCCTCTCTCGTTCACTAATATCGTTTAAAGATATTCGATAGAATAAGAGTGTGGCCAAATAACGATCTATTAAGGTAGATGATATACTGGTTAAAAGACAAACTAGCTAAGCAACTGATAAGCAAACCTCGCTTATTATAAGCTGCTATAGTTTTAATCGTAACGGTTTTAATATAGTTAGCTAGTGATAGGGACTTGCAAGACATCTAATTAAGGTTAAATACCGCAGAATCGATGGTTTAGAGACTATTGGTTGAGATTTTTTCAGATAGTCCTTTTTAGCAATTTCTTAGCCAATATTTTATTGGCATATTGAGCGATTGCTCGATCCATCCTGTATTAGTGAGTCGTAACAACTCAACAAAAAGCGTAACACATGGTTACTATCACATAGAAACAAATAAAAATTTACCTAGGATTATACGCTAAATTGACCTAAAATTGCCAGTCAGTAATAGAATTTAACGATTGTTGGTAGTGATTCTACGTACTAAAACTTATGGTTATGATTGTCTAGTTTCTGTCTTTCTTATTTGTATTCAAACAGATTGCTAACTTAGCAATATCTTGGTTTTCGATCTGTCCATAATTTATGCTACTTTTAAGCTGCGTTTTCTATCGTTATTTGATTCTTCAATAACGTTTCATTCTCAAAATTTTAATTTACTAAATTTATTGCCAATCTTGTGCTTTATAAGGAATGCTATATGTGTGCTGTGCCTGTCATTATCCCGGCTATTGATTTAAAAGATGGTAAGTGTGTACGTTTAAAACAAGGCCGTATGGAAGATGATACGGTATTCTCTGATGACCCAGTTGCTATGGCAGCACGTTGGGTAGATGAAGGCGCGCGTCGCTTACATCTGGTTGATTTGAATGGTGCTTTTGATGGCGTGCCAGTACATAGACAAGTGGTCAATGATATCACCAAAGCCTACCCAAACCTGCCTATTCAGCTGGGCGGCGGTGTACGCAACATGAACACCATTGAGCAGTATATTACCGCAGGTTTGACGTATATCATTATCGGTACGAAAGCTGTTGAAGATCCTGATTTTGTCGCTGAAGCTTGTCGCGAATTTGCAGGGCATATCATCGTCGGTATCGATGCCAAAGACGGTATGGTAGCTACTCATGGCTGGGCAAACGTGACAGATACCAAAGCGACCGAGCTTGCTAAGCGCTTTGCAGACGTCGGCGTGTCATCAATCGTTTATACTGATATCGCCCGTGATGGCATGATGCAAGGCGTTAATGTTGAACAAACTGTTAATTTGGCGCGTGAAGGCGGACTACCTGTGATTGCATCAGGTGGCGTTACCGATATGAAAGATATCGAGCTGTTGAAGCCTTATGGTGATTGTATCGAAGGTATCATTACCGGTCGCGCTATCTATGAAGGCACGTTGAACTTGAGCGAAGCGCAGCTTTACTTAGATAGCTAAATAAAGCCAGACAGCTAATTCTTAACAACTAGCTAAGCGAGAAAAATCCGTAAAAAATAAAGGATGCTTATGGCCACTTACATTGACCGTCCAATAATACGCAGTTCTATAAAAGCGTGGGGTCAAATGGTGTTGCTACTAAGCATCCTTTTTGCGTTCTCAGCGCATGCTGCCAGTGAAGAAATTTCTAGTATCTCAGCAGCATTAGGCGTAGAGACGACCGAAGGTATAGAGACAACAGAGGAAAGCGTATCTAACGATGATTCTGCTATATCAGGAAATGAGACATTAATAGGTGATACCACAGAACCTGCTAGCTCATTGCCAACGCCTGCTCCACCGCCAGTAATCAGTGGCGAAAGCACTAATAATGCTCAAATCGAGACCACACCAACACCGCAAAAAGACAACGATATTCGTCAACGTATCAGCGGTATTTTCTCTGAAATCGAAGGCTTACAAGCCGTCAATATTAGTGTCACCCAAGGGGTCGTTACCCTAACGGGAGAAACAGCCAACGAAAAAAAAGCACAGCAAGCGATTAACTTAACCAACCGACTAACAGATGTCGTCACTGTAGAAGACAGAATTAACCGCACGCTAGATGTTCAAGAGAATGTCTCAACGGTCTATCAAGGTCTAAAAGCGCAGGTGACCAATCTAGTGAAGGCGCTACCACTACTATTGGTCGGCATCGTTATATTTGCCTTGGTAGCATGGTTTGGCAGTTGGTTATCTAATCGCAAAAGGATGTGGCAACGTCTAACACCCAATCCATTTGTCGCTGAGCTACTGTCGCAAACGGTCAAAGTCATCTTTGTTATCTTTGGTCTGATTCTAGGACTAAGTCTAATAGGTGCAGAGACTATTTTAGGCACATTGCTTGGTGGGGCAGGTGTCATTGGTATTGCGGTTGGTTTCGCAGTCAAAGATACCATTGAAAATTATATCGCTTCACTAATGCTGAGCATTCGCCAACCTTTTCGTGCCCGTGATCATATCGTGATTAATGGGCAAGAGGGTATCGTGGTTCGCTTGACCTCACGTGCGACAATACTGATGACATTAGATGGTAATCAGCTACGTATTCCTAATGCTGAAGTCTTTAAAGGTACAATTCTAAATTACACCAAAAATCCTGAGCGCCGATTCACCTTTGAGCTAGGCGTTGATGCCAATGATGATCCTTTAGCAGCAATCAAAGTCGGATTGGATGCGATACATACACTAGCGTTTGTCTTGGACGAGCCTAAAGCGATTGCAGTCATTACCAATGTGGGTGATTCTAATATTGTTTTGGAATTTCAGGTTTGGGTAGATCAATCAGAGACTGACTTTGCCAAAGCACGCAGTATCGCCATTCGTGAGACCAAGCATGCACTAGAAGATACAGGCTTTAGCTTACCTGAGCCTATTTATCGTCTACGCTTTAACAACAAGTTAGAAAAAGCCTTTGAGCACATGCAAAGCAGTGTCAGCAATGCTAATAATATTCAATCTGATATGACGATTACGCCGACTATCCCCAAACCTACTGAAACAAATCAGGTCAGCGAGAGTCATATGGATGACCAAAATAAAAAACAAGCCAAGGCTCGAGCCAAGACCATTTTACAAGGTCGCAGTGCTAATGAGGTTCTCGACGCCCGTCCTGACGATAAGCTGATGGAAAAGGTCGAGCAAGAGATTGCTCAAAGCTCAGATGAGACGGATTTATTGAATAATAATAGTCCGCAAGAATAGGTATTAGATGTTAAATAAGGTTTAGGCATAAAAAGTGCAACAGAATCTATATTTGGTGGTTATCCAAATACGGGGCTTTTTATGAAAATGAAACACGTCATTATCTTTGCAGTAATTGGTATTGTGGCATTACTCGGCTTTAACATTATCAATGGCAATAGTCGCGAACAAAATAGAGAGATTGCAACCAGTAGTGTAGCGGCTGAACAGCCTGACTCTACAGTAGCTACCTCTAATACAGATATTACTAGCCAGCCACTTAGTCAACAGCCGAAAGCTATCGTAGATAGTGCGACCAGTAAAATTGACCAAGCGCAGCAAGCAGAGCAAGACCGTGTAGACCAATTGGACGATGCGCAATAGGCACAATAAATAGCTATATCATCTATAACTCAAAAGTACACAGCATAAAAAAGGCTAACAATCGCGTTAGCCTTTTTTATTGTATTACAACATCAGTATTTAAGTATCAGTCTAAGCTTAGCTTTTTTTGGCAGCGCCTCTGCGGTTGCTGCTTCTTTTCGCTGGGGCTTTCTTAGGCTGCTCTTTCTTCGGTTGACCTTTTTTACTTTGGTTCATTGCACTAGATTGTAATTTAGCCTTCAAATCAAAATCAATCTGTAGCAGATCCATATTGACACCCGCAACCTTCACTTTAACCGAATCGCCCAGTCCAAATAGCGTGCCTTTATCTTTACCGATAAGCTGCTGTTGCTGTTCATTGTAGACAAAGAAGTCATCGCCAACGTTGGAGATATGAACCAAACCATCGATATATAAGTCAGTCAATGTGACGAATAGACCAAAGCTAGTAACCGTAGTTACAACGCCTTCGAACTCTTCACCGACATGATCGGTCATATAATGACACTTAAGCCAAGACTCTACATAACGTGATGCTTTTTCTGCACGGCGTTCTGTATCTGACGTTTGTGTACCAGCACCTTCAAGAGAAAAGTCCATAACAGGTTGTTGGCTATTAGTGACTTTTGCCTTAATCGCGCGATGCAGCATTAGATCTGGATAACGGCGAATCGGCGAGGTAAAGTGGCTATATTCGTCATATGCTAAGCCAAAGTGACCAATATTGTCAGGTGCATAGTTTGCTTGCATCATTGAACGCAGTAGCATGCTATGAATACTGATGGCATCTGGTCTATCTTTAGTCGCTTCAATAATGCGCTGATAGTCCGCTTGAGTCGGGTTCTCTTCTGGAAATGGTAAGCCAAAGTTTTTCGCATATTCATGAATACGCATCGACTTCTCATTATCAGGCTTATCATGGTTACGATATAAGACTGGTAACTCATGCTTAAGCGCAAAGTTTGCCGCACAAGTATTGGCAAGCAGCATACATTCTTCGATTAGCTTCTGAGAGTCGCCACGAGTGCGCGGTAAAATCGCTTCGATTCCGCCTTTCTCGTTGAACTTAATATACGTTTCAACCGTTTCAAATTCCATTGCATGACGTTCTTCACGCTTTTTAAGCAGTAGCTCATACAGCTGATGTAAGGTATCAACAGATTTTTTAACGTCTTTATTACCCGTTAATGATTTAGGTAATCTCTTATCATTCGGGTTCACAAGATAATCATTTACTTGATTATAAGTTAGACGGGCTTGTGAGTGCATCACGGACGGATAGAACTCATATCCAGTCACTTTACCGGCGCGCGATATCTTGATATCAGCAACCATACATAAGCGATCTAGATTAGGGTTCAATGAACATAGACCGTTAGATAATACTTCAGGCAACATCGGAATCACACGATGCGGGAAGTATACTGAAGTACCACGCTCATAAGCATCTTGGTCAAGTGGTGAATTCGGTGTCACATAATAGCTGACATCCGCAATCGCAACCACGACACGGTAGTTACCACCAGAGCGCTTTTCAGCAAATACAGCATCGTCAAAGTCACGAGCATCTTCGCCATCGATAGTGACAAGCGGTAGATGACGTATATCTGTACGACCTTTTATATCTTTTTCAGTTGGCTCTTGATAGTCGTCGGCTTGCTTAAGCGCAGCTTCGCTAAAATCTGATGGAATATCATAGTTGAGCAGGGTAGTCTCAATAATCAATTCACGATCATTATCGTCAGACAGCACTTCAGTGATTTTTCCAGTGGCAAATTCATGCTGGTTTGGCCAGTCAATGATATCGACTTTGACAGGAGCGCCTTGCTTAATATTTAGCGCCTGAACATTGTCATCAGTAACCGTAATCGGTTGATGATTGTTCGGGCTACCAAGCTCAACACAATAGCCGTCTTCATCACGAGCAAGTGTACCGATAAAGTTGTTTTGACGACGTTCGACAACATCGACGATACGCCCTTCGGTACGTCCACGATTGTCAGTCGAAGTGCCGACAGCTGCTACTGTATCGCCATTAAATACCCAGCGCATTTGTTTTTCATGCAAAAACAAATCTGGCATATCACTTAGCACTACAAACCCAAAACCTTTTGGATGTGCAGAAACTGTACCTGAGACGATATCTTGCTTAGTCACCGTGCGATAGCGATAAGGACGACCATCACGGTTTACTTGGCCGTCACGCGCCATTGCCTTTAGGCGATTGCCCAAAGCATCAAACTGATCAGGGTCATCAATGTTAAAGACTTTTGCCAATTGTTGATGCGTGACTTCCCCATGCTCATTAATCGTGCTGAGTATCAGCTCACGACTAGGAATCGGGTTGTCATACTTTTTTGCCTCACTTGAGGCGTTTGGATCATTCCAACTCATAAATTACCGTATCTATTTTTAAAATTATTAATAGTGGCTATCTTAACACGAACGACGTTGCAATATCTTGCGTCAATTGTCTTATGTGTATTTGGTAGCAGGAAGCGGTCAGTTTTTTAACGACCGCTATAAGGATAAATCAAATATCAATATCGACATTGCTCGATTGGTTAGTGATCTTTTTACTATCCAACTCTTTTGAGACTTCTAATACCGTAGTCTGATTTGATTTATCCAAGTATTTTTGTGCTTTATCTACTTCCGTGGTCAGTGTATTGACCGTTTGCTTCATATTCTCTAGCGCTTCAATTTTGTAATTGCTAATCATATCCATAGTGTCATAGACATTATTGAAGGCATTTTGCAGTTTATCAAGCTCAATGCTACTGCTGGTCGCCTGCTCATGGATTTCACCTGACTGACGCTTGAGCATCCCTGAGGTTGATTCAATTAAACTACTGGTGGTTTTGTTCAACGCAGTAATTTGATCTAGTACCAATTTTTGATTGGTCATTGCTTGAGCAACGACAACAGCCGTGCGTAATGCAGACACAGTAGTTGTGGTTGCACGATCGACACCTTTAATTAGCTCTAAGTTATTACGGCGAATAGTATCAAGCGCCAAATAGCCTTGTACATTCACTGCCAACTGGGTTAAAAAGTCAGTGTTTTTTTGACGGACATAAAACAACATTTCTTCTTTAATGATGCGCGCTTTTTCAGGATCTGTTGCTTCTATCGCATAGACCTTTTGTTCAAGTTGCTCATCAATTTTTTTGCCAACATAGACATACTGGCGAATAGACTGCATCAGCTCCCACATATTGACTTTTTCTTGCTCAATCATCGCATTGTCTTTGAGCAATTCGTCTTTACCATTGTAGAGACTAGTCACAACGGCATTGATGTGCGACTGCGCTGACTCATACTGACGGAAATAATCTTGTACTTTATTGCCGAACGGAATGAGACCGAACAACTTGCGTGAGCTGGTCAGCTCCTTTTTGCTCGGATCTAAGTCTTCGACGATACCGCGTAGTTCCGTCAATGATTTAGCGATAGGAGAGTTATCAAATAAGCTGTCATTCAAACTTTTTGCGGGCAAATCTAACATTCGGTTGGATACTTGTGCAGACTCACGAATCTCTTTGGTACCTAGATTATGAATAGACTGGACGTTCTGTCGAAATTCATCGCTATGCACAGAGTTGGTCAGCACATGATCAACAAAAGCATCAACCTTGGCATCGAGCTCAGGAATTTGGCTTTCATCCAATTTGACCATCTGATCTGCTTCACTTTTCTGTATTTCTTTGACAGGTTCAGGTGCTGTTAGAGAGATACTGGGAGTTGTAGCGTTTTCTGGTGGCGTCAATTCTTGCATGAAATATCCTCTGATATCGGAGAAGGGAAGTGTTTTTTGTCAACGACTCTGACAGTCGTGGTATACATTGTTTTTATTTATACACTTAGCTTTTACACACTTATAGATTTGTCTTTAGCTCGTACTAACTTTTATTAAATGATCATTAGTTACTGCTAAATACTGACTAGTAAATATAACTAGACCTTTAGATTACCGTGTAATCAGAAAGTTGAGAAGATGGATTTTGTAAAGTAGCGTCAGTCAATGATGCTAGGCTATTATGTTCAGTACAGAAATGTCCATTACTGTCGTTTTTGAACTTAGATAATAAAAAACCATCAATATCCCGCAGCATATTGATGGTTAGAGTTATAAATAGCTATATAGACTAACAGCCACCACTCAAAGCAATCCAATAGACAGATTACTTTTTCTTAGTGGGTCCAAGCAGCATACCCATCTGACGACCTTCCATCTTAGGGTACTGTTCGACGTTTGAGATATCAGCAGTATCTTCAATGATACGATCAAGTTGTTTGCGACCGATATCTTGGTGCGCCATTTCACGTCCGCGGAAACGGATGCTAATTTTAACTTTGTCTTGATCTTCCAAGAAGCTCACGATTTTTCTCAGTTTAACCTGATAATCGGCCTCTTCGGTACTAGGACGTAGCTTCATCTCTTTAAGCTGAGTCTGCTTTTGGTTCTTCTTAGCTTCTTTAGCCTTTTGCTTTTGATCATAGAGGAAATGCTTATAATCCATGATCTTACATACTGGCGGCTTAGCTTCAGGAACTAATTCAACCAAATCTAGATTTTCATCACGTGCCGCTTTCATCGCGGTTGCGATATCAACCACGCCCATTTGCTCGCCATCTTCTTTAACGAGACGGACTTCTTTGACATTGATATCTTCGTTGATGTTCAAACGGTTGGACTGTTTAATAGGTATTACTCCTCATCTGTTTTTGGGGTCTGTCGGCCTTTTTTACTGACAGCGGTCTGTACTAATGTAATAAATTCAGAAACACTCATCACGCCAAGGTTCTCACCTTCGCGAGTTCGGACGTTGACACTGCCCGATTCGACTTCTTTATCCCCTAATACTAGCATATAGGGAATACGTTCTAATGTTTTCTCTCGTATCTTAAATCCAATCTTTTCGTTACGCAAGTCGCTAATAGCACGCAAACCTGCGTTTTTGAGCTCGCTAACTACGTTTTCACAAGCATCAGCTTGTTTATCAGTGATATTCATGACCACAACTTGCTGCGGTGCTAGCCATACTGGCATCCAACCTGCATAGTTCTCAATCAATATACCGATAAAACGCTCGAATGAACCTAAGATTGCACGGTGCAACATAATAGGAACTTCGCGATCGTTTTGTTCATTAACGAACTCAGCATCGAGACGTTCAGGCATGTTTGGATCAACCTGGATGGTACCGCACTGCCAAATACGTCCTAACGAGTCTTTTAGACTGAACTCAATCTTTGGACCATAGAATGCACCTTCACCAGGCAAGTAATCCCAATCTAGCCCAGAGCTATCTAGCGCATCTGCAAGAGCCTTTTCTGCAAAATCCCAAGACTCATCACTACCGACACGTTTTTCAGGACGGGTAGAGAGCTTCATGATGATATTATCAAAACCAAAATCTTCATAGACAGCGAGCGTTAGCTTAATAAAGTCAGCAACTTCTTGTTGAATCTGTGCTTGCGTACAGAAAATATGCGCATCATCTTGCGTAAAACCACGTACACGCATCAGACCATGTAATGATCCTGATGGCTCATTGCGATGGCAAGAACCAAATTCAGCCATACGTAATGGTAGATCACGGTAAGATTTTAAGCCTTGATTGAACACTTGCACGTGACAAGGGCAGTTCATCGGTTTTACCGCATAATCACGGTTTTCACTAGCAGTCGTGAACATGTTGGTTGCATAGTTGCCCCAATGTCCTGAACGCTCCCACAAACTACGATCAACGATTTGAGGTGTTTTAATCTCTTCGTAGCCATTATCGTACTGTACTTTACGCATATATTGCTCAAGTACTTGATAAATCGTCCAGCCATTGGCGTGCCAGAACACCATACCTGGCGCTTGCTCTTGCATATGAAATAGGTTCAGCGCTTTACCGATTTTACGATGGTCACGTTTTTCTGCTTCTTCAATACGCTGGATATAAGCTTTTAACTGTTTCTTATCAGCCCACGCAGTACCATAGATACGCTGTAACTGCTCATTTTTCGCATCGCCGCGCCAATAAGCACCTGACATTTTTGTCAGTTTAAATACTTTCAAAAAGCGCGTGTTTGGCACATGGGGGCCACGGCACATATCGACGTATTCTTGATGATGATACAAGCCAAACGCTTCTTCACCTGGCATATCATTAATAAGCTTTAACTTATAGTCTTCGTTACGTGATTCAAATATCTCAATCGCTTCAGCACGTGGTGTCATTTTTTTGATAACGTCATAATCTTGCTTGATCAGCTCCATCATGCGTTTTTCAATCGCTTCCATATGCTCAGGCGTAAATGGCGTTTCACTAAAAATATCGTAATAAAAACCATCATCAATGACAGGACCAATGACCATCTTCACATCAGGGTAGAGCTGCTTAACCGCATGACCTAATAGGTGAGCACATGAGTGACGGATAATATCGACACCGTCGTCATCTTTTGGCGTTACGATTTCAACATTGGCATCAGCAACAATAGGATCATGTGCATCTACTAGATGACCATTTACACGTCCAGCAACTGTCGCTTTAGCGAGTCCTGTCCCAATACTTTGCGCCACTTCCATGACTGTTGTATGACCTTCAAAGTCTTTTACACTACCATCGGGTAAAGTAATCGCTACCATAATCTATTCGCCTATTATTGGGTCCGTTGGCAGTGATGATTGCAACCATCAATCATATAACCGTGAGACCACATCAATTATATCTAATCATCGTGATATGTTGTGAGAGGGACGCATTACCTAGAGTCTTACTATGGCTATATATGCTAGGACCAATGTAAGGCCTAAAGCCAGTTAATCAATAGCATTGCAGCAAAACGCATTTCGCTATAGAAGTAATATAACAGCCAACATATATAAGTAATGCAGCAAAATACCTATTATAGCAAAAACCGTCTCTCAACACTAGATATCAAGGGATTGCGCGACGACTAATATAAGAGCCATATCTTATGATAAAGGTAGTATCAGATACTGCACTATATAAGACAATATATTGAAAGCGTCATATAACCCCGAATAACTTAGCTCCTATATAGTGGTAATTATATGAATATCAACATTCAAAAATATAAGAGATAATTTGTTTAAGGAAAATACTCAAGAATGACAGGATGAATAAGTCCAGTTATGAGGAACAAATAAGCTCATCTTCATTAAAAATTGATGAGCTAAATAATATTGCACACTAGTATTTAAGAAAATAAACAACCTCAATTTTATAACCCATTGAAAGAAATACAGATTTCTTTATCTTACTAAAATAAGTTCAAAAACATTAATAAAACGGGTTGACAC
>NZ_CAJHBS010000021.1 GCF_904846705.1 Psychrobacter sp. Pi2-52
CTTTTGGGTGTTCTAAGGTCTTTTTTTTGACTGATGCCAAGTCGCTTTAGGGCATGATAAATGCCTGTTTTACTACAGTTTAGACGACGCGCTCGCTCATACTGGTAATCATCGGGATGTTCTTTAACATCATTAAGTAGCGCGTCATCTGGTATTTTATAGGGTTTGGTTTGCCTGGTTGTTTTACTATGAACACGTCTCTTCCAGTTCTGTATAGTGGTTGGGCTAAGATTATAGAACTCAGCTGCCTCGGCAAAGGTCATACCATCATCTATACTTTTAAGAACTTGTTTACGAAAATCTAGTGAGTAAGTCATGGTCTTTATAATAACAATTGGGTTTGATAATTAATTTATAACATTTTTAGGTGGGCTTGACTATAGTTTTTGAGAAGGTACTTCTTAATTTATGAGCTTCTTATTCATCAATTGCTGAAGGAGTTTGCTAAAAAGCCATGCTAAAAAATTCTGTCAAAAAAAAGAGTCGTCTTAATTAGTTAATAACACAGACGACTCAGCGTTAATTATACTAATCGGGCGCTAGCGAGTTCAGTCAATTGATATAAGCCTGTACGATAACGGTTGTCTGGTAGCGTACTCAGTGCATCTTGTGCCAGTTTAGTTTCTTCTAGAGCGCGCTGCTTACAATAAGCCAATGAGCCAGAACTACGTACCAATTCAATAAGCTGTTCAGCGTTTGGTGTCTTACCTGTCTGAACGGCAATACGTAACTGCTCATAGCCTTCAGTGTCGCTGTCTTTGAGTAGCTCGAGTGCTTTGATAGTCGGTAGGGTAGGTTTGCCTTCAGCAAGATCATCGCCTAAGTTTTTGCCCATCACTTCACTGTCGCCACTATAGTCGAGCACATCATCGATAATTTGGAAAGCATTACCAAAATGCTGTCCGAAATTGCCCAATGCCGTCATATATTCTGTCTTGTCTTGCAAGATAGCAGCACCTTGGGTCGCCATCATGAAAAGGCGTGATGTTTTGCCATCGATAATGCATAAGTAATCTTCTTCTGTCGCGGCAGGGTTATGCTGGTGCTGTAGCTGTAACACTTCGCCTTCGGCAATGTCACAAGTCCCATCGGAGAACACTTGCAACAATGGCAGGCTCTGAAAGCCAACCAAGAGATTAAAAGCACGAGCAATCAAATAGTCACCGACCAATACGGCAGTGGCGTTGTCCCACGTTGCATTTGCCGTCGGTTTTCCACGGCGTTGCCCTGACTCATCAATGACATCATCATGGACTAGGGTAGCGGTATGTAACATTTCCGTGATAGCAGCTAGATGCATGGCCTTTTCTGATGGATTGTCATCGAACATACGTGCGCAAAGCAAGGTAATCAACGGACGCATACGTTTGCCGCCAGCATTGATCACGTGTTGCGAGACGCTCATAACGAGCTGTACTTTTGAGTTGAGACTACCAAATACTTGCTTGTCCATCACCTCAAAATCATTGGCCACGATACTTTGAATATCAGCATAGCTAGGGGTTGATTGCGGAATGGAATCGGTGTTACTTAAAGAGGTAATAGTCATAATAAATAGTCATATTAATAAGAGTAAAGAGAGTTTTTATAACCTTGACTTCATTTATCTATAGGTAAGGTATTATTTCGCTTATGATAGCATAGCTATCTGCTTAAATTGTTGGTTAAAGTATATAGCACAAGTAGGTCAAGCATATGATATACAGGGCTTACTATGCCTATTGAATAGAATAAAAACGATAAGAAATGTCTTATGTTGTACAGATATATTTTCTAGCGCGTTTTAAGCTTATTGGTCACATAAATGATTCATAAAAGGCTGTAAGTAACTGATTGCATAAGTTATAATGGCCGCTGTTGGGCTTAATCTATCACTTATCATTACTATTCCTCATGTTTATATTCGTATTGTCATTTATTGACTTTCTTTGATGAGCAGCAGTTATAGCAAAACGAGAGATGGTCATTAGTGTAACCACCTTGCAAAAACAAGAGGCGCGGCTTGCTTTTATGAGCAAAAAGCCGTAAAATCTTGCCTTTAATTTTTCCCTGTCGTGTTCGTCGTAAAAGCGTTGATATAACATCAGCCACGGCACACGGGTTAAACGGAGTCATACAATGTACGCAGTAATCAAAACTGGTGGTAAACAGCACCGTGTAGTCGTCGATGAATTGCTTAAAGTTGAACTACTAAAAGCAGAAAAAGGCGAAACAATCAAATTTGAAGACGTGTTGATGGTTGTTGACGGCGATAACGTCAAAATCGGTCAGCCTGTTGTTGACGGCGCTAGCGTAGAAGTTGAAGTTGTTGAGCATGGTCGCGGCGAAAAAATCCGTATCATCAAGCACAACCGTCGTAAGCATTATCACAAAGAACAAGGTCACCGCCAATGGTATACCTTGTTAAAAATCAAAGCGATTAATGCCTAATTATCCATTTAGCAATTATTGCTAAATAGCGCACTAAATGCTTAAGAGTTATCGCATCAGCGATAAGTCAAATTAACAAGGAGATTTTCTCATGGCACATAAAAAAG
Source organism: Psychrobacter sp. Pi2-52 (assembly GCF_904846705.1). GTDB lineage: Bacteria > Pseudomonadota > Gammaproteobacteria > Pseudomonadales > Moraxellaceae > Psychrobacter. The sequence goes on from NZ_CAJHBS010000021.1 coordinate 2,538, forward strand.
CTGCCGGTTCGAGCCGTAACGGTCGTGATTCAAACCCAAAAATGCTAGGCGTAAAAATCTTTGGTGGCCAAGCTATCACAGCTGGTAACATCATCGTTCGTCAACGTGGTACAGAATTCCACGCAGGCGAAGGCGTTGGCATGGGTCGTGACCATACTTTATTTGCACTGAATGACGGTGTTGTAAAGTTTGCGACCAAAGGTAAATTTAACCGTCGTTATGTTACGGTTGAAAACGCATAATTATCTATTTAGATCGTTTGATTCTTTGAATAGAATGGTCAGATAATTAAAAAAGCCCTTACTGCCTTATGGTAGTAGGGGCTTTTTACGTTTGTAGGGTATCGTAAGATAATGATAAGAATTAGGGAATGGTATTTTGAACAATAACACTCAACGCTGGTTCTTAAAATATACTATTTCAACAATCTCAACTAGTATCTTTTTATGAAAGACGGATAGTTTGAATAAAAGGTTTGATGAGATAATAAATGAAATCGTGGATAGATTTGAAGGAAAAATGAAAAAACAGCACTATATTTCTCATAAGACCATGCTAAATATCCTTAATGACTTATCACCTTTTAAATATATCTATCTTTATGGATTCGGGCTCGTGTTTTTTACACCGTTAATGTTTGGGAATTATTTCTCGGATTTTGCCGGAATAACACCCTTCGCTCAATCCATGGAGCTAGCCTCGGGTAGAATAAGACTTTTGAATGACCTTACAGTCTTGTACTTCATAATGATTTTTATTGTTATAACAGCTGCTTATTTTTTTAAAGGATTGTCATTCGAGATTGTCAGAGAATTCAAATTAGCTGCAAGAAATTCAAATAAGTTGAATCATGAAGTGGGAGAAAATCCCAAAAGATCTATCTTTATAACTGCATCGCTACTTATCGCTATCAACTTAGGCTGGGTTTGGTTTTTTGGTTTTACTTCAGCGGGTAACTCTAAAGTAATGAGAAGTTATTTAGAGGGAACTGAAACTTTCATCATCATAGCTATTTCTTTAGGATTTCTAGCAAATTTTTATCTATTAATTTATGCATTATTAATGATGGAAGGCAGAAAGCACGTCATCTTTCAAGGAAACCATTAGTCATAATAATGAAATTGCTTACCAAAATTGAGATGAGCATTCAGTTGTAGCAGACATATTTCTTGCTCTTTTATACTGTTAACTTACCTACTTAAAGGTTTAGCTGTATTCATTACCTCGGTTTCGCCAACTAACGATGCTACATGCAAACTTTTACCGTGTAACTGTATTGGTTACAAGCGTGTATGGCAGCCGTAGTAAAGATTGCAAATCATGACTAGGCGCGTAATAAAAAAACTGGCACACTGTTGCCATTGCTGATGGTTACCAGTTTTAACTTTGTAAAATCAGTATTTATAGAAAACAAAAATTTCAATAGAATATTTTATTTTTAGCGACAACTTTAAAGCGATTATGCTTTTTTAGAGAGGATTTATGATGAACTTATCTACGAAAAAATCAACCAAACAAAAAATGATGAGTGGTGCTTTAGCAGGTGTATTAATGACATCGATAGGTATCGCAGCGCCAATGATGGCATTGACTCAAACGGCTACAGCAGCTCCTGCTGATAACCTAACAGCAGCTAAACGTTTGAATAAATTGCTGACCAATACCAAGAGTATGACGGCTAATTTTAGTCAAACGACTAAAGGTGCGAGCAGTGGTACGTTTAAAGGCTCTATGAGTGTCCAACGTCCAAATAATTTCCGCTGGGAAACCAAGTCACCATCAGAGCAGCTGATCGTTGCTAATGGTAACTCTATGTGGGTTTATGACAAGGATTTAGAGCAAGCGACTAAGCAGAATGTTGACAGTCAAGTAGGTAATACACCAGCCTTGCTACTATCAGGTGATCCAAGCAAGATTGATCAAAACTTTAAAATCACTCAGCCATATGACAACAAAAACTACTATGTGCTCTATCCTAAGTCAGACAGTGCAAGTTTTAAAAGTCTTTCAATAAGCTTTAGTGGTGGCAAACCTGTCATGATGGTATTAAATGATACTTTGGGACAGACAACCTCTATTAAGTTTAGCGGTATTAAGATGAACCCAAGTATTGGTAGTAGTCAGTTTAAATTTACACCGCCAAAGGGTGTTGATGTGATTAATCAGTAATTAACATAGATATTGCTAGGTTTTGATATCAGTTCAAAATTAGCAACATAATAAAAAGGACAGATCCTATGAGGTCTGTCCTTTTTTATGTGAGTAACTATAGTTTGTTCAGCAGAAAATTTAAGACATGGCTCGTATGGTTTCCATATCTGGCATAGGTGGTAATTCATCTAAATGGCTTAATCCAAAGGCATCTAAAAACTGCGCAGTAGTATGAAGCAATGCAGGACGGCCTAAAGTATCTTTAAAGCCTTTCTCTACAATCCATCCTTTATCAAACAACTGGCGCAGTATATTGCTCGATAATGTTACTCCGCGCACATGCTCGATATCACTGCGTGTCACAGGTTGTTTATAGGCAATAACACTTAGGGTTTCAAGTAGGGCTTGGCTCAGGCGTTCCTGACGCTGCGGAAAAATACGCTGAATTAGACTGCTATAGTCATCAGATATCTGTAAACGATAACCGCTGGCGGTCTCATGTAGCCTAAGCACACCTGTATCTAAGCGTTGTTGCAGCACTTCCAAAGTCTGCTTTAATTCTTTAGTAGATAATGACAAATGTTTCTTTAATGCGTGAGCGGTCAGCGGTGCCTCCGATGCATGCAGCAGCACCTCGATACGTTTACTCATCTCTTCCAAAGAATCATGCTGTGCTTCAGCTGATGGAGATGTAGTCATAGTTATTGGGTCTCGGGTCTCGTCATGTTGCTTTGGGCCTTCAATATCTACCATCTAAAGTATGCTCTTATTTCAATGTTTTTTTCATAGAGAATGGGCTAGGAGATAGTCTTAGAGGCTACTAGGCTAACCACTGTAATGTGAGATTTGTGGATTCATTATTCATATTAGTCTGATCAGAATTATTGGAAACAGAGTTGACGATACCGCTATCTGTCTCAATATTGACCACACCAACTAACTGCCGCTTTATAAGCTCAAGTACGGCGACAAAACTCACGACCACGCCTATTTTACCTTGTGCCTTGTCTAGTAGCTCATAAAAGGAGCGCGCCCCATCTATACTTAATTGTCTGCTAATACTGGCAATACGATCGGCAAGGGGTACCGCATCAACTTTGATCGTGTGCATTTGATAGTCGGGCTGTAGCTGCATTTTAAATAAGCTATCAATCAGCAAGTTAGGTGAGTAGCTTGGCAGTTCCGCATTCATAACGTCTTGACCAGGCATACTAACCATTGCCAAAAACACATCGTGCTCTAGACGTACTAGATTGTCTAAGCGCTGACTGACTAATTTGATTTGCGCGTATTCTTCAAGGCGCTCGATTAGCTCTGCTTTTGGGTCACGCTCGTCGGTTGGAGTATCAGGGGCAGGCAATAGCAACTCGGTTTTGATAGCGATGAGCGTTGATGCCATTAGCAGATAATCACCTGCTAACTCAAAGTGTTCGGTATCTAGTTCACTGATATAAGCTAAGTACTGCTCAGTGATGGGCAAAATGGGCATTTGGGTCAAATCGACGTTGTTCTTTTTGACCAAATACAATAGAAAATCCAATGGACCAGCAAACTGCTCTAACCAAATAGCAAAGGCTTGCGGCGGTACATATAGATCTTCTGGCAAGTGCTGCACAGGCGTCTGATAGATACGTAGCGACATATCATGGTTGACTGACTCATCATGCTCGCTCTGATTGTCTGTAAGTTCGGAGGTTGAATCAGCCATAGCAGATAAGGCGGCTTTAGACAAAGCCGCCTGTTTGGTGTTTGGTTCAGTTTGCACGTTTAGCACCCGCTTTGATAATAAATTGCGCCAGTAAAACGACTATTCCAGCAACGATTATTTAAGCTTAGCAAGCGGGCGGATACCGATAGCACGGCGAGCTTTGTCTAGTTGCTTACGACTATGGCGACGGGCTTTATTTGCACCCATCTGCAAGATTTCTTCTAGCTCTTTTGGATTGGCCATCAGCTCTTCGTAACGTGCACGGAATGGCGCGATTTCATCATTAATCTTGTCAAATAAGGATTGCTTAGCGTCACCCCAGCCAATACCAGCAGCATAACGCGCACGCATATCAGCAATCTCTTCAGCGGTCGCAAATGCTTTATAAATCTCAAAGATAGCTGAATCATCAGGATCTTTTGGCTCATCAGGTAGCTGTGAGTTAGTCACAATTTTCATGATGGCTTTATGCATTTGTTTTTCAGGACTAACCTGTGGATTTGGCTCACCGAATAGGGGAATCGTATTGCTATAGCTCTTACTCATCTTGCGGCCATCAAGCCCAGTAAGCAGCGGTATATCGTTATCAACGACTGCTGACGGTAGCGTGAAAAGCGACTTATAACGATGATTAAAAGTACCTGCGATATCACGCGCCATCTCGATATGCTGCACTTGGTCACGCCCAACAGGCACATGGGTCGCATTAAACATCAAGATATCTGCCGCCATTAGCACGGGATAACCAAACAGACCCATGGTGACACCTTGATCAGGATCGACATCGGCTTTTTCTGTATTGATATCAACGGCTGCTTTATAGGCATGAGCGCGGTTCATCAAACCTTTGGCACATGAGCAGTTCAAAATCCAAGCAAGTTCTGGAATTTCAGGCACGTCTGACTGACGATAGAACGTCACACGCTCAGGGTCTAAACCACAAGCAATCCACGTAGCGGCAATGGCTCTCGTCGATTCGTGAATGATAGCAGGGTCATAGCAGCCGATGATGCCATGGTAGTCTGCTAAAAAGAAAAACGCTTCATGATCACTATTTTGAATAGACTCAATCGCTGGACGAATAGCGCCAACATAGTTACCTAAATGTGGAATGCCAGTTGGTTTAATACCAGTCAGGATGCGCTTAGCTTCGGTTGAAGTATCAGAAGTTTGATTGTCAGGAGTACTGTTATTGCTCATGGAAAATCCGTTATTTTGTTTATCAAATTATTATCAGTGCACAGCTAAAATGCAAAATATTAGCCGCAAAGTATAGCAAACTTCACCAGTATTTTTGGGAATAAAGATTTACTTATAGATATCAGTACGACCGTTTGGGCCATGTTTGAAGCGGCGATGGAACCACATCCACTGAGTGGGATCAATACGAATGAGCCCTTCTAAAACTTCATTGACCCGAGTGGCATCAGCGACTTCATCTTTACTTGGATAGTTGTCTAATTCTGGCGTAATCGTCAAATGATAATGGGGGCGTTTACCACGCGGCAAATTATCAGGTGTCTGCCGATAAGTATGAAGTGCCATAACAGCTGGTGGCTTTGCTTTGCTGCCCAGTTTTGCCATGCGACGCGATGCAGTGATAGTCGCGGCGGGCACACCGAAGAATGGTGCCATAACACCTTGCTTGAGGCCATAGTCTTGGTCAGGAGAATACCAGATGACGTGTCCTGCTTTGATAGAGGTAACTAGGCTACGCATATCACGACTAGAGATTTGCTTACCAAATATATTGGTACGACCATTATAAATAAACCAGTCTAATAAAGGATTGTTTTGCGTACGATACATACAATCTACAGGGAAAAACTGCGCACATAATAGGCCACCCAAATCTAGCATCGTATAATGCGCACCGAGCAGGATAACTGGTCGCTGCTCATTTTGCGCATTAACAATATGCTGTAACCCTGAGATGGATACAGTTCTAGTAAATATATCTGGCCTGAACCAAGCGCATAACGTTTCAAACACACCAATACCTTGATTGACAAAGACTTGCTTGGCCATCAGTTCACGTTCAGCTTCGGGCTTTTCTGGAAAAGCCAACTTCAGATTGATTAGCGTATCGCGTCTACGTGAGCCAGCAACTTTATAAATCAACATACCGAGCTTACGACCTAGCCAAAACTGCCAACGTAACGGCAGATATATCATGGGTAGCATTATCAAAAATAACAGCCAAATGCCCCAATTCTTTGGTGATAAGAACTGCCACTGAAATGGCTTGTTATCTGCTTGCGCTGTACGCTTATGATTTTGGGTAATTGTCGGCGTGCCAGCAGGTATAGCAGGCGACTTAGCCGACTGTTTCATGCTAGGCGGTACGCTGCTATTGGCAGATGGCTTGCTAGGGTCGAATTGTTCTGGCGCTTTCATAATATCCTTCTGCAGCACGGTTTGAGGCATCATGGCTAATAATAAAAAGTTACTGATATGATGGGGTAGCGTTTAATGCTTTGCAAGTTAGAATTTCTACAGACGCTCTACTTTGCAGTGTCGAAACAAGGTGCTCATGTTAATTATTACCGTAAAACAAAGCTGGTTTGATGAAGACAATCAGATAATCAACACGCTATCAGTAGGCATAAAAAAACCTTATAAGCTGTGACCAGCTTATAAGGTTTTGCAAAACCAGACTCTTATTTAACTTTGTTACTGAAGCTCTGAGAAAAAGACAACAGCAGCAAAAAGATAAGAGAGAGTTTTGATTAACGTTTTGAGAACTGTGGACGTTTACGTGCTTTACGTAGACCCAGTTTCTTACGTTCAACTTGACGTGAATCACGAGTAACAAAACCAGCTGCTTTTAGGGCAGGCTTCAAAGTTTCGTCAGCTTCGATTAATGCACGTGTGATGCCGTGGCGGATTGCGCCAGCTTGACCACTAATACCACCGCCTGCAACAGTTACATATAAGTCATATGCGTTAACAGAGTCTAGTAGTTCTAATGGCTGACGTACAACCATGCGTGAAGTTTCACGGCTGAAGTATTCGTCAAGTGGCTTACCGTTAACAACGATACTACCAGTACCTTTTGATAAAAATACACGAGCAGTAGACGTCTTGCGGCGACCAGTTCCGTAATTGCGTTCCATAAGTATATCCTTAGATGTCTAGTTCTTTAGGTTGCTGTGCAGTATGTGGATGATCAGTACCCGCATAAAGTTTCAGCTTCTTGATCATCGCATAGCCAAGAGGGCCCTTTGGAAGCATACCCTTAACTGCTTTGTGTAGAACATCTTCAGGCTTATGTGCAAGCAACTTATTGAAGTTGGTTTCTTTAATACCACCTGGGTAGCCACTGTGACGATAGTACTTTTTGTCTTGTGCTTTTTTACCCGTTACCGTGATTTTGTCAGCATTGATGACAACAATAAAGTCACCAGTATCAACGTGCGGAGTAAAAGAAGGCTTGTGCTTGCCACGTAAGCGAGTTGCGATTTGAGTGGCTAAGCGACCAAGGGTTTTGCCGTCAGCATCTACGACATACCAGTCATGGGTCACTTCAGCTGGTTTTGCACTAAGTGTTTTCATGATAAAACCTTAAAATTAGAATTCGTTGAGAGTTTAGCTGGGAACGGGGCTCTCAAAAAACAGACTGCATATTATAAGCAGTAGCGCCTACGCTTGCAAGCTGCATTGGGGTTTATTTTCGCCTTATATACATTAAACTGCAGCGTCGGCCAGTTTTTAGCGGTTCTAAACATTTATAAAATACGTTAACGGCTTTCATTAACCCGACAATTATGACGATGATAGACGATAAAGTCCAGCAACAACTTGTCCGACTTTGGTTTGTTTCAAGCATTCAAAAGCGATTGGTTGCTGAGTAACGTTTGATTGGGGGGCTAAATTCTCATTTAGCGACGCTTCCAATTGCTTAAGCTGTGCTGACAAATCTTTATCAGCTTCTAAATAAATCAGTGTTTCAGTATTTATTAAGGTATTGGTAATAAGTGCAGTCAAAATAGGCTGCCATAAATCTTGAGCATAAGGCGGATCGATAAATACAATGTCAAAGGGGCGCGCAGTCAGCTGCTCTTGACGCAATATTTGCTCAGCAGTGCCAGTGATGACTTGATAAGCAGCAGCCTCAAGGCGTAATTGCTCAGCGCTCTGACGTAGCATGTTGCTTTGTGCTGGGTTGATTTCGATAAATGTCGTATGGGCCGCACCGCGAGATAGCGCTTCAAACCCTAGTACGCCACTGCCAGCACAGCTATCAAGTACATGGGCATCATGAATGTCAGCGAGTAGCCAGTTAAATAAAGTCTCCCGCAAGCGATCTGGGGTCGGGCGCAGGCCATCTGCATCGATGAAACTTACAATACGGCGCTTAAACTGACCACCGATAATGCGTACATCACCCGCTGCCGCACTTTTCGCCTTACGATTATTCTTTGGTGCGCGTCCATTTGAGGCTTTTTTCATTATCGTGTCTCGCTTACCAATTCTTTGCTAGGTTTTGCTTTTTATACTATTAATCACTTAAACGTCTAGTTACTCAGACGTCGCTGCTGCCGCTTCAGCTTCCGCGGCTTCTTTCTCTTCCAATGCTTTTGCTTCTTTATCACGAATGGCATCACGCATCGCTTTTTCAAAAGCCTTTTGGCGTTTAATGACTTTTAGCTCATCAGCAGAAGGTGGCAGCACAGGATCTGTCTTACGTTGTAATACCCAGTAGTCAAATAGAGCACGGCCAATAGGCGCTGCAACAGCACTACCACCGCCGCCATTTTCAACCAATACTGCAAGGGCAATCTGCGGGTCTTCTACTGGGGCAAAACCATTAAACCAAGCATGATCCCAGTGACGCTTATCGATTGCTGACTTGTCATAGCGCTGGCCTTGAGCGATAGACTTTACCTGTGCAGTACCTGTTTTACCAGCGATACGATAGCGTGGAGTATAGATGCCGCGGCCTGTCCCTCTTTTGACGGTGTCTTCCATAGCATCATGCATTCGTAGCCAGTCAGACGGCTTACCGTTGTAGTCTATTTTGCCATCTGGCTTAGTGATGATTTTGACGTCCGCAGCACCGTCACTGCTCTTTAATAAATGCGGGGTAATGTGCTGTCCCTTACTGGCAGTCATGGCTGTAGCGTTGGCAATCTGTAGCGGCGTTGCCAAGAAATACCCTTGTCCAATACTGACCGAGATGGTTTCGCCCGGTAGCCAGTCTTTATCGTAAGTGTCTTTTTTCCATTTTGGCGATGGCATGATGCCTGATTTTTCGTTGGGCAAATCAATGCCTGTTTGTTGACCAAAACCAAAGCGTGTCATCCAATCATGTAGACGTTGTATGCCCATCTCGTAGGCCAGTTTGTAGTAATACGTATCGACCGACATCATGATGGATTTTTTGAGGTCTACCGTGCCATGACCGCCACGTTTCCAGTCACGGAATCGATGCGTGTCACCAGGTAAGCTAAAATAACCAGGGTCATAGATAGTGCTGTTCCAATCGCGTAGACCATAATGAATACCGCCCAAACCTTCGAACGGTTTAATAGTAGAAGCAGGGGGGTACATCCCTTGGAGTGCGCGATTGTATAGTGGCTGATCTAAATCTTCACGCAGATCGTCGTAGTCTTTGAAAGAAATACCCGATATGAAAGGGTTAGGGTCGTAGCTTGGATTACTAACAAATGCCAATACATCACCGTTTTTGGGATCTATCGCGACGATTGCACCGCGGCGTCCATCGAGTTGCTGTTGGGCGATGGTTTGCAAACCATAATCCAAGCTCAACGTAATATCGTTACCCGCTATTGGCGGCTTGGTATCCAGTTGACGTAAAATATTGCCATGTGCGTCTGTCTCTACCGATTGATAACCCGGTTGCCCAAGCAAAATATCCTCGTAGTAGTCTTCAATACCGATTTTACCAATCAAGTCAGTACCAGCATAACGGTCTTTATCAATACGCTTTGACTCTTTGTCATTGATACGTCCGACATAGCCGATGACATGGGCAAACAGCTCATCATAAGGATAAGAGCGCGTAAGCTTGCTTTGGATAGAGACCCCGCGGAAGAAAGGCTTACGCTCACTAAACTGAGCCAACTGTGCTTCTGTTAAATCGATTTTAATCGTCACAGGGTCGTTTTTATTTTTACTTAGACGCGCCAAAATGTCAGTGATATCTGTATCGGTTAAATCAAAAATCGGCGCAAGCAGATGCAACGTGCGCTCAGGATTTTCGACTTCATCAGGGCTGAGCATCGCTGTAAATACAGGCTGATTGTCTGCCAGTATTACCCCGTTACGATCATAGATATACCCACGACTAGGCGGCGCAGATATTAGTTTGATACGGTTGTTATCGGCTTGCGTGGTGTACTGATCATGAGCATAGACTTGCAAATACCCATAACGTGTTATCAAACCGCCCAAACCAATCAATATTATAATCCCAAAGATGATAATACGATTGGTAAAGGTACTGTTGACCTGTTCGGTATTGGGAGTTATCGGTTTATTCATAGAAGATCAGAGCCCAAACGGTCAGTGAGTCAATAAAAGAAAAGTAAGAGGGCAGGTTGGTTAACCAAAGTGCGGTGAGTCTAAAAGATAATGCAAATGGTTTCAATCACATAGAAGGGTATGGTGTGAAATCGTCATGCAGTCATTTATACGCAGGTAGTCTTTGTTATTGCACTACAAATTATAACAGAACAAATGAGCAGACGCAGTACTCAGTCATATATTTTGTCTTGATTATCTACTGACCAAGCACTTGCTTATATTTAGGTTTTTATTGGTTAACAGACGATATGAACCATGTCATCTTTAGTCACAACTTGCCGCTGGTCTATATGTGCTAATAAATGGCAAGTATGCTAAAATCAGGCGATTTATTTTATAGTAGTTATTATGGGCGGAGCGTCTTTTGAAACGTTCTCATTTTGCTAAAGTCTCGTTATCAGTAGCGACAGTATTAGCAACGACAATCAACCTGTCAGGGACTAGATAAGTCATGGACGTAAATTCATTATGGCAGACGATAGCTGAACACCCAGAGTTCTTTGCTATGCTGACCATTCCACCAGTGACGGCATTCGTCACTTGGGTACATGTGTGGATGGCGCTCAAGATGCTGTTCTATCCGGTCAAGTTCTGGGGTATTCGTATTCCGAACTTCCCGTTTTTTGGGTTGCCAGGTATCGGTTGGCAAGGTATCGTTCCGCGCAAAGCGGGCAAGATATCAGGGGTTATCGTTGACCAGACGCTCTCAAAACTCGGTTCACTTGATGAGTTTTTTAAGGCGATGGAGCCTGAGCAAATGGCGATATTTGTCACTGATACGGTGGACAAAAACCTTGAGCCATTGATTGATGAGGTAATGCTGGATCACTCGCCAGCATTGTGGGGCAACCTTCCTTACGCCCTAAAGCGCCGTGTCTATGCGCAAGCCCATAAAGAGCTCCCTAGTATTATGCAGTCGCTTGTGACAGATTTGACTTATCATGTCGAAGACTTGGTCGATATGCGCAAAATGATTGTCAATACCATGGAAAATGATCGTCGTTTGATGGTCAATATGTTTTTAAAAGTTGGGCAAAAAGAGATCGATTTTATCTGGCACATCAGTGCTTTGATTGGTCTGGTATTTGGTATTATCCAGATGTTTATATTTTTGGTAGTGCCGCAGCATTGGACCGTACCGTTCTTTGCTGCAATTTGGGGTTTTCTCACCAATTGGATTGCCATTTGGATGGTATTTAATCCAGTAGAGCCGCACTTCATACCTTATTTGAAGTTGTTTTCGGTGCAGAGTTGCTTTCCATTTATCAAACCTGTCATACCGCATATCGCAAAGTATCGTTTGCAAGGCGGCTTTATGAAGCGCCAAGAGGAAGTTTCTGAGGTTTTTGCTGAGATTGTGGTAAAAGATTTGGTCACTCTAGAAAACATCATGAATGAAATGATGTATGGCGATCGCTCAGCGCAAACCCGTGATTTGATGAAATCGCATCTATATACGGTGCTAGAGTCACCAGTGATTAGTACGACATTACGTGTGGGATTGGGTCGCCGTGATTATGGACAACTCAAAAATACCATTATCGATAAGTCTATTGTCGCGACGATGGTACCACTGCGAGATCCTGAGCTAAATGAAAGCCGAGCCAGTAAAATATTTGGTCTGTTTCGCGATAGAATACGTGCGCTCACGCCAAATGAGTTTCAGAACCTGTTACGTCCAGCTTTCCGTGAGGATGAGATGACGTTGATTGTTTTGGGCGGTTTGACTGGTTTTCTAGCAGGTTGGCTGCATTTAGTGTTAGTATTTTTCCCCTCGATGCAATAATGCATCAATAAGTATTTTTAATTAGTCACGAACGGCTGTATTGAATAAGCTTTGAATAACTAGAAAATGTAAAATTAACAACAGATAAGCATTTTGTATCAATCATTCATATTGATACGTCACAATGATAGTAGCGGGTTTTATGTGCTTCTACAGCAATTGAAACCTCAGTTTTTAACCGTAAACTATGACCGCATAAAGGACTATTAGCGTTTGCCAGTGGCTAGCAATGCCATCGGTGAACCCTTAATTGTATCCAAGGTAAACAAGGTTAGACCGTATGTTAATCACAGAATTGGGTTATTTTGCCTTGCTGGCCGCTTTTATACTGGCGATTTTGCAGGTGGTACTACCAACCATTGGCGTCATGCGTGACCACGTCGCTTGGCAGCGTTTGGCGCCAAGTCTGGCATGGGCACAATTTGCGGCAATGATTACCTCATTTGCAGCATTGATGGCAGGCTTTTATTACAACGACTTTAGTCTCGTCTATGTCACTCAGCACTCCAATACATTGCTGCCTTGGTACTATAAGCTGTCGGCGACATGGGGCGGACATGAAGGCTCGCTGCTACTGTGGATGACCATCATGGCCACTTGGTGTGCGCTGGTCTCTTACTTCAGTCGTGGGTTGCCGTTGTCCATGCGTGCGCGAGTGCTAGTGATACTGGCAGGCGTGCAGATGATGATGCTAGCGATGCTAATCTTTACCTCATCGCCATTCGATCGCACATTGCCCAATTTACCTGTTGATGGTGCGGATCTAAACCCTGTATTGCAAGATTTCGGTCTGATCATTCACCCACCGATGCTTTATATGGGTTACGTGGGTATGGTTGTGCCATTTGCGTTTTGTATGGCAGCACTGTGGGAAGGGCGTTTGGATGCGGTATGGACACGCTGGTCGCGTCCATGGGCATTGGCTGCTTGGGGTTTCTTAACAGTCGGTATCGCGCTTGGCTCATGGTGGGCTTATTATGAGCTTGGCTGGGGTGGTTGGTGGTTCTGGGATCCAGTAGAGAACGCCTCATTAATGCCATGGTTGGCAGGAACAGCGCTACTACATTCACTTGCTGTCACCGAAAAACGCGGTGTATTTAAAGCATGGACAATCATGCTCGCAATCTTTGCTTTTGCGCTTAGCTTGCTTGGTACGTTCTTAGTACGTTCAGGTGTCATCACGTCAGTGCATTCATTTGCCGCTGATCCAACGCGTGGTTTAGTGATTCTAGTCATTCTCGGTATCATCGTCGGCGGTGGTCTGTTGATGTTTGCGGTACGTGGTTGGCGTTTGACGGTCGAGAGTCAGTATCGACTTATCTCACGTGAATCATTTTTGGTAATTAACAACGTTATTATTCTCATTTCAACCTTAGTGGTACTACTGGGTACACTATATCCTATTATTGCTGATGCCTTTAATTTAGGTCAGGTATCTGTTGGCCCTCCATACTTCAACGCTCTATTTGTGCCGTTGACATGGCTGCTACTGGTGGCGATGGGTATGGGCTCTAATATCCGCTGGAAACAAGACAGCCGCCCGTTATTGGGTGCTGGTATGGTTATCGCGGTGAGCAGTTTGGTATTGGCCGCCATTATCACCTATTTTGCCAGTCCATCAGCGATGCTAAATATCGGTGTCACATTGGCGGTGAGCTTTTGGGTGTTGTTATGGATGGTTGTCGATTTCAAAGACAAGACCAAAAATGCACCAAGTCGTTTAAACGGCTTACGTCAGTTGCGTCTGAGCTATTGGGGTCAGCAAACCGCTCATATTGGTGTCATCATTGCAGTTATTGGTGTGGCATTTACCAGTACGTTGAGCATTGAGCGCGATGTGGCATTAGGGCCTAATGACAGTGTCAACGTGCAAGGCTATGACTTTACGGTAAAAGGTTTTAGTGAAGTAAAAGGCAGTAACTTTGACGCTACGCAAGCAGAAGTAACAGTCAGCAAAGACGGTCAAGAAGTGACCACGTTATATCCTGAAAAGCGTAACTATATTATCAGTATGATGCCGATGACGGAGGCTGCGATTGATGCCAATCTGATGCGTGATGTGTACGTAGCACTTGGTGAGCCAATTGCTGAAGATAGCAATGAATGGGCTTTCCGTATCTATGTCAAACCGCTTATCCGCTGGATATGGTTGGGTGCGCTTATCATGGCGTTTGGCGCATTGCTCAGCATGCTAGACAATCGTTACCGTATCAAAAAAACCAAAACACCTGCGCAAATCGCGGCCAAAAAATCAGGCTTTGCTACGGTTGCGGATTTGGATACGTCGGCTACAAAGATAGGGGAGCGTTAATATGACTACCTCAAACAATGAACCTGATAAAAAAGCTCAGCAACAGGCTGTCAACGAGATTAAAGCGCCAAGCAGCAATAGAGTAAAAACTAAGAAAAAACTTAAAATTGGGTTTTTGATTCCGCTGGTTATCTTTATTGGGGTGCTTTATCTGCTAGGTAATCAGCTAGGTAAACCGACTGAAGTAGTGATGAACACCGCGCTTGAGCGTCCAGTACCTGCCTTTGAGTTGCCATTATTATCAGATACCAGTCGTATCATGACGAATGACAACCTGCCAGATAAGCCATTCCTCATGAATATTTGGGGCTCTTGGTGTCCAACTTGTATCATTGAGCATCCTTTTTTGATGAAGCTAGAAGAGCGCGGTATTAACTTGGTGGGCGTAAACTACAAAGATGATATTGGTGATGCGTTAGGGTATCTGAATCGCGGTGGTGACCCGTTCTCTATGTCTATTCAGGACTTGTCAGGACAGTTCGCTCTAGATTTGGGTCTGACTGGTGCGCCTGAGACTTTTATCGTCGATGGTGATGGGATTATTCGTCAGCATATCATCGGTGAGATCAATGAAAGCAATTGGCAAAGTCGTATTACGCCTTGCTTGATGGTACTCAATGACGCTAGTAATAATGGGGTCAGTCCAGATCCGAGCCAGGTTGAGGAGGCGTGCAAATGATAGCCTACCAAATAAGAAAGGCGACCATAAAGTTAGTAAGCTTGTTTATCGCTTGTCTATTGAGCATAGCAAGCTTTGCTGCCATTGATGTCTACGATTTTGATTCTGTGCAACAAGAAGCCCAGTACCGTGGTCTTATCGAAGAGCTGCGCTGCCCGAAATGTCAAAACCAAAACTTGGCAGGGTCTGATGCACCCATTGCGCAAGACTTAAAGCAAAAAACCTATGATTTGATAAAAGATGGGCGTAGTGATGGCGAGATTCGAGCCTATATGCAAGAGCGCTATGGCGACTTTATCAGTTATAAGCCGCCAGTACGTCCTTCAACATGGATTTTATGGTTTTTCCCACCGTTATTATTGATCGTTTTATTGGTCGGTTGGTTTTGGCAAAGTAAACGCCGTCAGCTTGTCGCCAGCGGTGAGAGTGGTGTAGCAGTAGACAACCATGTCAAAGCGTTGTCTGCCGCTGAAAAAGCAGAACTTGATCGCTTATTGTCACGAGCCAATAACGATGACAAAGACGACACTACAAGCCTTGGGGGCAAAAAATGACCATATTTTCTACTGTTGGCTTATTTATTGCGCTGAGTTTACTTGTCGCTCTACTATTGGGCATTATCACTATTAAGCCATGGTTAAGAGCACCGCGTTCGCATAGTAAGCCTGTGGACAATCAACTGCTGGATATCAACGTTGCTGTGTTTCGTGAGCGACTAGCAGAGCTGAAAACAGACAAAGACAGTGGTATCATTGATGACCATCACTATCAAAACCAGAAGCTTGAGCTTGAACGTCAGCTTTTGGATGCTCAGCGTGAAGTGTCACCGATGGTCACGCCAGGTATCAAAAGCCGATTAATTATTATGGTTTGGGTGCCTGTATTAACGGCCATGGCATATCTGATGGTCGGTGATCGCACACCTGTATTTGAGCTATGGGCTGCTGAGGACAAAGTCGGTCAAGTGGCGGACGATTTATTAACAGGTAGAATCGATCAGCCACCGGCTTGGGCAATTGAAGATGGTAATCAGCTGATTAGTGCCATGCAGACTAACGTCTATCGTCATGCCAGTGACTACAATCGCTGGATGCGCTTATCAGAGCTGTTCTTGTCATTAGAGGCGACTGATTCGGCATTAGAGGCTTTGTCGCGCGCTTATCGTCTATCACCTGATAACGAAGAGATTGCGACCACTTATGCGCAGATTAGTTTCTTTGCTAATAAGGGTCAGTTAGATGCCAATAGCCGCCGAGTGTTAGAAAACATACTGGCCAAAAACCCAGAGCATGAAGGCGCACAGATGCTTATGGCGATGGGTGAAGCACGCGCTAGTAACTTCGATCAAGCGCAAGGCTGGATTAAACGTCTGCGTGACAGTATCGCGGCCAAACCAGGCGATCATACGCAAGCGCTATCAAGTCTAGACGAGCTCAGCGCTAATGTGGTGATGCAGCAGCAGCAAGCCTCTGAAGGCGTCGAGGTGACAGTCAAAATAAATGCTAGTCTGTTACCATTGGTAAAAGCTGACGATACACTGTTTGTGGCGATACGTGACGTGAAAGGTGGTCCACCATTTGCCGCGAAGCGTCTACCAATTAGCAATATCAAACAAGGCGAAGCAGTTATCAGCCTAAGTGATCTTGATGCTATGATGCCAGAGCGTACCCTAGGGTCGGCTCGTTCTGATAAAGTGCAGCTAGCGGTCATCGCTCGTATCAGTCATAGTGGCAATGCTACCGCAGAGTCAGGCGACCTCTCGGGCAATCCCGTGGTTATCAGTGCAGAACAAAATCAAGTCAATGTGGAGATTAATCAGCAAGTTCCATAGTCATAGTAGTAATATAAATACCTGACGTTAATAGTATTTATTATACAGACGCTGTTGCTCAGCATAGCCTCGAGCAACAGTGCTATGATTGTTCTAATTTGATAAAGATGTGAAGTGAAGATGACCCAGATATATAAATGGGCATTTTAAACGCAGTCAATGCTGCTACTTTTTATCTTGAATTGACCATGTATGAACAGATAAGTCATGCCAACTTATCACATCAATAGTGAAAATACTTGAGCTTTGCAGGGCCACAAGGTAAGGTAGCTTTGCAAACAACTAATCCCAGAGTTTTATTAATCCCAAAATCCTATCTATTAAGGAGAGTCGTGTAATGATGCGTATTATTTTACTAGGACCACCAGGCGCCGGTAAAGGTACCCAAGCCCAGTTTATTTCTAAAGAATATGATATTCCACAGATCTCAACTGGCGACATGCTACGTGCAGCAATCAAAGAGGGTAGCGAGCTTGGCAAAAAAGCCAAAGATATCATGAATGCTGGTGGTTTGGTTTCTGATGACCTCATTATCAACCTAGTGAAAGAGCGTATCGCTAAGCCTGATTGTGTGAATGGTTGTATCCTAGATGGTTTCCCGCGCACTATTCCTCAAGCGCAAGCACTTGCAGACGCCGATGTTGCTATCGACCATGTTATCGAAATCAGTGTACCTGATGACGAAATCGTGAGCCGTTTGTCTGGCCGTCGTCAGCATCCAGGTTCAGGTCGTGTTTATCATGTCGATCACAATCCACCAAAGGTTGAAGGCATCGATGACGTTACTGGTGAAGCGCTTATCCAGCGTGAGGATGACCAAGAAGCGACTATTCGTGACCGTCTATCTACTTATCATGAGCAAACATCAGCATTGGTTGGTTTTTACCAAGACAAAGCTAAAGAAGGCGGTGATGCGCCTAACTATGACAAGTTTGATGGTACGCAAGGTATCGATGACGTTAAGCAGCAAATCCTATCTGCACTAAAAGGCTAATTATCGATATTAGCTAAGTGATTTAGCCAGTCGATGTAGTCGGTGAAGACCCTGTTTAATAGCAGGGTTTTTTTTATGGCTGATGACTTTATACCTCATAAAACATACCCACAAAAAAACCGCTTACTCATTATAAGTAAACGGTCTTTTATCAAATACATGACTGATAAAGCTCATATATTTTTGGTTAGCGCTTATGCGTTACCTTGAGCATCAACTTGTGCTTGCTGCTGACTCTGTGCATATGCTTGATCAAAGTTCACAGGTGCTAGTAGCAATTGTGGGAAGCTACCACGCGTCACGATATCACTGATGACTTCACGAGCATATGGGAACAACACATTAGGGCAGTATGCGCCTAGGATTTGACCGATTTGATCTTCTGGAATGTCTTTTAGTAAGAAGATACCTGCTTGATGCACTTCAGCGATAAATGCTGCTTCTTCCGCATTTTTGGCAGTAACGCTCACAGTTAGGATGATTTGATAATGATCGTCATCTAGTTTTTCAGCGTTGCTAGACAAATTGATATCAAGCTCTGGGTTCCACTCTTTGGTGAATACGCTAGCGCCTGGCACTTCAAGTGACATGTCTTTTACGTAGATGCGTTCTAGTGCCAATTGTGGTTGTGCTTGTTCTTCAGCCATGGTAAATCCTCTAAAATTAAATCAAATGATTGGGCAAATCGTTATTTTAATAAACGTTCATTGTAATATAAATCGAGACTATTTTTTGGTATTGTCTCGATATTTTTTATTATTACTTCTTACTGCTCTATTAAAACGTGCCACTGCCTATCTTTACATAAATAAAGACAGACAGTAAAGAAAGGTAGCAGATTAACCTGCCAATAGCTCGTCAAGTTTGCCTTGCTGGTTCATTTGGTTAAGCTCATCAAAACCACCGACAAAGGTTTCACCAACGAAGATTTGCGGCACAGTGCGGTAGTTATTGGTTTTTTTCATCAACGCTTGACGCTCTTCGCTGCTCATATCGTGCATGCCGATTTCTTCATAATCAACGCCTTTGGTTTTTAGTAGTTGTTTGGCGTTTGAGCAGTATGGGCAGATAGGGGTAGTGTAAACTTTTACAGATACAGTCATGGTAAATCCTTATTTATAAATTTATGGGATAACAAACATATTATAAAGAGCATGATAAATTATCATAGTCTAAGCGTTGGTATAGTCTGTTATCAATGAGTAAAGTAAAAATGCATTCGGTGATGCTCATAACTAAAGTGGGGATGGGCATAACAAATTCAAGCCGTTTTGGCTCAAAACGTATTTTAGTGCTATAAAACCTGATAAATAGGTCATAAAAAATAAACCATAAAAAAAGACACCTGATAAAAAGGTGTCTTTTTTATAGCGTTGGTAGCGCTGATAACGTTAGTCAGGTCGCATAAACATCAGCTAAGCGATGTGTATAAACGCTTCACTTAAGCGCCTATACAGATCTATTACTTGCTTAGACTTGGTTTTGTTTTACCTTTAGCCTTTGCTTTGGCGTCTTTTACACCAACCAATGGCATGCCAGCGCCTTGCCAGCCGCCAATACCGCCATCTAAGCGATAGACACTATCTTTACCAATCATCTGAATCGCAGCGCCTGCTTGAACGCCCATGTCGCAGATGATAATCACTGGCTGCTCAATCGCGCGAATCTCTTCTAAGCGGTCTTTGAGGTCAGTGAACGGTATGTTACGGCTGCCTTGAATATAGCCTGATTCAAACTTCTTCTTAGCGCGAATATCGATAAGTTGCGCGTTTTGAGAATTGACCATCATGCCAAGCGTGTTAGGCGATATCTTTCTACCGCTACGTTTGTTTTCAATCGTAAAAAACAGTATAGCAAGTACGGCTAATATACCAAATAAAAACGGGTGGTTGCCCACAAATTCCAGCGCACGATCCAAACCATACCTCCAAAAAAATAAGTGTTCTATTAAGCTGAGAAGACAGCCCAATGATAGTGAACAAGGCGCTATTATACCGATAAGGTCATCTATAGTAAACGGGCGATGACACGGGCAGTAATTGAGCGGTTATTGTACCTATCTATAGATCTTCTCAGCCTAATAAAAATATCTACTCACAAGACCGTTTTAATTAAAGCGGTCACTAACAAGCCAAATATTAATAAGGCTTAGTATCAGCCTCTTCTCGTAGCGTGACGAGGTTTTCAACGCGGCGCTGCAATACCTCACCATCAGCTACTGCTTGCCATAGTGCGCAGCCTTTGCTGTTGTGAGTATGGCGACAGTCACGGAATTGGCAACCGCCGGCCAATGGTGCTAGCTCGACGAAGCCTGAAATAATATCTTCAGGAGTAAGATGCCAAATGCCATATTCACGAATCCCTGGTGTATCGACGATACCGCCTTGAGTGAGGTCTTCTGGATTGAATGGCAGCAGTCGACTGGTCGTAGTGGTGTGCTGACCAAGCTTAGAGTTTTGCGAGATAATATTGACGCTCTGTCCAGAGTCAGGCAGTAGGGCGTTGATTAGACTGCTTTTGCCGACACCAGATTGACCCGCGAAGATCACCAGCTTTTTATCTATATAGCGTTTTAGCTCATCAAGGCCTTCTTGCTCATCGCTCTCAGCAATATTTTCAGGGCAATCGACCGAAGTTAGAACACTTTCATAACCAAGCGCGGCATACTGCGCCAATAATTCATTGGTATCTACATCATTTTCTTGCGCTAATAAGTCTGCTTTGTTGAGTACCAATAGTGGTTTTACCCCTGCATGATGGCATACCACAAGATAGCGATCGATTAACGTTGGCGCAGCGGCAGGCAGTGGCGCAAAAACAATCGCCAAAATATCGACATTGGCGGCAACAGGTTTGAGCTTGTGATAGCGGTCAGGACGAGAGACCAGCGATGTACGCGGTTTGACCGCTTCGATACGTCCAAAACCAGTATTAGAGTCGGCATTCCAGCGTACTTGATCACCAGCAGCTAGCATCGGTAGATTGGTACGCACATGACAGCGCCAAATATCATTTAACTCAAGCGTTTGCCAAAACGGCTCAGGATCATCAGGGGCAATCTCTGGCTGCTCAGGTATAACAGCAGGCAGGCTAGTGACTTGTACTTCTAGTTGCTTACCGTAATGCGCCATGACCACGCCATCCATCAAACTGTCATCAATACTATCTTGATTGGACAGTTGCTGCTTGTCGATGCGACGAATCTGTTGTTTAGTCAGTTTGCGTTGCCGGATTAATGCCATGGGTTTTTGACCTATTATAAAAATATTGCTAAGTGTAGCGTGAAAATTTGCTAACATACAGCCTAAAGCGTCTGCGGCAGACAGTGGTTTTGTAATATTTTGGCTGCTTGCTAGATTTTTTGAATCAATCAGTGCATTACAATGCTGCCTGAATATGAGTATTCAACCGCAATACGTTTTTCAAATTATGTTTAAAGCTGTCCCAAAATTTAATGACCATAGGATATTGTATGACTACCGGTGACCATCCCAATAAGATTAAAATCAAAAATCAAGGCAAAAAAGGGCTGGTGTGGATTGATTTAGAAATGACCGGACTTGATACCTTAAACGATGAGATTATCGAGATTGCTACTGTCGTTACTGACGAAGATTTGAATGTGCTTGCTGAAGGGCCTGTATTTGCTATCAAGGTATCAGATCAAGTCTTAAATAAAATGGATGACTGGAATACCAAGCAGCATGGTCAATCAGGATTAGTCGATCGTGTACGTCGTAGTACGGTGACATTGGCAGAAGCCGAAGCGGAGACCATCAAGTTCCTGAATAAATGGGTTGATAGTGGTAAGTCACCAATGTGCGGCAACTCTATTTGTCAAGATCGCCGCTTTATGGCGCGCCAAATGCCAGAGCTTGAGCGCTTCTTTCATTATCGTAACCTTGATGTATCGTCAATTAAAGAGCTGTGTTTCCGCTGGCGTCCTGACATCTTAAAGAACTTCGAAAAAGGTGGCAGTCATTTAGCATTGGATGATATTCGCGACTCTATCCGTGAGCTAAAGCATTATCGTCAGCATTTCTTTAAATTAATACCTTAAAAAGCAAGCAAGCGATAAGCTATTTAAAAGTGTAGTAAAAGAATTGTAGTAAACATAAAAAGGGTCTGTTGATATTTCAACAGACCCTTTTGTTTTTTAGATAGGTTCAACGATAAAATCAAACAAGCATTGTAAACTCAAACAATCCAAACTCAGCATCATTACTGCTTAAATCGTTACTATTCAAACCGTCATTTGAATGCTCGTCGCCTGTTACTGCACCAATCACGGCACTGACTTTCGGCTGGCGAGTGTCTTTATCTAATAATCGCCAGTCGCCAAGCACGTAGCACTTTTTATCATTAGTTACCTGATGAATGTCTGGACGATGAGTATGTCCGTGTAATAATGCATCACTAGTAGCAATAGCCTGACGTACAGCTTTATCATTCACATCCATGATATGAGCAGCTTTGTTCGCATTATTCTGCTGGCTTCGTTGACGCATGTTATCTGCGATGGCTAAGCGTTTTTCTAATGACTTATTAAGCAGGTACCACTGGGTTAAGCGGTTGCGCATAATTTTGCGAAAGAACTGATATTTTTTATCATCAGTACAGAGCGCATCACCGTGTTCTAAGCGGTAATTCTGCTGACCAATAGGCAAAGTATATGGCTCGCTGATTAGCTCACCACCGAACAGATTACAAAACGGCTGACCCAACAAGAAGTCACGATTGCCATGCATGACCAATATTTCACAGCCATTGATACGTAGCTGCTTTAGCTTTGCAATCAATGGGGTTAGCCAATGCGTTATTTGTTCATCCTCTGACCTTTTCTCTTTTAATAGGGACAAGTAGGTATCATCACCCAGCCACACCTCAAACCAATCACCCAATATAAAAAGGTGTTTGAGCGCTGGTAGCGCTAGACAGTCATCTAATAGCGCCAAAAAAGCCTGCACTAAGGCAGGCTCCTGAGGCGATAAATGCAAATCGCTAATCAATACTTGCCGCACTTGATGAGGGCGGGTCGTGATTAAGTGATCAAAACTTTGCATTTATCTTGGTCCTCGTGACTTATCGTATAGCGAGCATGATTTAATAAACTCTATTAAAAAATGCTCGCTCATTCACAGCTATCGCTAAGTAACTATTACTGAATAGCTGCTATTGAATGACTATTACTGAGTAATAATGGTTGCTGAGTTGATAACAACTGGCTCTTTTGGCACATCAGCATGCATGCCGAAACGACCAGTTGGTACGCTGCGCATTTTCTCGATAACGTCCATACCACTTGTTACTTTACCAAATACGGTGTAACCCCAACCTTGCATGTTTTTGCCAGAGTGGTTTAGGAAGTCGTTGTCTTTTACGTTGATGAAGAACTGGCTAGTCGCTGAATGCGGATCTTGGGTACGCGCCATTGCGATAGTACCTTTGTCATTTTTTAGACCATTGTCCGCTTCGTTTTCGATAGGCGCATTGGTTGGTTTTTCATTCATCTCAGCGTCCATTCCGCCGCCTTGAATCATGAAACCATCAATGATGCGATGGAAAATTGTACCGTCATACTGACCAGATTTTACGTAGTTTAAAAAGTTTTCTACGGTTTTCGGTGCTTTTTCTTCGTTGAGTTCGATAACGATCGCACCCATATTGGTTTCAAGTTCTACTACTGGTGGCATGTCTACCATGGGATATTCCTTTTTGATTGCAGCGCCTTAAATAGCACTATTGTGAGTGGTGGTTAAAAAGTTACGGGTAGTCTAACGGCTTTTTTATCCCGTGTCATGTATCAGGCTGTTAATGCGTTTGCGAAACCTGATAGAATAACGCAACTTTACCCATTTTTGACAAATTTTGATAATGCGGTCGCACTATCTAAGTTTTAATATTCTCGCTTTATTTTAATATTCTCGTTTTATTTTAATACTTTAGTTTAAACGTTTTGTGATGCGTGATGACACGCACCATGAATTGACAATTTGCGTTAGGAGCAATGCCCGATGAGTGATCACTCAAGCAACAATGCACAAAAAGATGAACCAAAAAACGATTTTATTCGTAATATCATTCGTGACGATGTCAATGCGCAAAAATATCAGCAAATTGTAACGCGCTTTCCGCCTGAGCCAAATGGCTACCTGCATTTAGGCCATGTGAAATCTATCTGCTTAAACTTTGGTGTGGCCAAAGAGTTTGGTGGTGTGTGCAACCTACGTTTTGATGACACC
Organism: Psychrobacter sp. Pi2-52; assembly: GCF_904846705.1. Classification (GTDB taxonomy): domain Bacteria; phylum Pseudomonadota; class Gammaproteobacteria; order Pseudomonadales; family Moraxellaceae; genus Psychrobacter. The sequence goes on from NZ_CAJHBS010000021.1 coordinate 26,789, forward strand.
AACCCAACTGCTGAGAAGCAAGATTACATCGACAATATTAAGAACGATGTGCAGTGGTTAGGTTTTGAGTGGGCAGGCGAGGCGCATCATGCCTCAGGTTATTTCGATCAGTTGCATGCATGGGCAGTTCAGTTGATTGAGCAAGGCGACGCTTATGTTGATTTGCAAACCCCTGAGCAAATCAAAGAAAACCGCGGCTCATTTAATGAAGCGGGAACGCCTTCACCATATCGTGATGCCAGTGTTGAAGAAAACCTAGCGCTTTTCAACGATATGAAAGATGGTAAATACGCTGAAGGAAAGGCTATTTTGCGTGCCAAGATTGATATGGCCAGCCCAAATATGAACCTACGTGATCCTGTTATCTATCGCGTGATGCATCAAGCGCATCATCAGACTGGTGATAAATGGTGCATCTATCCGATGTATGATTTTGCTCATCCACTCTCGGATGCGTTAGAAGGGATTACCCATTCATTATGCACGCTTGAGTTTGAAGATCATCGTCCATTTTATGATTGGGTTATCGAAAAAATCGGCTTTGACGTACCGCCGCATCAGTACGAGTTTAGCCGCTTAAACGTTGATCATACATTGACCAGTAAGCGTAAGTTAAAGCAACTGGTAGATGAAGGTATCGTTAGTGGTTGGAATGATCCCCGTATGCCGACCGTTGCTGGCATGCGTCGCCGTGGTTATACGCCAGAGGGCTTGCGTGATTTTTGTGAGCGTGTGGGTGTGACCAAAGCGGATAGTGTGGTTGATTTCCGTTTACTAGAGTTTAGTGTTCGTCAATCGTTAGAGACAACTACTGGTCGCGGTATGGCAGTCCTAAAGCCATTGAAAGTGACGATCACTAACTTTAGCGAGGCGGTAAGCAGTTGGGAGTCACAAAAAGCCGATAGCGTTAATGCGCGTTTTGACGATGCGACTCAGACGCTTTGGTTGACTCAGCCAAACCATCCTAACGTCGATATGGGCGAGCGTGAGATTCCGTTTACCGAGACGCTATACATCGATCAAGGTGATTATGAGATTGAACCGCCAGCAGGCTACAAGCGTCTCTCTCCAGAAAAGCCAGAGATTCGTCTGCGTAACACCTATGTGTTAGCCGTCACTGAGCATATCACTGATGAAAATGGCAATGTCGTTGAGCTAAAAGCGACGATTGATCCTGCTACTTTGGGCAACAACCCTGAGGGTCGCAAGGTCAAAGGTGTGATTCATTGGGTATCAGCCAGTCAAGGTGTGCCAGCGACAGTACGCATGTACGAGCAGCTATTCAGTGCTGAGGACCCAAGTGGCGTCGCTGATGTTCATCAAGCGCTAAACCCGAACTCGCTCACTGAGCTAAATGCAGTAGTTGAACCATCTTTGGTCAATGCAGATGCTGGCACGCGCTTCCAGTTTGAGCGTGAAGGTTACTTCATCTCTGACAGCGAAGATCACAGCACTGATAAGCCAGTATTTAACCAAATCGTTAGCTTACGTGATAGCTATAAGCCAGCTTAATTTATGTTGGCTTAGTATTTAAAAGTATCCTTATCCAAATGAATATTTTGAAATAATACTGAACAATAGTAGTTTATAAGTTAGCCCATTTCTAGTACGCTAGGGATGGGTTTTTTTGTGTGTAGTTATAAAGTTAAGTATGATTATAGTGCGAGTTTTGCTTATGGGATGCAGGTATGGTGGTTTAATTATTTATCAAAGCTGCTTGTCCATAAAAATTCATTAAAAAATTTGTCCATCAGCTTAGAGGTAAATGGAATAACCGCATTACAATCCGTCACAAGACATTCATAACCAGTTTGTTAAGATAAAGTCAGTTTTTACGGATGTGCTTTATGTTATATTTGATAGCTGAGCACGTCGATGACAATAATAGAACGCGAGGCCGACGTGTCGATACAAGCGTTCATTCACATAGCTAAGGAATAAAGCATGGCACATTTACGTTTAGGCGATACCGCACCAAACTTTGACGCTGCGACCACAGAAGGCGATATTAATTTTCACGAGTGGGCAGGCGATCATTGGGTGGTTTTTTTCTCACATCCATCAGACTTTACCCCAGTATGTACCACTGAGCTTGGTCGTACCGCAGCACTAGGCGGTGAGTTCCAGAAGCGCAATGTTAAACCAATTGCGCTATCGGTTGATGGTTTAGAAGATCATAAAGGTTGGGTAAGTGACATTGAAGAAACCCAAGGTACTGCTGTCAATTTCCCTATCATTGCAGACCCTGAGCGCAAGGTTGCAGATCTTTATGACATGATTCATCCAAATGCTGACAATACAGCGACGGTCAGAAGTGTGTTTATTATTGATCCTAAGAAAAAAGTACGCTTAACACTGACTTATCCAGCCAGTTGTGGCCGTAACTTTGATGAGATTATCCGTGTGATTGATGCGATGCAATTGTCTGATGAATATAACGTAGCAACGCCTGTTGATTGGAAAGATGGCGACGACGTTATCATTCCTCCAAGCGTGAAAAACGAAGATATCGCTGCTAATTATCCTAAAGGTCACAAAGAGATTAAACCGTATCTACGTACCACACCTGCACCAAACAAATAATTAGACTGATGTATAAATGTGATTAAATAAAGCCCCATGACTCAAGGTTATGGGGCTTTTGCTATTTTTACCTCATGAATAATAAGCCTTTGCCATGACGGTCAGAGTAGGCTATAACTATGGTATGGAGTATCAATAGATAGGTGCTCATTAGTGCCACCATCATAATAAGGCGTATCAGCGCCAAATCGCTGTCCAATCATTCTTACAAGGAGTTTGCTATGAAAAAACTATATATTACCCGTACAGCGCCCAATCCGCGTAAAGCGCTTATCTTATTGGCTTCAAAAGGTATCGATGTCGATGACATGGATGATGTGGATGTGATTGATATTGATTTTGCGGCAAATGAGCAAATGTCAGAAGCCTTTACGCAAATGAATCCGATGCAGACCGTACCTGTTTTGACCTTAGATGATGGTACGGTATTGAATGATTCTCAGGCAGTTTGTGAGTATCTGGATCGCGTCTATGGTGAGCGTTCTGTTATGGGCAATGACGTGATACAGCGTGCCCAAGTGTGCTCGATGCGCCGTATTGCTGAGTTTGAGGTGATGTATAATTTCATGCTAGCGTTTCAGCACAGTCATCCGTCTAAAGCCCAGCGTGTTGAACAAGTGCCAGAATTTGTTGCGCCATCAATTGCCCGTGCTGTCAAAGCCATGGGGTATTTTGAGACAATCCTAGAAGGTCGTGAGTATCTGGTGGGTGAGCAATTGAGCTTTGCAGATATCGTGCTGTATTTGGGCTTAGATTTTGGTAAAGTGCTCAAGGTTGATCCTAATGAGCAAGGCAAAAACTTAGCCCGTTTTTATCAAATGATGAACGAGCGCTTTAGTATCAAAAACATGGCTAAAGCCAAACCTGCCAGTGTGAATGACTAAAAGGTTCTAGGGCGTGTCCTCAATTCAATCGATAGTTATCTAAATGGGTTAAAAATGGCTAAATCTTGCCAAATGGCGTCAAATAGCTGACTAATATCTCGATATTATCTGCGCTATTTTCCTTGTTTGACTGCCATTTATCTCATTTTTATCACCATTTTTAAAATGAGGATACGCCCTAGAAAAATAGTTTAAATCATAAAATTTATCTATTAACCTATTTGGTAAATTGATCGCTATAAAGCAAAACAGCTAACCTCAATCGTTAGCTGTTTTTTTATGAAATATAATAAAAATCAACATTTCGTTACATAGGTTAATAGTGCCAAGGTTATAGTGGTTAGTCTAGCTTAGTTATATCAATTATATTTCTAAATTATTTATTAAAGAGGACTGTTTTTAAATTATGACTTCTTTTGAATAGGTTTTTTAAAATATAGATGGTACGCGAGATAAGTTGTACAAGCTTACTAAGAGGTATGTAATATGGTAGGTAGCCGAAATAAGCCAACGTTAAAATTACTGCTATTATCCAGTATGATGGCAGTTAGTCTGATGCTAAGTGCGTGTCAAAAAGAAGCGGCGTCTAGCGAAAATGATACATTAGAGGGTGCTGAAGCTGGCGAGATGACAGACTTAGCCGTAAGTGAAGGTCTGGTATCTAGTATGAGCCCTACATCAGACGAATCTGAACCTGTTGAACTAACTGCTCAAGACAAGCTGACGACCACCTTATCTCATCATCGTTGGACGTTAGTAAATGCAGTCGATGCCAATGAACAACCTATGGCTGAATTTGCGAATATCAACAGTCAGGTAACGCTTGCATTCAACCAGTATCAAGGGCAAGATACGCTAAGCTATAGCGTAGGCTGTAATACGATTAGTGCTGGCTATCAGTTAAAAGGGCATACCTTAACTACTGAAGAGGGTATGAGTACGAAGATGTCTTGTGGCGAGCTAGATTTGGCTGAAAACATCTTGAACACTTTGATGCAGGGCAGTAGTGAGTTCAAAATTGATCAAGGCGATAATCCAGTATTGACCCAGTTTACTGACGATGATGTGACTCTGGTTTGGAATGGTAGGCTTACTGCACAAGCGAAATATAACAGTAAGGGTGAAACAGTGTTTTGGGCAGTAAACTCCGAAACAGTACCTTGCGAAGCAGGTAACTCTGAGCAGTGTCTACAAGTTAAACCTATCACCTACAATGATCAAGGTATTAAAACTCACGAAGGACAGTGGCGAGTATTCGTTGGTGAGATCGATGGCTATCAGCATGACAGCAAACACGAAGAAGTATTGCGCTTACAACGCTATCCGCTAAACATCGATGAACTATCAGAGACTAATGAGCCAACTAAAGATGATACTGCTGATGAAAAGTATGCTTATATATTAGATGCTGTGATTGAAAGTTTAGTTGTAGAGTAGTCTATTATAGTTTGAGCATTTGAAATGCTCATAGTCATAAAAAACACGCGTCTAATAGCGCGTGTTTTTTATGGGATGTCTAATTTACTGGTTATCTATTTTGACGATTGTTTGCTCTAACACCTAGCTATTTTAACGCTGATCTTTAACGTAAGTTACCCAAATCTTCTTCAGTCAAGCGCCAACGACCTTTCTTCTTAGAAGCACCGCGGCCACGCATGGCGCTATTCAATATCAGTTTGTTCATTGAATGGCTTGAGTGAGCATGACAGATGGCGCAGGCAAGACCATCGGCAGCATCTTGTTGCGGTACAACTTCTAACGCTAATATCCGGCACACCATCTCCTGTACTTGTTCTTTGGCCGCCGCTCCATAGCCACAGACGGCTTGTTTGATTTGCCGAGCCGTATATTCTGACACTTCTAAATCTAGTGCAACCATTGCTGCAATCGCTGCACCTCTCGCTTGCCCGAGCTTAAGTGCGGAGTCAGGGTTTTCTGCCATAAATACTTGCTCAATCGCTGTATAGATAGGCTCGTCAGCATATTTTAAATGATGCTGTGTGATACGGGTTAGTCCATTAAAGATACGCTTGAGGCGTTCAGGCATCTCTTTGGTATCTGTACGAATCGTCCCTGCATCGATATAGGTCAGCTTGTCACCTGTCTGCTGTACTATCCCATAACCGGTCATGCGTGACCCTGGGTCAATGCCTATAATAATTGCCATAATATTCCGTCTTGCTTACCTGTCATTTTATATTCAGTCCTATAGAAATCGGATATGGAGTCAGACTCGCTTAGCCTACTGCTAGTAGCACTGACGTTTGTCTTCCTTGTATCCAAATTATATTGTACCGACTATATGGCTTAAAAATTAGCCTTAAGTTTGATAGTATAGCAACCAATCCCCATATACATCATATGCTAGCCATTTTAATTTTCATGGCGCTCAATTTATTGGTTTTTATTTTATAGGACGACACTTTATGGGTCAGATAGTTGGTATAGCCATCGTTTGGTTTATTATCGAGATGCTACTGTGGTATTTGCTTGCTCAGTTTATGAGCGGCTGGTGGGTGTTTATGTGGTTTATTATCGCCGCGGTTATCGGTATCTCTTTGATGCGCAAAGGTATGGCTGCTCTTAATCCAATGGCACAGCAAATGAAAGCTGGTGGCATGATGAACCCTGCGATGCGTCCGCCAGAGACCACGATGATTAAGAGTATCGCGATGGCAGCTGCAGGTATTTTATTGCTTATTCCTGGGGTACTTAGTGATTTGATGGCGCTGTTGGTGGTATTGCCACCTGTGCAGAAAAAGCTAAAAGACTTGGCCAATAATTATGTCATGAATAATCAGCAAAAAATGATGGAAATGATGGCGAAGCAGATGGGTGGTCAAATGGGTGGTGGTCAAAATCCATTTGGCGGTGCTGGTGGTATGGGCGGTCAAAACCCGTTCGGTGGCGCAGGTGGCATGAATGGCCAGAATCCGTTTGGTCAACAGCAGCAAAACCCATTTGGTGACGTGTTTAAACAGCATACTACGGTTGATGGTACTGCCAAAAACATCCCTAAAGATGTAAAGAAAATTACCAAGTCTGCTAATGACGAATAACTATTCAGTTAAATCGTAAGCATAAAAAAAGCCCCTCTCGTCGATGACGAAAGGGGCTTTTTAGTGGTAGTAAATAAATTATAAGAAATATATTTACTAACCGAATGAAACAACCGAAGTGCCGCTGTAAGATGGTGACCCATGAACCGTGAAGTTCAGGGCGGATGCGTCATCATCTCTGCAGGTTTCCTGATACACCGCAAGCGGTGCAGGCATACACAATGAGACAATAGGTACCACATCCTGGTAAAGCATTATCGGCTCAGGGAATAAACATCTACTAGCCAACACTTCAGAATAGTTTTATCTTAACCAATGAAAAGAGTGATTGCAAGTCTGAATTACAGATTGATACGTAGCTTGGTTAATTGGCCGCATTCATATTGCATTATCTAGAAAAACTACAGCAAGCTAACTCTATAAAATTGTTCATAAACTCACGAAAAATGCTCAGTTTTTCAGCTATTTCAAGATGTGTGTTAATATAGAGGGCTTTATATTCCCTTACACAGCATTATAGGCGTTCATTCACTCGAGGAGCGGTAATATATGACCAGTACCCAACAAGCATCAGACTCTATTGATAATAATAAAACACAGCTTAGCAATAACCAAGACGGTGCACAGAATAAAAAGATACCACATGTCTTGATGATATTGGACGGCTTTGGTCATCGTGAAGAAGATAAAGATAACGCCATCGCTGCCGCTAATATGCCAAATTTAAACAAGATTTATCAGCAATACCCTCATGGCCTGATTTCTGCTTCAGGGGAAGATGTTGGTTTGCCAGATGGTCAGTTTGGTAATTCAGAAGTCGGTCACATGAATTTAGGGGCGGGGCGTGTTCTTTATCAGGACTCAACTCGTATCTCAAGTGAGCTTGCCAATCGTGAATTTTATAAGAACGAAGCATTGGTCAATGCGGTAAAAGCGGCCAATGAACGTGGCGGTAATGTCCATATTATGGGCTTGCTTTCTGATGGCGGCGTTCACTCTCATCAAGACCATATCGAAGGCATGTGTCATTCAGCATTGGTCCATGGTGCCAAGAATGTCTTTATTCATTGTTTCTTAGATGGCCGTGATACCCCGCCTAAATCTGCTGATAAGTACATCAATCGTCTGCGCGACTATATTGATAAATTGAATGCTCATTACGAAGGTGGTCGCGTACAGATTGCGAGTATCATCGGTCGCTACTATGCAATGGATCGCGACAATCGTTGGGATAGAGTGCAAAAAGCTTATGAGCTGATTACTGAAGGTAAAGCTGATCGTCTATCGACACGGGCAGATGGCGCTGTTCAAGCTGCTTATAAAGCGCGTGAGACCGATGAGTTTGTCAGTCCAACGACCGTAATTGGACGTGATGAAGTGCCATATACTGTTAACGATAACGACGCACTTATTTTTATGAATTTCCGTGCTGACCGTGCTCGTGAGCTTGCCCAAGCGTTTGTATTGCCAGATCATGAGTTTTCTGGATTTGCGCGTCAAAAACAGCCAAAACTGGCGGCGTTTGTGATGCTAACTAAGTATTCAGATGTCCTAGCTGACAATCCAAAAACCAGCATTGCTTACTACCCAACGTCTTTGGCCAATACATTGGGAGAGTACTTACAGGATCAAGGAAAAACCCAGCTGCGAATCGCTGAAACTGAAAAATATGCGCATGTGACGTTTTTCTTTAGTGGTGGCCGCGAAGAAGAGTATCAGGGTGAAACTCGTATTTTAGTGCCATCTCCAGACGTTGCGACTTATGATCTACAGCCTGAGATGAGCGCGCCTGAAGTCACTGATAAATTAGTAGGAGCAATTGAGTCTGGTAAGTATGATGTATTGGTGGTCAATTATGCCAATGGTGATATGGTTGGACACACAGGTATCTTTGATGCAGCGGTAAAAGCGGTAGAGGCTTTAGATGTATGTGTTGGCCGTATCGAGTCAGCAGTCCGAGCAGCTGGTGGTGACATGCTTATCACAGCCGATCATGGTAACTGCGAGCAGATGCAAGACTATGAAAGTGGTCAAGTACATACACAGCATACGACAGAGCATGTACCATTAATTTACGTAGGTGATCAAAAGTTGCAAGTACGCCGTGGCGGTAAACTTAGTGATGTGGCACCGACTATTTTATCATTGATGAACGTCGACGCCCCTGCTGAGATGACGGGTGAGAGCTTATTGGTTCCAGCAGTCTAAGCCAGTCGAGTTAAACCACAGTACTTGAATGACTGTGGTTTATATCAATTCGTTAGCTGTACCAGAAGATATTAAAAGGGAAAGGATAACCTATTATCCTTTCCTTTTTTTGTGATACATTTTACTTAATTTACTTGCAATACTATGCTAGTTCGAAATATGCGTTTGGTGCTATCTTATAAGTCGCTATATAACGATAAATTCGTATTCTCTATTATTCAAATGAGTTCTTTTATGCAGCCTATTTCTTTTGCACGTTCTTTTTTATCCAAAGGGTTAAGTAAATCAGTAGGGAAGGCATCAGTCGTGTCCACGGTTTTGCAGCCTGCAATTATAATAGGTGTGCTTGGTTGTGCGATGGGCGTAAATGCACAAGCAGCAGTGGAAGCTTCTACAAATAATAATAATCCTACAAACGGTTTACAGCTCATTAGTCTAAATGCAGATGAGATAGCGGATGAAAACGACGCTGATAATTTATCGAATATTGCTGATATGTTAGATGTCGCCGATGAGCCAGATGACTCGATAGATAGTGTGCCAGATGAAAGCGCGCTAACAGATGATGCCGATGATATTGATACGGACATTCCAGCAGAAGTTGCACAAGTATCGTTAAATGCTATCTCTCCTGAGACGCTAAAGACATTTGTGGCTGTGGTAGATTTAGTACGTCGTCAATACGTCGATGCGGTCAATGACGAAGAGTTATTTAGCAATGCGATGAGCGGTATGCTGACCAAACTTGACAGCCATGCTGAGTTTTTGGACGCAGAAGCTTATGAGAACCTGCGTGCTTTTACTGAGGGTGACGTTGGTGATATTGGTATTAAGGTTAATTACCGACCAGAGGCAGGATATTGGGTCGTGACAGAGGTTATCGATGATTCACCTGCAGACAGAAAAGGCATCGCAGTTGGTGATTATTTGCATCAAGTTGATGAGTTTAAGCTAGACGACGGGCGACAGGTCAATGACGTTGAGCAGCTTTTGACAGGTATTGCCGGTACGCAGGTAGATATTGTTACTTCCAAAGCTGGTCGCCGTAAGCACACAACGACGTTGCAGCGTAATAATAGTCATCCGCAGATTATCGAGACCAAACTGGTTGATGGCATTGCCATTGTCAAATTACCGGCGTTTCAAAACAACAGCCGTGAAAAATTACTAGAAGGTTTAATTAACCTAAACGCTCCGATATCAGGCATTTTACTAGATATGCGTGATAATCCAGGTGGCGTACTGACATCAGCAGTGAGCGTGGCCAGTTTATTTATGGATGATACCGATGTAGTGCAGGTGCAAGCACGTCAAAATAAATCACGGGTACTATCGACCCAAGGTGATGCGATACTTAAACCTTTGCCATTAGTGGTATTGCAAAACCGCTATTCAGCATCAGCAGCAGAGGTGCTTGCCAGTAGTTTACAAGCACAAAAACGCGCTACTATTATCGGTGAAGTTAGCTATGGCAAGGGCTCAGTACAATCAGTCATACCGTTAAACGATGAGCAAGCCGTCAAATTGACTGTGGCCAATTATATGACGGTAGCAGGCAAACAAATAGACGAGATCGGCGTAGAACCTGATGTGACTTTATCAGGCAGCGAGAACACGTGGGAGCAGCAAGCATTAGAAATAGTAAAGGCGCGCGCGCTTGGTTCTGGCATTCGCTTTGTTAGAAAAAATGCTACGAAAGAATAGAATTTCGTAGCAATTAATTAACAGCACATACCATTCAACGCTTAAAAATATTTGATGATGACGTTCAAAAGAAACTAGTCGAACGCATCTTCAGAAATTTCGAGCTTTTTCATACGGTAGCGTAAAGAGCGAAAGGTGGTTCCTAATAATTCAGCTGCTTGGGTTTTGTTCCAGCCAGTTTGTTTGAGTGCCGTGATAATCAGCTGCTTTTCTTGTTCCTGCAAATAATGCTCTAACCCTTGAGGCGGTAATTGACCGTCGAACAATTCTGGTAAACCTGATATGTCTTTAGAAGTTTCTTGTTGGGCGGTGGAGTCAAGGAGCGACTCTTTGCCATGAGTACTTGCTACGTTGGTTGACGAACTGTTATTACTAGCTGACGAATGCTGTACCATTGAGGGGTAGTGGTTGGTGTTAGTACGATAGGGATGTAAATTGGTCTGTCTTTGCTCAACCTGCGTCGTTGTATTGTTACTAGATTGAATGACTTGCTCGCCGTTCTTTGTTGATTGGCCTGTAGATTGAACGTCTATATGATTTTCTACGTTACGGTCAGGTAGCTCAGAGCTATCGATAGCTGAGCTATGATTTTGCTCTTGCATATTTACAAGCTCAGGGTCAATGTCAGGAAGACCTAAATGACTAACGTCTATGTATGAAGTTTCAGCTAACGTAACTGCACGCTCCAGTAAGTTGCGTAGTTCACGAACATTACCCGCAAAATCGTGGCATTGTAAGCGTTCGCAAGCTTCCATTGTCAATGACGGCGGCGACTCTAATTGCCAATCATTAGAAATCATAGCCAAAAAGTGGTCTGCCAACACAGGGATGTCATCACGGCGTGCATTAAGCGTTGGAAGCTTTAGCTCAATGACATTGATGCGATAATACAAATCTTGTCTAAACGCACCATCCTGTACCAATTGGCTCAAGTCCTTGTGAGTGGCAGACAAAATGCGGATGTCTACAGGCACTTCTTTTGTATCACCAATTGCCCTTACTGTTTTTTCTTGAATGGCACGTAACAATTTAACCTGCATGGCTAAAGGTAAGTCTGCCACTTCATCTAAAAATAACGTGCCGCCATTGGCTTGCTGGAATAACCCTTGTTTATCAGCGACAGCCCCTGTAAAGCTGCCTTTTTTATGACCAAAAAATTCCGACTCCATTAACTCCGATGGTATCGCACCGCAGTTCACTGGTACAAAGCTGCCATCACGCCGTGGACTTAAATCATGGATCAATCTGGCGACCACTTCTTTACCTGTGCCAGAAGCGCCCGATAAAAACACAGGTGCCTGTGAGCGTGCTAGCTTTAAAATAGTGTTTTTGAGGGGATGCATGACAGCAGAATTACCAATCAACCTACTATCTAGCATTTTTTGTTCAGGAGAGCATTCTGGTGCGGCCTGTACTTCGTTATCTTGATGAATAACTTTTAAGGCATTCTCTACCAGTTGGCGCAAACGTGGTAGTTCCAGCGGCTTATTGACAAAATCAAAGGCACCGAGTTTTAACGCCTCAATAGCCAAATCCATGCTGCCATGAGCCGTAATCACCGCTATTGGAATATTAGAGCTATCGCTAATTTCTTTTACCAGCTCAAGTCCCGAGCCATCTGGTAGTTTTAAATCCGTCAGACAAAAATCGTAATTATTGTCTTGCCAAAATGTTCTTGCTTGCGACAATGTATAAGCCACATCACTTTTGATACCCATTTTAGTCAGGGTAATTTGCATCAATCGACATAAATCTACTTCATCATCGACGACTAGCGCAGTTGTTGTCATACATCATCTCATCGTATTTTATGGCTATAAAATCAATAGCTGGGTCTAAATGGGCGTAATAGCTTTCAAAAGGTAAATTTAGGTAAGATTTTCTTCGATAGTTTGAAATTTATTATCAGATTTAATAGAAGGTACAATTAATCGAAAGCATGTTTTCTCATGTTCAGGAACATAGAGTAAACGTGCTTGATTGGCTTCACAAAATGCTTGTGATAAATAGAGCCCCAGTCCTGTACCAGCTTTATCTGTTGTAAAAAATGGATCGAACAAAAGTTCGAAATTTCCAGTACTAACACCATCACCATTATCTAATATATCGATTATAACATCGTTGTCTGCGCAGTAAATGTCGATTTCTACATAAGCATGAGGATGAGCATAGCTGCTATAACGCAGGCCATTGTTGATTAAGTTGATCAATATCTGCTCTAACTGATGAGTATCAAATGATATGATGGGTTTGGTTTTTATTCGTAGAAAAATGTCGTGTCCTTGAAAGTAATTCTTCAAAAACGATGGCATCCATTCAGCCAATTCGAGCACCTGTTGGGTAGCCGTCTGCTGACGAGACAGCTTTAAAATATCTTCGATGATACGGTTTACACGCTTTGTCTGTGAAAATATCATCTCATAAAGCTCATGGTTGCCGGTTATGGCAGCATTCGATTCACTTGTTAATGCACTGTCATCTTCCATTTGTTCTGCAACATCTTCCATTAATAGTTGACTGGCTTGCGATATCGCTGCTAATGGGTTTCTGATTTCGTGGGCAATACTGGCAGTTAATTGCCCTAAAGAAGCCAGTTTCAACTGTTGAGCACTGGCTTGCTCACGGCGTAAATCTTCTAATATGACAAGCTTACTATCGTCTTTTAGTGGAATAATTTGTACACGTAATTTGCCAAATATTGAGGCATTTGCCACAGCTGGCACGTCGTAGGTAAAAGCGCGTGACTGCCCAGATGCTACCGACAAGCAGGCATTAAACAACTGTGAATGCTGCTTATTGAGTTGCTGCTCGAAATTAGAGAGAAGTGCTTTGTTCTGAGTTTCTTTTGTATCGTCAAAGGTATTCTGCGCTGTGATAGGCGAAAGACTCAGCAACTGATGTGCGGCAAGATTTGCTAAGACAATATGTTGCTTATCGATAACGATGACACCATTCACCATCTGCGTGATAACTTCTTGATTAATCACGTTGAGTCGCTCGACTTCCTTAGCATGGTTTGCCGCGACTTTCTCAAGCTGTACCAATCGTTGAGAGATAGACCAACTCAAACCGCCCACTGCCAAAAAACTCGCTGACATCAGTAGCGCATCACCTAGATTAGCTAGACTCATGCTATTAGCAATAGCGTAAAAAAACTGCTGATAAATAACGAGAATGATGGCAAGTAAAGTAATAACCAACGCTTGTGAGCCATGTAGTAGCATAAAGCTAGCTGCGACGACCACCATGTATAGCATGGTTAACTGCAAATCAGGGTTGCCTGTCGTGTAGAGCAGTAAACTTAATATAATAACGTCTAAGGCCAGTCCGAATGCCAGTTGGCGGCGCATATGTTTTCTAACGACATAAAATAACCCAAGTAATATCAAACTTAACAGTACATAGAAGCTTAGAGTCGTTTGTTGTAAAAAACTCGGTAAAGAAGTGCCATCACCAGTACGGGCACTAATGTATAGCATGAGCATAGAGAACAGGCTAACGACGAAGCGATAGCTGCTATAGATCAGCCCCAACTTACGCAACATCGACAGAGGAAGCGTATCATCATGATGTATATATTGGATAATGACAGAGCTAGAATTGGTAGCAGGGTTCATAAACTGGCCGTAATAAAATAAACGCTAGAATGGTTTATGGTTGAATCAGACCATGACGAATGGCCAAATGGGTCAATTTAACATCACTATCAACCCCAACTTTTTCATAAATACGGTAGCGATACGTATTAATGGTCTTGACGCTAACAAATAATTGATCGGCTATTTGCTGAGGACTCTGACAATTAACAACCATCATGGCCACTTGTTTTTCTCTGTCACTCAATAAGTCAAAAGGTGAGTTTGCGTTATCAGATAACAGAACATCTGCTAACTGTTCAGCAACATCTTGGCTGAAATAGCGACCTCCTTGATAAATCTTTTTGACCGCACGTATCATTTCATCAAGCGGCGTGCCTTTGGTAATGTAACCATTTACACCTGCTTTGATCAGCATTGAAGGATAGGGCTGTGCAGACATACTACTGACCGCCAAAATCTTGATACCCATGTCGAGTTGTATCAGACGTTTGGTTGCTTCGAGCCCGCCAATATTCGGCATATTGACGTCTAGCAAAATCACATCAGGATGTAGTTGTTTGGCTTGTTTGATAGCCATATCACCGCTGTCTGCTTCACCTACCACTTCAATATCGGGGCTGTCTGACAACATACGGCTAATACCCATCCGTACCAAATCATGATCATCTACCACTAATACTTTAATCATAACCATACTCTTTATTGATTGTCAGAATGAACGCTTTATTAGGTTCAAATAGTATAAAAAACGAATATATTTCAACCATTCTTGTTATCTTTGTATATTCAAAATACTACCGATTAATATAACAAAATACGAGTAATCATAACATTCGAAGTTAAATTATATTGCTGCAGTGTGAATTGATGTTTCTATAATATAAATTGGTTGTAGCAAAGTTTGAATGAAGCCAAAAAAAACTACTAAATCAGTTTGATAGATTAAACTTAAATGTAAACCATGATACACTAAAAATACAAAAGCTCTATGTGAGTACTTACAAACACATCTATAAACGCTACGTACGTTTTTGGCGTCAGACAATATGTAACTGGCGTAATAGCGACAGCAGGAGGCATAATGAAGCAACTACCATTAACCAAACAGCAATTGATCGCTGCTATGATTTCATTGAGTTTGGGCAGTGTTGCACAAGCCGCACTTACAATTAATGGTAGCACTGACACTGCCTCTAGTGCACGCCTGAGTTGGGGCGGCGCTGATAGTTTGTCTGAAGCCCGCAACATAATGTACAAGTCCAACGGCTCTGCTATTAAGAAAGTCGATAATGGCTATGGTACTACCAATATTACGAATACTAATAGTTTTGCTAGTAGTAATAACACCAATAGTGCTCGCTATAACACAACCTATCGCGGGGCATTTGGTAGCAGCGATATGATTCCGATTAGTACTGATTCACGTAGTGTTGCGGTGATCGATGCTGAAACTGGCGAATCTATTTACGAAAAAGATGCTGATATCGCACGCCCGATGGCCAGTATCACTAAAGTCATGACGGCGATGGTCGTGTTGGATGCAGGCCTTGATATGCGTGAAGAAATCACGCTTGATCCAGAAGATTTCGTTGGTCCCAAGCGTGCAAGCTCGCGTTTGAAATCAGGTGATCGTTTAAACCGTGCTGAGATGCTATTAATGGCGTTGATGAAGTCTGAAAATCCAGCAGCGAAGAGTCTAGCGCGTAATTACCCAGGTGGCTATGATGCCTTTATGCGTGCAATGAATCGTAAAGCGCAAGACTTGGGTATGAATACGGCGTTTTTCGGCGATCCAACTGGACTTGATAAGCGTAACGTAGCTTCGTCAAAAGATTTGGTTAAGATGGTACGTGCCGCTGGTAACTATGATGTGATTCGTCGTTTTTCTACCACTAAGAGCTATGACTTTTTCGTCTCAAACTACTCAAGCGGTAACCGCACCTATAAAGCCAGTAATACTAGCACGTTGGTCCGTGACGGCAGCTATCCAATCGGTATCTCTAAGACAGGCTTTATCAATGAAGCCGGACGTTGTGTTGTGATGGAAACTCGGGTCAATAATCGTCCTGCAATTATTGTTATCTTAGGAGCAAACAGCTCAGCAACACGTTGGGGCGATGCTAAAAATATCTTAAATAGTTTGGCTACACGTCGTACAGTATAAGCTATCTGTTCTAAATATATAAAAAAGCTGTTATATCATATAACAGCTTTTTTATTGTGTTGAATTTAAGAATTAAGGATACACGCTATGGGTCATTCACCATTCTCTTCTCCTACACCTAAGCTATATCTATTGACGAACGACGATGAGTTTGAGCTGTTATATCAAAAGCTACAGGCAGCCTTATCGACAGGATTGATTGCGCTATTACAAATTCGTCGTAAGCAAGTTCTTAGTCTACCTGATGGAGCTTTGAAGCTTTTTGATGAGGCGCAAAGAATTGTTGCGTTAGCTAAAACGTACAAAGTGCCAGTTGTTATTAATGATGACGTGAAGTTAGCCGAAAGGCTTGGCGTAGGGGTGCATCTTGGACAAACAGACGGCAGTATCGGCGATGCTTTACAGTCTCTATCGCCGCATCAAATCATCGGTCGTACCTGCCATGGTGATGTAGCGCTGATTAAAGAAGCAAAAAATGACGGCGCAAGCTATGCTGCGATGGGTGCAATATTTACCTCTACAACTAAGCCAAATGCTAATATCATTTCGCGTCAGCAGCTTGTGGAAGGGTGTCAGCAAGGCATACCAATCTGCATAATAGGTGGGCTAACCGCAGAAAATATCTCAGATTTAGTAGATTTGCCCATTGCGCTTGTGGCAGTAGTCGGGGATATCATGGACTTGCCAGTAGCAGACATAGCTCAGCGCTGTCACGAATGGCAGCAGACATTTTCTAAATGGAAAATACCTACTTGAAGTACTCTTCTTAGAGAGGTTTTGGAGTAGCAATAGTCTTACAATAGAATATTAATATGACAGCGCTACTCAGCGTGTTCCATACATAAGGTGGCATAGGGTAGCGCTTCTAAG
This sequence comes from Psychrobacter sp. Pi2-52, assembly GCF_904846705.1. GTDB lineage: Bacteria > Pseudomonadota > Gammaproteobacteria > Pseudomonadales > Moraxellaceae > Psychrobacter. The sequence goes on from NZ_CAJHBS010000021.1 coordinate 43,860, forward strand.
CGTTGCTCTTCGATTGGCTCGCCGCAGACTTCGCACTCGCCATAAGTACCATTTTCAATTCGACTCAATGCATTTTCGACATAGATTAAGCTTTGACGCGCCTCGCTCATCAAATTTTTGCGCATGTCGTTTTGACGATAGGATATGGCCTGATCTTCCCAGTGCTCATTAAGATCATCTTGCGGGTTTTGAATGTGATCTTCAATTTTATTAATGCGAGACTCATACTCATCTTTTAGTTCTAATAGATTTTGCTTGGAAGTGTCTAAATTGATGCTCATTATTTTCTCCTAATGGATTATTTTTATTGTCAATGTTTCTATCATAAAGAGCTTGACTGCTGAGTACCACCACGAAATGTTACGGTTTATTGACTATGCTCAAAGCTAGCAACGGCAATTGTTACCGCTGAATAGTAGTCTGAGAATTTAGACTAAATATTTTGAACGTGCTGAAATTTGTGTCAGGTTGCTTGTGAGACTGCGCTAGAAAACTGGTAGAATACACCGCCGCTGAATTCTGCTCACTTGATCGACTCATCAGAGTGGTTTGATAGGTGTCAGAGCCAAGCGTTAAAAAACATTAAAAATTAATAAAGTGGATAGTTACTATATAGCACGGGTATAAAATAGCTTGGCTATATGGCAGGCGAGCGAGAGTGCTACAAAATAGTAGATTGATCGAGCTTAGCACTGAATCTGATTTATATAGAGCTGACTATAATGGTCATATCAGTAACGATAGTAATCGCAAATTAACAGATATATTGATGCATAGGAGCAGGTGATGAATTTTTTGCGTATGAGTGAGTTGAACTTAACGGATAAAGTGGTCTTAATCCGAGAAGATTTAAATGTGCCTATTAAGGACGGTAAGGTCACGAGCGATGCGCGCTTGCAAGCCAGTCTTCCTACCATCAAGATGGCGCTCGAAAAAGGTGCTGCGGTAATTGTTTGCTCACATTTAGGCCGCCCAACAGAGGGCAATCCTGAAACTGTATACTCATTAGCGCCGGTTGCTGACTATTTGACGGACAAATTAAGCTCGCAACTATCGACACCTGTACGTCTTAATAGTGATTATCTTACCCAAGGTGCCAATGTAAAATCGGGCGAAGTGGTTCTATTAGAAAATGTACGCTTCAATGACGGTGAAAAGAAAAATGATGCCACGCTAGCGAAAAAGTACGCTGATTTGTGCGATGTATTTGTGATGGATGCTTTTGGTACAGCGCACCGTGCACAGGCATCAACAGAGGGTGTTACGCAAGCGATGCGTCAAGCAGACAAAACCGTTTGTGCAGGGCCATTGTTAGCCGCCGAACTTGATGCTTTGAGCCTAGCACTTGAAACACCAGCACAGCCAATGCTTGCCATCGTTGGTGGATCAAAAGTATCTACCAAATTAGAAGTGCTACACAGCTTGGCTGAAGTTTGCACGCAAATTATCGTTGGTGGGGGTATTGCTAATACTTTCTTAGCAGCACAAGGACACAGTGTTGGCGCCTCATTGTACGAAGCAGACTTGCTCGATACTGCACGTGACATTATGACCAAAACCGAAATCTTACTGCCTGAGTACGTCGTAGTCGCTGATAAAAATGACATCGATTTCGCTGACTTTACTGGCTCATTGCAAAAAGCTACCGCAACGATCAAATCAGTTGATGCAATCGGTGACAATGACATGATATTGGACATCGCACCAGAAAGCGCAAAGCAGCTTGCCGATGCCATTATTAATGCAAAAACCATTTTGTGGAATGGTCCAGTGGGTGTATTTGAGGTCGATGCTTTCGGGCAAGGCACACAGATATTAGCTATTGCTGTAAAAGACAGCGATAGTTTTTCTATCGCGGGCGGCGGTGATACATTAGCAGCTATCGATAAATATCAAGTTGCTGAAGGCGTGAGTTATATGTCAACAGGTGGCGGTGCGTTTTTAGAGTTTGTAGAAGGTAAAGTACTTCCGGCAGTTGCTGCACTGCAAATAGATGCCTAACTAATTAACGATACTCTGTAGCTTAGTAACATTAGACGTACAACTAACTCTAAACAACTAAGGTAGTCTGTAAAAATAATATTTTGGCTGTTGATTTGCTTGTTTTTATTGACATAAGTAAGCGCAATAGCCATCGATTATTATTAAGCAGTAATTATTTATTTATATACTGAAAATTATTATTGCATGTCTGATTCGCACTCTATAAAATAGCGCGACCATGTATTTTGACATGCATTATTTACGAGAGGTTTATTATGTTAAAACGTCATTTATTACTTGCTAGCGTACTTGCTGGTACCTTTGCAATCACTGCATGTAGCCAACAAACAGAAGAAAACACTGAAGCTGCTGTTGAATCTGCTGGCGATGATGCTGCTGCGAATGTTGATGCTGCTGCCGCTGAAACAGAAGCTGCTGCTGCTGAAGCCGAAGCTGCTGCTCAAGACGCTGGTACTGAAGTTGCCGAAGGCGCTGACACTGCTGGTGCAGCTGCGACAGACGCTCTAGAAAACACTGGCGATGCTATCGCTGAAAGCACTAATACAGCGGTTGAAAATACTGCTGAAGCTGTTGCTGATGGCGCTAACGCTGTTGCTGATGGCGCAAATGATGTTGCAGTTGATGCAGAGCAACAGTACTAAGCTACGCGATAACTAAGCACTATTAACTAAGCACTATAATGACTGATTTACTGGGATTATATCGATTGATAGATAATCATCGGTAAATAACTTTTAAAAAGGGTCGTTGCTTTATAAGCCTCAAAATACTAGAAAAGCCTTGGTGATTGCCAAGGCTTTTTGCGTTGTATGCCATTGTTACATTTTATAAAGTATCAGTTTATAAAATTAAACTGATATCAAGAGACGGTATAGACTGACAAATAGTCGGTCAACCGCTACGAAGACAGGACAATTTTTGCTATAATCACCGCGTGGTAATCATATCCAATAGCATTCAGATTTTTACTAGCCTGTGTACAGTCAGTATGGTCGAATATACAGTGAAATGATTGCTATCAAGCTGTTTTTTAAAATACTATTCAAAATCTAATCAGAGAGCGTCTTATGGCCCTAATATCCTTACGTCAACTTCTAGATCATGCCGCTGAACACAGCTATGGTGTTCCTGCCTTTAACGTCAATAACTTAGAGCAAATGCGTGCAATCATGATGGCTGCGGATGCTTGTGATTCACCTGTTATTGTCCAAGCCAGTGCAGGCGCACGTAACTATGCAGGGTCAGCATTTTTGCGTCATTTGATTATCGCTGCGATCGAAGAATGGCCACATATTCCAGTAGTAATGCATCAAGATCACGGTATGTCGCCAGCTATCTGCCAACGCTCAATCCAGTTAGGTTTTTCATCAGTGATGATGGACGGCTCACTTGGTGAAGATGGCAAAACGCCAATGGACTATGACTACAACGCTAGCGTCACGCGCGAAGTTGTCAAGATGGCTCACGCTTGCGGTGTCTCTGTAGAGGGCGAAATCGGTTGTTTAGGTAGTCTTGAAACTGGTATGGCTGGTGAAGAAGACGGTTCTGGCGCTGAAGGCGTATTGGATCATGAGCAGCTTTTGACCAGTGCTGATGAAGCTGAGCAGTTTGTAAAAGATACCAATGTCGATGCGTTAGCAATTGCTATCGGTACTAGTCATGGTGCCTATAAGTTCACACGTCCACCGACAGGCGATATCTTGTCTATTGAGCGCGTAAAAGAGATTCATGCCCGTATTCCTAACACGCATTTGGTCATGCATGGTTCTTCATCAGTGCCACAAGAATGGCTAAAAGTTATTAATGAAAACGGCGGTGATATCGGCGAAACTTATGGCGTGCCAGTTGAGCAAATCGTTGAAGCGATTAAGCATGGTGTGCGTAAAGTAAACATCGATACGGATTTACGTCTGGCATCAACTGGCGCTATCCGCGAATTCCTTGCAAAAAATCCAAGTGAATTTGATCCACGCAAATACTTCAAAGCGTCTATGGTAGCGATGTCAGATATCTGTACCAATCGTTTTGAAGCGTTCGGCTCTGCAGGTCAAGCACATAAAATTCGTCCAACCAGTCTTGAAGGTATGGTGAACTTTTACCAATAAGACTGTGTTGTAGAACGTAGTTGTTGATCATGAAGTAGCAGCTGATTTTATAATATGCCACATAAGAGGTCGTAAATAATGATTGGATTGATTACCGGACAGGTGCAGTACTTGATGGCACCGACGGCTTGTATCATGACGACCTCTGGTGTGGGTTATGATATCGAACTGCCATTGCCTTCATTTTGTCAGTTACAGCTGAATGAGCAGGCTAGCATCTGGACACATTTCCATGTTCGCGAAGATGCTCAGTTGCTATACGGCTTTATCGATCGAAAAGAACGTGATGTCTTTCGCCAGTTAATTAAAATTAATGGTGTTGGAGCAAAAATGGCCTTGGCTATGCTGTCTGCAATGTCAGCAGCTGAGCTGAAAATGCACGTCGAGCAAGAGTCGGAAACGGCATTAACTCGTATTCCTGGCATCGGTAAAAAGACGGCACAACGTTTATTAATTGAGCTAAAAGACAAGCTAAAGAATATCAACGTTGATAGTGGTGCGTTTGAATTGACGCCTCAGGAAACTACGATTTCTCACGAAGGTAGTATCATCGCTGAAGTAGAAGGCGCGTTGATTAGCTTGGGTTACAAAGAAAAAGAAGCTCAGCTAGCGATTAAAGCTGCTAAGAGTAAAGGAGATACTTTTGCTGATACTCAAGGCTTGTTAAAAGCTACTTTGCAACAGCTATCTGGCTTTTAATTCATAGTAACTAGCCGTCTATCGATGACAACTACATAATGTATCAAATTAATAAGCGACATTGAATGTCGCTTATTTTCGTTTTAGTGCTCGCTTAATAAGGTTTTACATGACTTATGCGCAGCGTTTGGTTATGCTATTTGTTAACTAATTTTTTAATATAATGATAAATTCTATGACGCAAGATCGTTTAATTAATCCGCTAGAAGGCGCAAGTGATGCTCCTGATGCCAATATCCGACCAGCATTATTGGCCGAGTATATTGGTCAACCGGTGGTGCGTGAGCAGATGGAAGTGTTCATCGGTGCTGCTCGTGGCCGTGACGAAGCGCTAGATCACACACTTATATTTGGTCCACCGGGTCTGGGCAAGACGACCCTTGCCAATATCATCGCTCGTGAGATGGGTGGTAATCTGCGTTCTACTTCAGGGCCTGTGCTTGAGCGCCCAGGAGATTTGGCAGCCATGCTGACCAACCTAGAAGCGGGTGATGTGCTGTTTATTGATGAAATTCACCGTCTAAGCTCGGTTATTGAAGAAATCCTTTATCCAGCAATGGAAGATTTCCAATTAGATATTATGATTGGTGAAGGGCCTGCTGCGCGTTCTATCAAGCTTGATTTGCCACCGTTTACCTTGGTAGCAGCAACAACTAGAGCAGGGCTATTGACGTCACCGCTACGTGACCGTTTTGGGATTGTACAGCGACTCGAATTTTATAATATCGCTGATCTAACGACGATTGTTAGTCGCGCAGCACGTCTAATGCGTGTACCAATGAGTGAAGATGGCGCTGTAGAGATTGCGCGCCGTGCACGTGGTACACCAAGGATTGCTAACCGCCTATTACGCCGCGTACGTGACTATGCCGAGGTAAGAGGCGATGGTAGTATTAATGGTGCGATTGCTGGTAGCGCGTTAGATATGTTGGCAGTGGATAGACGCGGTCTTGATCATCTAGACAGACGCTATATCGAAATATTGCACGAGCGCTTCGATGGTGGTCCTGCTGGTGTTGAAGCGGTGGCAGCAGCGATGGCTGAAGATCGTGGAACCCTTGAAGATGTGATTGAGCCGTATCTGATTCAACAAGGTTATGTGCTGCGTACTGCTCGTGGCCGCGTACTGACACAGATGGCAATCGATCAGATGCTATAGTATTCAGCATAAAAAATGCGCCTACTTTTAATGAGAAGCAGGCGCATTTTTTTGTTTAAGTCTAAAATTGTGAAAAATTTTCTGAACTGATTGATTAAAAATAAATCTGATTTCTAAGCTAAAATTCGCCAAACAACTACCAGAACAGCCAGTATATAAAATATAGGTGATAGCCAGCCGATAACTTGCGTAGCGATAGCGATAAATATAGAAAACCCTGCAAGTGCCAACCAATCACGACGACGGTCGTTTAGCATGTCAGCGCGAATTTGCTGTATTTCCCGCAGTTGACTGTCCTGACGAGAGCCCTGTGAGGCAAGGCTTTGTAGCCCTTGATCTAATAGTTTGGGAATATCAGTGGTAGATAGGAGCATTTCAGGCAGTTGTTGGCGCAGTTGCTGTAGGTTACGCATAGGATCTAACTGCTCTTTAATCCAACTGCTTAGAATTGGCTTGGCAAGTGACCAAATGTCCAGATCAGGATATAAATCACGACCGAGTCCTTCCACATGGACCAAAGTTTTTAGCAAAAGCATCAGCTGCGGTGGGATACTCATATGATGTCTGCGTGCAATATCTAGAATCTGCATCAGTACGCCAGCAAAGTCGATATCATCGATTGATTTTTGTAGCATAGGGCCGACGGTACGTTTCATATCACGCATTAGGGCATGCTTATCAGCGTTTGGTGGTATCCAGCCTGCACGGCTGACGATATCAACGACAGCGGTAAAGTTGTTGTTCATCACGGCAAGTAACATCCGCGCCACGATTAGCTGATCGTCTTTTGATAAAGTGCCCATGATGGCGCAATCAAGCCCGATATAACGTGGCTCATGACCTAAATCAACTGCTTCCATACCTGCATGTAAGGTTTGCACAGGTGGCGTCTCTACGAACACATTGCCTGGATGCATATCAGCATGAAAGAAGTTATCACGGAAGACTTGGGTAAAAAATATCGTTAGGCCTTTTTCTGCAAGCGCTGCACGGTCATAACCTAACTGATCGAACATCTCAACTTGTGAGATAGGGACGCCTTGGATGCGCTCCATGACCATCACGTTTTTGGCAGCGTCATAAACTTCAGGCACATACATCAGTGCTGAACCCAAGAAGTTATTACGCATTTGAGTAGTATTATCAGCCTCAAGCGTCAAATCAAGCTCATTGAGCATGACTTGCCGATAGTCTTCGACAATATCGATGATATGAACGGCACGTGCCGCTTCAATACGAGCAGATGCCCAACTTGCCAATTCCCGCAGTAGCTCAAAGTCAGAAACAATCACAGTGCGAATATCGGGGCGAACCACTTTTACCACGACTTCACGTCCATCATGTAGGGCAGCCGTGTGAACTTGGGCGATAGAAGCGGCCGCTAACGGTTTGATATCGAATCGGGCAAACAGCGTTTCAATCGACTGGCCAAGACCATGTTTAGGATGTTGAATTTGGGCGACAGCGATATCAGCGTCAAAAGGCTTAACTTTGTCCTGCAACTGAATTAATTGAGCGATAATCTTAGGTGGTACCAAGTCGCGACGCGTTGAGAGTAACTGGCCTAATTTCAAAAACAGCGTACCCATGTCCTCAAGCGCATACTTAATCGCATTTGGTTGGTGCTTCTTGCCCCATGCTGCTGGATGCATGCGAATTAATCGCGCCAAAGGTTGCAGCTGCGGTGCTTCTTCGATAGAAAAATGGGTATCAAGGCGATACATTGCGGCGATACGCCAAAGCTCAAGTAGACGAGCGCGGTGCGATAATAGCATGAGGTTAGGTACTCTAAACAAAGACGAAAATGGGGTAATCGCTGTGCTTAATCATAAATAGTGGCATCGGTAATAGCGTTCATTTATGATTGCTGCAATCGGCTATTGATGAAACGAGTTATTAAGAAACTGCGCTTGCTCTTCTTTGATAGCAGCAAGTTTGGCTTCTTCTCGTTCGACGTCAGCACGTAATTTTAACAATTGCTGTTTCAGATCATTTACTTCAGCGACCTCAATAGGGTCAGGTGTGCTATTGCCAGCCACTTCATTAGCCCAATCACTAACGTCATCAAAAGCACGTTTAGCACTATGACGCCAGCTACCTTTGAGCTGAGAGATAAGAAGGTGTAACTGGCTAGCCATTGGTTTACCAATAAACAGCTCAAGCTGTCCAGCCACGTCAGGATCAAATCCTGCCACCAGTTGTTTGAGCTGCATTAGCACCTTGTAATCACCAGCGATTGGTAGGTTGCCTTCAGCGCCACGCATCAGATTGAGCAGTTGAGCAGCATTGTCTACGGTGATGGTACAGTCTGGACGACTATGACCAAAACGTGCGCGCTCCATGCTGGCTTTTTGGCGCTCATTCATCTGGCCACTTGGCTCAAATACGCTCTCTGTCGTGACTGGCTCAAAGCGCAAACGCTCATGAGTGAACAGGATGTCTAAATGAATCTCAGGCAATCCCATATTCAGACGTAACACTTTACCTGCAAGCGGCGCTAAACCTGCTTTGGTAATCTCATCACTAGCAATGGCAATGTTAATTAGCTTCTCGGCACCAGCTAATAGAAGGACAGTCAGCATAAGGCTCTCGCATCGGTAAGTGAGCGCCTTTGCATTAGCTGCATCAGCGCATGGTATGTTCGTGTTAGGTTCAATATAGTCTGCTAAACGTAATAGTCTTGCCAATCGTGCTCGATCGTTACGCTTTAAAGCCGCGATGGACAGCCACGATACCAGCAGTCAGGTTATGATAATCACAATTCTCAAAACCAGCTTGTTGCATCATCTGCTTAAGTGTCTGTTGATCAGGATGCATACGAATTGACTCAGCCAAGTACTGATAACTTTCAGCATCATTAGCAATTAACTTACCCATTACTGGCAGTGCGGTAAATGAATACAAATCATAAGCCTTAGATAGTGGCTCAAATACTGGCTTTGAGAACTCCAGAATCAATAGACGACCACCTGGCTTTAGGACGCGATACATAGACTTTAGCGCGGCATCTTTGTCTGTGACGTTACGCAAACCAAAGCTAATAGTGACTAAATCAAAGCTTTTGTCATCAAAAGGGGCCAACGTCTCAGCGTTAGCTAATACAAAATCGACGTTATTACAGCCAGCATTGATCAGGCGCTCACGGCCCACTTCTAACATCGCAGCATTAATATCAGATAGTACTACGTGGCCATTTCTACCGACTTCACGGCTAAATACTTTGGCCAAATCGCCTGTACCACCAGCGATATCAAGGACATGCTGACCAGCACGCACGCCTGATAGACTAATCGCATAGCGTTTCCACAGACGATGAATACCGAATGACATCAAGTCATTCATGATGTCGTATTTTTTGGCAACAGAGGTAAATACGTCAGCCACACGTGCTTGTTTTTCTGCTTTATTGACTGTCTTATAGCCGAAATGCGTCTGCTCGTTGCCGTCTGTTTCAGGCGTGTGCGGATTATTGATGTCATCACGCTGATTGAACAGGGTTTGTCTTATGGTTTGCTCTGAAGTGTTTGTGCGAGTCGTTTTGTCGTTGTTTGGCATAGTGGTTTGTTGGCCTTGCGGCGTTCCAGTAGGTAGGTCTTGAACTTTAGTAAAGTCGCTATTGTCATCACTAGCAACGCTGTTATTCTTGCTCGGCACGACATTGGTTGTTTGGTTACGTAATATCTGCGCGCTGATCTGTTGGTTATGAGCAATACTGTCTTTTACCAGTTTGTCTTGCAAATGACCATTGGTCGTTGTGGCTTGATTAGAATGAGCGCTGCTGTCTTTTGAGTTATCAGTCATCATGTTGTCCTAGAATTTATTTTTATGATTGTCTTTATCGGAGGAAATCGTTAAATAGTAAGCGTCAATTGGCTATTCAACATATTGAGCTTATGATACACCAAACGCTACTGGCTTACTGCCATTATCCGTATCATGAACCTGATCAATAATGGACAGTTCACGCTTGCAGAACGGCTCGATAAAATCACTGACACTGCTCAGAGGTTTCATGGCCTTAAAGCCTGTATCAATAAAATCATAAAGCGGCTGGTAGCCATGACGATAGGCTGTACTTTTTGCTAGTGCAAAGGCTTTTTTGAGCATAAACGAGTTTAGGTGTTTGTCCGTGCGATAGCAGTCGTCTTTTAGATTGGCAATCTGAACTCTACGCTCGTCTTCTTCATCGACAGTACGGTAGGCAGTTAGCATGTTCTCTTCGTTTACTGGTAAATCTTGAGCGAGTAACCACTGGGCTAAATGCAGATCTAGCTCAATAGCAAAAATCGCTGCTTGGATACCCATGCTACCAGCCTCTAGAGCTGACTCTTTGGCAAGGCGTTCTAGCTTTTTCGCTTTTGGCAGGATACGTGCTAACTGCTCTGCTAATAATTTGAACTCTTCGCCGCCATATAGTTGGGTGAGGAAGTAATCTGCCATCAGCTGGTTTTTAGGTTGTTCAAATAGCTCGCGATGCGTCTGCTGGAGACGTGCTTGTTGCCATGATTGTACTTCTTTGAGCTTAGCATTTAATTCATCATCTTGGTGATGAGGCATCGCCCAAAATCGTGTCAAATGCTGTTGTAAATCAGCTAAAGCGGTCATGGCAGTAGATCCTGTAGAAGTAAAGAGTAATCATATTTAAGTATGGTTGTTTTAAATATGGTGGTTCAGGGTTATAAGGTTTTCAACAACTGTTCTATCCTATACTCAAAATTGTGTTCACCTTAAAAGAAAATAATTAAGAATACAAATACCAATCTGTTACACAGCAATATTATTTACTCGATTGGCGCAGTGCTATGATTAAATGAGATAAAAATGATTGATGAGATAAAAATGTTGAGAGTTATCTTATCGAGAGCTATCCCATAAGTCATTCATTAGTAAAGCCGCCCAATAACAATAATAGCGAGTGTAATCATGTCTAAAAAAAATGATACTACTGAACCAAAAGCACCACAAGCGGTAAGTACACAATTTAGTGAGCAAGTTGTGGAGCAGCGTCTAAAGCCTAATCCTTTGAGTCAGTTTTCACTGGACGAGGATTCGCTTAGACTGGCATTGGTAACAGCTCAGTATGCTTTAAAAGCCACTCGCCAGCAAACGCCTCCGACCCTCAATAAGCCAACAGGTCTGTTAGTACTAGTTAATGGAATGGAGCAGGCAGGTAAAGGTACCGCCGTTAAACAGTTGAGGCAATGGGTGGATCCAAGGCTGCTTAAAGTTGAGGCAACCATTGGCCATTCGCCATTGAGTTATCAACCCATTTGGCAAGCGCATACTAGCGCTATGCCGCGTCATGGCGATGTCATGGTATATTTCGGCAACTGGTATGCTGATCTATTATATAACGTCATGCGACTAGCGACATCAGATAGTGAGAACCTTGAAGCATTATCAAATGATAAAGGTCAAAAAGGTAAAAATCCGCTTCCTATCGCTCAGTGGCAAGACTATCTACAGCAGCAGTTAGACACGCTAAAAGCATTTGAAGACGATCTCATTGCCAATCAAACCAAGTTATTAAAATGTTGGTTTCATGTCGATATTGAAACGTTGCACAGTCGCTTAAAGGATGATGAAGCAGATCCGCAGTTTTTATATCAAATTGACTGGAACAACAAGCAAGTCATCGAGAAGTTTAATGAGGTGGCTGCGACCTTGCTGCGTCAACAGGATGATTGGGTCATCATTGATGGTGACGATAAGTTAGAGGCCGCTGATAACTTCTGCCATCTGGTGCTACATTCTATGCAAACCGCGCTGGCAAGTAGTCAGGCAGATAGCAATGATAACGACAATGACAATAATAAGGAAACATCAGAAAACCATCCTCAGTCCGAGACACTAAAACTTAACTCAGATACTAAGCAAAAACAGTTTGAACCTGTACCGATACCTAAGCAGCTGACGTCTATTAAAGATAAAAAAATCAGTAAGTCCGACTATCGTGAGGCATTGGCAGAGAAGCAAGCGCGGCTTGCTGAGTTGCTACGTGCTCGTCAAGGTCGGCATGTGGTGTTTGCCTTTGAAGGAATGGACGCTGCGGGAAAGGGCGGTGCGATCAAAAGGTTGGTCGCACCGCTAGATCCTCGCGAGTATCAAATTTATAATATTGGCGCGCCGATGTTGTATGAGACTCAGCATCCTTACTTGTGGCGTTTCTGGACAAGATTGCCTGACGAGCAAACCAATCGTATTAGCCGTATCGCCATTTTTGATCGTACTTGGTATGGGCGTGTGTTGGTTGAGCGCATCGAAGGGTTTGCGTCTTCTGATGAATGGCAACGAGCATATGATGAGATCAATCGTTTCGAGGCAGACTTGGCAGCAGCAGGAACGTTGGTTATCAAATATTGGTTAGCGATTGATAAAAAAGAGCAACTTAAACGGTTTGAAGATCGTCAAGAAACACCGCATAAGCAATTTAAACTAACGGATGATGACTGGCGTAACCGTGATAAATGGTCAGACTATGTGCAGTCTGCAGCAGATATGCTGGCACGCACGGATACAACGACAGCGCCATGGTGTGTTATTGCGACCAACGAAAAGCGTCAGGCGCGTTTGGACGTGTTAGATCATGCTATCGAGCAGTTGTCTGCATTTACTGAAAGCAAGTAATTGTTATAAATGCCTGAAATTTAAGGACTCTTATAGGTTTATATAACTGTATTTTCCACGTATTTCCTAAGTAGGATGGCTCGAAACATATTTGAGCCATACTGTCTTTTAAAGAGTGTGGTCTTGTCCGTATACACCCGCAGTTACAAATCTCGCAATATCATCATGCATTATGTGCCCATATTTAATATAATAGAGCGCAAAACAGCTTCTGCTAAATAATAATTTTAATTTAGCAAACAACGTGTTTTGGTTATTTAGTATAGATAACTTAATAATTACGACAAAAATTGTTACAATAGCAGTTAGTAGTACCACAAATATCGCTAAGAAATATATAAGCCGCAAGATGCTGTAATCAGACGATTTGGCAATATCACTTGCGGCTTTGTGACATGTTGAAGGATGTGTTTTCCCTTTCGCTCTAGTCGGTTTAAGACCTTCTAACCACGTGTTATATATTTTCTATTGCTAATTCATTAGATGCCGTAAAAAGCACTGTGAGTAGCAGCGCAATATTATCAACCTCATATAATTTTCATCAGCTTACGCAGGACGTACTAACGTATGGGTATTAGCAGCAGTTCTACAGAGTCAGTCAAGCCAGTTGGCTCTATGAGAATCAATCTATTTTTTGCCATTTTACTGATTGCGATGACTTCCTACTTTTTGTGGTGGGGTTTAGATTACACCATGCGTCAGCAAACGACGCTATTCATCGTGGCGACCGCTTTTGGTGTCTTTATGGCATTCAATATCGGTGGTAACGATGTCGCCAACTCCTTTGGTACTTCGGTGGGTGCAGGGACGTTGACTATCCCGCAGGCATTGGGTATTGCCGCGATATTTGAAGTATCGGGAGCAGTCCTTGCAGGCGGGGAGGTTACTGATACGATTCGAAGCGGCATCGTCGATCTAGATGGTCTATCAGTGACGCCCAATCAGTTCATTTATGTCATGCTCTCCGCATTGGTTGCAGCGGCATTTTGGCTGTTATTTGCGACCAAAAAAGGTCTGCCTGTTTCGACCACTCACTCCATTATCGGCGGTGTGATTGGTAGCTCCATTGTTTTAGGTATCACGTTAGGTGGTACGGACATGGCGCTATCAACGGTAGACTGGGGAACGGTTGGAACTATCGCTATTTCTTGGGTGCTGTCACCGCTACTAGGTGGCGTGTTGTCTTATCTTTTATATGGACAAATCAAGAAAAACATCATTGAATATAATGATAAAACCGAAGCCTATATTGCGACGCTAAAAGGCAATAAAAAAGTCTTAAAGCAAAACCATAAAGAGTTTTTGGATGGTTTGACAGAGTCTGAGCAATTGGCCTATACGTCAGCGATGCTACGTGATCAGGAAATCTATAAAGATGACGATTGTGTCGTTGAAGACCTAGAAACTGATTACTACAAAAAGCTTTATGATATTGAAAATGAGCGTAGTAGCCTTGATACTCTAAAAGCACTTAAGCAATGGGTACCTATCATTGCTGCCGCAGGTGGTGCGGTGATGACTTCTCTAGTCGTCTTTAAAGGTCTAAAAAATGTTAATAGCGGCCTGACCACACTGCAGGGCTTCTTGATTATGGGTATGATAGCGGCGCTAGTATGGTTAGCGACCTATATCTATACCAAGAGTATCCGCGGTAAGCACAAAGAAGATTTGACCAAAGCAACGTTCATTATGTTTAGCTGGATGCAGGTCTTTACCGCGTCAGCTTTTGCCTTTAGTCATGGTTCAAACGATATTGCCAATGCCGTTGGTCCTTTTGCCGCTATCATGGATGTGATTCGTACCAATAGTATCGCTACTGAAGCTGCTGTGCCACCTGCTGTCATGCTGACCTTTGGTGTGGCACTAATCGTTGGTCTTTGGTTCATTGGTAAAGAAGTGATTCAAACCGTTGGTACCAATCTAGCAAAAATGCATCCAGCTTCAGGCTTCTCAGCTGAGTTGGCTGCAGCAGCTGTTGTAATGGGCGCATCGACAATGGGTCTGCCTGTATCTAGTACTCATACGCTAGTAGGCGCGGTACTGGGTATCGGTATCGTCAATAGAGATACTAACTGGAAGCTTATGAAGCCGATTGGCTTGGCTTGGATTGTGACGCTACCTGCAGCGGCTACTATGTCTGCTATTAGTTATCTCGTATTGAGCAATATTTTTTAATGCGCTGTTTTTATCAGTGAATTATTATAATTGAGTTTGAATAACTAAGTTCAACGCAATAAAAAACGCTTATCAGCATCATGCCGATAAGCGTTTTTTTAATGATGTATAACGATTTACTCGGTACCAAACTGCTTACGTTTTTTGGCAAAAAATCTGTCCAATCTATCCATCGCATTTTCTAGGTCAAGCAAGTTAGGCAAGAACACCAGACGGAAATGGTCGGGTCTGTCCCAGTTAAACCCAGTACCTTGAACCATCAATACATTTTCTTCAACGAGCAAGTCCATCATAAAATCCATATCATCGGTGATAGGATAGACCTCTGGATCCATTTTTGGGAAACAGTAAAACGCGCCTTGAGGCATGGTACAAGAAATACCTTTGATAGCATTAAGACGTGAGACTGCCATTTCACGTTGCTTATATAGGCGACCCTTTTCAGAAGTCAGGTCTTGCATGCTCTGATGCCCACCCATCGCTGTTTGAATGGCATACTGTCCCTGCACGTTAGAACAAAGGCGCATGGATGCGAGCATATCTAAGCCTTCAATAAAGTCAGCTGCGTGCTGTTTGCGGCCTGATACCATCATCCAACCTGAGCGAAAACCTGCAATACGATGTGACTTCGACAAGCCATTGTAAGAGAGTACTAGCACGTCGTCAGTTAAGGTGCTCATCGGCGTATGTACATTATCGTCATAGAGAATACGGTCGTAAATTTCATCAGCCATGATGATTAAATCATGCTCTTTAGCAACTTCGATGATTTGCTTTAATAGCTCATCACTATAAAGTGAACCTGTTGGGTTATTCGGGTTAATAACCACGATACCTTTCGTTTTGCTCGTAATTTTAGACTTAATATCTTCAATATCAGGGTGCCAGTTGTCTTCTTCATTGCAGCGATAGTGCACCGCAGTACCGCCAGCGAGATTAGCAGCAGCAGTCCAAAGCGGGTAGTCTGGCATTGGAATTAGGACTTCATCACCGTCATTCATCAACGCCTGCATGGTCATGACAATAAGCTCAGAAACCCCATTGCCCAAATATACGTCACGTACGTCAACGGCCGACAGCAATCCCTTTGATTGATAATATTGCAAAATGGCTTTGCGCGCTGAGAAAATCCCTTGCGAGTCTGAATAGCCAGTTGCCTCAGATAAGTTCATAGCGACATCACGCAAAATCTCATGCGGGGCTTCTAAACCAAAAGGTGCTGGATTGCCTACGTTTAGTTTTAATATGCGTTTGCCTTCTGCTTCTATCTTATTCGCAGTCTGCAATAGAGGACCACGAATGTCATAGCAAACGTTTTGTAATTTATCAGATTTTTTTATGGTGTTCATAGCATGACCGTTTTTCGGGTTGGTTGTCGAATTGGTTTTTGATTTTTTACTAGCGGAATAAGGTGTCGTCGATTGAGCATCAGTTATTTTAATATCTGACTGGGTGTGGGAAATCGTATCTATCTTTTGATGTTCACTGCGCTCTACAGATGATGTCGACTCGTCTGCATCAATAGCTTCATTGTTGAGGTCGCCGCGCAACAGATATCCTTCACTACAGCCCAAAATACGCGCAAGTGTAGGCAGCTTGGATGAGACAATGCCATTGGTACCGCGCTCCCAGTTTGAGATAGCACCACGGCTCACTTTTGCACCAGCGGCTGTCATGGCTTGCGCTAGCTGCTCAGCAGTAAATCCTTTGTCACGGCGCAACTGTACCAGTCGTTCCGCTTGCGTACCTTTGCCATTGTCGTCAGACATTGTTATATGAGCCTTTGTTAATCAGTAATTATTCAGAGTAGAGATATATTAAACATTTTAGTTAAGCACTAATGCAAGATATTATTGCATTGATAGTTAATTTGCAAATGATTTTACAATCAGTTCTATCAGTGTTTGCAAGTATATCTTGCAATTAATGCTTGGCTTATATTTGTATGGCTCTAAATCTCTTAAGTAGACTATAAAATGTATAGGTATCAAAATTACATCTTTACCCATCATTATCTAAAATTAATTTGCTATATTTAACTCAGTCAATCTCTTCAATCATGCTGTCTATCTCCCAATATAAAGAGTGCTTTTCTTATATATGCCTTGAATAGTGTGCTGATAACCAACAGATAGAGCACGTCGTTCTCATAATCATATGGCGATAAAATAGTTACCGAGATTAGATAATAAATACTCGAATAAGGATAAATTATGCAAGACAATCAACTAAGCAAAGAAGAAATCAGCCAGTTGACTGAAGCTGACTGGAAAGAGCGTTTAACCGCTGATGAGTATCATATTATGCGTGAGAAGGGCACTGAACGCCCATTTACAGGCGTATATAATGATGCGACCGATGATGGCGTTTACCGTTGTAAAGGCTGCGGTGCAAGCTTATTTGACTCAAGCAATAAATTTGATGCGAGCTGTGGCTGGCCAAGTTTTGATCAAGGTATCGATAACAGCGCGATTGAAGAGCACGTCGATAACTCGCTAGGCATGACTCGTACCGAAGTCACTTGTAGCAACTGCGGCGCCCATTTGGGTCATGTATTCCCTGATGGTCCTACTGAGACAACAGGCATGCGCTATTGCATCAACTCAGTATCTATCGATTTAGATAAATCTGAGAAGTAAGTAGGCTAAGTAGTATTAGAAACGTGAAAGGGAAGTACACGGTGCTTCCTTTTCAATAGTTTTATTATGTGTATGATAAAAAAAGAAGTAGTGCATAAACACCCAAAACAATAAAAACCTCAATTTAAGGATAAATGATGAGTACAATTTATGATTTTACGGCTGAGCGCATGGATGGTAGCTCGCAAGCGTTTTCAGATTACCAAGATAAAGTATTATTAATCATCAATACCGCAAGCAAATGTGGATTTACACCGCAGTTCGAAGGCTTAGAGTCGCTATATCAACAGTATAAAGATCAAGGACTAGTGGTTATCGGTTTTCCTTGTAATCAATTTGGTGGCCAAGACCCAGGTAGCAACGATGAGATTGGCGCGTTTTGCCAAAAGAACTATGGTGTCAGCTTTCCGATGATGGCGAAGACTGATGTTAATGGCGCAAATGCTCATCCTATCTATGAATGGCTCAAAGAACAAAAGGGTGGCGTACTGACAGATGGTATTAAGTGGAATTTCACCAAGTTTCTAGTTGATAGTAAAGGCCAAGTTATTGACCGCTACGCACCAACGACCAAGCCAGAAGCCATCAAAAACGACATAGAGCAAGCACTGGCTAACAAATAAGCATTAAATCTAAAAAATATTGGTTTTGTATGAAAATATAAAATCAATAAAAACAAATGCTTGCTAGATATTTTAATAAAAATCGAAAAAATATTTAAAAAAGTGATAAATACTGTTTGACACCCAACAGTAAATCTATATAATACACACCCACAGCAGCAGAGCTTAGTGACAAACTTAAGAGTTCAGTTGATGTTGAATAAATTGCCTAGCAATTGTTCGAAGGGTGATTAGCTCAGTTGGTAGAGCGTCTGCCTTACACGCAGAATGTCGGCGGTTCGAATCCGTCATCACCCACCACTTCTTAGCAAGTGGCTAAACAAGCTAAGAGACCTAAGCAGCGGTAGTTCAGTTGGTTAGAATACCGGCCTGTCACGCCGGGGGTCGCGGGTTCGAGTCCCGTCCGCTGCGCCATATTTAAAACGAATTTAAACCCTTGGGTTTAAGCAAGTTTCGCCTCAAACATTACATTGTTTGGGGTTTTTTTGTGTCTGAGGTTTAATGCAAGGCGTTGATTTATTTAGAGTTATTATATTTATTTAGATGAGCAGTATGATTGACTTATATTTTTTCACGGCATTAAGGTTGAGGTTAAGTGCAGGTGGTCACCGATTTAAAATCGGTGACCACCTGCTCGGTGACCAAACGGTGACCATTTTGTGACCAAGATTATTAAAAGTTGCTGACGGTAACTGATCCTCAAGTTTTATGTTTATCGATAAGTTCAGGAGCTTAAAGGATTAACCTCAAACTAAGTTTGAGATAAAGACGGAAACTTTTCTATCCATTCATCTATGATGATTTCATCAGTTTCAACATAAAACGGTATAGTCCACAGTCTTAATTCTTCTGCTAAATAAAAACACTCCAAAGAGATTTCGAACTGATGATGCTTAGGATAAATAAGCATCATGTCCCCACACCCATTCAAATATTTGTGACCATAAGCAAATAGCTGATAAATATCATCCTGTTCTATACTGAAATTATTCTTATTTGAGCTTATTAACTTCCATTTGGTATCGAGTATATGGTAGTTTTTTCTTTCTTTATTGATCAATAGATCAGGATTTAATTGAAAGCGCGATTTTAAATCTCCTCGGTCATTCACCACGTACTTACTAGAAGCTTGTGCTGTTAGTTGCCAAGGCGCCTTGATATCTCGTCGTAAGCAGTTTGCCACATACTTCTCGAACAAAATCTCCATTGGGAATAGCAAGGCAATACCCCGATGCTCTTCCTTTTAAAAGTTTGGATTGAGCTTTTCAAGTATTAATTGGCACCATGGCTTTATCGCTCGTTAGGATTGCAATATTTTGATATCTGACCATTTTAGCCTCAAACATTGGCTTGTTTGAGGTTCTTAACGTTCCATAGTTTAATTAATAATAGACCTCTTGCAAAAGTAGTAGAGTATTTTACAATAACTCATACATTAACAACTGGCTAAGAACCATGCCAAAC
>NZ_CAJHBS010000022.1 GCF_904846705.1 Psychrobacter sp. Pi2-52
GCCTGAACCAGTTGTTGAGCCTGAACCAGTTGTTGAGCCTGAACCAGTTGTTGAGCCTGAACCAGTTGTTGAGCCTGGCGCAAATGATTCTCAATTAACAGCCCACTCTGATGAAGATCCACGCACATTATTGCGTTGTCCACCTCAAGAACTGACAGGCGAGTGGAACCCAGAAAAGTGGGACTACTGGTTACAGACGGCTCGTGAAAGCGAGGTATTAGCTCAAGATGAGCTAGCATTGGCACGACAAGGTACGATGACTGGTCAATGCAATGGCAAAGCCATGTTTTTGACCAGTGTTGATAGTAAGCATTTGCAGGTCACTTTTCAGCAATTGGCAGCTAAGCTACAACAGCAATTTACGCAAGCTGACATTGACTTGAAAATTGATAGTAGTATCATGCAGACCGAAGATAAAACCCCAGAGCGCCGACAGAAAAAACGTTTAGAGCAAGCGAAAACCGTTGCTGAAACGAAATTACTAAAAACACCAGTAATGCAGTATTTAACTGAACGCGGTGAGGGGAAAATGGGTAAAGTACAGCTGTATTGAGATTTGGAGCAGTGTTTGCTCAAAATATCTAAAAGTATATTTATATATTGAACGTAGTTTTATATTAAATATCAAGGTGATAGCAATATATCACCTTGATATTTTTGTTTTTATTACGGGTCAAAATATATTTATCAAACAAGAGAGAACCATTTGATAACGATAAGATGAATGTAAAGTCGTTATAATGGTTAAGTTATATTAAAAACTGAAATGACGTTTAGGTGAGAATATGTTGGATAATTTACGCGGTATGGCTGTGTTCGCCAGTGTGGTCGGACATGGCTCTTTTAGTGGCTCAGCACGTGAGCTAGGTATTACAACCAGTGCAGTCAGTCAGCAAATTCGTTCATTAGAGAACGAGCTTGGCGTGGTATTGCTACATCGCTCAACTCGTAAGCTAAGCTTAACAGAAGCTGGTGAGAGCTTTTATGAAGCGGCAAAAGACGTCGTCAGTGCAGCGGAGCAAGGGCGTATCAAAGTTAATCAATTGCGTGATGAGCTAGCAGGTAGCTTGCGTGTATCGACCACGCCTGAGCTTGGTGTTAATCACATATTGCCAGCACTCTCTACTTGGATGGCGGCACATGATGATCTTAGCGTCACCTATCTAGCAGACAATCATTATATTGATATGATTGACGAGCGTATTGATATTGCCATTCGCATGAGTCCATCGATTAATGATTCTAGTCTGAGCAGTCATCCATTGACTGATGTGCGCCAACTATTGGTTGCCTCACCTCAGTATTTGCGTCAGCACAGTAAGCTAAATACGCCTAAAGACTTGGCTGAGCATCAATTAATCTGTATTGAGATTATGAAAGATGCCAATCAGGTTGATATGGTTCAAACTGAAACTGGTAAAAAGACACGTATAAAGATGAATTCACGTATCTATACCAATAATGTGTTTATGGCAACGACGCTGGCTAAAGAAGGTCACGGTTTGGTTAGAATGATGGAGATGGACATAAAAAAAGAGCTTGAGAGTGGGGAGCTGGTAGAAGTGTTGACTGGCTATCAATTACCAAGCTTTGTGCTATATGCGGTCACTTTAAATCGAGACCAACAGCCAGCCAAAATCACTCGTTGTCTAGAAGTACTGAAAAAATACTTCCATGCGAATTAAGTGTTGTTCTCACTATGCACAAAACGTTTTTAGTTAGCAGTAAACAGTTAGCAAAAAGCCTATAGATAATGAATCATCTATAGGCTTTTTTATTGTCTATTATTAACGTTGAAGCATACTTTAAAATGATGGCTTTAGTAGATTGATTAAACGCTCAGCGACTTGTGTGCTTTCATCACGGCTCATGTTAAGCGGTGGTAGCAAACGTACAACATGACCACCCGTCACATTGATAATTAGATTTTGCTCATCACGGGCACGATCTACCAGTTGGCTACAATCCATATCTTCAGGTAGCGCGATACCAATCATCATACCTGCACCGCGACTGCTAACGCCATGTTGGCCAAATGTATCAACAATGCTTTCTCTAATGAATAAGCCCTCAGTCACTGCGTTTTCCATAATGTTACTATTTGCTAGCACGTCATAAACGCTATGTACCACACGGCTAGCCAATGGCGTGCCACCATAAGTAGAGCCATGACTACCAGCACCAAACAGACCATTGGCACGGCCACGTACCATGCACGCACCGACTGGGAAACCATTACCTAGGCCTTTGGCTGTCGTCAACACATCAGGGCGAGTATTACTATGTTGATAAGCAAAATATTTACCCGTACGGCCATTACCTGTTTGTACTTCATCCAGCATAAATAGCCAGTTATGAGCGTCACATTCTGCTTGCAACTCTTCAAGATAAGTAAAGCCATTGGCTGCAGTATTCAGGCCGCCTTCGCCTTGAATCGGCTCTACAAAAATAGCGCAGATATCATCATGTTCTTGAGCAGCTTGTTTGACGGCAGCGATATCGCCAAATGGCACACGAATAAAGTCCTCATCTAGCGTATAAAATCCTTCACGTGCTTTTGGATTTGCAGTAGCTGACAAAGATAATAACGTACGACCATGGAACGATTGCTCCATTACGATAACTTTTGGACGTTTAAAACCTTGTTTGTACGCGTATAAACGTGCCAGTTTTAATGCAGCTTCATTGGCTTCGGCGCCGCTATTGGCAAAAAACACGCTGTCCATTTGGGCGGCGGTACACAGTATCTCTCCAGCACGCTCTTGCCAGTCAATGCCGAACAAGTTGCTCGTATGAATTAACGTACCTGCTTGCTGCTGAATCGCGTCAGTGACTTGTGGATGACAGTGTCCTAAGCCGCATACCGCGATACCAGTTAAGGCATCTAAGTAAGGCGTGTCATCTTTGGTATAGAGCCAACTGCCTGCACCGCGTGTAAAGCTGATTGGTTGACGATTATAAGTGGGCATCAGGTAAGTAGCAGACATGTAAAGCATCCTTGGTATAATAATTGAGTAAAAGTGTGGGTTATAGCTCGTCAGAAAAAGGCGTGGTTTCTGCAGGTAAGGTATAATCTTCGTTTGCCCAAGCACCTAAGTCGATCAGCTTGCAGCGACTGCTACAAAACGGCTTATGTTTATTGTCTTGCCAAGCCGTCTGAGTGCCGCAACGTGGACAAGGGTAGGTCTTTGGGGGCGTATTTGCAGTAGAGTCAGTCATAAGAAAAGAGCAATGTCCTAAATGTTGTTATTATCGGTTGCATACGGCACAAGTATAAAACGCATCCGTCATTTAAATTACGACGAAACGAGGCGTACTTGCTATCGCTATATTACTATTCAATTGGATTGACTATATAATAGCATGGGGCCGAATAATGACAAAAGACAAATGCTTTAAGGATAGTAGATGACCGACAATATTGATCTCACGCATCAGCAAGAGCGTGCCTTTCAACCACAAAAACTGTCAGCACCGCGTGACTTTATTATTACAAATATCTTCAATGACAATAAAAATGAAAAACCGTTAATGCTAGAGATTGGAGCAGGGAAGGGTAAGCATGCACTTGGTTTTGCCGCACAAAATCCTGATAAGCATCTGATAGCCATTGAACGCACACGTAATAAATTTGAAGCGTTCTCAAAATTAGCCACTCTACAAAATCTATCAAACCTAGATGCGATTCATGCGGATGCGATTGCATGGACAGTGCATGCCATTAAACCAAACAGCTTGGCTAAAATCTTCATTCTTTATCCCAATCCTGAACAGCACAATCCAAATCAGCAATGGCTGAATATGCCTTTTTTTGAGTTTCTATTATCACGCTTGCAAGTGGGTGGAGAAGTGATATTAGTGACCAATATTGAATCCTATATGGACAATGCAGAACACCAAGCAACCAAAGTATGGTGTCTACCATCAACACGTTCTCGAGTACCAGTGACCAGTCAGCGCACTCATTTCGAAGTGAAATACCTTGCCCGACAAGAGGTGTGTTGGGAGCTAAGTATTCGTAAGCCGAAGTGGTATAAAACAAGATTTGATGATTGGCAGGTAAATACTATGAACGAAAAATAATAGCCTAAGTAAAAATATAAAGCTTATATCAATGATATACAATAAATGTAGTAGGATTAAATACAAAATAGCCTAAGCAAATAAAATTAAAACAATAAAAAGCCGTCACTGAAAGACGGCTCAAAATTTGCACGGTTTATAAATAAGGTTTTACAAGACTATTAGAGTTGGTATGCGCATCTAAAACAGTTAAAAAGGTATATGCACCGATAAACTTACGGCTGATAAACATAAATTCTTTTGGTGGCAGATTAAATTCAAAGGACTGCATTGCGCGTGTCGCCGTAGTAGATAAGCGTGAATGTAATTTACTGTTGGCCCAAATATAGCGATCCTGCTCATCTAAACATTCGCTAGGGATATTGGTGTTTTTCTCAGGGTCACTAAAAGGCTCTGTCGCCAGTAAAAATAACGAGGCAATATCTGAACGTACTTTGTTACTCATGCTATCGAAAAAGTCATATCCTTTCATAGCAAGGCTCATTGCTTGCTGATCATGGCGATATCCTGCGCGTAGTAAACCACGGGCAATCGTTAATAAGTTACCATCAAACTGACGAATCGCTCCAAAATCTAGCAAAACCAATCTATCGATATCTTCTTCGTTTTCGCTCACACGCACCAGATAATTACCAAAGTTAGGATCGGTCTGCATTTCACCCCATACAAAAATCTCTTGCATCATGATTTCTATGGCCGCTTGACCAATGGCATTACGGCGTTCATGAGGTAGTAATTGCAATGCTTCCGATACCACAGTGATACCTGGCTCGTATGACATACATAGCAGACGTTTTTTAGAATAAGTACGATTAATCTTAGGCACGATATAGCGCGGATCATCAATTAAACGCTCGTAAAAACGCTCCGTCGTAGCCGCTTCCGCTTCATAATCGACTTCGTGATGGAGTAGGTCACGTATTTCCTCAAACCAAGCATCGAGTGCGCGTGTTTGAGGGACGATATTACTTACTTTTAACAATCGTTTGAACAAGGCAAGATCAGAGTTGATAGCGTCTGCCACACCCGGATACTGAATTTTTAAGACGACTTGTTCGCCAGTGGCGAGTACGGTCGCACGATGAACTTGAGCAAGAGAAGCGGTTCCGATAGGAACAGGATCAATGTCTAGCTCGTTTAGTTTGTTGCCCAGTAACTGGCGTAATGTTTGCTCAATCGTCGGCCAAGTCAATGTCGCCGTATCATCATTAAGGGTTTGCAAAGCGCGCGTGATCTCTGGCGGCAGTATGTGCTCACCATAAATCGCTAGCATTTGACCAATCTTGACGACCGAACCTTTCAATTTACCCAGCTCTGATGCCAGATAATTTGCCTGAGTTTCCATAAACGCCTGATTACGTGCAGTACGTGCTTCTTTATTTAAGAACATACCAGACACGCTATTACCCGCCCAACGACGACCAATATTCAAAGAAGTTTTTGCAATCGACATACGACGATCAAACCCTGAGGTTTTTAGGCTATCGATTGATTGCTTGTTGCTAAAAGGTTTAGACGTATCATTTGCCATAAGTATAATCATTCATCCAATTGGTATTGATTTGCGGGTTCGAAACCTACAATACAAGGGAGACGTGATGCACAGGTACAAAATTGTATCATATAAAGCGCGTTGGTTTTATGAGCCTGAGCTGGCCATTGATAGTTACTTTGTAAGCCAATATCTAGCGGTAACTATTGATAAATAAGTACTTACTAATTTGAGTATGATTAATAAATAGCTAGAATTTTTTAGCAAGTTCACTTGTTATGAAAACTTAATACTAAAAAAATAAGACCTAGCATGATGCTAGGTCAAATAGTGATGTAGAGCCATAAAATACAGAAATACTATTAATCAAACACATTGAGCAAAACCTTCGCATTATCTAAAACATTGTCCAAGACGTTACTCAATATGTTTTTAGGATGCCTTAGCTGCTAAGCATTTTCGCGAGTGATGGCATGGTGTCCAATATCACGGCGATACTGCGCACCATCGAAACTAATAGCAGCGGTGACTGCTAATGCGGCTTGCTGAGCATCAGAAATGCTATCTGCTAGCGCAGTTACACATAAGACGCGCCCGCCATTTGTGACGACTTCTTTATCATTATCGTTAGAAAATGCCGTGCCAGCATGGAAAACTTTCACAGCTTCGTCGTTATTAGGATCTAGTTCTGGCAAGCCAGCAATTACATCGCCTTTAGATGAAGTTTCAGGGTAGCCTTTTGATGCGACAACGATACCTAGAGCAGGGCGCGCATCCCATTTTGCTTCACTAGGCAATTGACCTACCAAACCTTGTGCGACCAAATCGACCATTGATGACTGCAAACGCATCAAGATAGGCTGTGTTTCTGGATCACCAAAGCGGCAGTTAAATTCGATGACATACGGATCGCCTGCCTTATCAATCATAAGACCAGCGTATAAGAATCCAGTATAAGGATGGCCTGCGTTTTTCATGGCATCGACTACTGGTTGTATCACTTGCTGCATGACTTTGTTATGAACATCGCCGGTAACAACTGGAGCAGGGGAGTAGGCACCCATACCGCCAGTGTTTGGACCAGTATCACCTTCAAAAGCACGTTTATGATCTTGGCTGGTTGCCATTGGCAAGATGTTATCACCATCAATCATACAGATAAAGCTGGCTTCTTCACCCTGTAAGAACTGCTCGATAACCACGCGGCTGCCAGCATCACCAAACTTATTATCCGCTAACATATCGTCGATAGCTTCATGTGCTTGTTCGATCGTTTCAGCAACGATGACGCCTTTACCTGCAGCGAGGCCGTCTGCTTTGATAACGATAGGCGCGCCTTGCTCATCGACATAGGCTTTTGCAGCGACTGCGTCTGTAAAACCTTGATAAGCAGCGGTTGGAATGTTGTTTTGCTCCATGAACTCTTTAGCAAAAGTTTTTGAGCCTTCTAACTGTGCACAGTAAGCTGTTGGGCCCCATGCTTTGATACCTGCTTCACGACAAGCATCAACAATACCCGTAACCAAAGGCGCTTCTGGACCAACAATTACCATATCGATGGCGTTGTTTTGGCAAAACTCAATGACAGCATTGTGTTCATCAGTTCCGCTACCTGTAGACTCGAGAACAACGTTTTGGCATTTGGGTTCAAGGGCAGTACCAGCATTACCTGGGGCGACGTAGACGTGTTGGACGTTGTTATCTTTTGCACATTGCCATGCTAGCGCGTGTTCACGACCACCTGAGCCAATCACCAAAATATTCATCATACGTCTTGCCCTTAGCATTAAAGTTAATAATGAGTTAGTCATACACTCTGAGAGATAGCCGTATTCTAACAAAAAAAGTGCCTTGATTACCATGAGTATCCGCCTGCCAGCACCGAATCATCAATATCGATGTCCAAAACCGCATTATCTCATTAGTAAAGGTTATCGACACATCGCTGATTCATGAAATGATGTTGTACACTTTAGCTCGCGCCTTATGTGCGTTACACTTCACTATATTGGTAGTATTAAATTCTGATGGCTACATATTAATAAAAAATAAGAGCAAAAAAGGAGAAAATTTCTAACTGTTATAAAAATAAAATAAGTCGCGTGAATGGAAATACTGCACCGTTGCACCAATGATGAATATGCAGTAACAGTAGTCAATCTAAATCGATAAACTTAAATAAATAAATGTTAAACCAAATCTATAAAAAAAGGACGCAGGAAATGCCAAACTCCCTCAGTATCGCAAAAGAGCGCATTAGCCAGATAAGCGATATTGCTACCAGTTATGTACAAAAAGACAAATCGCTATTTGATCATTTTATTCATAGCTATTATCAGCCGCTGCATCAAGAAACTGCAGAGGCGATTAGTAATGCTGACTTGGCGGGCATGGCGCTACATCACTTTACACTACTCAAAGCTTACGACGGCAGCAAGCCGCAGCTGACAGTACTAAACCCAGCAGCAGAAGAGCAGCACTTTCACAGCTCGCACACTGTCATTCAAATCGCAGCTTATGATAGACCATTCTTAGTTGATACGATTTTGATGAGCCTAGAAGCTGAAGGTATCGATGTTCATCGTACTTACAACATCATTATCAGTGTTGAGCGTGATGACAATGGTGATATTACCCATATCGAAGGCGCACATGAAAGTGCCACTTCACATATGTCATTGATTCATTGCGAAATTGCTTACCAAGACAACGAAGACTTGGAAGCACTTCAACAGATGCTTATGTCAAAAATTGACACGCTTGATACGGTCGTTGGCGACTGGAAACAGATGCGTGCGCAGTTGAATGATATCAAAACTGAGCTTTCGAATAAGCCGTTACCAGAAGTATTCTACTCACAACAAGAAATCCAAGCATTTTTAGATTGGATCTTAGACGATCACTTTATATTCTTAGGATATCGTGAATACCGCTTGGAAGGTGGTCAGTCTATCGAAGTGACTTCTGAACCGACCGATTTGGATTTATTTGCGATTGGTAACAGTGGCCTTGGTCTATTACGTGGTTCTGAAAAAGACAAGCTATCAGAAAGCTTCAGCCAATTGCCTAGAGGTTTAAAGCAACTGTTGACTGAGCCGCGCGTGTTGATGCTGTCTAAATCAAGCCGTGTATCACCTGTGCATCGTTCAGTATATATGGACTTTTTAGGCATTCATAAGTTCGATGATAACGGTAACCTAATTGGTGAATACCGCTTTATCGGTTTGCTTACGTCACAAGCCTATCAGCTCACTGTACAGCAAATACCGTTATTGCGCGAAAAAGCCAATAAGATTATGGCGATGGCAGACTTACCACGTGACGGCCACGCTCATCACAAGATGATGCATGTGATTAACACCTTACCGCGTGATGATTTGTTCCAAGCCAGCGTCGAAGAGCTATACCCAATTGTTTCGGGCATTACTCAATTACAAGACAAAAAGAGCTTACGTCTATTTAGCCGTATTGACCATTATCAGCGTTTTGTCTCGTGCTTGGTCTATATCCCGCGTGATAAGTTCAATACCGAGCTACGTATTAAAGTACAAAACGTCCTAAAAGACGCCTATAACGGTATGTCTTCAGGGTTTACTACTGAGTTCAATGAATCTGCGCATGCTCGCGTGCACGTCCACGTACGTACTGTGCCTGGTCAAGTAAATGACGTCAATATCGCCACACTTGAAGCCAAATTATCAGCACTCATGCAATCATGGGATGATAATTATCAAAAAATGCTACTCGACAATGTGGGTGAGCAACAAGCCAACGCTTTGAATCGTCGCTTCTTAAACTATATCCCTGCTGCCTACCAAGAGCGTTTTGATGCTCGTACCGCAGTCGAAGATACGAAACGTTTGGCGGGACTAACTGCAGAGCAACCGATGCTTTGGCATTTATACCAGTCGACAGGCGATGCACGTAACCAGCTTCACCTAAAGCTATACGGTCGCGAGCAGCCGGTTATCTTGTCAAAAGTATTACCAATACTTGAAAACTTTGGTGTGTCAGTTATCTCAGCACAGACTTATGAGTTTGACTTGCCAGAGCAGCCTATCTGGATGCAAGAGTATGAGCTGACCCTAGAGCATGTCGATACGGTCAATATGCAAGTCGTGCGTGGTCAGTTCGAAGACAGTCTCAAGCAAATCTGGGCAGGTCGCGTTGAAAGCGATTCATTTAATGAATTGGTACTAACGACCAAGCTCGATACTTATGATGTCGTCGTATTGCGTGCACTATCTCGCTACATGCTGCAAGCACGTGCGCCATTCTCGAGTGCTTATATTCAGCAAACTGTGGTCAAAAACAGTGATATCAGTGTCGCGTTAGGTAGTTTGTTTGACGCACGTATGAATCCTAAGTATAGCGAAGAAGAACGTCAAGAAAAGGCTGCTACCATTCAAGAGCAAATCACAGCGGCGTTAGCAGATGTCGATAGCCTGGATGAAGATCGTATCTTGCGCTGGTACTTAGATTTGATTAATGCGATGGTACGTACCAACTTCTATCAAGTGGATAGTGATGGTCAGCGCAAAGATCGTCTGTCATTTAAATTCTTGGCAGCAGACATTCCAAACTTGCCTAAACCAAAGCCAATGTTTGAGATATTTGTGTATTCACCACGCGTCGAAGCTGTTCATTTACGTGGCGGCAAAGTCGCTCGCGGTGGTCTGCGCTGGTCAGATCGTATGGAAGATTTCCGTACTGAAGTACTTGGCCTTGTCAAAGCGCAGATGGTCAAAAACGCAGTAATCGTTCCTGTTGGCTCTAAAGGCGGATTTATTGTAAAAACCAAGAGCATGGCTGATGGCCGTGAGGCATTCCAAGCAGAAGGTATCGCTTGTTATCAGACATTCTTACGCGGCATGCTTGATGTCACAGACAATATTGTAGATGGCAACATCGTCCCGCCAGCCAACACGGTACGTCATGATGAGGACGACCCGTACTTGGTTGTCGCAGCAGACAAAGGTACAGCTACTTTCTCTGATATAGCCAACGCGCTAGCAGCAGAGTACAACTTCTGGCTAGATGATGCCTTTGCATCAGGTGGGTCAGTAGGTTATGACCATAAAGCAATGGGTATCACCGCTCGCGGTGGTTGGGAGTCGGTCAAACGTCACTTCCGTATGCGCGGTATGGACATCCAAAACCGTGATGACTTTACCGTTGTCGGTATTGGTGACATGAGTGGTGATGTATTCGGTAATGGTATGCTGCTATCAACGCATACTAAGCTAGTTGCTGCCTTTAACCATTTGCATATCTTTATTGATCCTAATCCAGATACGGCCGCCTCATACGCTGAGCGTGCACGCTTGTTTGAGCTACCACGCTCATCATGGGCAGATTATGAAGCATCATTGATCAGTCAAGGTGGTGGTATCTTCTCGCGCCAAGACAAAACCATCGCTATCAGTCCTGAGATGAAGTCGCTCTTCGATATCAGTGAAGATAGCCTTGCACCGAATGATTTGATCAGTGCGTTGTTACGTGCACCTGTTGATCTTATCTGGAATGGTGGTATCGGTACTTATGTCAAAAGTGCAAACGAAACACATGCTGACGTGGGCGACCGTGCGAATGACTCGTTGCGTATCGATGGTAATGAGCTGCGTGCAGCCGTCGTTGGTGAAGGTGGTAACTTAGGTCTAACCCAGCAAGGTCGTATCGAGTACGCTCAAACGGGCGGACGTATCTATACAGATGCAATCGACAACTCAGGCGGTGTTAACTGTTCGGATCATGAAGTCAATATCAAAATTCTACTTGGCAAAGTGGTCGAGCAAGGTGATATGACACTGAAGCAACGTAATGAGCTGCTTGAGAGTATGACTGACACCGTAGCAGAATTGGTATTACGTCAAAACTACTTGCA
Source organism: Psychrobacter sp. Pi2-52 (assembly GCF_904846705.1). Lineage (GTDB taxonomy): Bacteria > Pseudomonadota > Gammaproteobacteria > Pseudomonadales > Moraxellaceae > Psychrobacter. The sequence goes on from NZ_CAJHBS010000022.1 coordinate 11,460, forward strand.
ACCACAAGCGATTGAGCTGAGCCATATCCGTGCCGCAGCCAACCTGAGCGATCATCAGCGCTTTATTCAGATGCTAGAGAGTGAAGGGCGTCTGGATCGTGCGATTGAGTATCTACCATCAGATGAAGAGATTGCGAAGCGTCAAAAAGCGGATACTGGTCTGACCAATCCTGAGCTGGCAGTGGTCTTGGCTTATGGCAAAATGTGGGTCTATGACAATCTATTATTGTCTGATTTACCAGATGATCCATACTTTATCAATGAGCTACGTAAGTACTTCCCAGATGAGCTTGCGTCACGCTTCTTTGACGAGATGACTGAACACCGTTTGCATCGCGAGATTATCAGTACTTACTTGACCAACAGTGTGGTCAACCGCTTAGGTATTGAAGCGCTATTCCGTCTCTTTGAGGAAACCGATCAATCACTAGCCACTATCGTACGTGGTTATGCGATTAGCCGTGATGTATTCAACGTATCGCGTGCTTGGAAAGCCCTTGAAGCTCTAGACAATCAAGTTGAGGCGACGTTACTACTGAACCTTGAGCTACGTCTACGTGATTCACTTGAGCGCGGTGTGGTCTGGTTCATCAATGCCTTTGGCCAAAACTTGCAAGTCGCTGATATGATTAGCCGCTTCAGTGAAAGCGTAGAAAAACTGACCAAGCCAAGTGGTTTTATCGAGCAGCAATTTGCACAGTATCTGCAAGAAGACACCAAACGCTTGATGCAAAAGGATCTGTCTGATAATGACGCTACGCTATTTGCGATGCTACCGTATCATGTCGATGCGCTTGATGCTGCATTGCTTGCTGAGCAATACGAGCGTCCTGTTGATGAGATTGCAACTTTATACTTTGAAGCTTATCAAGTATTGCAATTAGACTGGATGATGGAAAATATTGCCAGCCTACCACAACAAGACTATTGGGATCGCCGTGCACGCCATGCGTTAGTGAACGAGTTGTCACGCAGCTTGCGTCTATTGATGGATGCGGTACTCTCAAAACCAGATGCTAAGCAAGCATTTAGTGAATGGAGAGCAAGACACGTCGATCAGCTTGCTGCAGTCACTACAGAGATGAATAAGTTGGATGAGCTGCATAGCAACGATGAAGAAGGTCAAATCGGTCTTTCAACGTTGTCCGTATTGATGAGTGAGCTTAGTGGCTTAGTTACTAAGTAATGAAGTAATATCACTCCCAAACTGTCTCAAAAAAAACCACCGTCCTTAATGTTCGGTGGTTTTTTTTTGCCTAAAAGAAAAGGTTTAAAAGTATTAAGTAGTAAAGTGATTAACCTAACTTATGATATTTTTTCACTGACGACTTTATGACACCCTTGGCCACTAATTCGGCTAAATCCGCCCGAGAGCTTCTCGACTTTAATCTGGGTTAAAATGCGATCTTTTAGCGCCTGAACATGGGATATCACCCCGATTAATTTACCTTCTTGCTGTAGATTGGTCAGCGTATCAAGTGCAATGTCTAAAGATTCCTCATCCAACGTACCAAACCCTTCATCCAAAAATAGCGAATCCACACGTATATTTTGGCTGGCCATCTGTGATAGCCCTAGTGCTAATGCTAGGCTAATGATAAAACCTTCGCCGCCTGAGAGGTTTTTAGTGCTGCGAATTTCACCGCCCTGATAATTATCAATGACATTCAGCTCAAGTGGACTATTATCATCACGGGCCAGCAAATAGCGATCGCTCATTTTTTGCAGCTGCGTATTGGCGTGAGTGACCATAAGGTCAAAGGTTAGCCCTTGAGCAAAAGTACGGAACTTTTTGCCATCAGATGAACCAATCAATTTATGCAATTGTTGCCAAACTTGCAGTTTGTCCTTTTGAGCAGTGATAGCATCAAGCTGTGCCTGTTGGGTGGTTTTTTTGTCTTCATTGTCCTTTAAACGCTGACTGATTGCACCGATTGACTCAATTCGTTTGTTAAATTCATCTTGGGCTTGTGATTGCTGTTGGGTAAGCGTTTCTCTATCGTCTACTGTCAGCGGATTGGCTTGTTTATCTGCAAGTGTTTTTTGTGTTGCATCCAATAAAGATTGCGCTTGCTTTAGGGCATAATCGATATGCTGTTGCTGCTGTCTAAGTGCGTTACGCTCATCTATGGGCAGGTGCGCCGCCAAAAATTCTGCTTCCGTATCAAAGCTAGAGGTGGCAAGTGTGTTATTAAATGCAGTATGTTGCGTTTCTAAGGTTTGCGTAGCTGCTTCGATACGATTGGCTAAGTTTTCTTGCTGCTTTATGAGCTGTTGCAAATTATACGTCTCTTTATCCAGTTGTCGTTGGGCAACACTGTGCGCCTCTTGTGCTTGCTCTAGAGTGTCTCTAAGCGTACGCTCAGCTGCTTCTAGGTCGGCCGCCTCAAAAACCTCTGCGCGTTCGTCTTGAAACTGGGTTAGTGCAGCTATTTGTTTATTCTTCGCTTGCATTAGACTGTTAAGCGAATCGGTATCTTTTTTTAGCTGTGCTTCTTTATTCTCAATATATGCTTTTATGCGTTCAAGGTCGCTCTGTATTGTCTCCTGTTTGTCCTTATCTTCAGCGAAAGCGTCTTTTAGCTGTACGAGGGCGCGACGCTGCTGACGTAGTTCTTCAAGATAACTATCATAATCTGCATTGCTCAGAATTTTTTGCTGTTTAATGCTAGCCGATAACAACTGTAGGTTCTCGGGCGCACGTTGCAAGGTGCTCAGCGCCTCTGTCGGATAGCTACTGGCAGCATAAGGGTCAATACGCTGCAAAATGGCGGTAATGAGCGTTTGTAGTTCAGCAAAGTTCTCTGTGATTTTATTGTCAATACCCGTTATATTACTTTCGGTAATGGTGATTTTGTATCTCTGCTCAGTGATATCATTTGCTAGTACTTGCTGGTCTTGTGACGCCGTCTCTAGCGTCTTACGCAAACGGCTCATATCTTCAAGAAGTCTGTCGTAGAGTGCTAACGAATCTTTGATACGGTCTTTATATGTCGCTAATTTGTTTTTGCTGGCGGTAAGCACTGGCACGATATCGTTATCACTACCCAACGCCAGTAACGGTTGTATCAAGTTGGCAATAGTACTGTCAGCTAAGTTTTCATCATTCATCTGCTGGCTGATGACATACAGCAGTTCTGTTATGGCGGTATCATGCTGCTGTATTTGCGCAGTGAGTTCGGCTTGCTGATTTTTTTTACTCGCAAGCGTACTTTGTTTACTTGCCTGCTCAATCTGCTGGGCAGTGATGCTTTTATTCAGCTCGGTAATTTGTTCATCTAAAACACTAATATACTGCGCTAATTGGGAGTTTTCGTCATCGGGTAAAAGGTGCGGGTGATTTTGAGCGTAAGGGTGCTCAAGCGCACCGCATAGAGGACAAGGTGTACCGTCTTGTAAATCGGCAATATAGTTCTCTAGCGCCGCAACCTTTTGTTGTAGTTGTAGCTGATTCAATTTGTCTTGGTGCTTTTCTTGCGTACTTTTGAGACTTGCTTTTTTCGTTGTAATCAACTTTTCATAGCCATTGATTTCACTCTCTAGCTGCTCGATGTGACTGGTGATTTGTATCACTTGTGCGTTAAGGTCACGGCGCTGCTGGTCATGAAAGCGCAGCTGATCGAGCTGCTGGCTAGTGCTGTCTATCTGCTCTTGTGTCTCACGCATCTGTGTGACCGATTGCGCTTGAATCAGCTCGCTTTGTGCTTTTTTTAGTGCGATTAATTGCTTTTGGGTGACTTCATTTTTATCACTTTGTGCTTGTTGGCGTTGCTGTTGTACTACCAATGCGGTTTTGTATTCTTCTAATTCACGTGTTTGGCGTATCTTGTCTTGCGAAAGCACTGAATTTTGATGTATTACCGCTTTTAGGCGACTGCACTTTTCATCAAAAATGGCAATATCGCCGTCTAAATAGCTTAAATTATCCGTACCGGTAAGTTTTTCGGTCAATTGCGCGCTTTGGTTTTCTTTATCTATGGCAATACTTTTTTGCGCGGCAATATTTTCAAGCAGTTGCTCAGCGTCTGCCTGAAGTGTGTCATGTCTGACACGTGTATCGTTTAAAGCGCGACGTTGCTGGTCAATCTCGTTGTCGAGGTCACGTGCTTTCTGAATTTTAGGCCGTGCAATTTGCATTGTGTTTTCTGCATCTTGACGCTGTGTTAGTTGCTTCTCTAGCTGTGTGCGAGCGCTTTTTGTGAGTGCTTGCTGCTTAGGTAAGTCATATTCGAGCTGCGCTTTTTCTCGGCTTAATTCGTTAACGTGCTTGCGGGTAGATGATAACTCACCAAACTGACTATCAATCTCCAACGCTTTATTAGCAGCGATTAAGCGTTTGGCACTAGGGATGAAGTCTTGCTGAGCCTGCTGAGCCTGCGCTAGATCATTTTGATAAGTATTCAGTTTTTCTTTTGACTCTGTCACGCTATCTAGCCACTTTATCTTTTCGGACAAATCTTGAATGGTTTGCTGCTGCTCACTTTGGGCACTTTGATATGACTGCAAGTCAGCCTTTAACTGACTTTCTTCATCGGTATCTAAAAGCATCAAACCGTCTAAACCGTATTGCAGTTTGCTGAGAATTTCTTCTTCGGTACGTTTCTTATCATGAACCTGTGTTGAGATAGTCGCGTAAATATCAGTGCCAGTGATTTTTTCTAAAATATCTGCGCGTTCATCAGCCTTTGCCTTTAAAAATGCTGAAAAGCTACCCTGAGCCAGCAATATAGAGCGAGTAAACTGCTGAAAATCCATCCGAGTCAGTTCAATGATTTTATTTTTGGTATGCTTTAAGGTGCTCTCTAACAGCTCATCCTCTTTTGACGAGTCATCAGCGTTTATTTTAGCAATTTCGTGAGTGGCATCTTGCAGATTGCCATCCGCTTTATTGTAAGCACGGCGCTGTCCCCAGCGGCAACGATACTGCTCGCCATTTAAGTCAATCACTACTTCAGCGAAACATTCTGCCGTCTGCCGCGTCATCACCTCATTACTGCTCTTACTGATACTATTAATCCTTGGCGTCTCACCATATAGCGCTAAGCAAATAGCATCCAATATGGTGGTCTTGCCAGCGCCTGTTTGCCCAGTGATAGCAAAGATGCCTTCATTGGTAAAGGCAGTATCAGCAAAATCAATATGCCATTCGCCTTTTAGGGAGTTGAGGTTTTTTAGTCTGAGTTCGATTAGGCGCATGGATAAGTCTTAATATTGGTAATAGCCGCAATTGCGAAAAATTGAGAAAGATAAGGAAGTATGGTATGAAATATCACTTTTATTATTCTGCCTGTTTGTCTTCATGACGTAAGTTATAAAGTATCTGACCATAGGCATCGCGTAACGAGTCTTTTTGTGAGTCAGGTATGTCATTGAGCGTCAAGCAGCGCTCAAAAACCTCCATCTCATTTAAATCCTGCAAGTTCTCTGAGGTTTGCTGCTGATTAAGCACTTTGTTATAAGTACGAGTGTTTTTTATCTTAAGCACTTCGCATGGCAACCCTTCTACCATTGCTTGCACTTGCTCACGCAAATCACTGACGATTTCGTCACCTGTATAGACAATCTCTAGCCAAATAGAGTCCGATTGTGTAAGCGCTTGAATGGTTTGATCAATCGTGGTTAGGTCACCAGATATTTGCGCCAATTGTTGGAACTTTGGAATGGGTAGGGATACTACTTGCATCTGATTAGCGTCATCGCGATGTAGAATTTTATTGCTATTCACGGCGTCAGTAGAAGTTTCTCGAATGCTTTTATATTGCTCAGGCTGAATAGGAGTATTTTCTACGACAGTAGATTTTTTAACTTCCTCATCTTCTAATGGCTCATCAAAGCCAAACAAGTCATCCATGAAAGGCAGTTCCTGACTAGACACTTTTTTAGCGGTTTTTTCTGCTAATTTATCTACTGATTTTTTCACTTGGGCGACTTCAATGTCAGCAGCTGTATCGATAGCATGAGGAGTAATACTATCAGGTGCGACGTTTAACCCTAAAATGTCGTTATCAAAATGCTCTGCGGCACCAAACTGTACCAGCAATACTTGCTTTTGCTGTTTGGCCTCTCCGAAACCCATCGCGATGGGTGAGCCTGAATAGCGAATACTCTCACGACCGCCAACGCGCTGCGGTACGTGCAAATGCCCAAGAGCGACATAATCAAAGCCATCATTGAACATATCGGCAGATATTTTACCTAGTGAGCCGACATAGAGCTCGCGTACACCGTCATCCTCAGTTGTTTTGCCACCAGACGCGAATAGATGCCCTGTGGCGATGATAGGAATATATCGCTGATGCGTTTTGATTAAGTCGGCTTGCTTAGCTTTCGCAATGTCTGCGACATTGTCATAATGCTCGCAAATACCAGCGATAACATTGGCGTCTTTGCTATCTGCGGACTCGCCAGCGCTACTGCTACGTACATCCCGATCGCGCAAATAGGGTACAGCAGCAATAATACAATGAGGGTTGTTGTTGTCGTCATCACCCAAGACCAATACTTCATCTTCCAAGTCATCACAAGCAGTGCCAATCACATGGACGTTCAAAAACTTAAGCACATTGCTTGGTGCGTCTAAAAATGTCGGTGAGTCATGATTACCTGCGACAATAACCACATGCTGACAGCAGGAGCGTGAGACCTTACCCAAAAACTCATAATACAGCGCTTGGGCTTTATTGCTGGGCGTCATGGTATCAAATATATCACCAGCCACAATGAGTATATCTACCTTTTGGGCAGTTATTGTCTCCTCAAGCCAGCCTAAAAACGATTCAAATTCGTTATAGCGCATGTGCCCGTAAAGCCTGCGCCCTAAATGCCAGTCGGATGTGTGCAGTATGGTCAAAGGTTTTATTTGCGTGGTTAAAGAAGGCAAGCTAGCATCAGGTATGGGCATAAGTAGACTATAAGTATGAGCAGTAGAAAGTCTTCATTCTAGCAAGAATCGTTGAGATTTGCGCTGTTGCCAAAAGAAAACCCTACCAATAATATACTGGTAGGGTTTTCTTCTTATTCAAGACTCAGCGTTTTTCAGATTAAAGGTAAGCGCTAGTCAATAATCAATTGCTCCAGACCATCTCCTTGCTGCGTTGCAAGATTTGCGACCATCGATAGGGCATGAGCTTGTTGGTCTATCGGTTGTTTTACTGCTTCACCTCTCGACCCTTCACGCAACCAATTTTTAGCTATGTCATCGCTGTTTTGACTGTGCTGCTGATTTTGCAAATTATACCAAGCCAAATCATGATGCAAGCTGACCACATCACCCATGATAAGAAGGGCAGGCGTTGGCAATTGTGCTTGCTCTTGTTTGGCAACAATCGTTGCAAGCGTACCTGTCAATACTTGCTGATTGGGCATACTCGCATTAGAGACGATAGCAATCGGTGTCTCGCTACTACGACCAGCGTCAACCAAGCCTTCAGTCAAACGTGCTAGCGAGTGCAGACCCATATAAAATACGACCGTTTCATCAGTATTTAAGAAACTCTTAAAGTTACTGTTAGGTGCACCAGCTTTCAAAAATCCTGTCACAAAACGCACTGACTGTGAATGGTCACGGTGAGTTAGCGGAATGCCTGCATAGCTAGCGGCAGCATTGGCAGCGGTGATGCCTGGTACGACTTGGTAAGGTACATTATGCGCTCGCAGGCTTTCGATCTCTTCGCCGCCACGTCCAAAGATAAATGGATCACCACCTTTTAAACGCACCACACGGCGACCTTGTTTGGCATGGGTGACAAGTAGCTCATTGATGCCTAATTGCGCGACCGTATGGTTGCTGCGTTTTTTACCGACAAATACTTTATCAGCATCACGGCGACATAAGTCTAAGACCTGCGGTGAGACTAACGCATCATAAAACACCACGTCTGCTTGTTGCATTAGACGCAAAGCTTTGAAGGTCAACAGCTCTGGATCACCCGGGCCTGCGCCTACGATATAAACTTCGCCAACGGCTGGTAACTCTTTTTCTGATTCATCAGATAGAGTAGAAGCAATCGTGTCTGTCTCTTTTACCGCATTTGCATCGTCGCTTTTCTTACTGATAGCAGCGGCAGTACTATCCAAATCAGCCTTTAACTGTGCAGTCGCTTCAGTTTCATTACCTGCAAACATGAGCTGACTGACTTGACCTTCAAACGCGCGCTCCCAAAACTGACGACGTCCAGTAAGCGTTGGTATTTTGGCTTTTACCTCACTGCGGAATTCACCTGCCAGCTTGGCCAATTTTCCATAGCCTTGCGGGATTAATGTCTCAAGACGTGCACGTAATAGACGTGCCAATACTGGCGCTTTACCATTTGATGAAATACCAATAACAATAGGATTTCTATCGATAATAGCTGGAAAAATAAAGTCACATAAATGCGGCGTATCGACCACATTGACTGGAATATTTAGCTCAGTCGCATCTGCATGAATCTGGTGATTAAGCGTTTCATCGTCAGTCGCGGCAATGATGACCCGTACGCCTGACATATATGTTTTATTATAATTCTCATAGATAAATTCATGCTTGCTGTCAGTGAGCAAGGCTTGTAGCTCATGACTGATATCAGGTGCAAGTATAGTGATACAGGCGCCTGCACGGCTGAGCAAATCCGCTTTACGCAGTGCCACTTCGCCGCCGCCCACGATGAGCACTTTACGGTCTTCTAATTTAAAAAATAGCGGGAAGGTGTTCATAATGTCACCATATATTTAATTGTTTATTATAAAAGGTAGAAAAGATATAAGGAATGCCGCCATTATGAGGTATCACAAGCACACTCTCACCTAGTGAATTGGCATTAGTATATTCGTTTTTGTCATGTTAATGATGGTTTTTTGTGAGAAAGGGAATAGGTTTTATAAGACATGATAGGCGTACTAGAGGTTTAGAAGGGCATAATTTTATATTTTTTAATTCAGAACAATTATGAAGGCATCATAATGAGTCAAAACAATACGTTTAATAGACTAAAAAAATCAAGTACTGTCTTTTTCGGACTGATTTTAGGGTTGCTAGTTAGTTCAGATGTACTAGCAGAATGCGCGTTGGCTGAAGGTTATAAGTTACCAAATGGGGTTGTATTTGATGAACACTGTGAGTTTGATGGTGAACTCGCGCCCGTAATAAAAGGTAGTAAGTATGGATTCATCGATAAGCAAGGTGTGATAAAAATACCAACACAGTATGACTTTCCAATTGCTTTTGTAGAAGGTCTAGCAAGTGTTCATAAGGACAACTTATCCGGATACATTAATATGCAGGGTGAAGTTATTATACCTCTCAAATACAGCCTTACTTATCCATTTGAAGATGGTTTAGCTGTGGTTGGGGTAGATAATAGAAGAGGAGTCATTGATAAACAGGGACAGATAATTATTCCGATAATATACGATGATTTAATGGGTTTTAATGAAGGTTTATCTGCAGTTGAGAACGAAGGGAAGTATGGATACATTGATATTAATAATAAGTTAGTTATTCCTTATGAATATGATTCTACTATTTCCTTTACAGAAGGCCTAGCAGCAGTTGAAAAAAATGAAAAGTTCGGATTTATAGATAGGCTAAATAATATCGTGATACCCATTGAATATTATAGTGCGACTTGGTTTTCAGGTGGTTTAGCCGTCGTTAATAATGATGATAAGTTTATGATCATTAATAGGTCGAATCAAGTAGTCAAAGAGCTAGACTATGCAATGGTCTTCCCCTTCATTAACGGATTAGCACTTGTCTATGATAACGGTAAGCATGGATTTATTGACAAAAATGGTGATGTAGCAATTGAATTAGACTATGATGACATTCCATTTATTGATCCTTTTAAAGATGGTACCGCCTATGTCAAAAAAGATGGTGAATGGTTCTACATTAATAGACAAGGTAAACGTGTAGAAAAAAAGTTTTAAGTCCAATGAAAAACTGAAAAAAGCCCTTTCTTAAATAAAAGAAAGGGCTTTTCAAATGCATAAACAGCTGAAATTACAGCTGAGTATGCAAGCCACACTCACGGCTTTCTTCTACTTTCGTTGGATCAAAGTAGTCATGCTCGTTTGGCAAGTTGTGCTCATCTAAGTATACATCCAAATCTGCATCTGTTTTTTCAAACAATGGCGCTACCTTTAGTACGCCGTCTTTTGATAAGCTAAGTACATCAAGACCTTGGCGGAACTCAGTTTGGTCTTTACGAATAGCATTGAACCACACATCTGGTTTTAGCTCAGCAAGGGCGCGGCGGAATGGCTCAAGTTTCACTTGTTCAGTGAACTCGCCATGTTGCGGGTTGTCAATGCCTGGGATGCCATTCATGGTGGCGTCACGATGGGCAGCGGTTTGTTTTGGAATATACGTCACGACGTTGAGATCAAGATCACGAATCAATTTGTTGGCAAACTGATAGGTCGCATCGGTGTTATAGCCTGAATCTACCCACAATACCGTGATGTCAGGGCGCTGCTTGGCAACCAAATGCAAGATCGCTGACTCATAAGGACGGAAGTTGGTGGTGATGATTGGGTTTTTGGCTTGCGTCAATGCCCACTCAACGATTTGCTCAGGTGATTTACCTTGCAAATCTTGGTTTGCTTGGTCGATATCTAGGTTTGGGTGTAATTGGCTCATAATACATTCCTTAATAATTGTTAATATAAAAATAGCGATTTGATAGTGAATAATAAAATCAGTTTTTTGAGAACATCGGTAATGCTGAAGCGTCTCGACCATCATAGCTACTGGCTAGGGCAGTGAAGGCTTGGCTAATATCAGATTTAGCATCATGCTCATTGAGTACAAAGCTGGTCGCACCAGCGCGCAGCAAATAAGCGATTTGATCACGACCAAACGCGCCTGCCATGCGAATATCACCTTCATAACCAAGCTGACGCAGGGTCTGTGCAAAACTAAAACCGCGACCGTCTACAAAACTTGGGACATGAATGACGATCAAGTCTTGCGTCAATAAAAATTCTTTTACATCAGGCAGATCATCAGCATCGGTGTTGGATGTGATCCACACACCCAATCGGCTGCTGTGCTGCTTGAGGATATCCAATACTTGCGCGAGCAAACCGTTTGCCAGTTTGCCATCAGCATTTAATAAATCTGCTAGTGGGACAAGTACATCAACTTTTTCTTGTTTGTGTAACAGCTCAAGTAAGGTCAGGTTTGATAACGCGATACCGTCAGGCAGCTGCGCTGTCGCTAGCGCTTGCCAAGTATCTTCGCCACTGATGTCTGCGCCATGGCTATCAAGCACATGATGATTAGCCATAGACCTTCTCCTTAAAGGGGGCGATACCAACGCGGTCAATCACGTCACCAAAACCCTCAACATCTTGTTCGTTAGTGCCGCGTATATCGAGATACACATCTAAAATGGTTTGTAGCGTGCTGGCCACATCATCCGCTGGCACCGCTTTTCCTAAGATTTTGCCCAATTTGGCGTCATTACTAGAGTTACCGCCAAGGCTAATCTGATACCAGTGCTCGCCTTTTTTGTCCACACCCAAGATGCCGATATCACCTGTGTGATGATGGGCGCAAGCATTCATGCAGCCTGACATGTTTAGGCGAATATCACCAAGATCATACAAGTAATCTAAATCATCAAACTGCTTTTCGATTTGCTCAGCGATATTGTGCGTCGTTGCATTGGCAAGCGAGCAATAATCCCAACCTGGGCAGACAATCATGTCGGTTAAGGTGTTGATATTGGCGCGTGCTAAATGCAAATCTGATAGCTGCTGCCACAATTCATAAAGCTCATTGGTTTGCACATCAGCGAATACCAGATTTTGCTGATACGTACCGCGCAATTCACCAAAGCTATAACGATCAGACAAATCGGCAAGCGCATCCATTTGCGCATCACTCAAGTCACCTGATGGCACATAACGACCGTCCACCAGTCCGGCTTTTAAAGAGATCACTACCGCACGGTAACCGTCCACCTTATGTGCCACGGTGTTTTGCTTATACCAATCAGCGAAATCTTTATTGTCTGCCAATTGTGCTTGCAACTCTGATTGTACTGCGAGCGCATCAAATGACTGATAATCAGGCATGCTAAAGTAGCTAGCAGCGGTGTCAAAATTCTCTTCAGTCAAGGTAAGCGGGCCATCTTTAGTATGTGCTTCCCACTCAGCCTCCACCAATTTGCCAAACTGATCGCCACCTAAGCTATCAACCAAAATTTTAATACGGGCTTTGTACTTGTTATCACGGCGACCATGCAAGTTATAAACGCGCAAAACGGCATCGAGATAGCTGAGTAAATGCTCACGAGGTAAAAACTTGCGAATCGTTTTGCCGATAATAGGGGTACGCCCGAGGCCACCACCAACGATCACTTCAAAGCCAAGCTCGCCTGCGTCATTGGTAACGACGTGCAGACCCACATCATGGACTTGCGTCGCAGCTCGATCCGCTTCGGTACCGATGACTGCAATTTTAAATTTACGTGGTAAAAAGGCAAACTCAGGGTGGAAGGTTGACCACTGACGGATAATCTCACAATAAGGGCGTGGGTCAGCAATTTCTTCTTTATGGATACCCGCATAAGGATCCGTTGTCGTATTACGGATACAGTTACCTGAGGTTTGGATGGCATGCATCTGTACTGTCGCAAGCTCAGCCAAAATGTCTGGCACTTCTTCTAGTTTTGGCCAGTTCAGCTGAATATTGGTACGGGTGGTCATGTGCCCATAGCCTTTATCATACTTACGGGTAATCTCAGCCAATTTGCGTAGCTGATAGCTGGCAAGCAAGCCGTAAGGAATGGCGATACGGAGCATAGGCGCATAACGCTGGATATACAAGCCGTTTTGCAATCGCAGTGGTAAGTACTGCTCCTCGGCAAGCTCACCTGCCAAAAACCGCTCGGTTTGGTCGCGAAATTGGGCAACTCGTTCCTCTACCAAAGTCTGGTCAGCGTAATTATATTGATACATGACGTAATCTCAGTTTTGTTTTTAATCTTAAAATCAGCGACGAAAATGATTTGCGTGTGTAATAGGTTTTATTGCCGTTCGCAATGTAAATAATTCAGCTATACATCATATAAGCTTGTAGCCAGAAACATAAATTCCTTTCAGACATATCCATATCCAAACACAGCATAAATTTTCATAACGAAAGTTAGGTAGCCTATGCGTATCAAATTTAATGCCCAGTCGCTAGTACGCTACTTATTATCTAGCGACGGCTTTCTTCTCAGTTTTGTACATTTAATCGCTTTTGCATTTTTGCTCATCTCTTCCAACCATTCTTTTTATAAGAGGTTTTAATAACTATATGTCTCAAACTCAAAGCCAAACCCAATCCCAATCCCAATTCAAATCAAAGCTGGTTCCACCACATGGTAGTGCAGAGCTTAAGCCACTATTATTAAACGGTGCAGCACGTGATCAAGCATTAGAGCTTGCCAGCACATTGCCGACCATCACCTTAAGCTCACGTGAGCGTGGCGATTTAATCATGTTCGGTATCGGTGGTTTTACTCCGTTAAATGGTTTTATGAATCAAGCGGACTGGCAGGGTGTGGTAGACAACATGCGCTTGCAAAGCGGTGAAAACGCAGGCTTGTTTTGGCCAATTCCTATCACTTTGTCTGCGCCAAAAGAGACTGCAGATAATTTAAGCCAAGGCGACAAAGTAGCATTGGTCGCTCAAGATGGCGAAGTCATGGGTATCTTGACGGTAGAAGAGACCTATACCATCGATAAAGAACATGAGTGTCAGCAAGTATTTACGACCACGGATTCAGAGCATCCAGGCGTACAGCAAGTATTAAACCAAGAAGCCGTCAATATTGCCGGTAGTGTTGAAGTGCTGAGCGAAGGTGAGTTCCCAGCACTATATCCAGAAATCTACAAAACGCCAGCAGAAACACGCGCAATTTTGGATGCTAAAGGCTGGAAAACAGTGGCGGCATTCCAGACGCGCAACCCAATGCACCGCTCACATGAGTATCTGGCCAAGATTGCGATTGAAATCTGTGATGGTGTACTGATTCATTCATTATTAGGCGCATTGAAACCTGGCGACATCCCAGCAGAAGTTCGTCAAGAAGCCATCAAAACCTTGATCGACAACTACTTTAGACAAGATACCGTTATACAAGCAGGCTATCCGTTGGATATGCGCTATGCTGGCCCACGTGAGGCATTATTACATGCGCTATTCCGTCAAAACTATGGCTGTAGCCATCTGATTGTCGGTCGTGACCATGCGGGTGTCGGCGATTACTACGGTGCGTTTGATGCGCAAACTATTTTTGAACACGTTGGTAAAGATGATCTTATCACCCAACCGCTCAAAATTGGCTGGACGTTCTGGTGTAATGCTTGTAATGCGATGGCTTCTGACAAGACTTGCCCACATGACGCGTCTGAGCACGTTAAAGTGTCAGGTACTAAGCTGCGTAAAGCACTATCAGAAGACGAAGATGTACCAGAAAACTTTAGCCGTCCAGAAGTACTACAAATTTTGCGTGACTACTATGCTGGCATTGCAAAAGAAGAGCGTGCTGAAGTTAAATTAACGGGTGCATCTGCGGTATAAGGGCAGATTATCAGTATAAATAACTCGTACTAAGCCAATCATAAAAAAGGTGTCAGACTTATTGTCTGGCACCTTTTTGTTTTTATCACTACTTTTGAAATGAAAAACACGCCTTAACTCATGTTAGCGCTGTCTATTAAATCTCCAAATTTGTTGCCAGCTTTTTATATTCTCCAGCAAGCGAGCCGCCACCTGAGCAAAAATAGTTCAGTGCATACTTATCTGGGCTGTCGATGATGAGGGAGTCGTCTTTAAATTGGAAAAAAGCAGTGCTATCATTTACCTTTGCCTGGAAAATCGTACCGTGAGCAGTATCTTGTCCCATGAGTGTTGCCTTACCATCGAAATGACAAGTAGGTTTTTTGATATCGCTGCGTGAGCGAACTTTAATGTCAATCTGTCGATCACCATCTGCTCTTACCATCACGCCAACCCAATCATAGCCTTGTGCTCGTTTGTCGTAGTCGGCAGTAGCGTAATCCGCTGAAACCTTATCTGTTGAAAATTTGTCTGCTGAGACATTATCACCAAAATCATTATTTTGAATAGCTGACAAAGCAGATGTTGTACTGGCAACTGATTTAACCGTGCTGTGGTTAGCGCTATTCGAAGTAGGCGACATGCTATTACAGCCTGTTAAAGCAGCTAGGGTAGAGGTCATCATTATTAGCCCTACAATAGAACGAAATTGATGGTATGAAGTATTCATATAAGGGCCTTTGGTCAAGTAGGAGGGTAAGGTTTGCATAGTATCGTAATAATGAAAGTATCATTGATACAGCAAACTTTATGACGTAAAAATAATGGTACAGCCTACCCAAATCATAGTCTACTTAATAAACCTGTCAGCAACTATTCAACTCTTTTTATTCTTAACGATGCAAAACGATTGCTCCTATCACTTATGCCAACTTCACTAGTCGATAAGCTAATTCGTCACTAAGCGTTTGCTATTTATGCTGCTAGCATAGCTTGCATCATCCCGACAACCGAACTCAAAAGATTGTAGGCTCTGTGATGATGGTCAAGATTTTGACAAAACGCTTCTAATACTTTTATCGAGAGCATCATGCAAAAAAAATTCCAACAAATCAGCATTGCTAGCATTCAATCAACTAATAACAAGCCTGTAAAAGCGCGTGTACTTGCCACCAGCGGCATGCTCGCAGCAGCGATGATAATGACAGGCTGCAGTCCAACAGAAGCGACGCAAGATGACGCGACGAATAATGCAAGTGGCGAGACGCAAGATGTAAATTTACTCAACGTTTCCTATGATGTGTCTCGCGACTTTTATAAAGACTACAACACTTTATTTAGTACCGACTATCAGAAGACTCACCCAAACAGCAAAGTAAATATCAATCAGTCACATGGCGGCTCTAGTAAGCAGGCGCTCTCTGTTGCCAATGGTTTGCAAGCGGATGTGGTGACCTTTAACCAAGAGAGCGATATGAATCTGTTGGTGGAAAAAGGCTTAGTCGCTGCTGACTGGCAACAAGCACTACCAAATAATGCCGTGCCATACACCAGTACCATGGTGCTACTGGTTCGCGCTGGTAATCCAAAAAATATCAAAGACTGGTCGGATTTGGCCCGTAATGATATCGATGTGGTCATCCCAAACCCGAAAACCAGTGGTACGGCGCGTTATGCCTTCTTGGGTGCTTATGGCTACGGCTTGCACCAGTTCAAAGAAAGCAGTAATGAAAACCCTATAAAAACCAATGGTTTTATCAAGAAGTTGCTGGCAAATGTGGTCACTTATGACAATGGCGCACGCGCCGCAACGACCAGCTTTACTCAACGTGGTCTAGGTGATGTGCTGATCACGACCGAAAACGAAGCACATTTGACTGCAGAGCAATTTGCAAAGGGTAACGTCGACATCGTATATCCGAGCTATTCAATTACGATTGCCAACCCAGTAGCGGTCGTAACGGCAGTGACTGAAAAATCTGGTAAGACAGAAGCAGCTAATGCTTATCTGAAAGGCTTATGGGACAAGCCTGCCCAAGAGCTCATGGCAAAAATGTATATGCGTCCAAGTGATGAGCAAATTTTAGCTGCTCATAAAGATACTTTGCCTGATATTGAGACGTTTGAACCTGTGGCAGTGTTTGGCTCATGGGCAGAGATTATGGATGCTTTCTTTGTAGATGGTGGCCGTTTCGATCAGCTGGCAAGCACAAAGTAGCCATTGGTTTTTGATTTATAAAACTATCTATCTTAGCTGCTTTCAGTAAAACACGGACAAGATAGATAGAGCGCATGCCAGTATTAAAACCATCAATAAACAAACAGTCAGTTATACATATAGATTCTTTTAACAACTTATTGATATATCTGGCTTTGTTTACTGGTTATTCCCTTTTGGCAATAACATACGCATATTCATCATTAAACATAATAAGATGGCGCTGTTAGCATACTTGCATTACACAACAGACATCTTTGAGGTATTTATGACAGACGTAGCTCGTTATCAACAGAAAAGTAAAACTCTTAGTGCCTTGAGTATTGCTAGCGTTGCTTTGACATTGGGTCTAGCTGGCTGTAGCAACAGTGAGACTACTGAGGCCGCAGCTGATGGTTCAGCGACGACAGAAGGGCAAAATATCGAGCTACTTAATGTCTCATACGATGTGGCACGTGACTTCTATAAAGACTACAACCCGTTGTTTGTTGAGCACTACAAAGCTGAAAACCCAGACAGCAATATCCTAATCAAACAGTCACATGGCGGCTCAAGCAAACAGGCACTGTCTGTTGCCAACGGTCTACAAGCCGATGTTGCCACTATGAACCAAGGGTCTGATATTGAGCTGCTTGAGAAAAAAGGCTTGGTTGAGTCAGATTGGGAAAGTAAATTCCCAGACAATGCGGTTCCGTTTACCAGTACGATCGTATTTTTGGTACGTAAAGACAATCCAAAAAACATCAAAGACTGGGAAGACTTGACCAATGATGGTGTTGAGATCGTCATGGCCAATCCAAAGGTCACAGGTAACGGTCGTTATGCGTTCTTAGGTGCATACGGTTACGGTCTACATGCTTTTAATAAAGATGAAACGAAAGCTAAAGGCTACGTAAAAGACATGCTAAAAAATGTCAAAGTCTATGAAAACGGCGGACGTGCCGCGACAACGACTTTCGTACAGCGCGGTATCGGCGATGTGTTGGTCACGTTTGAGAACGAAGCCAACCTTGCAGCAACTGATTTTGGTGCTGGTCAAGTAGACATCGTTTATCCAAAATACTCAATTAAGTCAGAAAGCCCTGTGGCAGTTGTGAAGACGGTAACAGACAAAAAAGGCACTACAGACGCTGCCAAAGCGTATCTTGATTACTTATGGAGTGAGCCTGCTCAGCAGCTAGCGGCCAATCTATATCTACGTCCTAGCGTTAAGAGCGTGCTTGACAAAAACGGTGACAAGTTACCGCCTGTTGAGACTTTCCGCCCGAACGATGCCTTTGGCACATGGGATGAGATCATGAGCACTTACTTCAGTGATGGCGGTGTATTTGACCAATTAGCAATTAACGCGCCTCAGTAATCACTTGCTGAGTACTTAGATTAGCTACTGCGCTAAACACTGAAACGGATTAACTCAGTTAATCGTACAGTCAGTCATGAAGCACCCCATAAAGGACATGGTCGTACGCACTATGTCCTTTATATCATAAGCCGACCAATAATAATTTTGATAACAATGGTAATAATGGTCTTACAGTGAGCACCCTCGCTAAGTACCATCAGTTAGGCAATAGGACATCACTATGAGTGCAACATCTTCTTCTGCCAGTAAGCCCGGCAACAAAAAAGGTTGGCTGACCCGTTTGCGTCAGCGCAATGTGTTACCCGGGTTCGGTCTGAGCATGGGTATTACTGTCTTTAGCTTGTCGTTATTGGTGGTACTACCGTTTGCCATGATGGCCTATACCACGACGCAGATGGGTTGGACGGGCTTTTGGGAAACCATTACCCAGCCGCAAGTCACTACTGCTATCAAGCTAAGCTTATGGATGTCGTTTTTGGCGATGCTGACCAATATGGTATTTGGTACGTTGGTGGCATGGGTACTTGTCCGCTATGAGTTTTGGGGTAAGTCACTGATTAATGCCTTAGTCGATTTGCCATTTGCACTACCAACGGCCGTTACAGGTATCTCGCTTGCCACTTTATATGCACCTAATGGCTTGATTGGTCAATGGTTTGCCAAGTTCGATATTCAGGTTGCCTTTACGCCGATAGGTATTTGGCTAGCACTGGTTGTGGTGAGCTTCCCCTTTATTGTCCGTGCGGTGCAGCCAGTACTTGCTGAGCTGTCAGTAGAGTTTGAAGAAGCCGCTGCAGTATTGGGCGCCAATCGTTTGACGACTTTTCGTAAAGTGATTTTGCCGGAGTTATTGCCAGCCTTGTTGATGGGTGCAGGTATGATGTTTGCCCGTGCCACTGGCGAGTATGGCTCAGTTATCTTTATCGCAGGCAATATTCCGATGCAGTCTGAGATTTTGCCGCTCATTATTATCAGTAAGCTTGAGCAGTTTGATATTCAAGGGGCTTCTGCGGTTGCACTATTTATGCTACTCATATCATTTGTTATCTTGTTGACCATCAATATCATGCAGTGGAAACTGTCGCGCCGTGTAGGAGCTCGCTAATATGCAAATATCTAATAGCTACGACTACCAAAGCAACGCCGCGACCAAAGATACGCCATGGATACGTCGCACCTTTATTGCCATTGCAGTATTATTTATGATTGTCATGTTGGTCATTCCATTACTGGCTGTGTTTTACGAAGCCTTTAAAAATGGCTGGCAGTTATATATTGCTTCATTAGTAGACCCTGAAGCCTTGCAAGCCATCAAGCTGACGCTTATCACGGCAGGCATTGTCTTACCGATTAATATGGTAATGGGCATCGCAATTGCATGGTTGGTCACGCGTTACCAGTTTAAAGGTAAGCAGCTGGTCACTACTTTGCTTGATTTGCCATTTTCGGTATCACCAGTGGTTGCAGGTTTGATGTTTGTGCTACTGTTTGGACTAAACTCTACTATAGGCGGCTGGCTTGAGAGTATGGGTTTTCAGGTCATATATGCAGTACCTGGTATCATTTTGGCAACGTTGTTTGTGACCTTTCCTTTTGTTGCACGTGAGCTGATCCCATTGATGCAGACTCAAGGCGACTCTGAAGAGCAAGCAGCGTTAACCTTAGGTGCGACTGGTTGGCAGACTTTTTGGCATGTGACATTGCCTAATATCAAATGGGCGCTGCTATATGGTTTGATTTTGACCAATGCTCGCGCGATGGGTGAGTTTGGTGCGGTCAGCGTGGTATCTGGTCACATTCGCGGCGAGACTAACACCATGCCGCTATTGGTTGAGATTGCCTATAACGATTATAACTTTACCGCTGCGTTTGCCTTATCGAGCATATTGGCTGCACTTGCCTTAGTGACGCTACTGATTCAGCAAGTCATGACCAAGATACAAGAGCGTAAATTTGCCAAGTCTGAGCGGCTTTCCAGCGCACCTGAGCTGCCAGTGAGTGCTAATGCCACTGCCGCCACTGAATCGACGAGTGCGGACAGTACTGGCAAGGTATAACTGCCATTAGCTAATAAATGATGTTAATACTACGGATGCAGTCGCTACTCAGCTACTTGCCACGATACGACAAAAGATATAATAAGAGATACGATTATGAGCATTGAGATTCGCAACGTTAATAAAAAATTCGGCAATTTTACCGCTTTAGATAATATCAATATCACTGTGCCAACTGGCAAGCTGACGACGTTACTAGGTCCATCAGGCTGCGGTAAGACCACTTTGCTACGTATTATCGCGGGTCTAGAGTATGCTGACTCGGGACAGGTATTGTTTGATGAGCTGGATGTGACCAATACCCCAGTTCAAAAGCGCCATATTGGCTTTATGTTTCAGCATTACGCCTTGTTTCGCCATAAGAACATCGCGGACAATGTAGCCTTTGGATTGACCTTATTGCCAAAAAACGAACGCCCGAGCAAGGCTGATATTAATAAGCGTGTGGCAGAGCTCTTAGACCTTGTACAGCTACCACAAGTTGCCAATGCTTATCCACATCAGCTATCAGGTGGTCAGCGCCAGCGCATAGCACTAGCACGTGCACTAGCTGTTAAACCAAAGCTACTACTGCTAGATGAGCCGTTTGGTGCACTAGATGCCAAAGTCCGTAAAGAGCTGCGCACATGGCTAAAGAACATCCACCACGAGCTTGGTATCACCAGTATCATGGTAACGCATGATCAAGAAGAAGCACGTGCGGTATCAGATGAGATCGTCGTGATGAATCAGGGCCGAGTAGAGCAGGTAGGAACGTCAGAGGAGCTGATACACCAGCCAGCCAATGCCTTTATTAGTGACTTCTTAGATCTTGTATAAGTATTTGACCTAGCGCAATTTAGGTCGAATTATCAATAGTTGAGCAAAAAAAAGACCTACGAAAGTAGGTCTTTTTTGGTCTGGAGCATTGCCGCAGATCTATTGTCTCAAGCGCCTTTTATAAAGCGCAGTCAAAGAGCTAAAAATCCAAGCGGACAATAGCTTCTAAGCAAGATCCGATACATCTCTACTAGTGCCTCTAGGAGTGATTTGCTCGTAGGTGATGTCTAAGATATCTTGACACCAATCTGGTAAATCATCAGCGACCTCATACCACATCCAAGTACCATCACGTACACAGCTCAAAATACCCAGTTTTTTCAAATGGTTTAGGTGGCGTGATATTGTCGGTTGTGGCTGGTCAAGCATATCTACCAAATCACCCACGCAACGTGCTTCTTTTTTAAAAAGAATTTGAAATATTTTTAGACGTGTCGGATCAGATAGGACTTTGAATAAATCGATAGGTCGTATCGTAAAATTATTATCAGACATAGGAGAATTCCAATGGGCTTCGTTAATAGGGGTTCAATATAACAGCAGTCATCTATAAAATCGATTAAAAAATAAGCAAATTTACAGTTCATCGTCAATTTACTACCTTTGACAATATTCGGTTACACGCACTCTTATATCCACTTACACAAATGAACTGCTTGTGATATATGAGTAATCTTTCTACCAAAAAATATTCCGAATGTTATTGAAAATGATAATAATTATCGTTATTATACTGCAAGCGATAAACGTGATTTCAACGACTACTTTTCAATTGCTAGAAAACAGTAAATTATCCGTTTATCAATGACACTTATCACAAAAGTTTTTTATATAAGTGTCGTATGCCGTCATTATCGAATAGTGGTATTCCGAGGAGCCAATCCATGTACGTATGTATCTGCAACAACGTAAAAGAAAAGCAAATCAAAGCAGCTATTGCTGCAGGTGTTGATACGCTCGATGGTCTAAAAGATACGCTCGATGTAGCAACGTGCTGTGGCTGTTGTGAGCCGATGGTCAATGACTACCTAGACGAACACCATGCAAAACTCGACAATCTAGCATACGCTGTTTAAATGTTATCAATTATATACCTTGTAATATAATACGATAAAATATATTCAATATTCTGCATCTAACTTTATTATACCTAAAGGGTCGGGTGCAAGCGTCCATATAATCTCACTCAAACGCCAACATGTTACATAACACATATCAATACTAGTTGTAGCTAATTATGATTCTCAATTAGCATCTTATTCTTAGTTCATAACGTTACACCCTATACTGCGCCTGTATGCTACTATATTTACCTAAGATTAGAAGCCATTTTATTGATTTTGATTTTACTGATCAGTTTGCCAATTATGCTATCTTTATATGATAAATTGTGGATGTATGGTGATCGGTAAAAATAAATAGGGGAGTACGCGTTATGATAGGTAGCCAGAAAGTCATTGATTATTTGAATTTCTTACTAGGTGGTGAGCTTGCCGCTCGTGACCAATATTTTATTCATTCAGAGATGTACGCTGAGTGGCACTATGGCAAGTTATACGACCGTATCCATCATGAAATGGAAGACGAAACGCTACACGCACAGAATATCATTCGCCGTATCTTGATGTTGAGTGGCACGCCAAAGATGTCGGTCGACGCTATCCATATTGGTGCGACTGTCCCTGAGATGTTGCAGTTTGACCTAGATTTAGAGTACCAAGTACAAAAGCATCTAAAAGAAGGCATCGCACTTTGCGAAGCAGAGCATGACTATGTCACGCGTGAGATGTTGGTCGAGCAGTTGAAAGATACCGAAGAAGATCATGCGCATTGGCTTGAGCAGCAGCTCCGTCTCATCGACATGATTGGTCTACCGAATTACCTACAAAGCCAAATGGCTGAAGTCACTCCTAATATTGTCTGATATCATCCTACATATAAGTAGCATTCACAGTATTTAGCATAAATAACAGAGATTAAGGGAGAAAGGTAATGACAGGGGATAAAGAAGTTATTCGCGCGTTAAACAAAGTACTTGGGCAGTCATTGATTGCCATCAACCAGTATTTTTTGCATGCCCGTATTGCACGTCATTGGGGGCTAGAAGCGCTTAATGACTCATTATATAAGCAATCTATTGCTGAGATGAAATGGTCAGACGACCTGATCGCTCGTATTTTACTGTTGGGCGGCTTGCCAAACTTGCAGGAACTGGGCAAAGTATTGGTTGGCGAAGATGTACCAGAAATCATTGAGTGCAATCTACGTCTTGAGAGACAAAAGTTCGATATTATTACTGATGCTGTCACCTTATGTGAGACAAAGTCTGACTATGTCTCCCGCCAGCTATTAGTCACGCTAAAAGATGGCAATGAAGAGTATGAAGACTGGTTAGAAACGCAGCAAGACTTGATAGAAAGTATTGGTGTAGAACGCTACATCCAATCGCAAATGAGTGATGATGACGCATAATAGTATTTGCTATTAATGTAAGTCATAATAAAAAAAGCCAGTATGAGATTGATAATCCAATCGCATACTGGCTTTTTTCTGTCTATAGATAAGACATTTCTAACATCTTGGCTATACAGAATAGAGACTTGCCGTACGTAAAATCTCACTCAATAGAAAGCTTATCTCGATTGAAGACACACCCTAGTATAAACCGCGGCCATCCTCAGGTTTTAGACGTAAAAAATACAGCCCCGAGAGAATGGTCAAAATGCCCAATATCCAATAAGTGGTTTGGAACGCCACTAACGTATCCATCTGTAGACGCTCACGTAATAGATTCAACACAGCAGCACCGAACGCAATACCAAAGCTAATCGCCAACTGCTGATTGACCGCCATTAAGCTATTACCGCTACTAGTCTGTGTGCCCTGTAAATCGCCAATAGTAATCGTATTCATCGCGCTAAACTGCATAGAGTTGCAGGCACCCATGACGGTCAAGATGGGTATAAACCATAGCCACTGCGACGCATCGTTAAACTGCGCTAGTACAATGATAAGCGAACCCATAAACAAGGTATTGTAGACCAGTACTTTGCGATAGCTAAACCGTTGAATAATCTTGCTAACCCAAGGTTTGATGCCTATAGCACCCACTGCAATCGGGGCAAGTAGCCAACCTGCCTGCGAAGGTGAGTATTCAAATACCACCTGTAGTAGTAGAGGTAGCAAAAATGGTACTGCACTGATACCAAGCCGCGTGAACAAATTGCCTGTAATACCAATTCGAAAAGTGCGAATATCAAACAAGCTCAGTGGAAATAGTGGAGCTGCTCGCCGTTTGGCATGCCAGACGTACGCACCGATCAATAGACTTGCGCCCAACCCGAGTAATAGCCCATAAACCCCGCGACCTGTCTGTGAACCAAACTCGACAGCCAGTGTGAACCCGCAAGCAGCGGCGGCAAACAATACAAACCCTGTCCAATCAAGGCGCTTAGTATCTTCATATAGCGCTGGCACCAGTTTTTTGCCCATAATAAAACCTGCCACGCCCATCGGTATATTGATCAAAAATATCCAATGCCAGCTGGCATATTGCACGATATAGCCGCCTAATACTGGACCGACTAATGGTGCAACCAATGCAGGTATCACAGCGAAATTCATCACAGTGAGCAGTTTATTGCGCGGATAAGACTTAACCAATATCAAACGAGCGACAGGCGTCATCATGGCACCGCCGATACCCTGTACCACACGTGAGGCAACCAAAAAATCTAGCGTTTGCGATGTAGCACACAGTAATGAGCCAATACAAAAAATGATGATCGCGGATAAAAATACGCGGCGTGTGCCATATTTATCCGCTAAAAAACCACTGATAGGGATAAAAATCGCCAAGGTCAATGCATAGCTGATGACAGCCCACTGCATCTTTAGTGGCGACTCACCCAACGCCTGTGCCATTTGTGGCAACGAGGTGTTTAAAATAGTGGCGTCCAAAATTTGCATAAATAGCGCTACCGCTAGTACATAAGGCAGATATTTATCTTGAGTCGGGGTGAGCGTTACCATGTGAGTCCCATTGAACGTCTCGTTATGAAGTAAGAAAATAGCGGATTTGCGAACAGATCACTATGCAAGCTGAGTAGTATAAGAAAGCTTAACTCATAATAAAAGTGACTCAAAGTAACTGATATAAGATAACTTATATAAGAGCAACGATGCGAAGGATTGCTAAAAAGGAAAAGAGGCGAAATAAGACAAGAAATTCGATGCGTGCTAATAGCTCGTCTCTTTTTACTTTAGCAGTAGAAACACAACATTGATTACAAGAGAGGACTTTAATATCGTTACGAGTTCTCGTTATAGTAAACCTTCGCGGCAGTCATAAATACAAACCTAGGATAAATTATGAGTCAAGATAATAATAAATACGTACCACCAAAAGTTTGGACGCAAGATAAAGACAACGGCGGCAAGTTTGCTAGTATTAATAGTCCAACGTCTGGAGCTCGCTATGATAAAGAGCTGCCCGTTGGTGATGCCCCGTTACAGCTGTACTCGTTAAATACACCAAATGGTGTCAAGGTAAACATACTATTAGAAGAGCTGGCAGAGCTTGGTATTGATGGGGCAGCATATGATGCCTACAAAATCGATATTTCTAAAGGCGAGCAGTTTGGCTCAGGGTTTGTAGAGATAAACCCCAATTCAAAGATTCCAGCCTTGGTCGATCATTCTACTGATACAGCGGGGGAGCCGATAGCACTCTTTGAGTCAGGCGCTATCCTAATGTATCTAGCAGAAAAGTTTGATAAATTTCTGCCACTGGCTACTGGCAAAGCGCGAGCAGATTGTCTGTCTTGGATTATGTGGCAAATGGGTAGCGCGCCTTTCTTAGGTGGCGGCTTTGGTCACTTTTATGCGTATGCGCCTGAACCTTTAGAGTATCCAATCAACCGCTATACGATGGAAACCAAGCGTCAGCTCGATGTATTAAACACGCATTTAAAAGATCATGAGTACCTATGCGGCAATAATGAATCTGATTACAACATTGCGGATATGATTGTCTGGTCTTGGTATGGCCAGTTGGCACTAGGTAAGCTCTATGATGCAGCAGAATTTTTACAAGTAGAAGACTACAAACACTTGCAGCGTTGGGCTAAGAAAATCGCTGAACGTCCTGCGGTCAAACGTGCAGTAGCGCTAGAGCTAAAACCAATCGACTAAACTAAGTACTCAATACAGTTTAGATCTAACAGTACATTTTAAGCATAAATAAACCTTAAACACAGCAGCAAGGCTGATAAGCAAATAGCTTATCAGCCTTTTTATATATTCATAAAAATGAATATAACGTATGCTAGGTCTTCCCTTTGTCTTTACACAATGATACATTAGTACAACAGATAGAAACACTAGTGCGTTAAGATAGCCGAGCACCATTACAATAGACAGGTGTTTATACTTCTTCTACTGAAAGGTGATGATTATGAAAGACAATAATTATATAAACGATATGTCGCTATCAAGAGGCGCTGATTTAACTGGTGTTAGTAGGTCAGGCATTATCTATGACGATAATAATTATGATGACAATAGCTATGAAGATAGTGCCCAGTCTAATAAAGATCCCAAAAACATCACTGTAGAGCATTATTCAGAAAACATACCTAAAAAAATAAAAGAACAACCCACCTATATGATAAAAAATAAAATATTACTGCCTGTACTTGTAGCGCTTAGTACCGCTTTATTTAGTACCACCAGTATGGCCAGTACATCGACTGAGTTTACCAGTCAAGACTGGCAAGTCGCTTGTGATAATACGCGTACGTGCCGGCTGGCAGGGTATCAAGCAGAGAATAACAGCGAGTTCCCGGTTTCTATATTGCTCGTACGCCGCGCAGGTGCGAATGCTGGCGTGGATGGTAAAGTAAAGCTTGGCGGAGCAAAGGACAGCTCGTCTAAAGCCTTAATGCAGCTTGGTAATCGTCATCGCATCTCGTTGTTTATTAATGACAAGGATTATGGTGAGACGAAGCCATATTCAGCCGCTGCAGGTAACGCTGAGCTTACTCAAGCGCAGGTAACTGCATTGTTAGAAGCTTTGACCAAATCTAGCAAGATTACGTTGGCCTTGCGCAATTCACGTTGGCAGCTCTCTGACAAAGGTGCCAGTGCTGCTATGCTAAAAGCCGATGAGTTCCAAGGTCGCGTTGGTACATCCAGTGCTTTTATCAAAAATGACGATGCTGCTAAATCTAGTGGTGGTATATTACCTCCCAAAGCCGCGCCAGTACTGCAGTTCATCGTTCCAAGCGCCAAAGCGGACGATGGTAATGACAAAAAGTTTGTAATGAGGTCCTCTCAGTTGGCAGCGTTGGTAAAAGGCACAATGAAAGATGCAGACAGCGTTTGTCCCAACCTTTCAGACAAATCACCTTGGCGTATCAGTCGTCTAAATGGCTCTCAGCTGTTGGCACAGCATGAGTGCTGGACAGGCGCTTATAACGCTGGAGCAGGGGTTTGGGTGCTCAATGATAGTAAACCTTATAAGCCAACGTTGGTTACGACCAATGCTACTGGCTACGATAAAGGCAAGCTTACCTCTGTACAAAAAGGTCGCGGCATCGGTGATTGCATGAGCAAAACCGATTGGCTATGGACGGGCCGTGCATTTGAAAAAAGCCATGAAAGCACCACTGGACTTTGCCGCTTAATCGAGGCGGGCGGGGCATGGCAGCTACCTACTTATGTAACAGAAGTCAAAGTAGTACGATAGATAAATAGTGAATAGCTCATTTGCTTTAGTTATTCAATTCTGCTGTAGTTATTAAATAAAACAACTAAACTTGTTTATTATCAACACTGTTAGTGCTTATTTACTCAGTAATTGAAGAAATAGGTACATATATTTTTTTATTGTGCTATACTGCGTCGCCACGTTAGCTTAGGCTTTCGTGAATTATGAGATTGATAACATCGCCTGCGATTTTGGGTCTAGGATGACCATAAGTAATTGTTGCCGATGATTTTGTGTACTTAAATAACCTTTAAAAATATCAGTTATTTTTGACTCATATCTTATCTACTGGCCTATAACTAGGGTCTAGATTGGTTGCTGTTTGCCTTTATCTGCTTTGGACAAAGCATTGATAATGAGCGTATATCAAGCAAGGATAAGACACTCGGCACTACCACCAAAATACGTCAGACAGCACGAACGCATTTATTATAAAGACGCTAAGCTCTATTGGCTTGGTTTCTAATTATCGACAATTTTATATTGCTCGGTAATGCTAATAAGAGCAGCGTGGTGAACGGTTATCAGTGGTATGCATCAAGTTTGCTGAATTTACAGCAACTTATACTTACCAAGGATTCTTATGACTGACATCTTATCTGCAATCGCCGCTGAAAACGGCATCATCGAAAGCACTGACACTCCAAATACTGATAACAATACTCAAGCGGCTGCTACTGACGCCACTGAAGAAAACAAAATCACTTTTACTGATCTTGGCATTGCTAAGCCAATTCTTACTGCGCTTGATCGCAGTGGCTATACCAATCCAACCCCTATTCAAGAACAAGCCATTCCTTTTGCTCTAGCTGGTCGTGACCTTTTATTGTCAGCGCAAACGGGTAGTGGTAAAACAGCGGCTTTCGTTATCCCTGTACTTGACCGTTTGAGCCGTGCTACTAGCTTTGACAAACTAACCAAAGCACTTATCCTAACGCCAACGCGTGAACTTGCTCAGCAAGTACATGACAGCGTTCGCACTTATTCTAAAGATATGCGCGGTCTATTTTGTGTACCACTAGTTGGCGGCGCACCATACAACGGTCAGATCACTGCTTTGAAAAAGGGCGTTCAAGTAATCGTTGCAACTCCTGGTCGTCTACTTGACCATATCAATGCAGGTCGCGTTGATTTGTCAAACCTAGAAGTATTGGTACTTGACGAAGCTGACCGTATGCTAGACATGGGTTTTGCTGATGACATCAGTGACATCCTTCGTGCAGCGCCAATCGATCGTCAAACGATCATGTGTTCAGCAACTTGGGATGGCCCAGTAGGTAAAATCGCTGCCAGTTTCACTAAGAACCCTGAGCGCGTATCAATCAAAGTAGAATCTGCACACATCGAAGAAAAAGTGTACTACTGTGATGATTTTGATCACAAAAACCGTTTACTTGACAAAATCGTTTGCCAACAAGATATGGAACAGATCATTATCTTTGCTGCTACCAAACGTAGCACTGAAAAACTGGCTAAACAGTTACAAGAAGCAGGCCATAAAGCAAGCTTCCTACATGGTGACTTGCCACAGAGCAAGCGTAACCGTATCGTTCAAGACTTGCGTAATGGTAAAGTAAAAATCCTAGTAGCGACTGATGTTGCTGCTCGTGGTCTAGACATCCCAGCTATCTCGCACGTTATCAACTATGACTTGCCGCGTCAGACTGAAGATTACGTCCATCGTATCGGTCGTTGTGGTCGTGCTGGTCGTACTGGTGTTGCTATCAGCCTATGTAGCATGGATGATCGTCCACAGCTTAACGCTATCAACCGTTATTTAGATCGCAAAATGGAAGTATGTGTTATCGAAGGTATGGAGCCTAAGAAAACTTACGTACCTAGCGAAAACAAAGGTAATGGTCGTGGCCGTGGTCGTGGTCGTTCTAACGGCGGTGGCGGTCAAGGCCGTGGTCGTTCAGGCGGTGGCTATGCTGGTAAATCTAGCGGTGGTGGTCAAGGCCGCGGTCGTTCAAGCGACAGCGCTCCAACTGGTCAACGCGCTAGCAACGACAGTGGTTATCAAGGTAAGCCACGTGATTCATCTGGCAAACCAAATGAGCGTTCAGGTGGTAAGCCGTATCAAGGTAAGCGCACTGGTGGCCCAAGCCGCGGTGATAGCAATGGCGTTCCACGTGGTGAGCGTGCTGCAACTGGTCGCGGTCGTCCAAGCGGCAGCCAAGGCCGTCCAGCTGGTCGTTCTGACAGCCGTGGTCAAGGTCGTCCAAACGGCGGTAACCGTGGTAACAACTCGTAATACAGCTATATTTGACGATTAAAATCATTGATTCATTAATCGTCTAAAGATAGCACTAAAAAAGCCAGATACTTGTTATCTGGCTTTTTTGCGTTTACTTGTTTTGTATGGCGCCATGATTACTTTATGCCCTTACTTGCCTAACCGTTACCTTGCTATTTATTCCGTCAAATACTACTCGGCAAATCCTAGCTAATAGTCGATGGCTGCTTGCAGGAGTTTTTTGCCTTGTCTATACTGATTTACTTTTGCCCGTTGTAACTCTTGGAGCGCCTTGATGCCTGCCACCTCAAACTTAGCAATTGATAATTTGCCATTAGCCTTTGGCATCATCATGGCCATTATTGGTCTGGTTTTTTATACCCAAGGATTACCGGGTAAATTTTGGCGTCGATTTTATGCCATATTGCCTGGTATTGTGCTTTGCTGCTTTATACCAGCCACTCTAAATAGCTTAGGCGTGTTTGCCGATGGTATTGGTTCGCAGATTTATGGTTTTACTGCCACTTACTTACTGCCAGCAAGTTTGCTGTTGATGACCTTGTCCATGGATGTGCCTAAAATACTGGGCTTAGGCTGGAAAGCAATCGCGATGTTTTTTGCTGCCAGTATTGCTATCGTCATCAGTGGCCCGATCAGTTTGGGAGTCGCTAAGTGGATATCGCCTGCGATGTTTACCGATGATACGTTATGGCGTGGGTTCTCGGCCGTAGCAGGCAGCTGGATAGGCGGCGCGGCCAACCAAGCAGCGATGAAGGAGCTGTTTGGGGTCAGTGATGATTTGTTTGGTATGATGATTTTGGTTGATACTACCAATGCCTCATTGTGGCTGCTGGCTATTTTGTTAATGGCAAAACATAGCGATAAGATAGACCGCTTTTTGCGAGCTGATACGAGTAGTATTGATAAAGTAGTCAAAGCAGTTGAAAGCTATGAGCGTGATCATGCCCGCCCAGCAACCATTAATGATTTGATGGTGATGTTTGGTTTATGCTTTGCCATGGTCGGAGTGGCGCACTTTGTCGGTGGCCAGATTGCAGATTTCTTTGCCCCTTATAGTTGGGCCGTTCAGTATAGCTTTGCCAGCTCGTTCTTTTGGATGGTGGTGATTATCACTTTAATAGGCGTCATCTTTTCATTTACTAAGATTCGTCGGCTTGACCATGTGGGTGCATCAAAAATCGGCACCGTATTTATCTTTATATTGATTGCTGCTATTGGTATGCAAATCAATCTGGCTGGAATCGTCTCACAGTGGCGACTATTGCTTATCGGTTTACTATGGATGAGCATCCATGTCGTTATCATATTTGCCGTTGCTAGAATCATTCGAGCACCGTTCTTCTTTTTGGCAGTTGGCTCTAATGCCAATACGGGCGGTGCTTCTTCTGCACCGATTGTCGCCACAGCTTTTCATCCATCGCTAGCGCCTGTTGGCGTGTTCTTGGGTATTTTAGGTTACGCAGTAGGGACATTTGGTGGTTATATCAGCACCCAATTGATGCGCTTGGTTGTGTCTTAATGTCTAAATTTTCAGTTCTTGCTAAACAAAACCCGCCTTGATGCGGGTTTTTTATTATTAATGATTGGGTGACTTGAGTTATCGTTTTGTCTATCTATGCTATTGATATGTAAGCCTAGCCATGGCCACACATGAGTACGTGTTAACCTTTCTGCTAATTAAATAAAGACAACTAATCAAGTAAAGAAAACTAAGCACGTTAGGAATAAACAACGATTCGATAGGAACAATAACGCTATGGCAAATTCAGAAAAATTAGAAGAAAAAACAAGTAAAACAAGCACAGTGAGAAATACCCTTTATAACCCTGACCAAGATAATATTCAGGTCAGAGGTGCGCGCGTACACAATTTGAAGAACGTTGATGTTGACTTACCTCGTAATGCATTGGTGGTCTTTACCGGTATCTCAGGCTCAGGCAAGTCGTCATTAGCATTCGGTACACTATTTGCCGAGTCACAACGCCGTTATCTTGATTCTGTATCGCCTTATGCCAGACGACTCATTGATCAGGTCGATGAGCCGGATGTTGATACCATAGAAGGGTTGCCACCAGCAGTCGCCTTGCAGCAAAAGCGAGGTACGCCTTCAGTGCGCTCGTCCGTGGGTAGCGTAACGACGATATCCAATGGTCTGCGTATGCTGTACTCACGAGCAGGAGAGTATCCCGCAGATCAAGAGATTCTATACGCTGATGCATTCTCTCCCAACACCCCAGATGGCGCTTGTCCGACTTGCTCAGGTATCGGCCGTGTCTTTGAAGTCACTGAAAAGCTGTTGGTGCCAGACAATACCAAGACCATCCGTGAGCGTGCGATTGCAGCGTGGCCACCAGCGTGGCAAGGTCAAAACCTCAGTCGTATATTGACCACATTGGGCTATGATATTGATAAACCATGGCACACACTACCTAAAAAAACACGCGACTGGATTTTGTTTACAGATGATACGCCGACAGTGCCTGTCTATCCTGAATACAATATTGAGCAAACGCGCGATGCGATAGAAAACGGTGAGAAACCAAATTATATGGGTACTTTTATCAGTGCCAAAAACTTCATTTTGCACTCTTTTGCCACGACCCAAAGCCCGCGTACCAAAAAACGTGTCTCGCAATTTATGCAAATATCTGAGTGCCCAGAATGTCACGGAAAAAAACTAAAGAAAGAATCGCTATCGGTTAAGTTTGCAGGATTGGATATAGGCGAGCTATCACAGCTAACGCTAACAGAAATGGCGGAAAAATTAGAAGTAACCGCTTGTACCAAGGTAGCCGATAACACACCAAACCGCGAAAAAGCCATCGTCGCCCAGCGTATCGCCAGTGATATTCTCTCTCGTGTTGAAGCGTTGACAAGATTAGGGTTAGGCTATCTCTCGCTTGAGCGTACCACACCGACTCTCTCTCCTGGCGAGCTACAGCGACTGCGTTTGGCCACTCAAATTCGCTCGCAGCTGTTTGGCGTGGTGTATGTCCTTGATGAGCCATCGGCAGGTTTGCATCCTGCTGATACTCAAGCATTGCTAGGGTCTTTGGATGAGCTGATTGCAGCTGGTAATTCTGTGTTTGTTGTTGAGCATGATGTGAGTGTCATTAGACATGCTGATTGGATAGTCGATGTCGGACCAAAGGCAGGTACGCATGGTGGCGAGATTGTCTATAGTGGTCCTGTAGATGGTCTTCGTGAGGTAGCGCAGTCGCATACTGGTCAATACCTATTTGCCAATGCGACGTCTAACGCACAGTCAAAATCTAATACAAGGCAGCCGGCAGCCTGGCTCAAACTTGCCAACATTGAGCGAAATAATATTACAGGATTAGATGTTGAGTTTCCGCTTGGGGTCATGACCAGCGTCACAGGGGTATCAGGATCAGGCAAATCAAGTCTCGTCAGTCAAGCGTTGGTAGAGCTTATCAATGAAGCGTTGGGGCAAAAGACAGTCACAGAAGCGCCTGTCGGTGAAGCAGATTTACTTGAGCAAGAGCTTGAGTCAGTAACTGGCGGTGAAATTGTCGCTGGTATGGAGCACGTCCGTCGCCTTATTAATATCAATCAAAAAGCAATTGGACGTACACCGCGCTCTAATTTGGCAACCTATACTGGCTTGTTTGATGATGTGCGTAAGATTTTTGCGGCGACTAAGCAAGCAAAATCTCATGGCTATGATGCTGGCAGGTTCTCATTTAACACGACCAAAGGCCGCTGCCCAAATTGCGAAGGGTTAGGGTTTGTCAGTGTTGAGCTGTTATTTCTGCCAAGCGTCTATGCGCCTTGTCAGGTTTGTCATGGTCAACGCTATGACGAGGATACGCTAGCAATCACTTATCGAGACAAAAACATCGCTGAAGTTTTGAATTTAACAGTTGAAGCGGCACATGAGTTTTTTGCTGATGAGGCACCTATTTTGCGTGCATTAGAGGCGTTGCTACAAGTTGGACTTGGTTACTTACGTCTGGGTCAGCCTGCCACTGAGTTATCAGGCGGTGAGGCACAGCGTATTAAGCTTGCCACTGAGCTGCAGCGTGTGCAACGAGGCGACACGCTATATATATTGGATGAGCCAACCACTGGCCTACACCCTGCTGACGTGTCTATGCTTATGACGCAGCTGAACGGTCTTGTCGATGCGGGCAATACCGTCATCATGGTTGAACACGATATGCAAGTAGCTAGCAATAGCGATTGGATTATCGATATTGGGCCAGGAGCAGGGGATGCGGGCGGGGTAATCATCGCTCAAGGTACGCCATATGACGTTGCCCACTCAAAAGACAGCCGTACTGCACCGTTTTTATTGATATAATAGAAATATATTTATATTAGTACGCGTCATTAAAATAAGTATGAGTATTAGAAATGGGGTTTTCTAATACTCATTTTTTATAAATATAAATAAATATCTATACAGATGTCTCTTGCTGCACCTGCAAACGCTCAATTCTATCTAGATAAGCATGTCCTAGCTCCGGCTCTGCCGAGGCTATCCAAGCGGCATATCCTGACAACGTATTTAAAGTCTCATCCGCGCGTAATTTGCCGCCTGCCTCTAAGTTATGAACGGCTGCTCGTAACATTTTTTTGATCTGACGAGATACCCTAGGTACGCCTTGTCCATTGACCACCATGCCTGTCACTTGTTGCTGATTGCCTTTACGAATCACACGTGTCTTGTCGTTATTTAACGCAAAACCTTCTTCGCGTAATATCTTATGGACTGAGCCGAGCAGTTGTCCGATTAGCTTATTGTGCTGCGTATCGGCTTGTTTTTTTGCAGTGCTGGTCGTGGATTTAATCGTTGTTTTAGCCTTCGATTTGGGTGTAGTGACTTCAATAGCGGGCACACTAAAGGTCAAGTCATCGGCATAACGGCTATAACGTAGGCCCAATTGTTCTGCCAATCCTGTCAAGCGGCGATCCAGATTTAAGCAAACGATGTTCGTTAATGCTGGACTGGTGGGTGCGCCTTGTGGCAAGGCTCTATCACCCAATGCCACATAATAGGTGATGCCATCTTGCTGTACCACTTGCCTAGGCGACTCCGTACAGAGTAATGCCAGTAATGTCGAAATTTGCTCTGGGTAGCCGGCATGACGGAATACGCCTTTGACACGGCGCCAGCTCACGCTAGGGAAGAAATCTTTGACATCAAGCTTAATAAGGAGCTCGCTATTGCTATGTACTGCTGCGTTGGTCACGATAGATTTGCCGCGTACAAAGCCATGGGCGGCACCATGCGTCGTTAAGTTATTCAAAATATTATGCAAAATCCAGCGTTGTACAAACTTCAAACGTGGTATCGGCGACCATATTTGACGTGCTGTCCCATTGCGTTTGGCAATAGTAAAATGCGAATAAGACAGATTGGTTGCGACGTCCCTTTGATAGCACAATCCTTTTAACTGCGGAATGGAAAGGTTAACCGCTTCTGCTAACTCATTATGTTTACGCAGCAGTGGCAGCTTGTTTTCAATCAGCCGATTGGCCGCGTCTTTTACGTCCCACTTATCGATACTGGTATCGTCCGTCCAATATACATGACGACCAAGGTAAACCATGTGATGCGCTTTATATGCTTGCCAAGCAGCTTTTTTGAGATTTTTTTCTTCAGCTGCTTCCTTTTTTAAGGCTCTTTTATAGCGATCCCGTTCTTTTGGGCTCATATTGTCGACAGGTTGACGATCGACCATAAAGCCTTGACTGACCAGCTGCTGCTGAACATATTGGTAACGTCCGCCCGCCAGCTCAATATCTTGCCATAGTTGCTGCCACTGACGCTCAAAAGGAGTGGGTACTGGCTCAGGGCTGATGTAATCGTTATTGTTGGCTGTGTGTGTGGTCATACATTACATCCCTTGGTTTTCGATAAAGCCTTTGGCTTCAAATCTGGCAATATGTTGTAAAAATGCGGCTTTGGCTTGGGCAGGCTGATTGAACACCAGCTGCTGGCGCGTATCCTTGTCACCTATTGTTTGTTCAATGGTAATCTTCTTATGGGCAATGGTGATGTAAACATAAGCAATAGCGGTCTCTTGTGCGGTTAACGCTTGTGTCTTATCGCTTGCAGTTGCAGTTGCATGTGACTGGGCAACTGGTTGAGCTAAGGCCGTCAAATCAAGTGTCGTTGCAACAGGTAATGTCATTAACGAGCTATGGGCTGCTACTTGTACGCTTTCTTTTTTATTCTTAGGTTGATTAAAGCGCTTACTCGGTACGCGTTTACTCAAGACACGAGTGTCATGCCAACTATCATTGCCCGTATTGTTTGGGTCGTATTGATTATATCTAAGTCGTAGCACAATAAGATGCGCGCACACGCCATGAGTGAGACGATGTTGCAAGTACTGCGGACAGCTACATTCCGCCTTGGTAACTAGCCCTTCATCGCCTAATTGCAGCTGGCTGTGATAAGTACGTCTGTCTTCTTCGACATGAATATCTGCACGAATAGTAATACCTTTGACAGCGACAGTCTCAACTGTGAATTTCTGCACAGCATCTGTACGGCCAATCAAATCAAAAGCCTGCTTTTCTGCTTCGTTGTGATAAGCGAACTGTGCCATATCAAGCGGCACTTGGGTCAATGGTCTGTAATGATACAGCTGCGTCGCCACATCATAGCGAATTAAGCCTTGCTGAGTACCTGACAGTAACCACTGCTGTACTTGTGAGTGAGAAACAGGCACAGACGTTAATGAAGCATCTGCTGATAGCGACTTTACCAAATCTTCTAGCGTACTAGGGGTATTTTCCAGTGTCTTAATTAATACAGACAAGCCATTATGCTCATCGTTATTATCATTATTACTATCATCTAAGGTTGCTTTACTACTGTCTGATAACCCTTCAATAGCAGCTAATGTATTTTGCAGTGGGCGCTTTGGCAGTAACAAGTCAAAGTTTAATGACTGTGACCAGTTGGCTTGGCTAAAGCCTGTCATAGCAAAGGTAAAATGAAAGCCTTTGCCTTTTAGTGTCCAGTAGCTTGGCATGCCTTGCCCCAGTAGCGACACCGAAACGCTGTCAGTATGTGGCAATAGACATTTTAATAGGCTGAGACGACGGCGACCCCATAAGCGAATCAGCTTTGCTTGTTGACCTTGATAAGGCTTTTGCTGTTGGCTAATTTGGCTGGTGACAGTAATATCAAAAGGTTCTAATATAATCACCGGCAGCTGCTGCGGTCTAAGCTCAATTAATAGTCCACGGCGTTTGCCTTTGATATCAGCATGCATGCGCAGCTCAAATAGCACGTTATACAATGCGATTGGATCAAGATGGATGGTATCTTGTGGTAATTGACCTGCGGATTGAACTTGTAGCAATGCTCTGACCCAGCTTTTGGGCACATTGATGCGCTTTTCTATGATCTGTTTTTTTACGGTGGGCGTGGTTACTGTACTGTCAGTATCTGCTTCAGCTGTCTCTGGCATGGTTTCGAGTAATTGTAAGCCGACCGCTTCATGACCAATGTCTAATATCGTTTGTTGATGATCTCGTATTTTCTCAATACCGTTAAACAAGGCCGCACTATAGTCAATGCTTGTCGTACCAAGGGTAGGTTTGGTATTTTGCTCAAACATCTCATTGGTCAATGTCAATTGAGCATAGCAGCCTTCATCACGGCTAAATACCTCAAAGCTGACACCTTGCTCATGCACCTGAATAATCGGATCCAAAATACAAAAGGCAAGTGGGTCGTTATCGAATAGCCACGTGAAATAATCACGCTGCGCAGTAAACAGGTTTTTATTGCTGCTGGCACGGCGCATCTGCATAAATACCGTATATGCTGAGCGGTCTTTTGGTACATAGCGATAATCACTACTCACCACATCAAACAGCGCTAGCAAACTGTCACGAAAAACAAGGGGAGACTTGACCTTACCGTGGAAGTTAACCTCCGATCGATTTAGCTGAGCAAATAGTGCCACATGCTGAGTGTGTTCGGTCGTTTGCGCCTCCGAAAGTGATTGACTGATTTGGCTGGGTGCGGCGTAGTCCAACTGCATCATCAGGCCATCAGTGTTTGCTACTTCTGACTCTGTTTCTGATGCTTGGTCTAATTGATTGTCTATAGTCATTGACTGTCTCCTTCACCCTGATTGCTTTTTTGACTGCTGTCCTGACTATTTTGTGCTGCGATGGTCGAGCCAGGTTGCGCCTCCATATTGCCAGATGACAACGGACGCTTTTGCTGTGCTCGTATCATGGCACGTTGCCAGCGGCGTAGTACTTTATAAGCAAGCTTCTGAATGTCTGAGTTTTCATGTGCCATGAGCGTCGTCAGCCATTGTTCAATATTTGGATCATGTAGCTGCCCAAGCGCTTCGATGGCACGGATACGAACCGTCAGCTCCATGTTGTCATTACTCGCACAATGATAGAGTGCGTCAGCGTCTTTTGCTTTGATCCACTGTAGCAGCTGTTGATTGATTGGTATCTCGGTAGACGAGCCCTTAGGTTTTAGCGCATTGTTTTTCAACGCATTTCTTACTACAGTTATTATGGATTTTTGGGTAGATGTATCGCTTTGTTCAATACGAGCAATCAAATTTTCTAACAAAGTCTGATTATCATAAGCGAGCTGCGGTTGAGCTGTAGCTGATACAGTGCTCAACGTTGGCAAGATACTTGATAGCACCTTATCTTCAGCGACAGGTCTAGCCAGTAGTGCCAACAACGCTTGCTGCCACCAACCGCTAACAGTCGTAGAGAGCAGTGGGACGGAAGTGATGGTCAATGGTTGACGCGCATTATTGAGCCAATCAAGCATTGCCGAGATTTGCTTAGTAGCCGCTTTATCGGTAGCACCTTTAGCAGTTGTAATGGCTATATGACGCATGATTAACCACACCAGTTGCGAGATGGTAGTACGTACTTGCTCAACCATATCAATCCACTGACTATTATTGATGGTCGTTGGACTGCGGTTGATGGTGTCGATAAGCGTGTGCCATTGCTCGCTAGCTGTATCAAAACGCTGCTGTAACGTCGCAACCATTTCTTTGTCTAAATAGTTAGTTGGATATTGGGTCAGATAACACAGTCCAATATGCTGTGTCAGTGTGTTACTACTGCTAATCAATGCGGTAAGCTGCGATGTTGGCATTTCTTGCTTGGCCATAATGGCATTTTGCAGCGCCATCAAGGTGTCAGCTGGCAAGTGCGCGCCATGCTGGGTGATAAATGCTGCCAGATCATCGATGCTGCTATTATCAATGATACGCTTTAGACTCAAATGCTCAGTTTCTTCTACAAAGTCATTATTATGGCTTTGAATGGCTGCCCAATCATAAGGATAAATCTGCGATGCAAGGCTGCCCCAAGTTTTTTGCGCCGCAGTGTAAGCCGCCATAAGCACAGCACGGTCTAGATTGCTTGTCTTTAAGATATCTAACATTAACGCTTTATTGGCATCGCTATCATTCATCTGCAGTAGCCATACCGCATGCCTTTGCGGACGGAAAAATATGGCTTTATCAAGATGAAGGCGTATATAGCTGCGGATTTGTTCCCAAGCAGGCGTTGTGTTGAGCCAGCGCAGTCCATTTAACCAATGGATAATGGCCGGGTTGGTTGTTGTCAATGCGGGGTCTGACAGATGTGATTTTAGTAGCTCAAAGATATGTGGACTGTGCTCAAAGTCACCACCTTGTGCAAGGCGACCTAAGGCTTCACTGGCCACGTCTTGTAAGTAGTGCTCGTCGTCCTCGGCCAGTTTGATTAACTTATCATAGGCTTTGTATAAGGTATGAACCTGTAAGTTTTTATCAGCGTTGTCCGCAGGCGAGCTAGCATTAGGCGTGTCAGCATTTTGATTGTTATTGCTGCCTAGTAGCTCGCCAATGGCTAACACACTGCAGCTGCGGAATTCAGCATCAGGGTTATAATCGATCGTGGCCATCAAGATATTGACCCCATCAGCGTTACCACACTTAGCCAATCCTTCAGCCGCGGCAAATTGCACATCGGCGTCTTTATTACGCAGGGCGTTTTGTAATGAGGTAATGCTGCTATGTCGTCTTTTGGCTCGATATGCCAGTGCCTCTACCAATTTAAAGGTATAGTTAGCTGGTATCTGCTCGTAGGCTAGCGCTAAAGCGGTATCAATGCGCGAGGATAAATCGCTGTCGCCCGATTGTACCCATGTCAGTGACGGTAATAGCTGTGCGGCAAGCGCATAATCACTATGATTCATAAGCGTAGTAAACAGTGATAACAAGACTTGCGAGTCTCTAGGATGCTGACGTTGTAACCAGCGCGTGTCTTCACGCTCGTCCAAATAATCCTCAATTTTTTGATCGTAACCACTGATTTTTACTAAGGTATCAAATAAATATTTACGCTCTTCTTTATTTTTTTGCGGCGTGTGCTCAAACAGACTTTCTAAACGCTGTAGCAATGGCGCCACGAGATTCGTGTTACGTAGGTCAGCGATATCTGAGTAGATAACTTGTTTGGGTTTGTTGATATGGGGATCGTCAAGTAAGGCTAATAATCGTAAGTGCGCTTCATTAGCAACTTGTTCAGCAGTCGCAATATCAAAGCTACTCTTTAACTGACCTTCTAAAGTGTTCTTATTGATGAATTGGTACGACGTGAGTGCCTCAGTAAGTAATTTCCAGCTACGATATCTCTCATTACTGGACTGAGCGTCTTCAGCAAAATCAAACAAGCTATCAAATAGCGTGCTGTCCGCAAAGAGTACGTCATGAAACTCGATCAGTTGACTCAGTGCTTGATATTTTGCATTCCAATCATCACTCTTCACAGCATGCAGCAAAAACGTCAGCTTTTCTTGGCACTGCACTGACGGCGATTGACTGTTTGCAAAGGGCGTGACGATGACTTGTTTCCATTCAGCAACGATCTGAGGCAGTAACGACTGACAATAAGTCTGTAGCCCAAGCAAGCTGGCTGGCAGATGGCCTAGTCGGCCTTTTAACAGCTGATAGGTCTCTTCTGCTAAGGTGTGATTATTGGTTTTTAACAAATCAATGAGTTGTTGATCAGCGCTACTACTGACAGTAGCTGTATCCGATGGTTTGCTTTGCTGCTGTACGGCATTGTTATTTGCGGTATTTAGCAATAGATCCAAGCCGCGTTTGACCATATCACGGTAGGGCGTACTCATTGCATAGTCAGCCAGCTTTTTGGCAGGCATGTCCAGCTTATACAAGCATGCCCAAGCCAACTCACGAGTGTCAAAACTACTATGGTTCAGTAGTGGCAACAACACGCGACTGGTACTGTCTCGCCAGTCCTCATCGTTATTAGTGTTGTTATTGGTGTTCAGCTGCGATGGTTGAGTAGCAAGCCACATTAGCCCTCGAATGGCTTGGTCTGTGGTGCTGCTATTAGCATAATAATCGTCGCCTGCACGTATGACACCAATCCAAGCGCCAAAGGCAAGAGACTGATAAGGATAATGCACTTCCTGACTATCTTGTTGTTCAGTAGGAGAGCTACCGACTGTTTGCGCATTGCCTGCCATATTAACGGTGGCCGTAACTGGGTGAGCACTTAACAATGCCTGTAAACTGCGTTGCCATTTTTGTAATGTCTCAAAAACATCGTCCTCATCGTCATAGTAGTCATGGGCGAGTAATTCAGATAAGTGGCAAATGACACTAATGGTTTGCGCGCGTACCAATGGCTGCTGATGTCGACTGAGGTTGGCGAGCTGTTGTAAGTTTTCGGTACTGACGGTTGTCAGGATACTTGCTCGGATAGAGGATGTATTATGCGACTGTCCTTTAACACCACCTTTATATGCCGTGTTTGGCATGGCATCTATCATCATCGTAATGACTTCAGAGTGAGAAGATAAAATACTGCCTAATTGACGTGACAAATAATCACTTAGGTACTGCCACGTTGACGATAGTGCTTGCTGGTTATTGCGTTGTTGTACGTCATTCGGGTAACGAGCGAGTATATTGGCGTAGACTACTGCCGTGTCATTATCAGCAAAGCTTAATGTTTCTATCAGTCGATTGGGCCTGACAGTGCTGGTAGCGGTCTTTTCAGGAGCTTGCCTGCCACCTTGCAAGCCATTCTGTAAATCATTAAATATCAATAACAGTCTGGCTGCTAGGGCATAGGACTCTGACTCAAACAAAGGCTGTAATTGTCGTGCATGTGTAATACCTAAACCGTGCTGCGCTTGAAGCCAATAAACAGGCATTTTTGATGCTACCAGATTGCTATTGTCGATATTGCCATAAATATCATGAGTCAACAAAGCCTGCCCACGCGTATCACCTAGGATAGCCAAACCAAAATTGGCACAATGGCAAATAATGGGGCTCTCATCTTTTTGCCATTTGAGCAGCAGATCAATATCGTTTACAGTCACCATGAGCGTGAGTGTTGGAGCAAGTGATTTAAAATCGGCGTCAGGGTGGTGTAAATATTTATCGTACCAGTTAAGCGCGTTGTATGTTGAGGGATAAGCTAGCTTTGATAAACCAAATAATGCTTGGCCTACATGACTGTACCACTGAGTATATGTTTCACTTTTTTTGTCCTGAGATGGTATTGGTAGATCTAAGTAATGCTTAAAGACTTGGTACGCTTGCTCATCACTTCGCTTTGCCTGTTCTTCGTCAGTGTATAAGCGTGATTGGCTGGCCAGCAGTTGAGCGACTGTCAGCTGAATATCAGGATAAGGACTGTTGAGGGCCGCGGTAATCAATGCTTCGTGATGATTCGGTTGATCATCAGTGCTACTATCATCTAGGCTACTGTAATCCGCTAAAATAGTAGGCTGTAAGTCTGTCAGCGCCAAAGCGACCGTCAAAGCTTGTTTACGTAGCTCAATACTGTCATCAGCGAACATAGCCACGATAGCTGGCATCAGTTGTGTTAGCTGAGTCGTATTGGCTTTGGCTTGCACTGTCGTAAGGGCCAGTTGCTTGGTATCCGCATAAGGGCTGGCAAGCGCGTTCAGCATTACGTCAGCAAACCCTAAATGCTTGCTTTGCTTAAGTGTGATATCAAAGGCTTGCTTACGGATAGCGGCAAACGTATCTGCAAAAAACAAGGTTAAAACAGCTTGATTGGTCTTTTGACTATCAGTTTCTTCAACTTTATTTGTTTTATGCTTCGATGTCATCGACAGCAACAGTCGTTGCCATTCTTCGATCGCAACTTGATGCACATCTTCAAAGAGGCTTTGCTGCAATAGCTCAATGATGTCAACGATGGCACTGTCAGAAGTGTTTTTAGAAATATTGTCAGATGAATGCTTAAATTGGCGGTTTAATAGAACTTTAACCACTTCTAACCGAATGCTGGTAAAAGGATTATTCAATGCCTGTAGCAGTATGTCTGTCATCTCTGACGACATCTGAGCGCTTTTGTCACTGCTATTACCACTATTTGAGCTATCTGCTGCAACATGCTTTAAAAACAGTGCTAAAGACTGCTCGTGAATATCTTGATGTTTAGAAGCAAAACCCGTCGCTGCCCAAGACAATGCATTGTCTGCCAATTTGCCATAGGCTTGCATAGCCACTTGGCGCACGCCAGCGTCCTTATCGTCTAGTAATGTCGGTAGGACTGCTTTGGCGTCTTCTATATTTAAGTGGCCAAGCGCAGTGGCGACACCAGCACGGATGATGGCACTGTCATCATGGCTCATCAGACTAATCAGGGTGCCAAACGCCCGTTTGTCTTGCAAGCAAGCCAGCGCATAAGCCGCTCGAAAACTGATATCTTCATGACTATTGCTTAAGCTTTGTAATAAGGGCTCTAACGTGTCATTGCTTAGCTTTATAGATTCAGTAGCAGGCTTCTTGAATTTTGCCGTTTTAGCCTTACCCTTAGATGCTTGGGCACTATCTACTTGCGAGATAAAATCTTGCGTGGATAAGGTTAAACGGATCGCCTCATCGGATTGTTTAACATTATTATTCGCCGCTGTACTACTAGCGTTATCTAGTAGCGTGCCGCGTAGTAAGCGAAAGTCATCAAAATCAGTCAGGGTACGCAATGTTTGCGTGTCGCCTTGCTGTTTTAACGCCTCT
Source organism: Psychrobacter sp. Pi2-52 (assembly GCF_904846705.1). Taxonomy (GTDB): domain Bacteria; phylum Pseudomonadota; class Gammaproteobacteria; order Pseudomonadales; family Moraxellaceae; genus Psychrobacter. The sequence goes on from NZ_CAJHBS010000022.1 coordinate 55,533, forward strand.
ATCAACTTGGGTTGAGACAGTAATGAGACATAAAATGCCGTTTGCCTAATCTCTGTATTACGATGATTCTGTAGCAGCATCAACTGACGCGAGACTTCAAGGTGATTTAGCATGCCGCGCTGATACAGACGAATTAACCCTGATTGGACAATGTCCGACTGATTGCAGTCTAATGCCATCAAATCTGCTTGCGGACTGTTCTCTGGCAATAAGGTCTCAAGTGAGGCCAATGCTTGCTTGCGAATATTCGCAAAACTGTGTGACAAAGCGTCTCTTAAAATAGGCAAGATGCGGCGCTGGCTTGTGGCATCCTTCATCGCGACCTTTAGGTAACCTTGTAACGCAGAAGCCACCACCTCTTCGTAGTAACGGTTTTTAAAGGCTTCTTCTAAATAATGCAGCGGGCGCTTCGCCGTACTTGCGCGGTCGGCCAAGGCATGAAAAGCAGCAAGGCGTACTTTTGCACTGTGCGCCGAGCTTAGTTGCTGCTCTAAAACGTGTGCAGTTTTATCAAGATTAGTAGTAGCAATCCACTGTACCAATTGCAACGCTTGGTTGGCCGTAAGTGTGTCACTATCAGCAAGTAATTTTTTAACCAGCTCTAACGTTTGGTTATCTGCTTGCGCCTGTAGCAGGGCCAAGCCTTCTTTAAACGACACATCATTATTGTTTGACGTATCTGTCAGTAACTGGCTGATTCTCTGATAGCCATCTTTGATGATATAAGTAACTGGCAGTAGCTTGCTATTTTTTGCCGTACTATTTTGTGAGGTGCTATTCTGTGACGTACTTTGAGTATGGTCAATAGGTATGAAACGTAGGCTCTGATCGGCACTGACGACGATGAGCGTTGGTTGTTCAGCGTAAGAAGATAAGACGATCTGTCGAGCCTTGGTTAGATCCTCCTTACAGCTGTTTGGTTGACCTTTATCAAATGCCCATGATTTGATGCTCTTGTCATCTGCTGCGGTAAATAACCGTGTGTCTGAGATACAAAGCGCTGTGATCATTTCGCTGTGTTGGCTAGACTTGGCTCTATCAACAGGATGCAGATCGCCTTGGACATGAGTACGGTACAAGCACTTATCTGCGCCTGCTGAGAAGAAGTACTGCCCGACTGGCTCAAAACAAAGCGCATTTACTTTACCTTGATGGAGCTGTTTGCGGCTACTTAGATTGAGCTGAGCTTTATCTGAGGTCCATTGATAGCTACTAACATCTCCCGTTTTATCTGCCACCACGAGCCATCACTTGACGTTGCTAACGCTGTTAATGCGGATTCTTTACTTGATGTTGCTATAGAAGACGAGTAAGGCTTAATGATGACAGTACTGCTGGCTTGACTGTCCTGATAAGGCCATACCACGAGGTGTTTGGGGTATAGAATAGCCAGTGCATCTTGTAGCGGTGCCATTGCTACGGCACGGCCTATATCATTATTATTATGTTCAGGTGCATCGAGCAAGGATTTGGCACTGGTCTTCTTAACTTTCTTGGCTTGCCAATCCGTTTGATAAAGATGACCATCATCACCAATCATAACAATAGTGCTGTCATCTATTTTGGTGATGGCTTGCATCGCACAAGGCAGCGCTGTTGTCGATAAGCTAAATTGCTCACCTTGTTGATCAAGGACGTATAAGACCGTAGCAGATGCTTGCTGCTGGCGAGTAATAAAAAGACTGCGCCCATCTTGCTTGGTTGTCTTTTGAGTTGCCGCTTGGGTGCTGTTGGCCTTACTGACTAAGCCAATGATTTGACCCCAATAGGGGAGTGTTATTGTTTTCATGGTGTTATCTCAGTTGAGGTGACGTCATATTTTTTTAAGTATCTTTTATCTATATCTGTTTGCCAAAGCCGTCAAGCAGAGACCACTGGCTGCAGGTTTTTAGATAGCTCAGGATAGCGATGCAATAACCGTGTGACGGCAACTAAGCACGCATGACGCTCCATCTTGCCTGCCGAGTGCGTAAAGGTGAACAGTGTGGGCATAATGAGCGCTGCAAAGGTACTGTCAGCCAATGCTACATCACGGAACGTTTCAATCAACGCCAATTTGGCACGACTCGCAGATATGGGTTTTAGCGTGATATTGCTATCTGACTCAGCTACTTCGTATGACTGTGATGATGAGCGCTTATCTGAATAGCGTTGATATTTTTGCTTATTACTGTCACTAGTACTTGGCTCTTGCGAACCGCCTAGACGACCAGGTGGTAACTCGAATAGACCACGGCGTAGCAGCATTAGTAGCTGATCAACCTCTGCAGGCAAGCTTGCCAAACGTTTATCTGACTGCTCTGTTATGACTGGTTGAGCACAGCTGTCTTTATCTTGAGCAGCATCTTTATCTTTACTATCGCTACTGGTTGGTTGCCAGTTTGGGGATACGTGACGCGCCTTGTAGTGTTTCCATAGCATGGTCACGGCGGCATAACGTACTTCACGGTCTGTGCTTTGGGTCAATCGATATAAAGACTGCACATCTTGGAAGTTGGCGTGACGCTGCAGTAAGGTGATACCGATTTGGCGAGCGACTCGCGCTTTGCTGTCAATCAACGCATTCAACATGCCAGCACTCAATTGTGCTGACTGAACGTGGTAACGTCGATTGGCAACGGACGGCTTGTCCAATAGCGCACGCTTCAGCAGTTGCGTGACCTCAGTATAGGGAGATTCTGCCATCATCAGCCATAGGGCTGGCGTCGGTTGCCACGTCGCCATTTCATACTCACTCAGTAATAAGCCAAATGCTCGCAGCTGGCTGTTACGGTGTTGCAATAAAGGAATGACGCGCTCCGCATCAAAGAACGAAGAAGGGATAATCGCATCGGGATCGACTGGTCTGTCTGTCAGTGCCATACAGATCTGTTCATGATGATGACTGAGGTAGCTGATCGCAAGCTCACTGATAGGTGCAGTAGCATCATCTGTTGCCATATGCCACAGTGCATTGGCACCTGCAAAAGTATCGTCTTCAGATACCTCTCTAGATTGACCACTTAACATCTGCAAAAATGCGGTTTCGGAGATAATCTTTAGCGGCGCACCATCGGCGATTAAGCTTTCGGCCTTAACTTGCTTGCTACCTTTACGGCCATTGCCATATAATGGTGAACCATCATCACCGATGACCAAGTAATCTAACTTGCCGTTGACGGCGCTGCTAATAGCACCATTAGCCGCTTTCACAACTTTTTCGGCCTCGCCACGAGTCATGCTTTGCATCTTGCCTGTGAATAAATAGCGTTGGCCGGTTAAATCTACTTCAGTAGCAGCATCGCTATTTGAGTCTTTATTGTCAGTGCTATTACTGGAAGCGTTATCAGTAGAGTCGCCTTCATTGCTGTCGAGATATGCGATAAAGTCGGCAGGCAAGAACCCTTTGTTAATGCGTTCAATCGCAAATTCACGATAGAGTGCTTGTTCGCTATGCGCAAGGTTCATAAGCCAGTCGAAACCTAAATCTATCGGCGCAAACCGACGCACATCAGACAGCCAATCTCGCACGTTTTCTGCTAAGTACTCATCAAAGGCCAAGTGCTTTTGCCAGTTTTTAATAGGCGCGTCAGCAGATTTTAATTGTTCAATATATTCACTCACTTGCCAGTCAGGCTCATAGGCAAGTGCATGCCAATAGCTCATATCAAGCGTCGCAGTTGACAGTACATCTTCATCAAACCAATCGGTAATAGTCGCTTGCGATAATGGGTTTAATAACAGTGTTTGCCACACGGCAGCGTTTACTTGGCTCAAATCCAAACGTCTGAGGTGGTCCAACGCAAAGTTCATGCAGTCGCTATCGTTATGAGCAGAGAAGTCCTGTTGCTCTTGCTCTGGTATATCTAACTGCTGGGCAGCGCGAATAAAGTATTCAGTCCCTAGCTCTTTGGCACTATAAAGCTCAGGCAGTTTTTGTATCGCAAATTTTACGCTGTGTGTTCTACCGCTAGTCAATCGTTCAAAAAACCACTCAGGGGTTAAATCGCGCCTCGTAAAGTGTTTGCTAAGTTGTTTGCTCGCGGTTTGATAGTGATGTTCTGTGTCTAACAGCTGACCCCAACCGTTGACACCGATATCAGCAACAGGATCACGACTTAAGATATTGTTGATGGCAAATGCTCTAACAGGCTCATAATCTGACATGGCCAGTAACATCAGCTCAGTGAGTGATAAGTCCTGAGCATAGCTTTTGGCATAGCCAATCGCATATTGATAGGCGGCAGGATAGTGTGAATGGAGTAGCTGCAATACGACTTGATGCAAGCCCAATACTTGAAACTTAGACTTTTCAAAATGCGGTGAGTTTTCTAATAGCCAAACAATCATCTCATCACGCGCTTTGCTGTGCGCTTGTCCGGCAGATAAATATTGTAGCGTCTCACCACTCACATCACGTAATTGGGTTTTGAAATCGTGCTTTAGGCTATCGGTTGCAAACTGTCTGATAGCCTCGTTTCTGGCGATGGCCAGTAACTCAGTAAGTGGTTCAGGGTCTCGTTGCCATGCCTCAGAAAACGCGCGACCTTTGGCATCAAAGAGCTTGCGAAGTGAGCGACTGCTGAATCGATTGACGCCATAATCAAGACTGTTATGGAAACAGATATGATTAAGTACCCAGCTGTTCGTTTGTGCAAGGCTGCCTGCCGTCATGGTTTCGTCATAGCTGGCGAGTACACAGACGGCAGCATCAATGTAGCCAATTGGCATTTGCTGACCCAGTTGACGCAAATAACGCCAGGCTCTGAGGCTCATATAGGTTTTGGTAGCTAGGCTGACCGCAGAGTTGGCGGTTTGATTGAAACGCTGTAAATCAATCTTGGCAGCTATTTGTCCAAATATCTCATAATCTTGAGAAAATTCTGCTTGCTTATAAATACGCTTTAAACCCTTCCACACACCGTAGCTAACTGGCAAAGCCGTAATGGCTTGTTTTAAAATAGTTCTAGAATACGCGCTACCATCTTCCCACAGTGCGGTCAGTATTAAGTGGATTTTGTAGCGATCTGGGAGGGGGTAGACGCCTTCGTCTGCTTCCAGTTTGGCAATCATTGCCACGCGCTCTGCAAACTGTACTTCGGGGTGTTGCTCCCGAAACTGATGACTAAATATCTTATCTAAAAACCGATCAAAAGTAAGCTCATGCTCAGGGATGGGCGTCTCGGGAATCGCATCAGCTTGAGTTGCCAATGTACATAATTTATCGACCAAACTTGGATCTTGGGCTTGCCAAGCTTGCTGAATTTGTGAAAATGACAGACTCATAGAAATTTGCCTTAATTTTTATTTTGTCAGTGCGCGTAATTTTGTAGCATCATAAAAGCGCGTTTCACAGAAAATATCAAGGACTTTTGTAAGGAAATATATGGTCTGCGACATATGGCGTCGCGCATAATTTTATTTGTAATTATATATTGACAATAATAAATGTTATGAGGCAAACTTAACGAGTTGTGAGATTTAGCGTTTCACCGTTTACGGTGAGGGGC
>NZ_CAJHBS010000023.1 GCF_904846705.1 Psychrobacter sp. Pi2-52
TTTTATGATTATGTTTGATGACCGTATCAGTAAGCATTTAATCTAAATGGCAGTTACACAGAATCTGGGATGGTCTCGTTATATAGAACAGTATTTCAAACTAGCTCAGTTAATCTTAACGAAGCAACTTGAGACGCCAAAACACCCTATATATCACTCAGCTCGTTTAACGCAGATAGCGCCTGCTCCGCCTTATCATCCGATACAAATATATGGTCATGATAATAGGCAGCGATCACATTGGCACTGATACCCTTTGAGGTCAGTTTGGTTGACACGGCTGCGGTTAGACCTACTGCTTCTAGACTTGAATGCACCGTCAAAGTGATTTGGCGAAACACACTTTCATAATGCAAACCTGCTTTATCAGCCTTGTCTTTTGTTAAAACCAGAGTCAGCCCCTCTGTCTCTACAAACGTCGCAATTGGCGCTAAGTTTACGTATTCTGCTAGTTGACCTTTTACGGTACAAAACACAAATAACTCATCAACCAGTGCTGGCTGCATCGAACTCAATAGCTCATTGATATCTGTAATTCCTGACATTTTATTCTTCCTTATTTGGCTTATCTTAATCTTTGTTGACCGCAATTTTAGCATGGGTGTCATTACCTATTCTCGTGAAAACACGGTATAAACGCTAGCCTTTATTTCCAAACACTCAACTCTTAAACACAAAAAAGGTGAGCCTAAGCCCACCTTTTTACTTCAAAAACAGCTATCTAAAACTATAAGCAATTGCTAGAGGTTTGAGTAGCGAGGAAAACATGCGCAAGCACTACATGTCGTAGGCTCAGCAAGTTTGACGACGCTAATCAAGCATCTAGGTTTGCGACTAGCGTAACCAAGCGCGAGCGTTACGGAACATACGCATCCACGCGCCGTCTTCGTCCCATTCTTCTGGTTTCCAGCTGTGGTTATAGGCTTTTAGGTTACGCTCAGGATGCGGCATCATGATAGTGACGCGACCATCAGTGCTACACAGACCCGTGACACCGCCGACCGAACCGTTTGGATTGAGCGGATACGTCTCGGTTGGATGACCTTGGCTATCGACATAACGCATCGCAAGCTGACCGTGTTTTGCCATACCGTCGATTTCGTTGTTGTCTAGTGTGGCATAACCTTCACCATGTGCCACAGCGATTGGCAAGATACTGTCTTGCATGCCTTTGAACAGGATAGACTTGGTACGCTCAATTTTCACATTGACCGTACGCGCTTCAAAACGAGCCGATTGGTTGGCGATGAAGCGTGGGAAGTTATCTGCACCTGGGATGAGGTCTTTTAACTGAGCCATCATCTGACAACCGTTACAGACACCTAATGAGAAGGTATCAGGACGGGCAAAGAAGCGGACAAACTGCATGCGTAGCTCGTCATGGAACAAGATAGAGTTCGCCCAGCCAGAGCCTGCGCCCAGTACATCACCATAACTAAAGCCACCACAAGCGACCAGACCGTCGAACTCACGTAGATTTATGCGGCCACTGAGTAGATCACTCATGTGTACATCGACTGCTTCAAAGCCAGCTTGGGTAAAGCCTGCTGCCATCTCTGTCTGACCATTGACGCCTTGCTCACGCAAGATAGCGACTCTTGGCTTATTCTCGCGACTGGCTAAATATGGTTCTTCAACTTTTTGATTGAGATCAAAGTTCGGCGCAGCGATCAGGCCTTGATGGCTCGCGTCGCTAATCAAGTCATACTCTTGCTGTACGCACGCTGGGTTATCACGGCGACGCGCGATTTGATAGCTGACCTGCGTCCATGCTTGCTGTAACTCAGAACGCTTAAAGCGTAAGGTGTCGTCACCCATAAGCGTTGGCGTTTGGATCAGTAGGCTGTCTTCTTCAGAGCTTTGACCGACGAGGCTGAGCATATCGCTGACGTTAAATTCTTCTGCCAATTGCATGAGCGCCGCAACGTTTTCTGGCAATACTTGGATAACTGCACCTAGCTCTTCACTGAACAGTTGACCGAGTAAATTATCGTCATTTAATGACAGCTTGATACCCTGACGGCTAGTGAACTGCATCTCAGCGATGGTCGCAAGCAGACCGCCATCACCGATATCGTGATAGGCGCTGATGACGCCTTGCTCATTGCCTGCTTGGATAAAGTTAAAGAAGTCGACCAAATCGCTTGGCTGCGCTAAATCTGGGCAATCGTTACCCAACTGGCTCAGCGTTTGCGCAAGGATTGAACCGCCTAGACGCAGCTTGCCTTTAGACAAATCAATACGGTAGAACGCGCTATCGCCATTGATTAGCTCAGGGGTTAACGTTTTTGCCACATCAACCACAGGGGCAAAGGCAGTAATCACCAAGCTCATTGGTGACACGACTGATTTGTCTTGATTGTCGCCATTGTCGTTATCAGTCCAATTGGCACGCATGGATAGCGAGTCTTTACCAACTGGAATAGCGATACCCAGTGCTGGGCATAGCTCTTCGCCAACGGCATGTACGGCGTCGAACAATGCAGCATCTTCTACGTCATCACCACACGCGGCCATCCAGTTCGCTGACATCGTAATGTCAGACAATTGAGCGATACGCGCACCAGCGATGTTAGTAATCGCTTCACCAACTGCTAGACGCGCAGAGGCTTTTGGACTAATCAGGGCAACAGGCGTACGCTCGCCGACACTCATTGCTTCGCCAGTCATTGGCTGACCATCTAGCGCCACTAAGCCAGAAGCAGTCACCGCACAATCTGATACAGGCACTTGATAGCGACCCACATACTGATCACGCACGACCATACCCGTGATAGAACGGTCACCAATGCTAATCAAGAATGACTTGCTCGCCACGGTTGGATGACGCAATACATCGGTGATTGACTCGGCTAAATTCACATCACCAAGCTCTAATGCTGGCAAAGTGCTCTCGGTACGCTCAAAGCTGCGTTGCATTTTTGGTGTACCGCCGAGCAATACTTGCATCGGCATATCGACTGGTTGCTCGTCCAATAGCTCATCATCAACGATTAGCTGGCGAATATCCGTCGCCTCGCCCAAGATGGCATATGGGCAGCGCTCACGGGCACAGATGGCATCGAACTGATCTTTGCTCTCTGGGCGAATCGCGAGGACATAACGCTCTTGCGCTTCGTTTGACCAGATGGCCATTGGCGACATGCCAGCTTCTAACGATGGAATCTTACGCAAGTTCAGATGCGCGCCCATTTCATGATCATTGACCAGTTCTGGCATCGCATTAGATAGACCACCTGCCCCTACATCATGTAGTGAGACAATTGGGTTGCCGTCTTTACTGTTATTACTCACATCGGCATCATCACCCGCTAGTGCCCAGCAGCGATCAAGGACTTCTTGGCAACGACGCTCCATCTCAGCATTATCGCGCTGAACTGAAGCAAAGTCTAAGCCTTCATCAAGGTCACCACTATCGACCGACGATGCTGCACCGCCGCCCAGACCGATTTGCATCGCAGGGCCACCAAGGACGATGAGCAAATCGCCTTTTTGGATGGCATTTTTTTCAATCAGGTTGCGTTTGATATTGCCGTAACCACCTGCCAGCATGATTGGCTTGTGATAGCCGCGCATCTCGCTACCGTCTTTTGCCGCAGAGGTATCTAGCTGAAAACTACGGAAGTAACCGCATAGATTTGGACGACCAAACTCGTTTGAAAAGTTGGCTGAGCCTAGTGGCGCTTCGGTCATGATCTCAAGGCTGGTTGCCATACGATCTGGCGTACCATAATCCTGTGTGCTCAATTGACCTGACTGCTCCCACTTTTCGCTAAGCTCTGGGATATGCAGATGTGATACGTGGAATCCTGTTAGACCTGCTTTTGGCTTACCGCCACGACCAGTCGCGCCTTCATCACGAATCTCACCGCCCGCACCTGTTGCCGCACCCGAATAAGGGGCAATCGCTGTTGGGTGATTGTGCGTTTCAACTTTCATTAAGATATCGATGTTCTCTTGATGAAAGTCATAAGGATGGACTGATTTGGCATCCATCGCGTCAGTTGGGATAGGATAAAAACGCATGCCATCAGACCCTGCCATCACCGCAGCGTTGTCTTTATACGCTGACAAGATACCTTGTGGGTTCGACTGGTACGTGTTTTTAATCATTTGGAACAGTGACTTTGGTTGTACTTCACCATCAACTGTCCACTGAGCATTGAAAATCTTATGACGGCAATGCTCTGAGTTGGCCTGTGCAAACATCATCAGCTCAACGTCAGTTGGGTTGCGTTTCAACTCATTGACATAGGCATTCATCAGATAGTCGATATCTTCACTTGATAACGCAAAGCCGAACTCGGTATTAGCTGATTCTAGCGCTGCCTGACCTTGTCCGATCACGTCGATATGATTCAATGATGCTGGCGCTTGATCGTCAAACAATTTGCTGACATCGCTCAAGTCATAAACCAAGCTCTGCGTCATACGGTCAAACAACAATTGCTCAGCGTCTACTGGTAGTTTTTCGCCTGCGTCACCGTCTATTTTTTCATCGAGGGTTAACGTATAAACAACGACACGCTCAACACGATTGATCTCGATTTCACAGTTATTAAAGATATCTGTCGCTTTACTTGCCCATGGCGATATCGTACCAAAACGTGGCCCAACGATGACTTGTAGTTGGTTGTCTTGCGGCGCATTTAGCGTTGCTGACTGGTCAACCGCTAGTAGATCTAGCGCTTTTTTATGTTCATCACCAGATAGCTCTCGTGATAGCACATACACTTGCTGTGTACTTATTTGACTGACATTTAGCTCGGTTTTTTGCTGAAACTGACTGATGAGTTGCTGCGTCTGAAAATCGGTAAGAAACGGTTGTCCGGCGATGGTCATCATAAAGGCATAATCCGTAAGATCAAGGCATCTCTGCCATGCTAAGTAAATGGTCTGGGTATTATAACAAGAAGACCTGTAATAAGCAGGTCTAAACCGAGATAAATTGCCGATAAGTTGCATTCTATCGCGACTTACTATTTGCGAATCGATAATTCAAAAAAGTATCTTTTTAAGTCGTTTTTGAATTATCCATCGAAAAATAGAACGCTCAAATCTACGCTGTCACAATTTTTACCTAACCTTCATATTCCTTACAAACACTCACATCGCATTACTGGGAACCTATATAAATGTAGAGTCACAACTCGGTATTCTAGTCTCAGTTGTTAAGGCAACAATGACGTTTAACTCTTGAATTTATTTAATGGTTAGACATATCTAGCCTAAAGAAAAATTACTATAAATAATCAACTGTTCAATTCGGCGAATTAAAACAACGCTATATAAGCTCAATTAAAACACTATAAAAAAGGAAACTTACTATGAGTAGACAAGACCATATCGATAAAGTACAAGAACTGGTAAAAGAAGTGAAATTTGCCATGATGACCACTCGTACTCATGAAGGCCATTTACATGCCTGCCCAATGACCACCAGCGAGACGAGCATTGGCGCAAAAGAAATTTGGTTCATTGGTGATAAGACTACCGAAACCATCAAAGATATTGAAAAAGACCCACAAGTGAACTTGGCCTATGTCAGTCAAGATTCAAAAGACTACGTCTCAATTAACGGTAAAGCAGAATTGGTCGAAGACCAAGAGAAGTTAGATGAGCTATGGTCGCCAATTTACAATGCGTTTTATGAGCAAGGTAAAGAAGATCCAAATGTGCAATTAATCAAAATCGTCCCACATGGTGCAGAATATTGGCTAAGCGGTAGCTCAGTAGTTAATATGTTTAAGATGACCACTGCTGCAGTAATGGACGGCAAGAAAGCAACCAATTTAGGTGAAAATAACTCTGTGACGTTATAAGTTATCTAATCCATAAATAGTAGAAAAAAAACGCCAGTGGCTAATGCGACTGGCGTTTTTTATTGTTTAAATTTTATGCTAACTATTTTTGTCTTATGGAGTTAACCGCTTTGTTTTAAATAAGGCCAAGCAGCTTTTAGATAGATCATCATCGACCATAAGGTAAGTATCACAGCGGCGACCATTAATACATAACCGATGGTTTCAAGCGACTGCCAATTAAGCAGTAGTACGGTAATTGCTACCATCTGAAACGTGGTTTTTAGTTTGCCTACATAAGATACGGCGACGCTAGTGCTCTTACCTAGCTCTGCCATCCACTCACGTAACGCTGATACTGCGATTTCACGCGAGATAATGACGATAGCCGCTATCGCCATAATGATATTGGGATGCCACTGTACAAGGACAATGAGCGCTACAGCTACCATCAACTTATCAGCGACAGGGTCCAAAAAGCGACCAAAGGCTGACATAACATTAAGTCTACGAGCAAAATACCCATCGAGCCAATCGGTAATCGCAGCAATAATAAAGACGCCAGTCAATAATAAATGGCGCAACAAGCTATCACTAAACTCGCTCATCCCAACGCGCGCAATGACATTGTCTGAAATCGCAGGCATACCAATACCCATGGCTGGCGGCCAATAAGCAATCGCGACAAATAGCGGAATCATCAAGATACGCGCAATCGTAAGGTTGTTAGGCAAGTTAAAAATACTCTTGGTATTTTGCGAACTTGGCGGTTCTTCCTGCGTATGCAAATGCGTGCTGTCAGTCATGGCAAACCCAGTTTAATATGAACATAATAATGGCAGATAGCTTAGCATTTTTCGGACAAGGCGTCATGCCATCTCTGCAGCGATTGAGTTATCAAAGATATAAAGAAAGGTATCAAGAGTGACTAAATGACCTTCTATCGACATAAGCTATTGAAATTATTGGCAGCCTTTATTAATGATTTCACCATAAAGCTGCTCTACTTACTCTAAATATCAGTGCTTCATACCAGTCTTGGCGTCTTTTGGAATTTTACAACGTAATATACTGTAACCAAAACCGCCAGACAGCACTCAATTGCGCTATCATAGCGACTGTACCAGAACACTTGTACACTTAAATCAGTAAATATAAATAGCTAAGTAAATATCTCCACCTATTGTATTGATAATTATTACCCTTATAAATAACAGTAGAGAGCACCAATAATTACAACAACTCTTGACCACGGCCTGTGTAGCTCATACATGACCCGTTTTCCTCAGCCCACAGTACCTCCTCTGTGGGCCTTTTTTTGCTTACGTTTTGCTAAACCCAAATATCACTTAAACACTAGCTTTGAAATAAGCCTCAGTTCTAAACAATGTAAAATAATGAGCATGGATATCACGCTTACTGCGTTTGCATAATTGCCTTAACAGTTTGCTGCGCCATTCGATAGCAGCTCTCAATATTACCTTTCGCACACCAGTCACCACTGACGATCCATTGCTTGGTTGCATCGATTAAGATGCCTAGCTCTTCAGCATCTGTGTTCACTACAGTTGCCGCATAACGCCAACGATGGCAGTCTGTTTGGCTAGGTGCGCTAGCTTCGTTCCAATTTAATGCTTGTTTTGCCGCCTGTAATAATTGTTCTTCGACTGACTCCATATCGTCATCGACGTGGGCTTCTGACCAGTCATTACGTGCATGGATGGTGACACTTGGTAGTAGCTCATCACGAGCAGGTTTTTGATGCTCAATAAATATCCTATCGAGAACAGCGCTATTTAAATAAGCGACATCCCATTGCGGTGCAAGTTGGCCATTTAATGTCTCAGGTAGCTTTTGGACATCATCCCAACCAAGCATCAACGTATAGCAGGCTTGCATTTGCGGTTTAGTAATTTTGTCTTGCTGACTAAACTTACTATCTGCCATCAACTCTACCGCCTGACCATTTGGCGCTGTGCAAATAACCCAATCAAACCAGCCCAGACTGGCGCCAGTTTCGTCAAATAGCTCAGTTTGCTTGCTGTCTTGATTATGAGTCTGGTTCTGGATCTGATGCTGAGACTGCTGCGTGTTTTGATGGTGCAAATACTGAGCGAGCGGTGCGACACGGGTCTTAAATACTATGGTCGTATACTTGAGCGCGGCGGCCAATTCACGGCCCCAACTGGTCATTTTCGGTGTGCTGATATAGCGAGCATGCACTGCATCCCATTGTTCTTTGCTTTGGATATTAGACGACTGCTCATTGTCATCTGCCGGGGTTAACTCAACCACTTCGGCACACCATGGTTGTAGCAACCCTGTATCTAACCAAGGCGCGATAAACTGTTGAAAGTCAGCAGTTTTCGCAGTAAAAAACTGCGCTCCGAATGACCATTGCCAATTTTTATCAGTTTTACTATCGCTGCGATAGCGGGTCGCTAAACGGCCTACACTGCGTGATTTTTCAAAGATAGTGATTTGCAGGGTGTTAGATGACGAGCTTGATTGGTTTGACGCTCTCTCTAATAGTGTTGCGGTAAGCAATCCCGTTAGGCCACCACCGATGATGGCAATTTTTGGGGCAGATAGAACAGTTGAGCACAAAGCATGATCAGTCATAATGACAGTAGACCTTATAAAGTATTTATGAGTCGCTACTATATTAATTAGCTAGCCTAGTAAGTACCGAGTGGCTCGTCAATTAATCCTCAATTAAAATGGTAACGATGTTGTCTTGTTAGCATTATTGAACCTTCAAAATGAGCCAATATCAATATCGTCTACGTAAAAAAGCCATGCTATTCTCGATAACATGGCTTTTATTTAACTTCGATATATGAATATTAATGGCTAGTACTGAATAACTATCCTTAACAATACAGGGTCGTTAGCAGACTGACTTACTCTCCACGACCCGCTTTTACTTCTTCAACCAAGTCATTAATTACCGAGCTATCGGCAAGCGTAGATAGATCGCCCAGTCCCACATATTGCCCTGCTGCAAGGTTACGCAAGATACGGCGCATGATTTTTCCTGAGCGCGTTTTTGGTAGTGCATCAACCATATAGATGGCATCTAAAGTCGCAATTGGTCCAATCTCGGCACGCACATGGCGTTTTAATTCTGCTTTTAGATCGTCGGTCTTTTCTTCACCTGACTTTAGAATGATAAATGCACAGATACCTGTACCGCGTATCTCATGCGGCATACCGACAATCGCAGCTTCAGCAGTTGCAGGGTGCGCAACCACGGCGCTCTCGATCTCTGCTGTGCCCAAGCGATGCCCTGCCACGTTGAGTACATCGTCGACACGACCAGTAATCCAGTAATGCCCATCTTCATCACGCTGAGCGCCATCACCCGTGAAATAATGACCCGGATAATCGCTAAAGTAAGTCTTCAAAAAGCGTGGATGGTCATTGTAGATAGTACGCATCTGCCCTGGCCAACCGCTACTGATCACCAAATTGCCTTCTGCAGGGCCTTCTAAAATCGCACCATCACTATCGACGACTTCTGGTTTGACACCATATAGCGGTGTCATTGCCGCGCCCGGTTTGAGATCGACCGTGCCTGGTATTGGCGCCATTAAGATACCACCAGTCTCGGTCTGCCACCATGTATCGACGATAGGACATTTACCATCACCGACGACATTGTAGTACCAGTCCCACGCTTCTGGGTTGATCGGCTCACCGACCGACCCTAGCAGACGCAAACTAGAACGATCCGACTCACGAACAAAAGCATCGCCCTCTTTCATCATCGCGCGAATAGCTGTTGGGGCGGTATATAGGATAGTCACGTCATGCTTATCAATAATATGACCGATACGTGCCCATGTTGGATGTTCTGGCACACCTTCGAACATTACCGTCGTCGTACCATTGGCCAGTGGTGCATAGGTTGAGTACGTGTGGCCAGTAATCCAGCCCACATCTGCCGTACACCAATAGACGTCATCTTCTTTGATATCAAACACATCACGGAACGTTGAGATAGCATAGGTAATATAGCCGCCTGTAGTATGCACTACACCTTTTGGCTTACCTGTCGAACCAGAGGTATATAATAAGAATAGCGGGTCTTCGGCATTCATGACTTCAGGCTCGCAGATCTCTGATTGACCATCGACCAAATTGTGGTACCACACATCACGGCGCCCACTCATCGGTATAGAGTTACCCGTACGATGAACGACGATGACTTTTTCGACACTCTCAGTACCATCCATGTCGAGTGCGTGATCGACATTGGCTTTGAGTGGTGTGTGCTTACCGCCGCGTAAACCTTCGTCAGCTGTGATAACAACTTTTGAGCGACTATCTATCAAGCGATTGCCCAGACTCTCGGCAGAAAAACCACCAAATACCACTGAATGCACCGCACCAATACGCGCACATGCCAGCATCGCTACCATGGCTTCCGGTATCATCGGCATATACAAGGTGACACGATCACCTTTTACAACGCCAAGTTTGCGTAATGAATTACCTAAGCGGCAGACAGCTTCGTGCAACTCTTTAAAAGAGATGATTTTGTGCAGTGAAGGGTGATCACCTTCCCAGATGATAGCAGGCTTGTATGGGTTTTCTTCGAGGTGACGATCAAGACAGTTGACTGAAATATTCAGCTCACCATCCTCAAACCATTTGATGCTAAAATCGTCTAAGTCATAATTGACATTACTGACTTTGGTCGGTTTCTTTATCCAATCGATTAGCTCAGCGCGCTTCGCCCAAAAAGCATCACTTGCTTCTGTTGATTCGATGGATTGTCCGTAGTCTTTGAGGTACTGTTCAGGTGTGGTATTGGCAGCAGCCATAAACTCGGCTGAGATAGGAAATGATTTCTGAGTCATAGTATTTGGTCCCTTTTAATTATTATGACCTACATGGGTGTTCGTCTATGACGCGCCCCATGTAAGCAATAAGAGTCATCTTCCATAATGTGTGACGCTCATCGTTAGTTTGACAAATAAGCGTGACCGTTGCAAGACATCAAAAGCCAAACATAACAATTTCACTGTACATCTGTATGTTTAGATAATTATATTAGTACTTATACTGGTACGTATAATGCTATTTATAGGGGCAGCTATCATAACGATAGTACTAAAATGACAGCTGGTTGTGATCACACGGTAACAGCGTATGGCTTAGGGCATTTAATCCTTGTAACCTTTAGTGAAATATGGAAAATAGCTACACTAAACATACTGCTTCATTTAACAAAATGTCAGCCGCGTTTTTAATAAAAACAATGCTTGGCCTGGTTATACTTTTTTCACCCCATCGTTTTACGAGACCGCAATGACTAATCAACGCAATGCACAAAACCATACTCACTATGACGTCATTATCATCGGCGCTGGCGCTTCAGGATTGTATTGTGCGCTCACTGCTGGTCGCCGCGGCCGCCGTGTCTTGGTGTTGGATCATGCCAATAAAGCTGGCAAGAAGATTTTGATGTCGGGTGGTGGGCGCTGCAACTTCACCAATTACTTTGTAGAGCCTGAACATTTTATTGGTGCCAATCCCCACTTCTGCAAATCAGCACTGAGTCGTTATCCAAGTTGGGAGTTTATCGGCATGGTAGAGTCGCATAAGATTGCCTATCATGAACGCGAACACGGTCAGCTGTTCTGTGATAACTCGGCACAAGACATCTTATCTATGCTCCTAGATGAATGCACGACTGTAGGCGTACAAGTAAAGCTTAATGCTCAGATTGATCACGTTAAAACTGCTGCTCATGATAACGGTGAGCGCTTTTATCTAACGACGAGCAAAAAGCTTGGTAAAAAAGACATTGCGAACGTCACTCAATCTTCGCAGACAGGCTATAGCTGCGAGTCTTTAGTCATCGCCACTGGTGGACTATCTATCCCGACCATGGGCGCAAGCGGCTTGGGTTATGAAGTGGCGCAGCAGTTCGGGCATACTCTTGTGCCTACTGACGCTAGCCTTGTACCCTTTACCTTCACTGACAAAACAGGCGAGCTTATCCGTGCTTTGGCTGGTATCAGTCTGCCAGTTATTGCCAGTAATGAGCGTATCTCTTTTAAATTGCCCGTCCTATTTACCCATCGTGGTCTCTCTGGCCCTGCCATGCTACAGCTCTCCAACTATTGGCAGACTGGGGAAACCATCAGTATCAATCTGTTGCCTGAAATAGACGTCACTGAGCTTTTACTTGCTCGCAAAAAGTCACATCCACGCCAGCTTATTCGTACCGTATTGGCAGAAAACACAGATAATGCATTACCCAAGAAGCTATTAGCAGCACTACAGACGCATCTGTGGGAAGACATCAAAGATACCGAGCTTGCCAATATAAAAGACGAGCGCCTTACTGAATTGGGCGCGACAATCAATGGCTGGCGACTCAAACCCTCTGGTACTGAAGGCTACCGTACCGCTGAGGTCACACGCGGCGGCGTCAAAACTGATGAGGTTTCTTCAAAAACGATGCAAAGCAATTTACAAGACGGCTTATACTTTATCGGTGAGGTGCTCGATGTGACTGGCTGGCTTGGCGGCTATAACTTTCAATGGGCTTGGGCGAGTGGTTTTGTGAGTGGTGAGACCGTCTAATCATGGACACTTATAAGTGTTTAACATTTGCTTAATCGCTGCTGACAGCACTAGGAATGAAATAGTAATAAAAACTCATACAATCTACTCTTATATTCATAGTAGTATTACTTAATAATAGCTTTTCTATTGATAGTAATTCTAATTAGACTAATGAGGTGACCCATGCGTTCAATTAAACACATTCACGGTGAAAAAGAGTCGCACTGGGTAGGTGACGGCTTTTTTGTAAAAACTCTGATCAGTCATTTAGATGACAATCCAGACCTTAATTATAGCCATACTGATCCTTTCTTATTATTAGATTATGCCAAGCCAACAACGTTTTCACCCAATCCCTCTTATAAAATGCAGCCACATGGCGTTGGTCAACACCCACATAAAGGTTTTGAAACTGTCACCATTGCTTATGCAGGTGAGATTAGTCATGTAGATTCGACAGGTGGGCGCGGTGATATTTTAGAAGGTGATGTACAGTGGATGACTGCTGGTCGCGGTATTCTGCACGAAGAGTTCCACTCTGAAGCCTTTGGGCAACGTGGTGGTATATTTAGTATGGTGCAGTTATGGGTCAACTTGCCAAGGGCCCATAAACTGACCGACCCAAAATACCAATCTATCAAACGTGCTGATATGCCTATCGTTGATCTGATAGACAATAGCGACGAGCAAACTGTCATTGGCCAAGCTGCCATTATTGCCGGTGACTGGCATGGGATAGCGGGAGCAGCAACGACCTTTACGCCAGTCAATATGTGGGATATTGAGCTACATACAGCAGGTACAACCACGCTACAAGTACCGAAAACGCACAATACCCTACTCCTGGTACAAGAAGGTCAAATATTGGTCAACGGTACAGCCGTCAGCGCAGGCAGCCTAATTGAATTTTCAGCGCCTATTCGAAATCATGTAGGCACTCAATCTGAACATTCATCATTACCTGCTACTGATACTATCGAATTGACCTACCCTGCAACTACCACTGAGGCTACTCCTATCAAATTGCTACTGCTAAGCGGCGAGCCAATCGGAGAACCAGTCGCAGGTCATGGTCCTTTTGTCATGAACACCCAAGAAGAACTGCGTCAAACGTTCCGTGATTATCAAACAGGCAATTTTGGATATTAATCAAAATAAATGCGTAAAAAAAAGCCCTCTAACTATCGATAGTCAAAGGGCTTTTTTATAACGCGTTTGTCTGCCTATTCAGTGATACTGACGGATGGATAATTGCTTACACTTCATTCATAAACGGATAATCAGTGTAGCCAACCGTGCTGCCACCATAGAAGCTCTCTGGATGCTGCTCGTTGAGCGGTGCGCCCTCTTGAATACGTTCAGCGAGATCAGGGTTGGCAATATAATCACGACCGAATGCTACCGCATCGATATAGCCTGCTTTGATGTTCTTCTCAGCTTTGTCCGCATCATAGCCACCCGCCGCGATGATGGTCTGATCGAACGCATCACGGACACGCTGACGGAACTCATCGCTATACGGCGTACCACCTGCCCAATCTGGCTCTGACAGATGCAAATACATTAGACCACGCTTATTGATTTGTTCAATCAGCCAAATGTTATCGTCTTCTTCGTAGCCTCCCTCAACATTGTTGAATGTGCCCAGTGGCGAGATACGAATACCAATATGATCTGCATCCCAAGCATCCACACATGCATCGATAACATCTAAGGTCAGACGCGCGCGGTTTTCGCGGCTGCCACCGTATTCATCGTCACGCTGATTGGTATGCTCGGCCCAAAACTGATGCAGCAAATAACCATGCGCGCCATGAATCTCAATACCATCAAACCCCGCTTCCTGCGCGCACTTGGTTGCATGCGCAAAGTCAGTAACCACTTGCTGAATCTCATCAAGACTGGCTGGGCGCGGCGGCGTGGCATCCGCGCGAATGGCTTGGTTGTCACTATCACGCAATGAGGTACGGATACCTACATCGACATCTGAGGCTGAAATTGGCGCACGGCGTTCAGGTTGTACGCTTTCATGTGAGACAAGTCCTGTGTGCCATAGCTGGACGACGATCTTACCACCTTTGGCATGGACATTGTCAACGATGGCTTTCCATGCAGTGACTTGATCTTGAGTATGTAGCCCTGGTGCGCCTGCATAGCCTTTTGCTTGAAACGATACTTGCGTTGCCTCAGTGATGACAAGGCCCGCCCCTGCACGCTGCGAGTAGTACTCTGCTGCCCATGTGATAGGGACATCGCCTGGCTCAACGGCACGCAGACGTGTCAGTGGGGCCATCATAATGCGGTTTTTTAGCGTTTGTGTGCCCATTTTTACAGGCTCAAATAAAATATCGTGTGCCATAATCTGTCCTATTGGTTATTGTCGCTATTTATGATCTTTAGTTATAGCAACCATCATTCATACTGATTATTATCGAATGCTGTTTAGAAAAACTTATAATATCATTAGTAAATCTACGTTTAGCGCCTACCTTTATAGGGAACAGATTTCATTATTCCAAGCAATATTTACAAACAGATACAACAATATTCACCTATACAAATCTTCGTATCTGTTTACTACGAAGACTGTTTACTAAGCCTTAAATACTGTTCGTCTGGGTCTTGTCTTTTGGCTTTAGCATTTTCTTAATTGATAGCTCTAATGACAGATATGTGCCGATCAATATCACAATCGAACCAATGATAGCTTGTATATTTAGCGCCTCGCCAAGCAATAGATACCCTAAAATAATAGCAAAAATTGGGATGACTAAAGTAATACTGGTGGCGCGCGTCGGGCCAATATTTTTAATCAGCTGATTCATAAAGATAAGGGCAATGGCGGTCGAAAATACACCGATACAGATCACGGATACCCACGCCTTTATGCTGATATCTTTACCATAAGGGAACTCATTAAAAGCCACAGGCAGCATAATAATACTACCGATAATGAGCGAGCCTGCAGTGATAGCGACTGGCGATACTTCGTACAGGTAGTTCTTGGTGATGTTGGCCCCAAGCGCATAACCCACACAGGCCAGTAGTGCGTAACCCATTGGTAGTAGCCCTTCGACCAACCCTTTGCCTGGCTCGCCGCCACCAAACAAGCTTTCGCTCATCAGTATGATTACCCCGATCACCCCGATCACCAAACCTAGTGCTTGTTTTTTTGATAGCCTATCTTTAAAAAAGACTCTGGCGATAAAACCACTCATCATCGGCACAGAGGCATTTAGTACGGCTAGCACGCCTGCGTTCACTGACTGCGCGGAAAACGAGAACAACACAAAAGGCAGCGCTGCTGAAAACAAGCCAACGAGCGCTAGCATTTTCCAATGCTCCTTGATGCCTACTCTGTTTTTCTTATTGAGCAATACAAAGACCAACATGACCAATCCGGCGAATATCACACGCAAGCTGGCGAATGCCAATGAGCCAAACTCAGGCACGCCAATACGATAAAAAACGAAAGAGAGTGACCACATAAAAGAGAGCGTCACAAAGATGATGAGGTCACGGTTGGTCATTGGGTAATCCTATTAAGCGCTTAGACTGCGTTTACCAACTCGTGTCGGTCATAAGCGTCTGATGCGTTGTAAAAATTATCATGTGATTAAAAACTCATGATGATAACTTTTTAATTGTTTGATGGGTAATTTTTTATAAAATTTATAGTGAGTTTTTATCCACTTATTGATTTTTTTAGCACAGTTTTAAGGTTTTCACCTTTTTGATAATCTGTAAATTTGGACAAATCCCTTTTATTGAGCACCATACAGTAAGCAGCGCCTATCCTATATTTCTTATACTTTAGCCTATTCCAGCACCTTTCTATTCACATACTAAAGAACTCCAAAGTCATCCTTAAGTAAGTCATCCGTTCAATATCTACAAAAACAGATTCACGGTCATAGTAAATCCTACTTATAGCACTACTCTATAACAGCTACTCTTAATAATACTGTTGTTAAAAGTAGCTCTGATAAATCAATTCAAGTTTTACTTAAAATATATTAGTTGATATTTGTTTACTAATTTTCTAATATCTACAAGGTATTGGTTAGTATTTGGCAATACAAAAAATAGATGGCAAACATCATTAGTAGGATTTATAAATTATTGAGGAATGATTATGAAAAGGATAGCGTTATTTATCGGTATGATGTCAGTTGCAACGGCAGGTTTTTGCGGGGTTGGTCAGTTCTCAGATGAGACCACTTGCTATATTTATAAACAAGATAAACTGCAAAAAAAGCTGAACTGTCAGTATGAGGGCGCTGAGGGTGCAGCGATGAGTTATAGTTTTAGACAGGTCTCCTACAACCTGCCAGGATTTGGCAAAATGGCAACCTCTACCAGCGCAAACTATAACGACCGTAATGAAGTGACTGGATGGACGACCACCGTCAATGACGAGCCCGCGATCATCAGATATCGTCTGCCAACCAATCAGCGTATCGTCAGTGATGCTTATGCGCAGTCTGGTAAAGCAGTTATGCAATGTTATCTTAGTACAAAATCGCAGTGGGAGATTTGTGCTAAATAGAACAAAGTATTCTCAAAATTTATTGTTTTAAACTGTAATAAAGCTGAGCGTTTTGCTTGGCTTTTATTACCGCCCGCTAAAAACTGAAGCATCAACCTTAGCGCCCTTTTCTATGAAATTTTTTCACCGTTGTTTCTATATGCTCAACGTCTTCACCACTGTCAAAGCCACTGATAAAATCAACCTCCCTGTTAGACAGCCATTGAATTATAAGCTTGCATCAGTAAGAATGATGCTACCTACTCATAAAACCTGTTCACCAACCCAGTTTATTAAAGAGTCAAATACATGAAACTGCGCATTCTAAAATCTGCTGTGACCAATCCTTGGTTTAATCTTGCCACCGAGGATTGGATATTTAATACGCTCAATCCCGACTCGCATACCCTATTTTTATGGCGTAACTCTGAGACCGTGGTTATTGGACGCTCACAAAATCCATGGGTAGAGTGCAAAACCGACAAAATGGAAGCAGACGATGTGTTTTTAGCACGGCGTCAGAGCGGCGGCGGCGCAGTATTCCATGACTTGGGTAATACCAATTTTACTTTTTTATCGCCCAGTGATGCTTACGATCAAGAAGCAAACTTCACCGTCATCATCAATGCGCTTAAGAAACTCGGCATAGACGCCACGCTGTCTGGTCGTAACGATATGCAGGTCGGCGACCGCAAAATATCGGGTAGCGCATTTAGACATGCAGCCGATCGCAGCTTTCATCATGGCACATTGCTGGTCAATGCCAATATGCAAAAGCTTGGCGACTATCTGAACCCGCATCCGCTAAAGCTGAAAGCAAAAGGCATCAAATCTGTGCGCGCTCGCGTGGCAAACTTGGTAGATTTTAATGAGGCTATCAATCACGAGACCTTGTCTGATGCGATTATCGAAGCGTTCTGTGAATATCATGGAGAGACTGCACAGGTCGAGCAATTAGATGAAGCTAGCCTTGCTAAGCAGCCCACTCTAAACGCTTACTATCAGCAGATGGCAGACTGGGATTGGCGCTTTGGTAAAACGCCTGAGTTCACCCATCATATTGAGACGCGCTTTGATTGGGGCATGATGGATGTGCATATGGATGTGAAGCAAGCGATGATTACCGAAGTTGTCATCTTCTCTGATGCGCTAAATGTTGAGCTTATCGACCTGCTTAAGAATACATTGACTGGTGTTAAATATAATAAGCCTGAGATTAAAAACAAGCTCGATGACCTAACAAAAGCACAACCTGAGTTGGCAGCGCAAGTTAGTGATTTTGAGCAGTGGTTGGTTGGTGAGATGGAAGGTTAACTTTTAGTGTGTTGAGAAAATGAGATTTTCTGTAGGATGGCTGTCCTAGCCCAATTTGACAAACTTGATAGTTAAAGGAAAAACATGACAGCAATTTATTTTCCAAATAAGTGCGATGAAGCAGCAGTTTTTAGTTTTTGTAATGAAATAAATGCCTGCTCGGGGCAAGAGAAGATAGTAATAGATTTTTCAAGAATGGGCAGAGTGGAGCCTTTCACTATGATATATATAGTCAAATTCATTGGAGAATTTAATCGAGAAAATGAAAAAACAGTAATCCAGTGTTTTGGATATGAAAGCAAAGAATACGCAGCTAATATGGGGTTTTTTAAAGCATTTGGCTTAAACCATGGAAAAGCGCCAAGCTCTACTCAAGGTAATAGTAGGTTCATACCATTCACCATCATGTCGGTTCACACCATCAATGATGAAGCAGGCAAAAATTGGATGTCTGGACAAGACGTTATTGAAAAGCGCTCCAAGCAGTTAGCTGAAATTCTTTCTCAAGAAGAAGGTACAACCTTAGTTGATACACTAACTTATTCAATCCGAGAAATTATGCGTAATGTGTATGAACATAGTCACTCAGAGAAAATAGCATACTGTGCGCAATATTGGCCTACATATCATAAAGTAGAAATATCCATTGCTGACAAAGGAATAGGTTTAAGAAAGTCTTTGAAAAATAACCCTTTCATTGATATTGAAAGTGACTCAGATGCTATTCAACAAGCGTTAATGCCAGCAATTTCTAGCAAAAATTATGAGGGTAACAGTATAGATAAAGATGACCCTTGGCATAATTCTGGTTTTGGATTATATATGAGTAGTCGAATTTGTCGTTTAGGTGGCTCATTTCTAATATGTAGCGGTAGTCATGGAATCAAACTTACTACAGCAGAAAAAGAACATATGGAGTTGAATCATTTTTGCTCAGGAACCGTTGTTAGAATGGTTTTAGACACAAGCAAATTGACTGAGCTAACCTCTATGCTGACCATGTTTAGAGAAGATGGGTATGAAATAGCAAAAAATATAAAAGGCGTAGGTATGTACACTGCTTCCGCAGCCTCACAGATGCTATCTAGAGACTTCAAAAAGTAAACTTAATACAAAGCATATATAAATAACACCAACACCGCGAACAAAAAAACGGCGAGATAATCAATCTCGCCGCTTTGATATTTAACTTAAAACCTTAGATCGCTGCTGCAACCTCAGCCCCATCACGAATCGCACGTTTGGCATCTAGTTCAGCTGCTAGCTTAGCACCGCCAATTAGATGGTATTGCGCGTCTGGCGCATCACCAACGTTTGGCATCAACTCAACGACTGACTCTTGACCGGCACAGACAACGACGCTATCGACACGTAATAACTGGCTTTGACCTTGTGGGTTAGTCACCCAGATACCTTCGTTGGTGATTTTGTCATATTGCACGCCTGCGACTTGGATCACGCCGTGAGATTTGATATGTGCGCGATGTACCCAGCCTGAGGTTTTGTTCAGACCACTGCCTAGACGGCCTTTGCTACGCTGCATTAAATACACTTGGCGAATTGGTTTAATCGCTGCTGGTCTGACCAGACCACCATCACTTTGATAATCGGTATCATTGGTCACGCCCCATTCTTCGCGCCATTCGCTGATTGACTGCGGTTCAGGGCGATAGCTTGGGTCTTTTAGTCCATCAGGGCCGATCTCATCAAGTGACTGACCATGATTAGCGGTCAGATATTCACTGACATCAAATCCGATACCGCCCGCACCGATGACCGCGACTGTGTTACCCACTGCTTTTTCGCCAGACAGCAGCTCAGCATAGCTCATGACTTGTGGCAGCTCAGCACCTTCGAGCTTACCTTCTAGACTCCTCGGTACGACACCCGTTGCTACGATGACATGATGGAACTTGGCTTTTTCAAGCATCTCCTTATCGACTTTGGTATTCAGTTTAATCTCAACACCTAGATGCTCAAGCTCATTGATGTAGTAGCGAATAGTCTCAAAGAACTCTTCTTTACCAGGGATGACTTTGGCGTAGTTAAACTGCCCGCCAAGCACGTCTTTTGCTTCAAACAGAGTCACGTCATGACCACGTAAAGCGGCCACATGAGCCGCTGACATACCAGCGACACCGCCGCCAATGACGGCGACTTTTTTCGGTTTTTTGGTTTTCTTATAGACCAATTCAGTCTCATAACAAGCTTGTGGATTGACTAAGCAAGTCGAGCGTTTGTTTTCAAACGTATGGTCGAGGCAAGCTTGGTTACAAGCGATACAGGTGTTAATACGATCTGTCTGTCCGTTTTTGGCTTTATTGACCCAATGTGCATCAGCCAAGAATGGACGCGCCATCTGAATCATGTCAGCTTGACCAGTCGCGACGATTTCTTCAGCCGTTTCTGGCATATTGATACGGTTCGCTGCCATCATAGGAATGTTGATGTGCTTTTTAATTTCAGCAGTAAAATCAACAAAGGCGGCACGTGGTACGCTAGTGACGATAGTCGGCACACGCGCTTCATGCCAGCCGATACCAGTGTTCATGATAGTCACACCCGCTTCTTCTAGCGCTTTGGCCACGGTAATGACTTCATCCATGACGTTACCGTCTTTGACCAAGTCAATCACTGATAAACGGAATAGAATAATAAAGTCTTCGCCAGTCGCCTCGCGTACCGCTTTGACCACGTCGACAGCGAACTTCATACGTCCATAAATATCACCACCATAGATGTCTTTACGCTTATTCACATGGCTTGATAAAAACTGGTTGAGCAAATAGCCCTCAGAACCCATGATTTCGACGCCATCATAGCCTGCTTGCTTGGCAAGTTTGGCTGAGCGAGCGTAGTCTTTTACCGTCTGCTCGATATTTTTGATGCTCATCTTACGCGGCTTAAACGGTGAGATTGGAGATTTAATCGGGCTAGATGATACGGCAAATGGATGATAGCCATAGCGACCACTGTGCAATATCTGCATAATGATTTTGCTATCGTGCTTGTGCACAGCACGGGTTACACGCTGGTGGTTGATAACGTCAGCTTTAGTATTCATCGTTCCGCCAGCAGGCAACAACCAACCTTCGCGATTAGGCGAGATACCGCCAGTGATCATCATTGCCACGCCGCCCTTGGCACGTTCTGCAAAATACGCCGCCAGCTTGCCATAATTATAAAAACGGTCTTCAAGCCCAGTATGCATCGAGCCCATAACCAGACGGTTTTTTAGCGTAGTAAAGCCCAAATCTAGCGGCTCAAATAAATGCGGATAGTGTTCATTGGTGCTAGCGGTTTGGATCGTATTGGCACTATGGCTGGCAGACATATCATTTTCCTTATGAATAGTTTATGAGGCTACTTCTTAAAAACGGCTTTTTAGAATTGGTGGGTCTAAGGGGTTTAGCATCTTCGATATCGTAACACACCGCGATTGTTGTCAGCTATGCAGACAAGCGACTGATGAGTGAGCACTATATTAATTGCTATAACGAGCGGGACGGTGTATCAGGCGGTACTGTGGCATATGGTTAAGCAAACACCACAAAACCTAGCCAACTTTTGAGGTAGATTATATACCGTTAGCTTAATATCATTGAGAGATTAGACTAAGATATAAATCGATAAATATCGACTTATACCTATAACTTCTATGCTAGATTACTGTACTAAATAATATACTGACGTTAATGTACTGACGCATTATAGAAATACGATAAAGGACTATCATCATGACAGATTTCCATACAGGTCTTGGCAAGAACGCCGCCAACCATCAACCACTTACCCCTATTGATTTTATCATTCGCAGCGCTCAAGTTTATCCTAATAAGACTGCCATCATCTATGACGACCTAGAACACAATAACCTTACTCAGACATGGCAACAGACCTATACTCGCTGTCGTCAACTGGCTGATGGCCTGCGCAAGTTGGGTATCGATAAAAATGATACCGTAGCCGTGATGCTGCCAAACACGCCTGCGATGGTCGAATGCGCCTTTGGTGTGCCGATGTCAGGCGGTGTCCTCTGTACCCTCAACACCCGACTCGATATTAATGCGCTTACCTTTTGTTTGCAGCATTCCGAAGCAAAGGTTTTAATCTTAGATAGCGAATTTGCTGAGCATGCTGAGATTATCGATGAGACCTTCCCAAACCTCATTGTCATTCACGCGACCGATCATGCTATCGATGTCGAGCCGTTTGGACAGATGAGCTATGTAGCATTAGTTGCCAGTTCAGACAGCTTGGATAATTGGGAGATGCCGAAAGATGAATGGGATGCCATTGCGCTAAATTATACCTCTGGGACGACAGGCAAGCCTAAAGGCGTGGTCTATCATCATCGTGGTGCAACTCTCAATGCTATCTCTAATATTTTAGATTGGGACATGCCCAAGCACCCGATGTATCTGTGGACGCTGCCGCTGTTTCACTGTAACGGCTGGTGCTTTCCGTGGACCATCGCTGAACGTGCTGGGGTCAATGTATGCTTGAGAAAAATTGATGCTGATTTGATATTGCAGCTGATTGCCAAGCATCAAGTTAGCCATTATTGCTCTGCGCCAGTCGTGCACAATATGATTGCTGGCGGCAAACCAGAGTATAAAGAAGCTATCACCCATATGGTCAAAGGCTGGGTCGCTGGTGCACCGCCGTCCGAAACCATGCTGGCCGCAATGGAAGCAATGGGCTTTCATATCTCGCATGTCTACGGTCTCACTGAAGTATATGGGCCAGTGACGGTTTGTGCTGAGCAGGAAGAATGGAATGAGATTGATGTGGCTACCCGTGCCCAAAAGAAATCACGTCAAGGCGTAACGTCACACTTGATGGCAGGGTTTGAAGTATTTAAGCAAGGTACTACCGAGCCAGTCGCCGCTGACGGGGAAGAGATGGGCGAGCTGGCGCTACGTGGCAATATGGTAATGAAAGGCTATCTAAAAAGCCGCAAGGCTACCGAAGAAGCATTCGCTGATGGCTGGTTCCGCACGGGTGATTTGGGTGTTAAGTACCCTGATGGTTATATCAAAATCATGGACAGACTAAAAGATATCATCATTTCAGGCGGTGAGAACATCTCTAGTATCGAGGTAGAAAACGTCTTGTATAAACTACCTGCGATTGAGAGCTGTGCCGTCGTCGCCGCGCCACATGATAAATGGGGCGAAGTCCCCGTTGCCTTTATCGAGATTCACGCCGGTAGTACTCTGCAACGTGATACGGTGATGGAACATTGTAGTCAGCACCTAGCAGGTTTTAAAGTGCCAAAATATATTGTTTTTGCAGAAATACCTAAGACCAGTACCGGTAAAGTGCAAAAATTTGAGCTACGCCAAGCAGCAAAATCATTGGCACACGAAACGCCAAAAGTAACCGCTAGTGTGAAATAAAACGGCAACTTATTAAGTCATATCATCAATCAACACCCATTAAAAATGGTCAGCGATATATAGCTGACCTTTTTTCGAGTGCTAGCCTATTTATACTATAGTTGGTTCAATATAATTTGGAGACAAGGAAGCCAAGTGAAAGTACTACAAATAGTAGAGTAAACGAGGCTGACACCGTATCCAATTTATAGAGAACTAACTATATTAGCCAAGCTTAGGCTCAAGCCATTGATAAACTAGCATTCCTATAATCATGGCAGGAATAAACACATAGGCTTGCCATTGGCCAGTACCGAGCAATACAATTCCTGGTCCTGGACAGATACCAACCAGCCCCCAGCCGATACCGAACAACATCGCACCGATAAGCAATTTTTTATTAATGACAGTTTTGCTCGGCATATCAATTGGTGTGCCAATCCAACTGCTCTGTTGACGCTTTGCCAATCGTACACCGAAAAACGCCACTATCAGGCCACCGCCCATCACAAGAGCAAGGGAGATATCCCATGCGCCAAATACGTCCAAAAACCCTTGTACCTTTATAGGATCGGTCATACCTGACACCAGTAGTCCGAGTCCAAACAGCAGTCCTGCTAGCAATCCGATTATATTTTTTAGCATCGTCGTATCTCACTATTATTATCTTTTATTAACCATCGTATGTCGTTCGCATATGAGTCCGACCATCAGTCTTCATCTGGCAATATGCCATGAGTTCGCTATATCAAGCCTAATACATGACGACCGATATAAACGGTCACAATCCCAAACAGCATAAAGGTGACGGTCGCTGCCAATGACCGTGGAGACAGCCGTGCATTACCGCAGATGCCATGTCCACTCGTGCATCCAGAACCTAAACGCGTGCCAAAGCCGACCAGTAACCCTGCACCAATCAATAATGGCAAAGAGCTACTGATAGCTACCTCAGGTAGTGGTCTTGCCAACTGATATAGTAGTGGTGAGATGACTAAGCCCAGTATAAATAGCACCTGCCACATCTCTACACGCTTGGGTTTTAGTAAGCTTGAAAAAATACCACTGATACCTGCTATACGGCCAATACCTAGCAGTAAGATAACCGTCGCTATGCCTAGCATTAGACCTCCTACCAAGGAGATCGGCGTAAATGCTTGCCAGTCTATTTGTATGCTCATAACGGACTACCTAATTAAGTTTATTAAATGCGTGCTTAAATATTAATTTATAAAAATACATTATATTATAAAACATAATAAAAAGGTAAAAAAATACTGAACCTAGCATGACACTAATGGTTCAGTATTTTTTATAACTGTAAAGACTCTACTGTAAAGGCTTTAAAAAAGGCGGTGAAAAAACTTAATAAGCTATCATATTACTGTCTTTATCAGCCCTCTTAATTGGTATTTTTACTGACCCAGCACTTTATCAAGTGCCGTTTCAAAACGCGCTACTGTGCCATCGATATCAGTCAATTTATCCAAGCCAAACAGACCTAAACGGAAAGTCTTAAAGTTATCAGGCTCGCCCACTTTCAATGGTACGCCAGCCGCGATTTGCACTCCGATTTCAGCAAACGCACTACCTTTATGCATGTCATCACGATCAGTATAAGAGACGACAACGCCAGGTGCTTTAAAACCTTCAGCAGCGACGCTCTCAACGCCCTTGGCTTCTAATACTTCACGGATACGTTTGCCAAGTGTCCACTGCGCATCACACAATTTATCAAAACCGATTGCTTTGGCTTCATTCACGGCATCACGGAACTGACGTAAGCTGTCTGTCGGCATAGTCGCATGGTACGCATGACCGCCATTTTCGTAAGCACGCATGATGTTTAGCCATTGCTTTAGGTCGATACTAAAGCTATCAGATTCAGTACTGTCCACTTTTTTGACAGCAGCGTCGCTTAGCATGACCAAGCCAGCGCCCGGCGTACTGCTCCAGCCTTTTTGCGGTGCGCTAATCAGTACATCGATGCCCAATGCCTTCATATCTAGCCATACGCAGCCCGAAGCAATACAGTCAATGACTAACAATCCGCCGACGCTATGCACAGCTTCGCTCAACGCTTTGATATAGTCATCTGACAAGATGATACCCGATGAGGTTTCGACATGCGGGGCAAATACCACTGCTGGCTTTTCTTCTTTGATTTTGGCTACGGCAACGTCGATATCGACTGGAGCAAACGGCTTTGGCGACTCACTATCATCGCTACGATTGGCGGTGAGGACTGTAGATGATTTGGCGATTTTGCCTTTTTCTAAGATTTGCGTCCAACGATAGCTGAACCAGCCATTACGAATGATTAGGCAGTCTTCATCGTTTGCCAACTGACGAGCGACTGCTTCCATACCATAAGTACCAGAACCAGGAACGATCACCACGGCGTCCGCGTTATACACAGATTTTAGGTCACTAGATAGGTCGTTCATCACTTGCTGAAAGGCTTTTGACATATGGTTCAGCGCACGATCGGTGTAAACCACTGAATACTCTAATAAGCCGTTTGGATCGATATCTTGACGTAATGCAGGCATTGAACACTCCTAGTGTATGGTTAGATAATATGCGACATGGATTAGATAGCACTATAATCAAGTACTATTATTTGATGGTGAGGTCTTGCGCTGTCTAGAGATGCATTATTTTTAAACAAATAAAAAATAACGAACACTGATGAGGTCTACTAACGTGAAGCTAATATATTTATAGTCATATTACGAGCAAACACCAGCACATATCTTGACCTAAGCCATCCATGAGAGCTTGATATTAGCACTGATACTGAAGGTTGACAACGATACGCTCAGGCAACGATATGACTTGCGCTATCGAGCATTTATTGGTAGGTATTGGTTGATAAGTTTTGATTTAAAAGCCACGATAAAAACATCAATGCCCTCGATGAGCATCTTGTAGTCCTGACACCACGAAGTCTAGCAACTCACTATCGCCTTCACGTGCGGCTTTGCGCATCAGTTTCGATGGTGCATGGGTCAATGTTTGGGTCAAACGTCGTGACAGCTCAGTGATGATATCTTCTGGACTGACATCGTCCTGTTGCAGCTTAGCAATAGACTCATGCAGCAGCTTATCCACCTGACCTTGAGTACACGCGCGGTACTGCTGAATATCTTTACCAACTTGGCGAACCTGAAAGCGACGGTCTATCTCGACCACCAATTGACTGACTAACAGTTCAGCATCCACTGCGGCTTGGCGACGCTGCTCGATATTACCTGCAATCACATGCTGCAAATCATCGACAGAGTACAGATAAACATCATCAATGCGGCTAATAGTCGAATCGATATCGCGCGGTACGGCCAGATCTATCATAAGCATCGGCTGATAACGGCGACGTTTTAGCGCTTGTATGGTCATTGTCTTATCAATCAACAAATCCATACTGCCACTACAACTGCTAACGATATCGGCTTCCGCCAATACTTGCGGTAATTCTTGTAAGGGTCTAACGTCTACGCGGCGATTAGGGCCACGTAGCTCAGCCGCCAAGGCTTCGGCACGTTCGGAATTACGGTTACAGATAATGACTCGTCCGACCCCTAGCCCTGCGATATGTGTAGCAACTAAGCGATTCATCTCACCTGCGGCAACGACCAAAAGCGTGCGACTGGGTAAATCATCAAATATTTGTGTGACCAATTTGGCGGCGGCAAAGCTAAGCGATACAGCCTGCGCGCCAACCTGCGTCTCGTTACGCACTCGTTTGGCAGCAGCGAACACTTGATCGATGATCCAGCCGAGCTGATTACTGAGTACTTTTTGGTCTTGAGCCAGATGCACAGAGTTTTTGATTTGGCCGAGAATCTGCGGCTCGCCCAGTATCATAGAGTCCAGACCAGCAGCTACTCTTAACCAATGAGTCAGTGCATGAGTATCACGATGTACATAGAGATAAGGATCAATATCAACGAGTGGCAATTGCTTGAAGTCAGCCAGCCACGTTTTGATTTTGGTAATATGTGCACTAATCGCAGCAGATGAGATATTCATGCTACTACTAAAAGTATTGTTGGATGATGATTGGCCAGTAGCTTTGACATCTTGCACATTGGATGATTGTGAGTCAGATATTTGGCCGTTAGCATGATGCGACGTTGAAGTGTGCGGCACTAGCGCATAGATTTCGGTGCGGTTACAAGTAGAGACGATCACGCTACCATCAGTAAATGCTTCTATTTGTTTGAGTGCGACATTTACATCGTCACCCACAAGCGCCAAGCGCTCTCGCAGAGCGACTGGTGCAGTTTTGTGATTGACCCCAATGACCACTAATCTCATTATCGATAGACCATAAACATGACGCTCAGTTGCCCCTTACGCTATCTTATTATTTTTAAAAGACAGTTTTTGACGACAGCGCTAAAAAGGAAGACCCTAAAAACCGCCTATTATATCATTATTGCAGGCTTTAATTAACACTCACCCATCTATGATAACCATATCTCTGTATCTGGTCGCAAATGTAACAAATCAACTACTCATACGATTTATAAAATCAATAGCTGGGTTTTGACTTCTGGTCAATAATATAATTTTAAATCATTCGCTTACTCTATCTTAACTTGTTATATTTCTATAATATTCAGTTCGACAGACCTATCTATATTTAATTATCTTCAGTATCGTTCTTTGGTAACGTACTCGCTACTAGTAGCATATTCATACGGTCAGACATGCCACTATCTGAGTAACACGGATGCTATTGTTTATCTCATCGGTCTACTCTTATAATGTTTGTCATGGGTACATATTGCCAATATCTAACTTGAAATGATTAAAACAAACTTGCCTTATCTGTGTAGGTAAACCATGGGCGAATACGGCTATCTATGATTTTTTTTGGGTCATTACTTCGGTCACCACATCCCTATAGCGAATACTCTAGCTTCCGTGCTTTATTGCATGTCGCTATTGAGCGCCTGTGTCAACGGTATAAGCTAGCGTTGTCTCTAGCTGTGTGCCTATGTTTGGCAGCCCCTGTTCATGCTAGCCATCCCGATGTATTGCTAGAAGCAAAAATTTCTAAAGTATCCGTTGCTACCGATAATAAGGCAGCTGCCAATAAGCCAAATGGCAATAAAGTAAATGATAGTAGTGCTCCGATTGATACACCTTATAATGAAGATACGCTCACCATAGAAAACGTAAAAAACATTAATGGCCTAGCGCCAGCCAGCTTATGGCAGCCTGAGCTTAGTGAACCAAGCTTGTACGCTCTACTGGATGCCGAGTTTGCTGCTGATCGCGACGACAAACGACGTGCAGTCTCTATTTATAAGCAACAGTCTTTTAAAGAAGATGCAACAGCCGTGTTTGAGAGAGCGCTTAGCCTTTCTTTGCGTAACGAAAGGGTTGAAGACTCATTACAATTTGCCAAGACATGGCAAGACCAAAACCCTGACCACGTGCCTGCATGGTTTTATGTCGCGCATTTGGCCTTACGTGCCCACGACTACATATTAGCGGGTGAAACTTTAAACCGCATCTTGCGCTATGATCCACGCGCAGACTTAAGTGAAATTCTCATAGGTATTTACCCAAATAATGATGATGACAAACGTGAACTGCTTGCCGCGTTGCAGCCACTAGATAGCGAGCAAAATGCCTCATTGTCAGTATTAAAAGCGGGTTTACTCTATCAGTTTAACGAACCTGAAGTCGCTATTGTTCATATTAATCGAGCGCTAGAGCGTCAGCCAGACTACGTGCCTTTTATCACGTTAAAAGCGGATATATTGCGTAAAATTGTGACCGCAGAAACCGTCATCAATTATGTCAGTCAAGCTCGTCTACGCAACCCTGATAGCAAAAGCTTATATTTATA
The DNA here is from genome assembly GCF_904846705.1 of Psychrobacter sp. Pi2-52. GTDB lineage: Bacteria > Pseudomonadota > Gammaproteobacteria > Pseudomonadales > Moraxellaceae > Psychrobacter. The sequence goes on from NZ_CAJHBS010000023.1 coordinate 29,473, forward strand.
TGAGATTCGCTATCTATTAGATTTAAAGCAAAGCGAACAAGCTTGGAAGTTACTACTTGAAGCGCATAGCCGTTTCAATGATGATTCTGAGATTACGCTGCTCGCAGCTTTAGTAAGCCTAGATATTGAAGAGTACGCTAGTGCCGATGAGCTACTCAATATGCTTGCTAAGAGTCCAGCTTATCTTGATCAAGCCTACTATTATCTAGGTATCAGTGCTGAGCGTCAGCAGTTGTTCGATCAAGCCAAATACTATCTCAATGGCGTCATGCAAGAGGATTTGGTATTAGAAGCACGTAGAAAGGTAGTGGCGTTTGAGTTACTCGATAATGACATCGATGGGGCAATCGCGACGTTAGAGAAGCTGCGCAAAGACTTCACAGTATTCGCGCCTGACACTTTTGTCATGCAAGCCGATATCTTATGGCAACAAAACGAGTCGGATGAAGCACTGCGCTTACTAACCCGCGCCGCTCGTAAATATCCTGATAATGAAATGCTACTCTTTGCACGGGCTCAGCTGTTAGATGATAAAGAAGACTATGTCGTTAAGCGTACTTTGCTGAATCACTTGCAGGCATTAGATCCTAGCAATTTATCCTATCAATTGAGCTATGCACAATTGTTATTAGCAAATGAGCGCAGCTCAGAGCAAGGCTTGGAACTGGCCACAGCTATTATCCAAATTCGTTATGATGACCCACGTTATGATAACGACCTACATCTGCAAGCCCTAAATGTATTGGCAGGCAATGCATTGGCCAAAGAGAACTATCAGCAGGTTATCGACTATCTACAGACACCTTATGATGTGCTACCAACTCTGCGCTCAGGCACGCTGTTATTGCGCGCCTATCAAGGCTTAGGTAACAATGACAAAGTTGAGGCATTACTCGCAGATTTGCAGCAGCGCTTCTCATTTGGACAGCACAATATCAATGACCGCATACAGCTGTATTAATAGCGCTGATTTTGGATATGCTTTTTGGGTTTTGCGATTACAGAGATATGATAATTGATAAGGTTTTTATAAAACCGAAGCATTTATAAATTACAAGGTCGTTATAAGAAGCTAACAGCCGTGCATAACCGAGCAACAAATAACGCTTAAGCTAATATCTTTGTTCATCTTTCCATTTTGAGAAACTATTATGTCAGCATTAATCACTTCTTATAAACCAAATAAATTGGCTCTGTTTACTGCTATGACTGCAGCAATGGTCATTACCTCTGGTTGTCAGTCATTAAAAACAGCCAACGCGACCAACCAACCGACAACGACGGTACAAGGTCAAAACGCTGAGCAACCAAAAAAGCTAGAGAGCTTTAATATCACCGGTAAAATTGGGGTGACGACGCCTGCGAATGATTCGACAGGTACTCAAGGTGGTAGTGCATTTTATGCATGGGGTCAGCAAAACGACCGATTTGCCATTGAGCTGATTGGCGCACTTGGTATTGGTAAAACCAACATTGAATACAATGGTCAGACCGCTACTCTAGTTAGCGAAAAGACAGGTACCTTGACCGCTGACGATCCTGAAACCTTGCTAAAGAAAGCCACTGGTTGGCAAGCACCAATTTCACAAATGCCTTATTGGATTTCTGGTCGCCCAGCACCTTCAGATAGTGCGCCACAAATGGATGAGCAGAATCGTTTAGTTAGCTCAGTCAATGGTGAGTGGACAGCCAGCTTTACTTATAAAGGTACGGATAAGCTACCTAGTAAAATTAGCGCAGTACAACCACAAGGCAACAAAGTTGTAATGACGATTAATCATTAATCCATCATTGATTAATGATATGAACTACGCTAAAAATCATTATTGCTAATTAAAATAGCTGTTTATAACTGCACCTTATGATAAAAAAATATGACTGAAAATATAGCTTCATCATTCGCTTCTAAAATTACTCGTTTATCACCTGCAAAACTCAATTTGTTTTTGCACATCACGGGTAAACGTGCCGACGGCTATCATAATTTGCAAACGGTATTTCGCCTGCTTGACTGGGGCGATTACTTGCATTTTTCGGTCAGCAACGATGCTGTTATTTCTACTATAGCTAGTGAATTAAGTGCTAATCAATTCTGTCATCAGCTACTGATACTAGATGGTGCAGAGGCTATCACTACCAGTATAGAAGACAATTTAATTTTCAAAGCGGCACGCGCATTGCTAGCATCTGCCATACAGTCAAACACTTTACCTGAGCAATTAGCAAAAGTGCATATCACTTTAGATAAGCATTTGCCAATGGGCGCAGGGTTGGGTGGTGGCTCATCTAATGCAGCAACGACTATGCTGGTGCTCAATGAGATTTGGCAGCTTAATTTTATCTGTGATGAGCTTATAAAGATTGGCGCAACTGTAGGTGCGGATGTACCTATATTTATCTTTGGCCAAGACGCTATTGCCATGGGTATTGGTGAAGAACTGACTACGATTGAGTTGCCTAACCAGCAGTATTTAGTACTGACGCCTAACGCTCATGTAAATACTGCTAAACTATTTGCACATCCCAAACTGCAGCGAGATATCGCTCCCCTATCGGTTGCAACTATCCAAACCCAATACGCTAATTATGTACAAACGCTCACTACGCCTTATCATAATGTCTTTACCCCAGTGGTCACAAGCCTTGCTCCTGCTGTTGCAGATGCCTTAAGTTATCTACAGGGGTTAAAAGCGCAAGCATTGAGCACAGCACGAATGACTGGCTCTGGTAGTGCCGTGTTTTTGCCTTTAGATGCGAGTATGGCTACTAATAAAAAACTTATGGCGAAGTGGATTGCAGATGCGCCTTGTACGGCATATATCGCTGGAAACTTAAAATAGCACATACAACCTTTAGATTTCTTATCATCTAAACAATGACAACGGTAGGATTGCCTATTTTAATTTGCTAAAATAGCGCCAGCAGTAACCTATGATGAATAAATACCAGAAAAAGCCGCAAATGACTTGCAAAATCTGAAAATTTACTTATAATAGGTCGCCACAATAGGGGTATAGCCAAGTTGGTAAGGCATCAGGTTTTGATCCTGACATCCGTTGGTTCGAGTCCAGCTACCCCTGCCATTTTTTAGTACGAAGCGTTAGAGATACATCGAGTATAAGCGGTTTATAGACAGCCACTTATCTTATTGTCATTGACAACGTTATCCCAGTTTCGGTATAGTTCGCAATGGACACCGCTAGGGAAAAGTTATGTTTTAAACGGTTTATCCGTTTTTTAGATAACTGACAGGTCATGACACTATATTGAGAACGACTACTTAGTCGCTATTATATATCAGTTGTTCATAGCCTAGACATTACAGGGGTATAGCCAAGTTGGTAAGGCATCAGGTTTTGATCCTGACATCCGTTGGTTCGAGTCCAGCTACCCCTGCCATTTTTACTGTAATAGTAGTCATCAACCCTTTTCACTATTCTTTTCTTAATTTGAGCAGTTTGTCACTGCTTAGCGGTCGCTGCTTGAGTCAATCAATAGGACTTCTGTCATGCCTTATTTGGCGATTTTTACGGGTAATGCCCACCCAGAATTAGCAAAAACCGTAGCCGATCATCTTCACATACCTCTTGGTAAAGCTGACATCACGCGTTTTTCTGATGGCGAAATTGCCGTGGAAATCAAAGAACACGTACGTGGTAAAGATGTGTTTATCATGCAGCCTACTTGTGCACCGACCAACGACAACTTGATGGAAATCATGATGATGGCTGACGCTTTGCGTCGCTCTAGTGCTGGCCGTATCACAGCTGTCATGCCGTATTTTGGTTATGCTCGTCAGGATCGTCGTCCACGCTCAGCTCGTGTACCTATCTCGGCTAAAGTGGTCGCTGACATGCTGAACATCGTCAGTATCGATCGCGTAATGACTGTTGATTTGCACTCAGATCAGATTCAGGGTTTCTTTGATATCCCTGTAGACAACATCTACGGCACACCTGTATTGCTAAACGACCTACAAAAGCAAGACTATGACAATATCATGGTTGTTTCACCTGACGTAGGCGGCGTGGTTCGTGCACGTGCGATGGCTAAGCAGTTAGGCGATACCGACATGGCAATTATTGATAAGCGCCGTGCTCGTGCCAATGAGTCACAAGTAATGCATATCATTGGTGATGTTCGTGACCGTGATTGCGTTATCGTTGATGATATGGTCGATACTGCAGGTACATTGTGTAAAGCAGCCGAAGCATTGAAAGAAAATGGTGCTCGTCGCGTTTTAGCTTACATCACGCATCCTGTCCTATCAGGTAACGCACTGAAAAACATCAGCGAATCTGCATTAGATGAAGTGGTTGTGACCGATACGATTCCACTATCTGCTGAAGCCAAAGCCTGTAGCAAAATCCGTCAGGTAAGTATTGCACCAATGCTGGCTGAAAGCTTACGCCGTATCAATAACGAAGAGTCTATTAGCGCGATGTTTGACGCTTAACCTGATACAGTTATTTTTAAAACAGCTATTGCGGTAATTTTTAGTAGCAATGACTGTAGTAAGACATCTTAAATAGTTAAAAAACAGAGCGTCAAGTAACATTACTTGGCGCTTTGTTTTGTGTAGGCGTTTTGCGTAGGTCTTTATTATTGCTACAGAATCACGTATAATGCGCGCCTGTGCTGACCTTTTCGTTGTTTTTATTAGGCTAGCACTATCAAAAGTGCTGATCATGCTTAACAGCAACCATCGTTATGGTAATTATCATAGCGAGCGCTGCTATAAGCAAATGGCTAAGCTTAGACATTATGAGGTTTATTCGTAATGATAATATTAGCTATCATCACGTATTAGTGGATTGGTCGCAAATCCACTTTTTTATGACCAGACACTTCATCATTTTTTTTATAGGATTATATCCATGAGCATTAATCATTTTGAACTAAACGCCGTTGATCGTGCTGCTGAACTACAAGGTAAAGGTGCGAGCCGCCGCCTACGTAAGCAGAACCTAGTTCCTGCTATCATCTATGGTGGTAACGAAGAGCCAACAGCTATCTCTATCAAGCTTAACGAACTAGTAAAATCACTAGAATTCGAAGCGTTTTTCTCACACATCTTGACTATCAACGTTGACGGTGAAGAGCATCAAGCAGTTATCAAAGACTTGCAGCGCCATCCAGCTAAAGGCTTCCCAATGCATGCTGATTTCCAGCGCATTGTAAAAGGTCAGAAAATCCACATGAACGTTCCTGTTCATTTCACTGGTCGTGAAGATGCGCCTGGTACTGCTGCTGCTGGTGTACTATCTACTCTAGTATCTGATATCGAAGTTATCTGCTTACCATCACAACTTCCTGAATATCTAGAAGTAGATGTGTCTGGCATGGAAATCGGTGATTTGTTCCGTCTATCAGACATCAAACTTCCTGAAGGCGTTGTAATTCATGAGCTTGAGCTAGAAGACGGTCATGACCGTACTATCGTTAACATGCAGCCACCAACAGTAGAAGAAGTTGATGCTGATGCTGATGCTGACGTTGATGCTGATGAAGTACCAGCAACTGAGCAAAACGACGGTACTGACGAAAACAAAGACAGCGAGTAATATACTATTTCTAACTAGTGCATTATTTTGTGCTGGTTATGGTTAGTGATACATTCGTTTAGTCAATAAGACAGCAGGTGATTAAAATCTCCTGCTGTTTTTGTAAGTAAGGTTTGAAAATAAACTGTCTATCAGTACCTCAAACCTTACCCCTATTTATCAAATTCAAGCAGGGTGTTTTTATGGCCATAAAGCTTATTGTCGGTCTTGGTAATCCTGGTCAGCAGTATATGTTTACGCGTCATAATGCAGGATTTTGGTTTGTCCATCATTTGGCTCAGCAGTTTAATATCACGCTCTCCCCTGATAAGAAATTTCATGGAGTGACAGGGCGTGGGCAGATTCATGGGTCGGATGTGCGTTTACTTATGCCGCTGACGTTTATGAATAAATCTGGTCAGTCAGTGGTGCCTATGGTAAATTTCTATGGCATCAAAAATGATGAATTGTTGATTGCTCATGATGAGCTCGATATTCCAGCTGGTAGTATCAAACTCAAAACAGACGGTGGACATGGTGGTCACAACGGCCTACGTGATATCACGCCGCATATTGGCAATGATTTTCATCGCCTGCGTGTGGGTATCGGCCATCCTGGTCACAAGTCTAAAGTTAGTGGACACGTTCTCTCTAAAGCATCTCCCGATGAGCAGATTGCGATTGATAGCGCGCTGACAGCTGCTTTTGAAGCGCTCCCATTGTTGTTAGATGGTGATGTCGAAAAAGCACGTTCACAAATTAATGGCTTTAAATTACCAGAATAATATAGTCGTTCAATGATAATGACCTTTTATTTTGGCAGTTTTATCCCCATTAACCTTTTGATTTAGTTAATTAATATCAGTTACGCCAAGGAACCAACCTATGCTACTTAATATGCTTAAATGCAAATTACACCGTGCCCGTGTTACCCACGCTGAACTTCACTATGAAGGCTCTTGCGGTATCGACGGCGATCTATTAGATCTTGCTGGTCTACGCGAAAATGAATCTATTGATATCTACAACGTGACCAACGGTAAGCGCTTTCGCACCTATGCTATCCGTGCTGAAGCAGGCTCTGGTATTATCTCATTAAATGGTGCTGCTGCACATATGGCAGATTTAGGCGATATCGTTATCATTTGTGCGTATGCACACTTTGATGAAGTTGAAGCGTCAACGTATCAGCCAAAACTTGTCTATTGCAACGAAGACAACACAGTTAAAGACACAGCAAATATCATTCCTGTACAAGTTGCTTAATATGACAGGATGGTGAGGTTTTGGTAAATTTAAGATAAACACAAAGTTACATCTTTGAATTAGCTGCTATTATTACTAAAAATCTCGATGCTAAAGGGAAAGCTGAATCTAAATCAAGATTCGGCTTTTTTTATGCCACTTTTATTTATCAAATTCACATTTTTCATCATATACAAGGAAACATACTGATGTGGTTAGCCGCGCTTGCAATACTGATTGGGTTAGCAATTTTAGTTTGGAGTGCCGATGTCTTTATTGATGGGGCGACAGCACTAGCAAAGAAATTTAGTGTTCCTAGCTTCTTAATTGGTGTCTTAATATTGGGTATAGGCACGTCAGCGCCTGAGATGGTGGTATCAGTACTAGCAGCGATAGAAGGCAGCCCTGAGCTGGCTCTAGGTAACGCTTATGGCTCAAATATCATCAACATCGCATTGGTACTCGGTGCAACCGTATTGATTAGCCCTATTATCATCCGTAGAGGCATCGTAAAGCGCGACTTGCCCTTGCTGCTACTGATTACTGTCATCGCCGCTTGGCAGCTACGTGATGGGACATTGAGCCAAGCTGATGGTATCGTATTGTTGATTTTGTTGGTCGCGGTTTTAGGACTACAGATCATAATGAGTATACGCGAAGGCTATCATGAGCACGAAGACGATGTGGTCGTGGCTAATGCTGACTCAGCGCACTCAAATAACTTAGAGCACTTAAATAACTCAGAGAGCTTAGAAAAGCTAGAACCAAGCGTAACGCGTGGTCTTGTCAGTTTAATTATCGGTATGCTGATGCTCGTAGCCAGCTCACGCGCTATTGTTTGGGGTGCTGTCGAGTTGGCAACGCTATGGGGGCTTAGTGAGCTTATCATTGGTCTAACGATTGTCGCCGTTGGGACCTCATTACCTGAACTGGTATCGAGCCTGTCAGCCGCCCGTAAAGGCGAACATGATATGGCGCTCGGCAATATCATCGGCTCTAATATCTTCAATACTTTGGCAGTTGTCGGCTTGGCAACGGTCATTGCTCCTATCGCAGCCAACCCAGTGATTCTATCGCGTGATGTGATGGCAATGGGAGTCTTGACGATATTGCTAGTGACACTATGCGTATTTGCCTTTAAAACAAAACGCCAATTCGGTCGTACGTCAGGTGCCACATTGGTACTGTTCTTTATGGGCTACACCGCATGGCTGATTCAAAGCGTTAGTATGTAACTGTTTAGGCTAAACCAGCTGAGCAGTGCTACAACTAAATTATCACGTCGATAAGAGTTACTAGGGCGTGTCTTCAATTCACCCGATGGCCATCTAAATGGGCTAAAAATGGCTAAATTTTGCCAAACATCGTCAAATAGCTATTTAATATCCTGATATTATCTACGCTATTTTTCTTGTTTGACGGCAATTTATCTCATTTTTATCTCCATTTTTGAAATGAAGACACGCCCTAGGTTAATAAAATTGTTACGTCAATAAAATCAGATTAAGATTTTTTCTTACGATTTTTAAAACCGCGCCATAGCCCTTCATGTGCCACTTTTGGCATTTTTAGGGTAATGGTGTTGGACAGCATATCTTGTACTGCCAGACCGCGAGGGTTGAACAGACAGAACACATAGTTGAATACCAAACCAAGAAACGCGCTGGCCAATAAGGCGGCGCGTGATCCATCAATAAGACTGCCAATGATGCCAAAAATCAGCGGCATCAAACAAGCGGCCAAAATACGCTTAAACGACTGTCCCCACGTTAGCCATTGACCTGCATCATTAATCGTTTTTAACCGCCACGTCTGCATACCCAATGTCTGACCACCACGGCGCCAAAATATCCCATAGAATGCCACGAGTGTCAGTACAAATGACGGCGTCATAATGGCGTTCTGATACCAGAGCGGTAGCGACTGAGCTTGTGAGGATTCAGTACCCGTCTCCATAGTCAATAGCGTACCAACCACGGTTAATATCGTCCCTACCAAAAATAACAGCGCCAAAATCAGCATACCGTCATAGAGAATCGCCACGACACGAATCATGGGCTTAGCGATGGTTGGCTCTTCGTTAGGATCTTGCTGTACAGGCGCACTCGATTGAGGCTTTGATTTACGAGTCGTTTTTGACGGACGTTTAGATGGACTTTTTGACATGGTACAAGCTCATAGCAAGCAGTGAATAGTAACGCTATTGTACCGTAAATGGTGGGGCTATCGTACATTATCCTAGATGACTATCCAATATCCTAAATGACTATCTAACATCATAGATGGCTCTCCAATATCGTAGATTGCTCTTTAATGTTATTAGTTGGCTATCCAATCATGTTATACACAGGAGATGGTCGTAGAATAAATAGGTTGAAGGTAAAAGCTATAGACATAAAAAAACCGCCAATTGTCATAAGACAGGCGATTATTTTAATGTTTTATCAGCTTAAATTAAGCTATTATGCAAATGGTGCGCCTGGAGAGATTCGAACTCCCGACCCCTTAGTTCGTAGCCAAGTGCTCTATCCAACTGAGCTACAGGCGCGTATTTTGCACTTTACTCACTGCGCAGATAATATCTTTTGCAGTAAATTAGGTTGGTCATTATATAGATAATATCGCTTGTGTCAACATCTTTTTTAATTAAAACAAATTATTTTTTGAATTAATTATTAAAATGTTTAACGCAGTATATTGCGTTATTACTCTAATAACAACTGAATAAATGGCGGTGAAGGAGGGATTCGAACCCTCGATACGCTTACACGTATGGTTCCTTAGCAGGGAACTGGTTTCAGCCACTCACCCACTTCACCTAACGATTCAAGACATTTATAAAATTTCTATAAACATAGTATTGATGCTAACAATACGTCTCATGTCGTGGGCGAGTATTATAACAAAGCCGAAACGAATTGCAAGCGTTGTCTACAGATTTAATGCGGCTTTTATCAAAATTATAGATATAAGTACTTATATTGCATTTTTATACGGAAAATTGCGGCATATTATTGCTAAATATAACAACTAAACTGCTTATTAATATTAGGCCTACTCACTCTATTGTCTTATACCTAATCCGCAAGCATAAGACTATGATAGATTTTTTAGTAGTAGGTGGCTATAGTATTTGTCACTTACTTTAAAATATCTCAAAAGGAGCTGTTATGCGACCTGTCGTACTGTGTTTTTCAGGATTAGACCCTTCAGGCGGTGCTGGATTACAAGCGGATATCGAGGCCATCGGACAGTCAGGGGCACATGCAGCCATCGCTTGTACGGCGGTCACTATCCAAAGCTCACAGCAAGTATTTGGCTTTGAGGCTTGTGCGGCATCATTGGTAAAAGCTCAAGCTACTGCGGTGCTTGATGACTTACCTGTTAGTGCTATCAAATCAGGTATGCTCGGCACCACTGATAACATTGCAATGTTGACCGAACTATTTGCTGATCAAGTTATCGATAATGATACGCCATTTGTCTTAGACCCTGTACTAGTCGCAAATAGCGGGGGCAGTTTGGGTGATGAAAAAACACTGGTTAGCGCCTTTAGACAACTGCTGCCCTACGCCACTTTAATCACTCCAAATACTCATGAACTACGAGCGCTTAGCGGTGAGCAAGACTTGCATATTGGTGCGAAAAAGCTATGTGCTCAAGGCGCTCATGCGGTATTAGTAAAGACCTCACATGATTTTGATAGTGGTGATATAGAGCAGTACTTATATATACAGGGCGAAATGGTCCATAAAAGCACCTTGCCGCGCTTAGACGGTGAGTTCCATGGCTCAGGATGTTCACTTGCCAGCTTTATCGCTGGACGCTTGGCAATGGGCGATGCTCTTATCGATGCGGTAAAAGCGGCTGACAGTTGGATTACCCAAACATTGCGGGCAGCTGATGCACCGCATCCTGATGATACTCAAGCTCAGCTCATACCAAATCGCTTTGTTCGTTTTTAGCATATCTAACAAGCCATAGCTTACCCAAGTAGCAGACGCAAAAAAGGCGCTCTATATTTTTATAGAACGCCTTTTTTATGACAGTTTTTACATTTAATTAGGTTTAACCCAAGGTTGGCAACACACTCGCGGCCAAACCACCGATGAATATCTCCAGCAAATAAAATGCTAAGAAAGCAACCATTGGCGATAAGTCGAGCATACCTAAATTCGGAGTAATACGACGAAACGGGGCCAAAATAGGCTCAGCCAAATTAATGATAATGCCAATAATCGGATGCTCAGATCTGGTAAACACCACAATCCAGCTAACGATGATAGAACCAATCACCAAGTAGCGGCACATGCGTAAAAAGTCTAATAATAAGCTAGTCGTACCCGTAAAGAATAGCGGTACAGGGGCAATACCTTTATGCGTTAATGCGGCCTTTCCAGAGATGTCGATTAGACGAATCAAAAACATCAGCACGATAGCGGCAATGCTAATACGTCCTTGTGCAACAGTCGGAAAAATACGCCCGAATACATCGACGATATGCGTCGCTTTATAAGCAGGTGCAATCATCGGATTGCTCGCATCCATCCCTGCAAACTGCAACATAAAACGAATAAACACCAGCATCATAGCGAATGTGGTGACCAAATCAAAAATTTGAAATAACATGTTGTTCATGAAGTGCTACTCAATGTGACATTATTAACAGATTCTAGGATGACAAATGTCATTATCAGATGCTGATGATTACATAAGGGGTGTCGTCAGTGGTGACTTACAGCACACCTTGTCAGTGTTTACTTACTCATCTCTTCACTTAACGCTTGGCTACGATCATAGCAAGCTTGCATGGCCTCGCTGATTTGGCGACCAATCTCATTGGCTTGCATTGACTCGACCGCTGCCTGAGTAGTACCGTTCGGTGAAGTAACTTTACGGCGTAACTCAGCTGGTGCATCATCACTGTCCATCGCCATTTTTGCAGCACCTAACATGGTCTGCATTGCAAGCGCTGAGGCTTGTTCTTTATCCAGCCCTAATGCAACTGCCCCATCGACCATCGATTCGATGAAGTAAAACATATACGCTGGCGCTGAACCTGATACGGCTGTAACGGCATGCATATGCTCTTCGTCATCGACCCACATGACCAAACCTGATGCTTCCATAACGGCTGTTGCTAGCTGCTTCTGTTCTGCTGAGATATTGTCTGTACCATAAAGGCCAGTCGCACCCATTTGAATCATAGAAGGCGTGTTTGGCATTGCACGCACGATATTGCCATAGCCGCCTAGCATATTTGATAAAAGATCAGTCGATAAGCCTGCCGCCACTGAAATGACCAATTGAGTGTCTAGTACATCAGCAAAAGCACTTACCACTACTTTCATCATTTGTGGTTTGACTGCTAGCACTACGATATCCGCACCGATCACAGCAGATTTAGGATCAGCCATTGGATCAACAGTATTTAGACCTTTGGCGGCTAATTGCTCACGTGCATCGCTGCTAGGATCGGCGACCGTGATTAGATTTGGTTTGATGCCGCAACCCACAAGCCCGCTAATGAGCGCTTGTGCCATGTTTCCGCCACCAATAAAACTGATTTTTTTATTATCTAATACCGACATACTTGTCTCCTAGTCACAAAATTCAAAAGGTATTCAACTTAACATACTGATATGTAAAACGACACTCAGTTTATCATACTGCCACTATCGCCGTTTGATAAATTCAAAATGTCGCGCCTGACATCAACCTGATAAAAATCAACGAGTCAGCCAACAGATATTAAACTTTTGACACTTTTTATTTTAGACTAAGCTCACTTCTGATGTACTCAGCCAATTGATTGCTTTTAGCATCGCTATCCGTCTGCTCAGAACTCAAAAGCCAACTCTCAAATGGTGATGCTAGTAACAGAGGAATATCAGTTTGTATGTCGATTCCATCTTCAGATTTTTTTGTAAGGGTAATGCTGACTACCATTAAGCTGTCTCGTAGCCATAGTGGAATCCCAAGCGTTTGATACAGTTTTTTGCCTGCTTGTGGGCGCGCAGCCATCTCGGTCTTTAACCGTTGCTCACGGTTTAATGGCACTATTTTTAACACTATCTGTTGTGCTATACCGTCCGCACTATTTTCTAACAATCGTACCAGCGCATCTACCTTTACTTGCAACTGCCAAGTATAACGATCACTGCTACGTATGGTGAGCGATGTTAAATTATTAGCTGAATGACTAAATAAATTACTAGATAAAGTCAGTACCTGCTCGGTCAGTGGTAGCTTCAGCCAAGACATCCATTCGCTGCTCATACGATAGAGCTGCTGACGATAGCGGCGAATGGTATAAGATGCCTTACGACCTTGCCAAAACAGTTCTGTCTGGTGGTCTTGGTCATCACGTTGGCTGAGAGTTAGTACATCATCGACGAGTTGCTTAACAGGTGGTAACGGCTCATCTTGACCCAGCCAATAGTGCAGTAGTTGCCGCTGACGATACATGGGTAGCTGTTGCAACGCATCAATATTTAATACACGCTGTGCGGGTAAAAGTTGCAGGTCTGTACTCTCCGTCTGCTGCATGTCCTGTATAGCTTGAGCATTGACTGTTTTCTGTGCATCATTTAACAGCTGCGCACTACGAGCAATATTATCAATGACGTTGGGGTTGTACGTAGCCAGTGCTGGCATGATATCGCGGCGTAACCCACTACGCACATTATCTCCAGTTTTATTGGTAGGGTCATCGATGTAAGGCAGCGCTAAGCGTTTGGCATAGGCGCTGATAGTTGCGCGTCTTATGGTAAGCCAAGGTCGCCACAGTATATTGCGCTGCGAGCCCTGCGTTTGCACTCGCCATGGCTGCATGCCTGAGAGGCCATTGACTCCAGCGCCTTGAATGAGTCGCATCAATACGGTTTCAGCTTGGTCGTCAGCATGATGGCCCAATAGCAAAACATCACCTTGATTGATATGTGCGCGCATTACCTCATAGCGAGCTTGCCGTGCCGCCTGCTCATCATGACCGTTTACTTGCGCACGTAATATATAACACGGTATTTTTTGAGCCTCTGCCCAATCAGCGACATGGGCTGCCCAAGCGCTACTGTCTGCTTGTAATCCATGATCGACATGTAACAGCTGCGGCAGACATGGCAATCTACCTTGTCGATAGAGCTGCACACACAGCGCCGCAAGTGCCAATGAATCACGTCCACCACTACATGCTAACCAAAGACGGCGACCATGCAACTGATCACTATACTCAGACATACTGCTCAATAATGCGGTTGCTAGTGTCTCATCAACTGGCAAATCAGCGATTGATTTAATAGGATGTGAGATGATTGCGCTGCTGGTCATATTCAGCCTTATTTTTCGTTATTTTAGATGCTTCATATAGTAACAGCCATAAAAAAACGCGCCATTAAATGACACGTTTTTATTTTAGCACTAAGATTTAGACTCTAATATGAAAAGCCAGCTATTAAATCATAGCGGCTTAATAACAGAAAATCCTATTCACCAATTAAGCAGGTAACATCACTTCTGAGTTGAAAGTCTTTAGCTTTTCATAGCGTAACTCACAACGCTCTTGAGGATCTAAATCTTTAATCTCATCAAGCTGTTCAGTAATCAATGCTTTTAGCGCATTCATTACCGGCTGCGGCTGAATATGTGCGCCTTCACCTTCTTCGATGACTGCATCAATCAGACCCATCTGGTATAGATTGATAGCATTCAGCTTAAGTGCTTCACTAGCGTCTTGTGCTTTTTCAGCCGTTTTCCATAGGATAGAAGCACAGCCTTCAGGAGAGATGACCGAATAGATGCTGTTTTGTAGCATATTTACTTTATCACCAACACCAATCGCCAATGCGCCACCTGAGCCGCCTTCACCAATGATAGTCACAATCACAGGCACTTTAAGGCTAGAAAATACAGCGATGCTCTCTGCAATCGCTTGCGCCTGTCCGCGCTCTTCTGCACCAATACCAGGGTAAGCACCTTGGGTATCCACAAAGGTCATCACAGGAATATTAAAGCGCTCAGCCATTTTCACCAAACGAATCACTTTGCGATAGCCTTCAGGATTGGCCATACCAAAGTTATGAGCAATACGCTCACGGGTACTGCGGCCACGATGCTGACCAATTACCATCACAGGCTGGCCATCAAAACGCGCAAGACCACCTAAAATGGCTTTGTCATCGGCAAAAGCACGGTCGCCATGCAATTCGTCAAATTCGGTAAAAAGCTGATTAACATAGTCCATAAATAATGGACGCTTGGCATGTCGTGCAAGCTGCACACTATCCCAGACAGTGCTCATAGACGCTTCCCTTTAATAATTATACTTAATGTATTTATGTTCAAGAATAATATCGTTATCCGTGTTCAGATAATGAAAGTACAGTTGTAAACTCAATAGGAGCTATAGTAGCACATCTTAAATGGCATGACATTATCGACAACGCCGCTTTTGTTACGTTAACCTTTAACTCGGTAATTACAATGGTAACTACTCAATCTCTTGTGTCTCAGCGCTCATTGCTGCTGACTTTTGCATATCAATGTCTTGAGTCTCAATCCCTTGAGCATCAACCGCTGGCGTCTCAACCACACTAAGCTGTATACCCCACTTAGCGAATTGGTCAATCTCAGTACGCAAATCTGCGAGCAAGAAAGCATAATGTTCACTGCTATCCGCCAAGGTAATTTGCCAACTGTTTTCAGCGACTACCTTTAGTTCTAGCTCTGGTAGCGCATAATCACTGCGGCTATGATGTGCCAGTACGGCGAGGCGTAACAGTAAACAGAGATAAACCAGCTGATCGCCACCAATCTGACAAGTCTGCTCTAGCATATCGGCTTTGAGCTTGCGGCGATGGTTAAGCATCAGCTGCGCCATGCGTTTCTGATCGACTTGCGAAAATCCTGGAATATCAGAATATTCAAGCAAATACGCGCTGTGCTTGTGATAGCTACTATGACTAATTGCCAGCCCTATCTCATGCAAGAATGCAGCACGTCTGAGCAAATCGCAATCATCATTGGACAGCGCAAGCTTATCTTTTACTTGTTCAAATAAATGACGACTGGTTTTCACCACTTGCTTGGCTTGCTTTTTGTCCCCTGAATAACGCTTGATTAATGCCAATACACTGCGATCACGCACATCTTCACTAGCAAAACGACCAAGCATATCGTACATAACGCCTTCGCGTAATGCACCATCTGAGTAGGTAATGGTCTCAACACCCAGCACTTTCATCACCGCGCGCAATACTGCCACGCCAGCAGGAAATACAGCTTTACGATGTTCTTTGACGCCTTCTAACTCGATATCATCGATATTGCCAATCTTAATCAGCAATTTCTCTAATTTTTTGACACCTTTATAGGTAATGCGTTCTTGCTCATCGGCCCAACCTTTTGATACTAGAACATTACGCACCGCTTTAATCGTACCGCTTGAGCCGACCACACTGCTCCAGCCCGTCTTTTGATAACGACCGTTAATCGCTAAGACTTCTTTGCGTGCACCTGAAATCGCACTATTAAAAGCTTCTTTGGTAATCAGTCCGTCAGCAAAGAATTTTTGGGTAAAAGAAACACAGCCCATTTGTAAACTTTCAGTCAATAATGGATCGAAATTTTGACCAATAATAAACTCTGTCGAACCGCCGCCAATATCCATAACCAAGCGTTTATCACTACTCTCATTGGTATGAGAGACGCCCAAATAAATCAATCGAGCCTCTTCGCGGCCCGCGATAATTTCAATAGGTTTTGGCAGGATTTTATTGGCACGGGAAATAAAGTCGTTGGCGTTTTTGGCTTGACGCAATGCATTGGTCGCGACCACACGAATCCGCTCTGGCGGTACTGAATCCAAGCGCGCCACAAAGCGGCTTAAACAATCAAGACCGCGCTGCTCAGCGGCTGCGCTTAGAATATTATTTTCGTCCAGACCGGCGGCGAGCTGTACCTTTTCAGACATCGAGACTACTTTTCGCACTTCCCCATGGTCAAGACGAGCAATAGCTAAATGGAAACTGTTGGAACCAATATCGATGGCTGCCATCATTTCATCATCGCCAATTGGCGGATTCGTAAGGTAGTCAATAGGCATAGGACAAGTCGTCACCGTGTTAGAGAGAGTGGATAGTTTACCAAAATCACGTGCTATATAGTTATAAAATCACATGTATAGAAAAAAGTCATAACCACAAAAATCAGGGCAATTTTATCATTAAAGCATTTATGCCAAACACTCGCAAGCGATGCAAAAATGTAGTGGGAACATCGGAGACCACCCTATCAGCTGACAGGTATCGGCTCAGCATCTAGCGCTTGTGTTACGCATATCGGTTTGCTACATTGAAAGCTATCAATATCATGATAAAAAACCGTTATTTACAGAATTTTTATCCGTATCACTTACTTCAAAAGCCACCAGCTAATCGGTTAAAAACCATCTGCAATTAATAGTTATCAAACCCACCAGCAAGGAAGCTAGTCACATGAATCAGACCACGACAAAAGACGCTACCCAAAATACTGAGCCCCCTATCAGTAGCGCTAAAACAGACATGGTAAAAACTGAAACTTCGCCTAAACAAGCATTTTATGATTTTTACTTAGATGAGCATCAAAACATGGCCTGTCGCCGTCTACATTTTGCAGGTAGTAGCTTTGGCTTATTAGGACTCGCAAAGTCTGTCAAAACTGGCTCAGCCAAACCTTTGGTAAAGGGCATCGCTGCTGGATATGCCTGTGCATGGGTTGGACACTTTTTCTTTGAAAAGAACAAACCCGCTTCTTTTAAGTTTCCATTGAAAAGCTTTGTCAGCGATTTTCGTATGTATAGCGATGTGCTACGAGGCAATCTGAGCTTGAGAGATCGCAAGTTTGATAAAGCACGATAAAGTTTAGTCATTATATAAGTTAAATGACAAAAAAACTGGGCTACTATTTTTAGCAGCCCAGTTTTTAATTATATTGATAGCTTCGTTGATGTCATCTTGTTTTTATAAGCGAAATGACACACTTATTATTATTCCTAACATGATTATAAATAAGATATCGATAAACAAAAAAACCAGCAAAGATCACGGGATGACCTTGCTGGTTTTTTAAGCTTTAACTTTTTAGTTAGCTAATAACTTACATGGCTAAACTATGCTTTTGCCATTTCTGCAAATATTTCATCAGCCGCCTTGATTGACGCATCAATGTCTTCATCGCTATGTTTGATAGACATAAATCCTGCTTCATAAGCTGACGGTGCCAAGTAAATACCGCGATCTAGCATACCGTGGAAGAAAGTATTGAATACGTCCATATCGCACTCTGTCACGTCATCGAAATTCTTTGGTGTTTCAGTTGCGCTATCTTTAACAAAGAACATGCCAAACATGCCGCCAAGCTTATTGGTACGTAGATGAATACCATGTTTGTCAGCTGCTGCTTGGAAACCGTCTACTAGGTGATCAACTTTCGCTGCTAACTTGTCGTAGAAACCTTCTGCCGTTAAGTCTTCAAACATAGCGATACCAGCGCGCATCGCTAGTGGATTGCCTGATAACGTGCCAGCTTGATAGACGCCGCCAAGTGGCGCGATGCAAGACATGACTTCTTTTTTACCACCGAAAGCACCAACGGGTAAGCCAGCACCGATGATTTTACCGAAACAAGTCAAGTCTGGGTCAATACCGAAATGTGCTTGTGCACCGCCAAGACCAACGCGGAAGCCAGTCATGACTTCATCAAAAATCAATACTGCGCCATTAGCCGTACATTCTGCGCGCAACGTATCATGAAACTCTTGTGTCGGGATAACCATGTTCATGTTGCCAGCGATAGGCTCTAAGATAACGCAGGCGACTTCTTCACCCCATTTTTCAAAGCAGTCCTTAATCGCTTGCGGATCATTATAAGGAATCGTAATGGTATGCTTAGCAAAGTCTGCAGGCACGCCTTTAGACGTTGGCTCACCAATATCAAGCATGCCCGACCCTGCTTTTACTAGCAGGCTGTCTGAATGCCCATGATAACAGCCTTCAAATTTAACGATTTTGTCACGTTGGGTATAACCACGTGCTAGACGAATCGCACTCATGGTCGCTTCTGTACCAGAGCTGGTCATACGAATCATTTCAACACTAGGTACGATGTCACAAATCTTGTCAGCAACGGTGGTTTCAAACGGGGTTGGCGTACCAAAGCTTAGACCATCATCAGCCGCTTTTTTTACCGCATCGATGACTTTTGGATGCGCATGACCCAAAATCATTGGGCCCCACGAGCCAACATAATCGATATAGGCGTTGTCTTCGGTATCATAAATTTTGCTGCCATTGGCACGATGCATAAAGATTGGCGTACCACCAACTCCTGCAAAGGCGCGAACTGGCGAGTTAACACCACCTGGGATGTGTTTACGTGCTTGTGCAAAGAGCTGTTCGTTTTTAGTATTCATAATTATTCTCTACTTATAGCGACATTTGTAACGACAATGTTTTGTGATTAAACGTCTGCTTTATATTTGTTTATTATCGAATCTTTCAAGAAGTTTTTACAATTTAAGCTTTTTTGACCACAGAAGACTTAAGCTTCATTGGGCCATAGCCGTCAAGTTTGCAGTCGATATCATGACCGTCAGTAGCATCTGGCAACAGACGAATGCTTTTTGCTTTCGTCCCTACTTTAATCACGAGTGAAGAGCCTTTGACTTTTAGGTCTTTAATGACCGTCACCGCATCGCCGTCCTGTAGCTCATTGCCAACAGCATCACGAATAACTGCGTCTTGATTTTCAGCTTGCGCTGCATCAGTCTCAGCCGCCGTCCATTCATGAGCACACATAGGACATACCAGTAACGCACCATCTTCATACGTATATTCAGCATCACATTTAGGGCAATTTGGTAAGCTCATTATTTCCTCGGCAGCCATCGTACATTAGGTTAATTGTAGAGCTGATATTGTACCGTAACTCGCCATCTTTAACCAATTTGTACGCTTGAAAATCAAACGCTATGCCCAATTTAACACTTAACTCATCGCTTATTGATGACGTTTTTTATGACAGGGTTTTTTGTGGTACTCTTCTTAGCCACATTTAGATTTATATGCACAGATGCTGTCAATAACAAAAGCGCCCATATAATTTTTTATCGATTCGATTTACCCTCTATATTAGGGCATGTCCCTATTTTAAAAATGGCGATAAAAATGAGATAAATCGCAGGCAAACAAGGAAAATAGCGCAGGTAATATCGAGCTATTGGCCAGCTATTTGACGCCGTTTGCTAAAGATATATCCATTTTTAGCCCATTTAGTCATAAACATTTGAATTAGGGACATGCCCTAATAAGTAAGCTCTCATCAGAAGGATAATAACAATGACTCAGTCTTCAAATCTAGCAGCTGTACCGCAGTTTTCGCAATTAACTATCCAAGGCGAAGACGCCGAAAAGTTCTTGCAAGGGCAATTAACTTGTGACGTTACCAAGCTCGGGCTTAGCTATCAGGCAGCCGCCATCGGTAACCTAAAAGGTCGTATTGAGTTTGGTATCTGGATCAAAAAACAAGCAGAGAAACATTATGATGTGGTCATCAGTAGCGATTGTGCTGAGTCTTTGCAGGCGCATCTTAATAAGTACGGGGCATTTTCTAAATTTGAGACCAGTGCACCAGCAGCGGTTTATCCTTGCGTGCTATCAAATGAGCCTACTTTTAGCCATAAAGACGACCATAATAATGCTGAGGATACGCAGGCTTGGATGGCATGCAGCCTAGCTACTGGTAATTATTGGATTGTGGCCGCGACTCAAGGTGAGTTTCAACCGCAAGAGCTGCGTCTACATCAGCGCGGCGGCATGGACTATGATAAAGGCTGCTACTTAGGCCAAGAAGTCATCGCTCGTATCTACTTTAAATCTGCACCCAAAGCATTTTTGCATTATGTACAAGGCACTGGTGAGACACCAAACGCAGGTGACAAGCTCGATAAAATCCAAGTGGTAAATGCGATGAAAAATGACGATGGCTTTACCGCTTTGGTCGTGGCACGCCCTGAACAATTGGCAGAAAGCGATTTGAGCATATTGGACTTGCCAGCTGCACTACAAGTAGATGTTGCTCGTCCAAAATAAGAGTGCATCGAATCAGGCAAGCGACGCAGCTAAGGTGACGGTAGTTTAATACAGCGCGACCGTCATGACTAACATGAGCATAGAGAATCCTATGACACATATTGCGGTACTCGGAGCAGGCGTGGTGGGCGTGACCACCGCATGGTATCTACGTCAAGCTGGCTATGATGTGACCGTGATTGAACGCGAATCGGCGGCAGGTATGCAGACGTCATTTGCTAATGGCGGTCAAATATCTGTCTCACATGCCACGCCTTGGGCCAATCCTGCGACCCCGATGAAAGCGCTCAAGTGGTTGTTTAAAGAGGATGCTCCGCTACTGTATCGTTTGCGAGCTGACAAAGCTCAGCTCAAATGGGCCATGCAGTTTCTGCAAGAGTGCCGCGCCGATAGAGCCGATGCCAATCTCGTGCAAATGGTGCGCTTAGGTCTATATTCAAGAGATACTTTACAACAGCTGCGTGCAGATATCGGTATTAATTACGAGCAACAGACGCGCGGTATTATGCATTTTTATACCAATCAGGCAGAGTTTGATGCTGCCATCGAGCCAACCGAACGTATGCAAGCGCTCGGTTGTGAGCGCTACGTGATTGATATTAATAATGCTGTCAATTTAGAACCAGCCCTTTATCCAATTGCGCATAAGCTCACTGGAGCAACCTATACCAGTCGTGATGAGTCTGGCAATGCCCATCTATTTACTCAACGGTTAGCGCAGCGCTGCATCGATGCTGGCGTACAGTTTTTATATGATACTGAAATTTTGGCACTAAATACCGATACAGACTCTTCGCGCCCGCACGTGCACAGTGTCACCATTCGCCCAGCAGGTGAAAATGCCCAAACCTTTACGGCTGATACCTATGTATTAGCACTTGGCAGCTATAGCGTACCTCTGCTAAATCCTTTGGGAATACACGCGCCAATATTTCCAGCAAAAGGTTATTCGGCTACTTATACTGTTAACCCACGAGCGCCGCATTTAGCGCCTTTTGTGAGCTTGATTGATGATGAGTTTAAGCTAGTCACCTCACGACTGGGTGACAAATTGCGAGTCGCTGGTACGGCTGAATTCAATGGCTATAACCTAGACCTAAATGCTACGCGCTGTGAAGCCATCACTCGGCGTGTGCAGCAATTATTTCCAAAAGGTATCATCGCAAACTCGGTGCAATATTGGACAGGACTGCGCCCGATGACCCCATCGAACGTACCTTTAATTGGTCGCGCGCACTGCGGTCAAGTCAAACATGGCAGTCATAACGCTTCAGCCACTTTTGATAATTTATGGCTTAACACTGGGCATGGCACATTGGGATGGACACACTCTTGCGGTTCTGCAAAGGCCCTTAGTTTATTAATCCAAGGCGAAACCCCGAATGTCGATTTTGATTTTATCGGTATGAGCGTTTAATCAGATCAGTGATATATGCAGATTACAAACAATAAAAGGCGCTCACTTTACGTGAACGCCTTTTTTGTATTTCTACAAACTTATCATTAATTTTATGCTAGTGCGCCTTCTGCTACATTGTCTGTAGCAGCAGATAAACCATCAACACCCATATCCAATGCTTCTAATTGCACAGGCACACCGTTAACGGCGGCATTACCACTCAACTGATCAATCAACGTCTCATCGGTCAAATCATTAACACTGACACCTGCATGCGCTTGCGCAATCTTTTGCTTAACCCCTTTACGACCGTGACCAAAGCCATGCGGAATGCTGACCACTCCTGGCATCAGCTCATCCGTCACTTCTGCTACAATGACCACGCTACTCACTCGAGAAGTTACTCTGACATCTTGACCGTCTACAATGCCATGTTGCGCTGCCGTTTGCGGATGCAACATCAATGTACAGCGAGACTTACCTTTTACCAATCGATGGCTATTGTGCAACCATGAGTTGTTACTACGTACATGACGACGACCGATTAGCAAAATCTCATTACTGTTGTACTGTTGCACCATTTCTTTAACACGTGCCAAATCTGACTGATAAAAATCAACATGAAGATGAATTTGTTTATCGGCGTGTTTAATGGCCTCTGGCAACATACGATGTAGTGGACCCAAATCGATACCATGTGGATTTTCGACTAAGGCTTCAAATGTCACCTCCTTATGAGGTCCATACTTTAGGCCTTGCTCTAACAAGAACTTAGGACCAAATGCTTTTGTCGCGGCACGTTCTTTTTGCGTTGCTTCTGGCGCATCTTTATCTAAGCGCTCTGCCAGTCCTAAATAAATCTCCCAGTCATGCTTGGTGTCGTCGGTTTTATCAAACAAAGCAGGCGAGTATTTGGCGACATTGTGCACGGCAAAACCATTAAAAGTAATGTCATAATGGTCGCGCTCTAATGGCGATACAGGCGGCAAAATGATATTGGCATGGCGACTGGTCTCAGTCACAAAGTAGTCAAGCGACACCATAAACTCTAACTGAGATAATGCTTCATCCAACTTTTCGCCATTTGGGGTACTCAGAACCGGATTGCCAGCGACCGTAACGAATCCCTTTAACTGGCCTTCCCCTTCTACCAACATCTCATCTGCCATCGCAACCACTGGATACTCACCATTAAAATCTGGCAAGTTGCTGACGCGACTATGACGTTTACCTAAATAGCCCGGGCCTGAGCTATTCACAACATCTACGGCAGGATTTGGGAACATGAGTCCGCCCACTTCATCTAAACGACCCGTGATGATATTGATGACCATAGATAGATATTGGCTGAGCAAACCAAACTCTTGCACTGAGATGCCCATGCGACCATAACAAACTGAGCTTTCCGCTTCACAAAACTCTTTGACGATACGTTTGATTTCGGCTGCGGTAATACCCATGATGTCTGCAACTGACTCAGGCGCATATTGTTCAGCAAATAAAGCAAGTCGATCGATCTCTGGTGCCAAGGCTGCCACTCTAGTATCGAGCTTGGCATAACCCTGCGTATAGATTTCATTGAGCATAGCTAATAGCAGCAATACGTCCGTCGCTGGACGAATAAAGTGGTGTTCGCTGGCGATGTCGGCAGTTTCGGTACGTCTTGGATCAACCACTACTACCTTGCCATCGCGCGCTTTGATATCTTTTAGCTTTTGACGCATATTGGGCGCAGTCATGATACTGCCGTTAGAAGCCAACGGATTGCCACCGATGATAAGCATGTATTGCGTGTTATTGACGTCAGGAACTGGGATACGCAGCATGTGACCAAACAGATGCATACTAATAATATGATGTGGCAGCTGGTCGATAGAAGTGGCAGAAAAACGACTGCGCGTCTTTAAGCTGGTAAGCAGTTGCTTGATGGTCAACATACCACCCATGTTATGTACGTTAGGGTTACCTAGATAAACACCCAACGCATTTTGACCATACTTTTGTTGTATGGATTGAATACCTGCGGCAACTTTATCCAACGCTTCTGGCCAACTAATAGATTTCCAACCGTCTGCCGTTCTCTCTACCGGCTGACGTAAACGGTCAGGATCTTCGTGTAAATCTTGTAAAGCAGTGGCTTTCGGACAAATATAGCCTTGCGAAAAGGGATCGTTTTTATCCCCTTTAATCGACAAGACTTTTTCGCCATCATGTTTTATTTCGACACCGCACATCGCCTCGCACAATGTACAAGTTCTAAAGTGCGTTTGCGCTTCGCCTAACGTTGGTTCAGCCGTGGTTGTGGCCATAGTCACTCTCCCTGTTGTGTTTTTTGTTCTAGATTTCATGACAATAATTTTTGCTTATTATCACTACTGACTAGTATTGCTTCCGTGCAAAAAATTGGCGAACAGTGCGTCAAAACTGATACTCAACGTGGCAATCGCTTGTTGTCTTGAGTAACGCTGCTGATGACAGCCCAATATCAACTCATGTACCTGTGCCGCCGCCATATCGACGCATAGATTGACAGCACTACGCTCGCAAGTACGATTGGATAATTGCAATCCTTGAATAAATATCTCTGTCCATTCTTCTTGTATTTCGGTAATCAGATTGCCCAGTCCATTATTTAATGATGACTGGTTTTCTATACTGTCACTAAATCTAGGACGGTCTTCGAGTAAGTGTTGAAACAATGCGATATTCTCAAATGCAGAATCAAAAATCATAATCAGGCATTGTCGACATTGCTGATTAAACTGATCTTTACTCAACACATCATAATCTTTGAGCATATTGACCCATGCCAGTCGCATCGGGGATAGATAATTGTCTTTTAGTTGGGTGCTCAGCTCGTTTTGCAGCGCCTCTAGGCTCTCAAAATGATTGTAAAAACTGGGCTGTGCAATCCCTGCACCTTTGGCAACTTTATTCATGCTCATGCCCTGAGCACCTTCCGAACTATACAACCGCAAGGCACTTTTTAATAACGCACGCCGAGTCTTGGCTTTTGCCAGCTCACGTTTAGATTCTACTGGGACTGTCAAATCTTGTGTTAATACATTCAATGCAGAGGTATTCCTATTCAATAGATAATTATATCGACACACCAGTAATTTACCTTAGGTGCTATTGTGCCAAAAAAATGTGATGATAATGGTCAATTACCGACAGCGAATATCTTAGCTATAAGGTTATAGTCATTTAAACCATATGTCTATAGCCAAACCCATAGTAGAACTCATGCTTCACAAAACCACTTTTAGGCCACTATCATGACATCACCTGTATTCTCTCCTTTAGTGCTGCCTTGTGGCGCTACATTACCCAACCGCTTAGCGAAAGCTGCCATGGAAGAAAACATGGCTGATGTCGGTCAAGTCCCTGGCCCTACTCTGCTCCGTCTATACAAAAACTGGGCAGAAGGCGGGACAGGCCTGTTAATCACGGGAAACGTGATGGTCGATGGCCGCGCTATGACAGGGCCTGGTGGGGTCGTATTAGACAAACACAGTGAGATAGCGCCTTTTAGAGCGTGGGCAAATGCTGCTAAGCACAACGATACGCAGATTTGGATGCAGCTCAATCATCCTGGTCGTCAAGTATATGCTGCTATGGGCGGTGATGTGCTATCACCTTCTGACGTGGCAATTGACTTGGGCAAGCACTCTCATCTATTTGGCAAACCTCGTGCGATGACGCAGCAAGATATCGAGCAACTGATACAGCGGTTTGCCGATAGTGCCTTAAAAGCAGAACAAGCTGGCTTCGATGGTGTGCAAATTCATGCCGCCCATGGCTATCTAATTTCTCAATTTTTATCACCGCTTACCAATAAACGTAAAGATGAATACGGCGGCTCGGTTGAGAATCGTATGCGACTATTGATCGAAGTAATCAAAGCCGTTCGTGCTCAAGTTGCGCCTACCTTTGCAGTCGCTGTGAAGATAAACTCAGCCGATTTCCAGCGCGGAGGATTTGATGCAGATGATGCCAAAGTGGTTATTTCAGCGATGAATGAATTGGCCGTAGATTTGGTTGAACTATCAGGTGGCAGCTACGAAAGCCCAGCCATGCAAGGCAGCACAGCAGATGGTCGCACGTTGCAACGAGAAGCTTACTTTTTAGATTTCGCAAAAGAGATTGCTCAAGTCGCTACCATGCCTATCATGACGACAGGTGGCGTTAGACGATTGACTGTCGCAGAAGATGTACTGGCGCAAGGGATTGAAGTGGTTGGTATGGGAACCGCATTAGCCATGAACCCGTCTCTACCAAATGACTGGAAAAATGACAGTATGCTTAGTGCCCATAATCCTGTGGTACGCTGGAAAGATAAAACCTTAAGTGCGGTTGCTACAATGGCCGTCATCAAGCGACAATTACAACGCATGGGACAAGGAAAATATCCCAAACCAAATGCGTCGCCAATTTTCTCATTGATTTCTGATCGTATACGAATAAAAAAACTCACCAAACGCTATCATCATTATTTGAATAAATATCTAACGAGATAGTTTTCAATCAGTTTTAAAGATAATAAAAAAAAGCAGCTACTCTATTTTTGAGTCTCTGCTTTCTTATTTACATAAGTATTTTTGGATAAATAATATAT
>NZ_CAJHBS010000024.1 GCF_904846705.1 Psychrobacter sp. Pi2-52
CGCTATGATCTTAGAATGAAGCTATTCGCCGGTGTTGTTAATTTCGAGCTTAACCTATGACTTTTGCAAGAGGTCTAATGGATAGTAACTTTTATATTAATAGAAGCCGCTTCTGGTGGCTCATTGTCCAAAGCGCCGTCAACGATGTGAGCGATTTTCATTGCTTCTACTTCTTTAAGCTCAAAGCCGTTTGCTTTGGCACCTCTCATCACTTTTTCATAAATTTCTTTTTCGCTTGTGTAGCGCTCTTTATTCTTAAACGATAACTGCATAACTTTAGAATGAGTAACGCTAGACATCTCCATCGGCTTTTGCATTTTAAACCTATCTAAACTAGGATCAGCTGAACTACTAGCAGAAGCCAACACTAGGGTTGATGCTACCATCGCAATCGATAAAATCTTCATTTTGAATTCCTTTTGGATTAATTTATTCCTTCTAAGTTAAAACACTATTAGCGAATATATTCGCTATATCAACTATATCCTAATAAATTATTAATTGAAAATTTAAATTAATATTAGTAATACTAATATTATTAAGTAATGGGTAATTTTAATCAGTTATCCCTATTTTGATTTTCTGCACAATATTAATTATTACTTTAAATCAAACAAAAAAAAGCCCTGCTATCTTTCGATAACAGAGCTTTTAATAGTCAAATAGACTTTATGACAAAATCATACTTTTAGCGAAAAACGATTTACCGAGGAAGATAAGCAAAAATAGTACTTATTGTACATTGAGCGTATCTGACAAAGATAAATCGCTTTGCAGCAGAAGTAAAATTACATCATGCCGCCCATTCCACCCATACCGCCCATTCCACCAGCGCCGCCCATAGCAGCCATACCATCATCACCTTGTGGTAAATCAGTAATCATCGCTTCAGTGGTAAGCATTAAGCCAGCAACAGACGCCGCGTTCTCTAGTGCTGAACGAGATACTTTGGCTGGATCAAGGATACCCATCTCAAGCATATCGCCGTATTCGCCAGAAGCAGCATTATAACCGTAGTTACCAGTGCCATTTTTTACTGCGTTCACTACGACTGAAGCTTCTTCACCAGCGTTGGTGACGATTTGACGTAATGGCGCTTCCATTGCACGACGTAGAATGTTGATACCAGCGTCTTGGTCGTCGTTATCGCCTTTTAGCTCAGACAATGCATTCATTGCACGAACTAAGGCAACACCGCCGCCAGGTACAACGCCTTCTTCAACCGCTGCACGAGTCGCATGTAGCGCATCATCAACACGGTCTTTCTTCTCTTTCATTTCAGTTTCAGTTGCTGCACCGACTTTGATAACTGCTACGCCGCCTGCCAATTTCGCAACGCGCTCTTGTAGCTTTTCTTTGTCGTAATCAGAAGTAGACTCTGCGATTTGACGGTTGATAGACTCAACACGGTTTTCGATGTCAGCTTTGTTGCCAGCGCCATCAACGATAACAGTGTTCTCTTTACCAACAGTGACTTTTTTCGCAGTACCCAATTGCTCTAGAGTAGCAGTCTCTAGGCTTAGACCAATCTCTTCGGAGATTACAGTACCGCCAGTTAGCGTTGCGATATCTTCTAGCATTGCTTTACGACGATCGCCAAAACCTGGTGCTTTAACGGCACAAGTTTTCAAACCGCCACGCATGTTATTTACAACTAGGGTTGCCAACGCTTCGTTTTCTACGTCTTCAGCAATGATAAGCAATGGCTTGCTCTGCTGCATGACTTGCTCAAGTAATGGAACGATCTCACGGATGTTGCTGATTTTTTTGTCAACCAATAGGATATATGGGTTTTCAAATTCAGCAGTCAAGCTGTCTTGCTTGTTAGCAAAGTACGGGCTGATATAACCACGGTCAAACTGCATACCCTCAACAACTTCTAGGGTATCTTCGAAGCTTGAACCTTCTTCAACAGTGATAACACCTTGCTTACCCACTTTTTGCATCGCTTGCGAGATCAGCTCACCAATTTTGGTGTCTGAGTTAGCAGAGATAGAACCTACTTGCGCGATGGCTTTTTCGTCATCAGCTGGCGTTGATAGGTTATGGATTTCTTGCACAGCTGCGCGAACGGCTTTGTCGATACCGCGTTTCAAATCCATTGGGTTCATGCCAGCGGCGACTGACTTCATGCCTTCTTGCAGGATTGACTGAGCCAATACGGTCGCAGTCGTTGTACCATCACCAGCAACATCATTAGTACGGCTAGCAACTTCGCGAACAAGCTGAGCACCCATGTTTTCGAATTTGTTTTCTAGCTCGATTTCTTTGGCAACTGAAACACCATCTTTAGTGATGGTAGGTGCGCCAAATGATTTGTCGATAACAACGTTACGACCTTTAGGGCCTAGTGTTACACGTACTGCGTTTGCTAGAACGTTTACGCCGTCCATCATTTGTTTACGGGCATCAATGCCGAATTTTACGTCTTTTGCCATGTTAAATTACTCCACTATTATAAGTATGAGAATACAATTGATTGATTTGATAGTTGCTTATCAAAAGCGATTATCAGAAACTGCTATCAAAATGTGCTGAGTATAAAATAATACTCAAAAGGACTAGCCTTCTAGCACACCCAATACATCAGACTCTTTCATAATCAATAGTTCTTCACCGTCAACCTTTACGGTTTGACCAGCATATTGACCGAACAAAACTTTGTCGCCAGCTTTTACATCTAACGCACGAGTTTCACCGTTGTCACGAACTTGACCATTACCAACTGCAAGCACTTCACCTTGTGAAGGTTTCTCTTGTGCTGAACCAGGAAGCAAGATACCACCAGCAGTCTTTGTTTCTTCTTCTATACGGCGGACGACAATACGGTCATGTAAAGGACGAATGTTCATCGATATGACTCCAAAAATTAGTTGTTTGAATAAAGGGTTTATTTGAATTAATAGTCTCAATACCAGTATCTATAGGGAACACTGCCAAAAACAACGCTTTATAGATAAGCCTTGAGCTTGTAACAAAAAGTGGGGGCAAGGTGAGTTCGGTTCAAGTGTAAAGCCCAAAAATTTACAAGATTATTTTGCAAAAATTGATCAATCAACGTTTCATATAAATGAATGAGGCTTAGTAAAGCCGATATGCTATTCAAATAAGGAACAAGAAGTAGGAATATTTAGAAATATTAGCGAGCTGAATTTATATTTTGACCAATGCCAAATTAGCTATAGAAACATTTGCTACAAGCACTACACGAAGCGGTATGACATCACGCTTGAAAATGTAACAGCGTATGACCATTATAGGTCTGGTAAACATAATAAGAACGAACGAAAAAAGTTGCTATATCGGCAATAAATTAATGAAGGGGTATCTATGAGTTTTTCATCAATGTACAAAAAGTCATCAAGCGACAATGTTGATAATGCTAATAACGCAAAACGCAGTCCATCTAAATTTTTATCTGCCTTAGTGACAGGCATCAGTATCTCTACCGTTGGAGCTTTGAGTATGACCGCACCTACCCTTGCTAGCGCAAAAACTATTCAACCATCAACGGCCAGTTATAGCTTTACCGTTGAGGACAAATACAAAGGCACAGCAACTCGTACGTTAAGTAAATCTGGTAATACTTGGAAATACAACGTTAAGGCGCGCGTCGCTGGTGTGGCTAGGGCCTCACAAAATAGCACCTTTACAATTAACGGTAACAATGTCAGCCCCACGCAAGCGAGCACCACTTACAAATTACTTGGCATGGGTCGCACGCACAAACTAGATTTCAACCCAAGCAGCAAAAAAGTCACCAGTAACTATAAAGGCAAGTCGACGACTATGAATATGTCGCAGCAAGCCTTTGATGATTTAAGTCTTGAGGTACAGATTCGTCAGGACTTATTAAACGGTAAATTCTCTGGTAACTACTACATGGCGAAAAAAGACAAAATTGAGAAGACGCCATTTAAAAAATCAGGCAGCACTAAGATTACCGTACCAGCGGGTACCTTTGATACGGTACGTGTTGACCGTGTCCACGATGACGACAGCCGCTCTACCAGCTTTTGGTTAGCTCCAAGCTTAGACTATATGCCAGTTAAAGTTAGCCAAATTAACGATGGTAAGAAAATGGATTTAGAATTGACTAAGATTAACTAATCTACTTATTTTTAACGTTATAAACAAAAAAGCGGCGCTCTAGATGGAGTGCCGCTTTTTTATGGTTTTAGATTGATAGGTATAATTTATTAGGCTTCAGGTAATTTCAATTATTGACGAGGTTTCTTCACAACGTTGTTCATCGAAGGCAAACGTTTGAGCAGAATAAATAGCCAAACATTAATGGCAAGCAATAGTAAGAAATCCGCTAAGTACACAGCGATTTCTGCCCAGCTACTGCCATATATACGAGTAAACAGCACCACGCCACTCGCACCCAAATATACCAAGGTAAACATACTACTTATCAACAATGCATAAGGTGAACGACCACGCAATATCCATGGCGTCAGAATCAACGCGGGCACTAGCCATAATGCCTGCCAAGCAATACCGCCAACGATATCAGGGCTACTAGGATTAAAGATACTAATAAAGATAGGCAATCCGAGCAGTCTATAAACGAGCCAAATTAACCACGTAACCTTCAAGCGCTGTGAAATAGGTGCGATAGGCTTAACCGTTTTAAGAGGCTTTGTATTAGGGCGGATTGTGGCCATTAGATATTTTGATTTCCTAAATGAATAATATACTGCTGAAGATGAATAAGTAGCTCTTTGTTATAACCACTTGCTTATAATCAGGTGGTTATAAACATTCAGTCATAGACTTTGAGACTCAGACGATTCTAGACAGCAGGTTTATAAAAGTTGCTTATCGGCCCCAATCAGCCTTTGCTAATGCAGCTGCAGTAATCGCTAAACGGCGACCCTGCGCAATACCCAAATCTCGCTCGTCAGTAGATATAGGCTGATCATGTGATGCACCGCTGACATGACTGGCACCATAAGGCGTGCCGCCGCGATGAGTACGGTTCAATGCTGGCTCTGCATAGGGCACACCTACGATGACCATACCGTGATGCATCAGCGGCAACATCATCGTCAACAATGTCGTTTCTTGGCCACCATGCATAGAGCCTGTCGCCGTAAACACCGATGCAGGCTTGTTTTGTAGGTTCCCTGCCAGCCATAGGGTCACGGTATTATCCCAAAAATACTTCATGGGTGCAGCCATATTACCAAAGTGCGTTGGGCTACCAAGCGCTAGACCGCTACAGTCCTTGAGATCGTCCATCGTACAGTACAAATCACCCTCATCAGGTATCGCAGGCTTACTTGACGTGGTTTCAGGTGCCACTGTCGGTACCGTACGGATACGCGCAGTCATGCCAGCATCTTCAATACCTTGAGCGATAGCATATGCTAATGTCTTAGTCGTACCGTAATTAGAATAATAAAGCACCAAAACATAAGGGTCGGTCTGACTCATTAGCAAAGCTTCCTTATAAAATCGTTAGTCGTACTGGCCACCAAAAATGCGGCGAAATATATGACTAACTGGCATTGTAGAATATGTGCACATTATGCCCGAGTCATTCACTGTCATGCAAATACCCATGATTGATAACCTAACTTATATTGTATCTGATGTGCTACGCGGTGCATTTTGACACAATTAAACCGCAGATGATAACCGTTCATCTTTGTTACACTATTGTCACTCTTACTTTTGCTTAATGGTCGACATGGAAAAATTCTCACAAAAACTGCCATTTCTACAACAACGCTGGTTTCAATTCTTGCGATTTTTGGTTCGACATTTTTTTGAAGACAACTGTCAGCAAAAAGCAGCATCGCTAACCTACACGACTATGCTGTCGATCGTGCCTGTATTAACGGTATTACTGATGATTTTATCATCTGTACCGGCACTGGCATCCGTCAGAGCGCAGATATACGAGGTCATTTATAGCAACTTATTGCCGCAATCGAGCATGCAAGTCAGTGAGTATATCAATGACTTCGCCGAAAAATCCTCCAATCTAACCATCATCGGTGCGATGGTGCTATTTTTTACCACCATCATGACCTTGACCACCATTGAGCGTGCCTTTAATCAAATCTGGCGAGTAGAAGATCGCTCTGGTGGCATCAAAAGCATGCTGCGTTATTGGACTATCGTTACTTTGGGACCATTGGTATTGGGCACCGCTTTTATCGCTTCAAGTACTGTACAGAGTCTGAGTTTTCTTAATCGTCAAATTGCTGGCTACGGTATCGACTGGAGCTTTTGGGTACAAATGGCATCGATTGGTATTACGATGGCGGGTTTTATCGGTATGTACTGGTTTATTCCAAAGGCGCGCGTACCAGCAAAAAATGCAGCCATCGCTGGCGTGTTCGTGGCCATTGTCTTTGAATTAATGAAGCATCTGTTTGGTACAGTGATGGCTAACTTTACTAGCTATGAAGCGATTTACGGCGCTTTTGCTGCCTTGCCTATTTTTCTACTATGGATTTATCTGTCGTGGAATTTGATTTTATTAGGCGTTGAAATCAGCTATACCTTGACGATTTTTGAGACAGAAGAAGTCTACCCTCGTCACCCGTTACTCAGCTTGTTAGACATGTTGAATTTGGTTTATACCCACCACTTAAAAGGTGAAGCTGTTAGCGAGCAAGCACTGCGTAATGTCTTAGGTCGCAAAGAGCTGCCAAAATGGTATACCTATATCAACTACCTACAAGACAGCAATCTGATTACCATGACAGATGATGACGACTATGTACTCAAAAAAGACCTGAGTAGGATGACGTTATGGGACTTTTATCGTACCTTGCCCTACCCACTTCCTATCAAGGATGAGTTGGATGAGATGAAATTGGAAGGTCAAAAACCTTGGCTAAGTTTACTGGTAAAACGCTTTGAAAATACTGAGGCGTACGCCAAACAGCAACTGCATCTGCCGCTAAATGCTATCTTTGCCAATAGCGAACCGCGTAAACAATCTACTAGTAAGCATGGCGATGACCGTAAGCTATTTAGAAAAACCTCTACCGCCACTGAAAATGTACAACGACATGATAATCTAGATAGACATAATGAGAATATTTATAACGGTAATGATTCAAATATTGAAGCCTCACCGCACCTAGAGCCTATGGCTTATGATAAAGACAGTGATATTGAGTATGACGATCACGACAATGAAGCCATCATACCTCTAGGGACTAGTGAGAGTCATGCTGAGACAAATATGAGCAGACGTACGCACAAAAACGCTATTATTACAGAAGCAGATAACCCTAAGGCTCATCACAGTGAATAAAAATGATGGAGACAGTGTCTGGACACGTACGATCAATGCAGGTCAAAACAGGCTTAAGCAGTTCACTAAGTTGTGGTCAATACAAACGCTGACCGACTTGCCTGATCGCTTAAATAACTTGTGGCAATGGCTGATTGGCTCTTATTGGTTTATTCCAACCGCTTGTGTCATCGTCGGTATTTTGCTTGCTCCTTTACTAGTCGCGATTGATCAGCATTTTGATCGTGAAACCGTAAAAGAGATCTCCTTTGCTTTTACTGGTGATGAC
Organism: Psychrobacter sp. Pi2-52; assembly: GCF_904846705.1. Classification (GTDB taxonomy): domain Bacteria; phylum Pseudomonadota; class Gammaproteobacteria; order Pseudomonadales; family Moraxellaceae; genus Psychrobacter. The sequence continues at coordinate 7,551 of NZ_CAJHBS010000024.1, forward strand.
GAGGCGGCGCGCGCGATTATGACCGCCATCGCTGGTGCGGTACTGGGCGTGGCGGGTACGACATTTTCGATTACAATCGCCGTCCTGTCGATGGCATCCTCACAGTTTGGTCCAAGACTACTACGTAACTTTTTGACTGACACTCCAAATCAGTTTGTCCTTGGCGCTTTTATCGGTACATTTAGCTATAGCTTACTGGTATTGAAGTCTATCCATAAGTCTGACGTAGCTTTTGGTGTGCCGCAATTGGCAGTAACTTTTGCTATTATCATGGCGATTATCTGTGCGCTGCTTTTAGTTTATTTTGTACAGCATATGGTACATGCTATTCAAGCGTCACACGTCATTCAAAATGCTAGCAACGATGCGATTGCAAACATTTACTATTGGTATAATGATCGATGTGATATTCAACATCAACGCGATGCTGAGCACCATGATATCGAGCAGTTCCAAAACTGGCCTGCTATGCCGATTTATTCACCAAATTCAGGTTATTTACAGCAGATTTATCTTGAGTCATTGATTGCGCTGTCACAGGATTATGGTGGCGTGGTACAGATGCATGTCAACCTCGGTAATTACGTCACTGACAAAAACGTCATTGGCTACTTTTATCAGCGACCTGAATCTCATCCAAATAACCAACAGAAGACAGCAACCCCGCATCTGGCAGTGATACCGCGAGCGCCTGATGGACTGTTTTGGCAACGTCTTGCAAATTGCCTGCGACTTGAGCAACGATTGGCGCACTCTAACGACATTGCATATAGCTTAGGTCAAATGACGGAAATTGCTGTACGCGCACTATCCCCTGGTATCAATGATCCAAAAACTGCGGTCAATTGCGTCCAGTCTCTAACCAGCTGTCTGAGTATTATGATGCGTCGTCAGCCACCAAGCCCTTATCATTTTCACATACCGCAGTCAGACACTAACGATAGCTCTGAAAATACTATCAAACAGAAGCGACTGGCCATATTGGCGCTAGTGACTCATATCCCCAAAATTTCTGACTTTATCAATGTATCACTTGGTGAGATACGTCGTTATGCAGCTGCTGACCTAATGGTCTTAAAAGCACTATGTCAGGCAATGGTCAATCTGAACTATGCACGGGTAAACAGCGCGCAGCAGCAAACGCTATTACATGAATTGCATCTGATTCAGCGCGCCGGAGAAGAGAATTTAAATTATCAAGAGTTGGTCGATGATTTGGTCGCTATGTGCGAACAAGCAAAGCAATTTATCCTTGATAATGATGCGCAGCACAAGCATTTTAATTACGTGAGTAATTTTGAAGCCGATATTCGTCAAGCGTTACAGACACAGTCTAGTTAATGACATGAGCAATTAACTGTTTAAATATATGGCAATACCAGCCTTTATAAATACATCACTTATAAACACAACCCCTATAGCTAGCAACACTTATAACGTCCCTATAAGCCCTGTGCTTTAGATACTTTTTATATTTATACGAGACCTACTTTTTATGGCATCTGCAACCAGCCTCACCATTCTAGAAATTAGCGCCATATTTTTGTCGATTACCGCTTCGTTAACTTATATTAATCACCGTTTTATTGGTTTGCCGACCACTATCGGTGTCATGGTCATCTCTATCTTACTGTCAATCGGTGCGATATTTTTGGGCTTCTTAGGGTTTGATCAACTGATTGATTACGAAGTCAGTTTATTGGAGCAACTTGATTTTACCGAAGTGCTCTTAGACGGCATGCTGTCGATGTTGCTATTCGCAGGTGCATTACACGTCAATATTGGTGACTTAAGACGCTACAAGCTACCTATTGGTATCCTTGCCGGACTTGGTACGATCATATCGGCGATGCTCATTGCGACCGCGATTTACTTTATGCTGCCGCTATTCGGTTTCGGCTTACCGTTTCTCTGGTGCCTGTTATTTGGTGCGCTTATCTCCCCTACCGATCCTATTGCTGTCATGGGCATTCTCTCATCAGCAGGCGCTCCAAAAAGTATCGAGACCGTCATCGCTGGCGAGTCATTGTTCAATGATGGTATCGGCGTGGTCATCTTCGTTTTATTACTAGGGATTTTATCTAGCGGTGATATTCCTACTGCCAACTATGTCGCACATACATTAGCGGTTGAAGCTGGTGGCGGCGTTGTATTCGGACTGGTACTTGGTGCGATTTTGTATTACTTACTCAAAAGTATTGATAGCTATCAAGAAGAAGTGCTATTAACATTAGCAGGTGTCATCGGTGGCTACGCGCTGGCCAGTCATTGGCACTTATCAGGGCCACTCGCCATGGTCATGATGGGTCTGATGGTCGGTAATCGAGGTCGCGAGCTAGCCATGAGTGATAAGACACGGCACTATATTGATTTGTTCTGGGAATTGATTGATGAGATTTTAAACGCCATTTTGTTTGTGCTCATCGGTCTAGAAGTGGTCATGATTGCTTATTCAGGCAATTTATTTATTGCGAGCGGTTTGACGATTTTGATTGCGCTCGTTGCCAGATTTATCGTGGTAGGCATGACGACCAAGACCTTTCATCGTCAGCTTGATCTGCCTACGGGCGCATGGAAAGTTTTGACTTGGGGCGGTTTACGTGGTGGTATCTCAGTCGCGCTAGTATTACAGTTACCGATCGGGGCTGAACGAGAGATTCTATTGGCACTCACTTATGCGGTGGTGATTTTCTCCATCTTGGTACAAGGTCTAAGCGTCGGTAAAGTCGCCAAGAGCATTCGTACGGATGAAAAACCAGTAGACGTATAAGCTAAAAATATAGCAGGCACAAAAAATCCAGCATCAGATACTTGTCTTATGCTGGATTTTTTGACTTAAATTTAAACGTTATATCAAGCCCTTTCGTTTCATATTGCGATAAACCACAATAATAATGAGCAGATTAGAAACCAATATTCCAAGCTTAAACCAGTCAAATGGGCTAACGATCAGATAGTAGATTTCTATAGGAATAAATACCCCATAGCCTAACACCCCGAACCAATATGCCCATGTTTTGTCATGCCATAAGCCATAGGCTTCTAGGAAGCGCAAACTGGCGTAAGCAAATATCAATAATAAAAACATCGGCCAGTTTTTACTTGCCTGCTGAGCAATACGTACGGCACTATCGATTTGCGGGGCAAGCATATGGCCGAAGCTGCGCTGCCAAGTAACGGTTGCCGTCGTCAGCCAATGCTCAAGATTGGTATGCCACCACCATAATGCCCCTGCTCCTAGTAACGCACCAACACCTTTCACTACCTCATAAATGGCCACTGCTTTGATAGACTCACTCGCCGTACTGCGCGATTTTTCTTGCTGACCATTCATGGTAACCCCTTTATCCTTCGAGGATGGCGGCAGACGGTCATCCTGTTGGGGCAAATTAGCCAAAGAATGTCTCCACAACACGTCCTTGCAACTGCTGATTGAAAAACGGCGTGTTCTTACCACTCGATAGCATCGATTGCGCGGTTACTTGCCACTCAAGGTTAGGATCGACCAATACTGCACCGCCGATAGCTTCATACTGCTCACTAATACCTGCGATTTTTGCAGGATTTAGGCAGATTTTGTCTACCAGTTGCGAGAGTGTTAATACCTCGTCATTTACCAGCTGACAAGCTAGCGCCATAAACGTATCAAAGTTTGAGATACCTGGCGTACTTTCAGCAAATGGTGCTTTTTTGGCGGTACTATTCAGTGGCTCGTGATGACTACAGATAGCATCGATAGTGCCATCCTTTAATCCACGGCGGATTGCCTGCTGATCCGTATTACTACGTAGCGGTGGCAACACGTACGCCTGAGCATTAAAGCCTTCAAGATTGTCATCAGTTAGATAAAGCTGATGCATCGCAACATCGCACGTAACAGGCAGACCTTTGTCTTTTGCCCAGCGCATGAGCTCGATGGAAGACTTACATGACAACTGGCTAAAATGAGCAGCGATTCCAGTCTCTTCAACCATCAATAGCTGCGTAGACAGTGCAACCGTTTCTGCAATCCAAGGAATCCCTTGTAGACCATGATAAGAAGCAATATAGCCCTCATGTGCCACGCCATCTCCAGACAGACTTGGCTCGTCAGGATAAAAGAATACTTTCATACCAAAAGTCGCCGCGTATTCTAGTGTACGTAGCAATACTAAGTCATTACGAAAAGGTCTACGCGCATTAGATACCGCAATACAGCCGCCCTTTTTAAGCCCTGCGATATTAGATGGTCGTTCGCCCTCTAACCCTGTGGTCAATGCACCCAAAATATGCAAGTAAATCCCGCCATCACTCAAGGCACGCTCACGTAAACCTTTTAAGAGTGAGCCATTTTCTAAAATAGGATTGGTATCAGGTGGCGTCACCACATGCAAAAATCCATTACCATGAGCAGCGCTGCCTTCTGATTTTAGCGTACCGTGTTGCTGCTGGCCTGGCTCACGCAAACGCGCGCATAGATCTACTAGTGGTGGCAATAACCACATCTCACGGTCAGAATCGAGTGTAGATAGTTTTTCTGTTGCAGTTTGCGGCAATGCATCTTTAAATACTTTTGGTAAATGGTCAAGAATGGGTGCATCCGTATTAAGCATGGTAGACATAACGTTATTACCGTATCAATAAAATTAAATAAATGAGAATAAGTCGCTCGGCAGCCTATTATTTGCCAGCCGCTTGATGAGCGCGTTGACCTTCCATCGCAAGTGATAAGACTGCCATGCGAATGGCAATGCCGTTATTTACCTGCTTTAAGATAACGGATTGCGCGCCATCAGCCACACTAGAGGCAATCTCAACACCGCGGTTCATCGGCCCCGGATGCATCACTAGTGCATCAGGTTTAGCGAGAGCTACTCGCTCTGGCGTGATTCCATAATGCTTATAGTATTCACTTGAGGAGGCCAATAGCGGCGAACCGATACGCTCATTTTGTATTCTTAATCCCATGATCACATCACAGTCGGTGACACACTCGTCCATGTTTTCATATACTTGCACGCCAAAACGCTCAATACCTTTGGGTAGTAGAGTACGCGGCGCACAAACACGGATGTCTGTCACACCTAGTGTTTGCAATGCACTGATATCAGAGCGTGCCACGCGTGAGTGCTTAATATCACCAACGATTGCGATAGACAGCTCTTCAAACGGGCGCGGAGCTTCACGGTGAATGGTCAACATGTCGAGCATTCCTTGAGTGGGATGCGCATGCCAGCCATCACCGCCATTGATAATAGCGATATCAGGCGTCACTTCTGTCGCCATAAAATGCGCGGCACCTGATGCTGAATGTCGAACTACAAAGATATCCGCAGTCATTGCCTGTAGATTCCACAACGTATCGCGCAGACTCTCGCCTTTTTTGGTACTAGAACGTTCGATATCGATATTGAGTACATTGGCACCCAAACGTTTTTCTGCCACCTCAAATGTCGTCCGGGTACGAGTCGATGGTTCAAAGAACAAATTCATGACCGTATAGCCGTCTAACTCAGGACGATTAATTAACTGTCCGTTTTCATCAAAGAAAGTCTCTGCTTTTGCGATAATAGCTTTGAGCTGTGCTTTGTTAAGACCTTCAACACCTAAGAAATGCCTAATACTGCCATCGGTGTTGAGCTGCGGACGACTCAATGAGGTATTGAGCCTTTGATGAATCGTACTGGGATCAAATTTTGCATAATCAGTCGGTGAGACTGGTTGTGTAGCGCTACTATCGATAGGATTTGACATAATGGCGAGTCTTTATTGTGGGTTTATATGAGTCTATAGTAATCACTTATTCATCTTTGTTCGATCATTTATCACTGATAGGCATAGATACAAAGGACATTTTGACGCTTATTTGCTACAATTTACCGTAATCAAATTCGACCGAAAAATAGCCTCAGCAGACAATCAGAAAGCGTGAGTAGACATGCTGTATTCTCATAGAGAATAATTCTGACAAAACTATAAATGAATAACAATAGATATAGTGTAGCCGATTTTGTGGTCGGGACAAAGATGCCGTATTAGCTATTTAAGAATTTACCTATTTCAGGTGTGCGAAACGCCACCCATTTCTTTACTTTGACACCTATCCGTTCTTTTACTTTCCATACCATTTATTAGGAAGCCTTATGACGACCTTAGCAGACTATCTAAACCAACATGCCACTAGCCCTGCACTTAACGACGTGATTACCACTGTCACTGATGTCGGTAAGACGATTTCACAGTTGCTCAGAAAAGGCGCTTTAGCAGACATTTTGGGCGAAGCGGGTAATCAAAACGTCCAAGGCGAAGATCAGAAAAAACTAGACGTACTGGCCAATGACTTATTGCTAGATGCATTGGCAAAAAACACGCACTGTGCAGGCGTTGCTTCAGAAGAGCTCGATGATGCCACCCCTGCTAATGATGACGGTAGTTTATTGGTTTTATTTGACCCACTAGATGGCTCATCAAATATCGATATCAATATGGCAGTAGGTACGATTTTTTCTGTTTTACCGTATGAGCGTCAAGGTCAAACCAGTGAAAACAGCGACTATTTGCAAGCAGGTAACAAACAGCTAGCCGCCGGTTATCTGCTATATGGTACGTCTACCGTACTGGCGCTGACTATCGCAGACAAGGTCGTGATGTTTAGCCTAGACCCAGAGACGTCTGACTATGTGCTGATAGAAGACAACGTCCAAATCGATACCGATACGAGCGAGTATGCTATCAATAGCTCAAACTATCGCTACTGGCGCGCCCCGATGCAACAGTACATCGACGAGCTCATCGCTGGTGAAGCAGGCGTACGTGGACGCGATTTTAATACGCGTTGGGTAGCCGCCATGGTCGGTGACGTCCATCGCATCTTATGCCGCGGTGGTCTGTTCACTTATCCGTTTGATACCAAATATGCTCATAAAGCGGGCAAACTGCGTTTGATGTATGAAGCCAACCCAATGAGCCTATTGATTGAACGTGCCAGTGGTGCTGCGACAGACGCGGTCAATCGTATCCTAGATATCGAACCGACTGATATTCATCAACGTGTCCCTGTGGTACTCGGCAGCAAAAACGAAGTTAATTACGTGAAAGACTTACACGTCAATTATTCTGAAAAATAATTGATTTGCACGCCTGTTAAGAACAACCAGTAGAATGCTAAATCAATAATAGGCATTGTGCTGGTTATCTAAACAACTCCTTTACTCTTCTCTAAGCGGTCCACTATGGTATTAAATCCCACCGAGCTGATTACCTCAGATAAGAACACAACAGTGAAGCTTGTGAAAGCACTGTTGTCCCAAGCACGCCAGCGTAAGAAGAACGGTCAAACAGTCATAGAAGGCGTCCATTTGATAGATGCTGCGCTGCGTAGTGACTATCCTTTCACCCAGATATTACTGTCCGAATCAGCGCGAAGCCATCCTGAAGTTCAACAGGTACTCACTCGTCTGCCCACTTATACACCTATTCTTGTTTTGTCAGACTCGCTCTATGAGAGCATACGTAGCTTGGGTACTGGCATTGATATCATGGCAATTATCAAGGTGCCAACGCCTAGCTTGCCAATGATCGATGAGGATTGCTTGATCTTAAATGATGTACAAGATAGCGGAAATGTCGGTACGCTATTACGCACAGCGGCTGCCATTGGTATTCGCAATATCCTATGTACCAGTGCGACAGCTCAAGCTTGGTCGCCTAAGACGCTACGAGCAGGTATGGGTGCACAGTTTGCCCTAACTATTTTTGAGGGCTTGAGTACGCAAGGTATCCTAGATCATGTACAAGTGCCTTTACTAGCAACCAGCTCACATACAGATACTATTATTTACAACCACGACTTATCAGCACCTGTGGCTTGGATTATGGGTCATGAAGGTCAAGGTGTTAGTGACGAGCTAATGCAATGTGCGACGCCTATAGCACTACCGCAGCCAAACGGGCAAGAGAGCTTAAACGTAGCCATTGCTGGTTCTCTTTGTCTTTATGAGACCTTGCGTCAAAGACAATACTCTTAGCCTCCATTTATAACTGCGATCAAAACAATACCTATCAAGCATAAAAAAACCCACTATCATTTAATAGTGGGTTTTTTATTATCTGTCTATTACTGATATGGTCAAAGAAGTCTAGAACGAATACAAGGCAGCCGACTGCAGATTGTACAAGTAGTACATCTAAGGAGGGTAACGCCGTAACCGTTTAGTAGTTCTGTGACTATATATTAAACCTTGCTGGTTAGCTCAGGCAATGCTTCGAACAAATCAGCTTCTAAGAAGTAGTCAGCAACGCTAGCGATAGGGGCTTCTGGGTCATTGTTGATAGCAACGATAACTTTAGAGTCTTTCATACCAGCCAAATGCTGAATCGCGCCTGAGATACCAGCAGCGATATATAGCTGCGGTGCAACGATTTTACCTGTTTGACCAACCTGCATATCGTTTGGTACATAGCCTGCATCAACAGCGGCACGTGATGCACCAACAGCAGCACCTAGCTTGTCTGCTAGTGGCTCGATATATTTAGTGAAGTTTTCACCGTTCGCTAATGCACGACCACCAGAAACTACGATACCAGCTGACGTTAACTCTGGACGGTCAGACTTAGCCATCTCTTCGTTCACAAAGCTTGCTTTGCCAGTTTCTTGTACGTTGTCGATAGTTTCAACAGTCGCTGAGCCACCTTCGCTTGCTACTGGGTCAAATGCAGTGGTACGTACAGTTAGTACGACTTTATCTTCTGTCGTTTTTACTGTCGCCGTTGCATTACCTGCGTAGATAGGACGCTCAAACGTTTGCGCATCTACTACACCTGAGATTTCAGACAACATGCTGACGTCAAGTAATGCAGCAACGCGTGGCATAAAGTTTTTGCCAGTCGTGGTCGCAGCCGCTAGGATATGGCTGTAATCACCAGCGATATCAGCAACCAATAGTGCCACGTTACCTGCCAATTGATGCTCATAAGCAGCGTTGTCAGCCAATAGTACTTTAGTCACGCCTTCTGCTTTTGCCGCTTCATCAGCAACAGCTTGGCTACCACTACCAGCAACCAATACATGGATATCATCACCCATTTGTTTAGCAGCAGCGATCGTGTTTAAAGTTGCCTTTTTTAGACTGGCATTGTCATGTTCTGCATATACCAAAATTGCCATGGTTTTAGTCCTTTATATATTCGTATTATCTATTCATGCGGTTGTTTGTGTACAAAGCTATTTGAGAAACTATCATTTAATCTAAGATAAAGCAGTCAAATTCACAGCCTTGTACAGGATATGCCGTAGCGAAGTATCCAATCATTAAAACATTAAATGACTTTTGCTTCGTTTCTTAGCTTATCGACCAACTCATCAACTGACCCTACTGTAATACCAGCTTTACGGTCAGCAGGTGGCACGACTTTAATAATCTCTTGCTTAGATGTCATATCAACACCGAAATCTGCTGGCGTTTTCTCATCAAGTGGCTTTTTCTTCGCTTTCATGATGTTAGGCAATTTAGCATAACGTGGCTCATTCAAACGTAGATCAGTCGTGATGACTGCTGGCAAATCAAGAGCAACAGTTTGTAGGCCACCATCGATTTCACGTGTTACGTTTACTTTGTCGCCTTCAACCTTCACTTCTGATGCAAACGTACCCTGACCGATACCCATCAATGCCGCTAGCATCTGGCCCGTTTGGTTGTTGTCATCATCAATCGCTTGCTTACCTAATAAGATGATATCAGTGCTTTCAGCTTCAGCGATGCTTTTTAGAATCTTAGCAACTTGTAAAGGATATGGCTTTTCGTCACTTACGACTAACACACCACGGTCAGCACCTAGTGCTAGGGCTGCTCGAATCTGCTCTTGTGACTCTTTTGGACCGATTGAAGCAACAATGATCTCATCAATGACGCCAGCTTCTTTTAGACGAACCGCTTCTTCTACTGCGATTTCATCAAAAGGGTTAATTGACATTTTAGTGTTTGATAAGTCAACGCCAGAGTTGTCGGCTTTTACACGAACTTTTACGTTATAATCAATGACACGCTTGACCGCTACTAATGCTTTCATACGTTCCTCGTTTATTAATGTTATGAGTTAAAAATTGTCAGTTAAGAACCAAAGGTTCGTTGTGGTTCAAATTGTCGTTCAAAATACTGCTCAAGGTTATTACTACATCAACAGAATATAGTTAACTAAGAAAGATAAGCCAATATCTAAGAGCATATTAGCATTGTATCTCTTACTAATGAAATCTGCTAAAGCTAAGCCAACCGTTATTATCAGACCTATGTATCTTGCGTCAGCAGGCAGATAAGGTCAAGACACTGCCGTGAATAATGCGTCATAAATTTGTCAACACTCTATAATAAATAGTCTATAAGCGCATCATTTCACGATTTTCATTGTTCACTAGCTTGAAATGCTCGTACCTTTATAGCATTCTAAGCCTCAGCTTTACTTAATATTTTGTTATTATTTATCTCTTCAAAGTTAACGGATGAGAATAGTTAGGCAAGCTAGACCTGCGACTTACTATTCTTACTAGCACCAAGCAATAATTCACTATCTCGTATATCGTCAAATAAAGACCAGTCAGGTTCAACATCGTTACTTTTGATGACACTCATATCACCTGTCGTCTCCATAATTACTGCGAACACTTCTGTTTTCGCTTTGATACCATTTTTACGTAGCACTTCCTGCACATCGCTGGTACTAAGATTGGCTTCTTTTAAGTTGTCTTCTAGATACTCACCATGAGCCATTAGGATAATAGCTTGATTGTCTATCAGTGCTTTTAGCGGTTTTATTTTGCGCCTGATAACTGAAATAACGCCCTGAATTAAGAATAATACCGCAACAGCAAACAATCCTTGAAATAGAGAGGGCTTATCTGACAATACCGTCGACGCCAATATACTACCAATACCAACCGTCATCGCAAAATCATGGCTTGATAACTTAGAAAAACTGCGTAAACCCATCAATCGAGTAAACAACATCAGCCCTACATAAAAGCCTACAGCAGATAAAGAAATCCCGAGCACCTGTTGCCAGTCAATTGAAAGCCAGTTTTCCCACTTCATAGTACAACCTTATCTATTACATCTTTATTAAATTATTGTTCGTTATTACCTGATGATGTTAACCGTCAAAATCAATAGCACTTTACATTAGCAACACTTTGCCATACCAAAAAAGTCCCATAAAAAAAGCAACCTGATAAGAGGTTGCTTTTTTTTAAAGTCGATACAGTATTTTTATTGTTTTAACAAACAAAGTAATCAATGCATATTGATAATCTTATTGTCATTAAGTTTACTGACAAGCAGTTAACCTAATAATAAATGAGATTAGATAGCTTCGATTTGCTCAGCTTGTGGGCCTTTTTTGCCATCACCTAAGATGAAAGACACTTTTTGGCCTTCGGCTAGAGTTTTGAAACCGTTACCTTGGATAGCGCTGTAGTGAGCGAATACGTCTTGTCCGCCGTTGTCTTGAGCGATAAAACCAAAACCTTTAGCTTCATTAAACCACTTTACAGTGCCTTCAACTTTATCTGACATAAATTTTCCTGACTCTTTAACTGTTGGCGAGACTTGTGTCATCACCGATTAATTGATATATACCCTAATATTTTCTGCTAAATGCGGCGGCCAAAAATACTAAACAATCTTAAAGAAAACTTGAATTTTTTGCCTCAAATATTTTGAGTACCGTCTGATTATAACAGTTTTCTATGGTAGGAACAGTCTAAATTGCTGATTTTTGTAAATAAATACTAACCATTGTTGCAAGCGAACATCGATAGTAATCAGTTTCATATCTTATTGATATAAAATAGTTTTTATTTATAGATATACTACAACTTCATCAGTAAATCACTAATTAACTAAGTCGACATAGATGATAGCAGGTTGGAATATTAGTTACTGCAATGGTGATGTCGGTAGCCATGCTGAACTCAATACGAGCAAACATAACGCAAAAAACACCAATGAAAATGACTGACTGTAGGCAATATATTTTGCTGGAATGACCAAATCTTTAGGAGAGTCAGGAATGCCTTTGCGCTTAAGTAGCTTGGTACCATATATCCAACCAAAGGTCGTGTATATGCCATATGCAGCAGGCACTGCGATAGCTAACGGGGTCAAATCAATAACGTATAAAATCACCACTGATATGAAGAACCATAGAGTATCTAACAATGAACTGACTTTAAAAAATTTAGATTGAGGCAGTTTACCATCGGTCTGTTTGAGCATCTCCCCTTCTATCCAAATTAAAACTGCTACCACAGCGCTAAGAGTAATATATACGAATTGCGGCGTTAGCCAGTCTGAATAAGATATTTGCACAGCATACAACCTATTATCTATAGAAAGTGAGAATGAAGCATTCACCCGATTCAATTACTTAGAAACGGATTGGAACAATGACGGATGTTAATCGCAAAGGCACTTTGGCCAATGTTAAGGTGCCTGCTTATATTGGGTAGCAATTACTGGTTTTCAACCGATAACCCTGATTCAAATAAAAGCGAAAAGCATCTATCAAATACTTTGCATAAAAAAACCCATGCTATCAAGTGATAACATGGGCTATTTAATCTAAATCAGATTTTTATCTGAATAAGACTTTCATTTGTATAAAACTTAGTTTTTGTCTTTATCGATGATTTTGTTACCACCAATCCACGGCATCATGCCACGTAGCTTAGCACCAGTGATTTCGATTTGATGATCAGCGTTGTTACGACGACGCGCAGTCATTGATGGATAATTGGTTGCGCCTTCAGAGATGAACATCTTCGCGTATTCACCAGACTGGATGCGTTTTAGTGCATTACGCATAGCTTCACGTGACTGCTCATTGATAACTTCAGGGCCAGTAACATATTCGCCGTATTCAGCGTTGTTACTGATTGAGTAGTTCATGTCAGCGATGCCGCCTTCATACATCAAGTCAACGATAAGCTTTAGCTCATGTAGACATTCGAAATAAGCCATTTCTGGTGCATAGCCCGCTTCTGTTAGTGTCTCAAAGCCCATTTTAACTAGCTCTACTGCGCCACCACAAAGAACCGCTTGCTCACCGAATAGATCCGTTTCAGTCTCATCTTTGAACGTTGTTTCGATGATGCCTGAACGACCACCACCAACGCCTGCAGCATACGATAATGCTAACTGTTTGGCTTGACCAGAAGCGTCTTGATAGATAGCGATAAGATCAGGGATACCGCCGCCTTTAGCGAACTCTGAACGTACAGTATGACCTGGTGCTTTTGGTGCAACCATGATGACATCAAGATCACCACGTGGGACAACTTGGTTGTAATGGATTGCGAAACCGTGAGCAAAAGCTAATGTCGCGCCTTCTTTAATGTTTGGCTCGATCACATCATTATAAAGCTCTTTTTGGAACTCATCAGGCGTCAAAATCATGATAACGTCAGCAGCTTTTACCGCTTCTTCTACTTCAGCGACTTTTAGACCAGCATTTTCAGCTTTTTTCCATGAGCTTGAGTTTGCACGTAGACCAACAGTTACATCGACGTCTGAATCTTGTAGGTTAAGCGCGTGTGCATGGCCTTGTGAACCGTAACCGATAATGGCAACTTTTTTACCTTGGATAATAGATAGGTCACAATCTTTGTCATAATAAACGTTCATAAATAGAGTCCTTGTTCTCAATCATGGCTTGCCATGGATAGTAAACGCTTATGCTGTAGTCAATATAATAACTAAGATAAGCGCTTTGTTGATTAGATAAATAAATATTGGTTTAAACTGGTTTTGATAAATAATTAAATGCTTAGTGTTTTTTCACCGCGGGCAATACCGATAACACCTGAGCGAACCACTTCCATAATGCGCTCACGGCCAATCACATCGATAAAACCATCAAGTTTGGCTTTGTCACCCACGATTTGAATCGTATATAAGTTCGAATTTACATCGACGATTTGTGCGCGGAAAATGTCTGCGCTACGTTTAATCTCTTCACGCACACTGCCTGTTGCGCGGACTTTGATAAGCATCAATTCACGCTCAACGTGTACGTTCTCCGTCAGGTTAAGCACTTTAACCACTTCAATCAATTTATGCAATTGTTTGGTGATCTGCTCAATTCTTTCAGGCGACGTAATGGTCGTAACCGTTAGACGTGAAATACTTGGATCATCAGTAGGCGCGACGTTCAAAGTTTCGATATTGTAGCCACGTTGTGAGAACAAGCCGACTAACCGCGACAACGAACCCGCTTCGTTTTCCATCAATACCGAAATCAGATGTTGTTGTTGCATTAGGTACGCTCCCCTTTTGTTAACCACATATCACGCATGGCCTGTCCAGCGATTTGCATTGGATATACATGCTCATTACGATCGACGTAAACATCGATAAATACCAGTTTATCTTTCATAGCCATTGCTTCAGCCAATTGTGCTTCCATGGTCGCAGGGTCAGTAATTTTGATACCGACATGACCATAGCTTTCAGCCAATTTGACAAAATCTGGTAAGGAGTTCATATAAGACTGGGCATGACGACCTTCATACAGCATATCTTGCCACTGCTTCACCATACCTAGCTGCGCATTGTTAATGTTCAGAATTTTAACTGGTAAGTTATATTGCAAGCAGGTTGATAGCTCTTGGATATTCATCTGAATAGAGCCTTCACCCGTGATACAAACCACATCACGCTCAGGATTGGCAAGTTTGGCAGCCATTGCATACGGCAGACCAACCCCCATGGTACCAAGACCACCTGAATTCAGCCATTGACGTGGCTCATTGTAAGTATAGTAAAGTGCCGCAAACATCTGATGCTGACCAACGTCACTTGTGATAATAGCGTTGCTGTTAGTCACTTTATCTAGAGCTTGTACGACACTTTGTGGCTTAATACCATTATCTGTGCTGGTGTCATAACGTAAGCCATGACGCTTACGCCACTCATTAATTTGTGACCACCAATCGAGCAATGCGTGCTGCTCTAACTGCTTGTCTTGACCAACAATCTCTAGCATGTCCGTTAAGACCGACTTCACATCGCCTACGATAGGAATGTGCGCAAGAATCGTTTTTGAGATCGAAGCAGGATCGATATCGATATGAATGATGGTTGCGTTAGGGCAGAATTTTTTAACGTTGTTGGTCACACGATCATCAAAACGCGCGCCGACAGCTAAAATCACATCAGCGTGATGCATACTCATATTGGCTTCGTAAGTACCATGCATGCCAAGCATACCTAAAAACTGACGATCAGAGCCAGGGAATGTACCAAGACCCATCAAGGTGTTGGTCACCGGTAAATTCAGACGATGCGCAAGATCTGTTAACTCTTCGTGCGCATTGCTCCAAATCACACCGCCGCCTGCATATACAACAGGACGCTGCGCTGCTAATAGCGTTTCAATGGCTTTTTTGATTTGACCGCTATGGCCTTTGAGTGATGGCTGATACGAGCGTATAAACACTTCTTCTGGATATTCGTAAGCGAATTTTTCGCTAGGCGCAGTCATGTCTTTTGGCACATCAATGACGACAGGGCCTGGGCGACCAGTCTGGGCAATATAAAATGCCTTTTTTACAATCATTGGAATTTCGCTAGCATGGCGTACTTGGAAGCTATGCTTAACGATAGGACGTGATACGCCTACCATATCTGTTTCTTGGAAAGCATCTTCACCGATTAGGCTGCTTGGCACTTGACCTGCGATTACCACCATTGGTACAGAGTCCATAAAGGCAGTAGCAATAGCTGTCACAGTATTGGTCGCACCAGGGCCTGATGTGGCCAACACGACGCCAGTATTACCAGTCACTCGAGAATAAGCATCGGCCATGTGGCCCGCTGCTTGCTCGTGACGTACCAAGATGTGCTCAATATTTTCTTGCTGAAACAGCGCATCATAAATGTGTAAGACCGCGCCACCTGGATAGCCAAAGATGTATTCGACACCTTCGTCAGTCAGTGCTTGCACCAGCATTTCAGCGCCCGATAGCATCACAGGCTGTGCGCTACCTTCTGCAAGACATTGTTGCTTTTGTTCAAAATTTTTGGCGGCATTACCCGTTTGGGTATGTCCCGTCATGTTCGGACTTTGCGTGGTTTGCGTCACTGTCATCACCTTTTTTTGCGGCGAGAATTTGCGGGATTCTATGAGTAAAAATAATTACTTACCGTCATTATTTTTACTTACTGAATGATCGCTAATTCTTGTCCATATCAAGAATATCTGCCTAATAGGTTTAATCAAAACTGTCTCATAGGACAATACTAATCAAACATAGCAGTGTATTTTAGGTCAGCTTTGTGATGGATGTTTATCGATATACAGTGACAAGATGCGAGTGCATCTATAAAAGAAGACGCTTATTATTGAGATTCGATAATAGCAAGTACCTATTGTGACTTTATTTGTACAGATGCATCGATATACACAAGCAAAAAAACTTCATAACCAATGCTAAATTATAAGATCTTTAGAACTTACAATCGGCTTTAGTGAAACCTCTTAACGGCGTACTATATCGCGTTTGATACAACTGCTAAAAACACATTTAGCACATTTCAAATAATAAGTTTATCTTAGTCATTGTAGACAGATAAGTCCGGAGACAATGTATCGCTATCAACAGTGGTCGTTATGCCACTATGCTTGCTATATCATTATCACAAAGGAAATAAAACTGCGTTTGCTACCGATAAGTAACTCGTCGTTTTCTTTCTCAAGTGCCACGGCAACATCGTAAAAGCCGCTCACTGACCAATCAACTGCTATTATATTCGATGGTTTACGAGTTATTGTCAAGAAAAACTTCTAAAGCCTATCCCAAACTATTAGTTATTAAATAATATACATTGATAAGTATTATTTGCTAGAATCGATAGTCGATACATTATTACTACCAATAAAACGTTCAAGTGTTATATTTACACCCATATACATTTGATTTTTATTAAATAAAAGGATTGCTACTATGGCATATGCGTCTAAGATAAATACCGCTGCCAAACTGTTGATGAGTACTGCGTGTATGCTAATGCTGTCCATGAATGCCAGTCAGGCTATTCAAGTTTATAAATCTATTGGGGCACATGGTGAAGTAAAATATAGCCAACATGCGCCGCAAGTCGGCAAAAATATTGAACTGATTGAGTTTCGTAGTGACGGCAGACAGAACAATGCAGGACAAATGGCAGGAAAAACAGATCCCAACCAGAGCAGCAATGCTCAAACGGCAGAAGAACAACGAGTAGCAGCACTTGAAGCACGTATTAAAGAACAAGAAGCTCAGGCTAATGCTCAGCGCTGCCAATCATTACGTAATAACTTGACCAACCTAAATGTAGGCGGACGTATCTATGAGATGGATGCTAACGGCAAACGCCAGTATCTAGATGGTCGTGAGATTGAGCTTAAGCGCGAGCGCGTACAGCAAGCGATTACTCAGTATTGCTCCAACCCTTCTACCTAGTCAAATCTCTTGAAAGCAAATATCAAACTATCATAAGCTGCATGACGTGACGAATGGCTGCTGGCATATCTTGAGCTTGTAGCCCTCTTTGCCCCACTAGCAATGTATTGGTGTTGTTATTCGCTTGACTCACCAATACATCTCCTGCAAACCCATGTATAAGAACCGCTTGATGTAAGCTACGTGCCTCTGCTGATAAGTCTTGCTGTGCCAATAGTCCCGCGGTCACCCCAGATAGTACATCGCCCATGCCAGCAGTGGCCATACCAGCATTACCAACATTACATACATATATTTTCTGTTTTCCTGCTATTTGCTCCAGCACCAATGAGCCTACCCCCTTTAGCACCCAGTCGCCACCATAAACATCAGCCAAATGTTTGATAGCGTTTAGCCTATCTCTTTCTACCTCGCTTATTTTTTGATCGAGTAATCTAGCCGCTTCGCCACTATGCGGCGTCAAGCAGACTCGATAATTGGCGCTATATTCTCGAAGCTCTTTTACCAGTGCATGATTGCACCTGTGCAGCGATGCCAAATGATAAAGTCCATCGGCATCAATCACGATTGATTTTTGCTGTGCTATGCCAGTCTGTATATAATCGATAAATAGTGCTTTTGCTTTTTCGTCACGGCCCAACCCCATGCCAATAGCCACGACGCTGGCTTGCTCAATCAGCGTCTTTACCCCCTCTACATCATGTAAGTTGATAGTCATCGCATCTGGCAATGAGGTTAGTAGGGCACCATGGAAGTCCTCATGACAGGCAACGGTTATCTTCCCCGCGCCCGTTGCCATCGCACTACTTGCAGAAAGTATCGCCGCACCGCCCATACCTTGAGAGCCATTGACACGATTGCCACCGATAATCAGCACATGTCCATAGCTACCCTTATAGCTGTTTTGGCGTCGCGGCTTCATACTGTGTGCCGCTGTCAATAAGGTGGCAACTGGCGTAAATGCTTGGCTAGCATTTTTTTCAGGTATCGTGTGATTGCTGGCTGTTTGCTGAAGCGCCATTTGATAAGGTATCAACGGTATATCGACTATATCTCCGCTATAGTCTGTACCATCTTTGGTATGTAGACCAAACTTGCGCGCAATCAAACATAGAGTCACGTCAGCTTGTATCGCTATACGTTCGAAAACTTCACCAGTAGAGGCCACTAACCCACTTGGAATATCAACTGCAATTGGTAGTGCGTTATTTTGCTGAGTAAGACTATTGAAGGTATTGATAGCTAATTCATAAATACCTTTTGGTGCACGATCTAAGCCAATACCAAATAATGCATCGATATAAATGTCAGCTGGCAAGTTTATTTTATCCGCATCATCGTGACTAACAATATCTTCAAATCGTTGATAGTGACAACTGCTAGCTAGAGCTATCTGTAATGCCTTTGTCGCGTCCGTTATATTTCCACTGTCACTGTCTCCATTGTTAGGATTTTTAGAAGTTACTGGTTGATCATCGATAACAAAATCATTTTCGCTAAAACCAACCGTCATTACTTCTACTTGCCAGCCAGCTTGCTGTAAATAATGAGCGATAAGCCAACCATCACCACCATTATTACCTTTCCCTACCCAGATACTTGCTCGACGTGGATGAGCACTACGGTGATAAACGTTAGTATTGGTAGAATGGCTGGCACTGACGGTTTTTCGCTCATAAATCTGCTCTATTTGCCGTGTCATTTGCCAAGCAGCTTGTTTCATCAAACCAAAACTGTCGTATCCCTCTGCAAACCAAGCCTGCTCCATCGCATAAACCTGCTCACTATTATATAGCGCAATAGGTTTTGTATTTTTTATAGGTGACAAATTGGTATTATTTCTCATAACTTATCCTTGGTGTTTCTACTCATTTTTTATTCTATTTAAATTTGATTGCTCATTTCTCATATCAGCTTAGCAAAAGCTTACCTCGACTTATGTATCAATATGAATGTGAGTTTATTTTCTTTTATACTTGCACTCATTGCTCACTGGCTTATCATAGCGGTATTTACATTATCTCTTATTGTCAGATATGAATAATCTGATTAAAACAAACGAGAAAACCATCTAATAAGCACCTACTCTCTATGCCTACTGATAAAAACAGAATTACCATTACCAATCCAACTGTATTTGCAACCACAGCTGATGTTAAGCAGTGGATTACAGCACAAGCACAGGCACTAGGATTTGCTGATTGTGGTTTTTTATCTGTGCATCATCCTTTGTTTACTCAGCAGATTGAACAACTACAGAAGTGGCTAGATAAAGGCTATGAGGGCCAGCTGCAGTTTATGCATAATAATCATGATCTGCGCGCTCATCCTGATCAGCTAGTCGAGGGCGCAAAGACCATCATCAGCGTACGTATGGATTATCTAACTCAATCACCGACGCCGCGTGCTGTCACTGATAGTGATCATCCCAATAAAGGCATCATCGCGCGTTATGCAAGAGGGCGCGACTACCATAAGACAATGCGTAGCCGTTTAAAGCAATTGGCTTTAAAGATAGAAACAATGCTCCCTGAATGGCAACATTTGGATATCGGTTCAGAAAAAGAATTTGTGTTTAGACCTTTTAGCGATTCGGCGCCTATCTTTGAGCGGCCGATTGCAGATGCAGCAGGTCTCGGTTGGACAGGTAAACATACATTACTTATAAATAAACAAGCTGGCTCATTTTTTGTGCTCGGTGAGCTATTTTTGAGCCTTGAGCTGCCCGATGACAAACCGGTCAAGGAGCATTGCGGTAGTTGTAGCGCTTGTATTGACATATGCCCTACTCAAGCAATTGTAGCACCCCATGAGCTCAACGCCTCTGCTTGTATCTCTTATTTGACTATCGAGCATGATGGTGTCATCGATACTAAATATCGACGCGCGATTGGCAATCGGGTCTTTGGCTGTGATGATTGCCAGTTAATCTGTCCATGGAATCGTTATGCCAATCTAACTACCGTTGATGACTTCGCACCAAGGCATGGATTAGACAATAGTAGCTTGATTGAACTATGGCAGTGGCAAGAAGCCGACTTTATGAAGAACACTCAAGGTAGCCCGCTAAGACGCACCGGCTATATGAATTTTTTACGTAATATCGCTATCGGACTTGGCAATGCTAATGCCAGCTTAGAAGTGGTCAAACAATTAAAATCTAAATTGACCTTACATAATGACATGCTAGATGAGCATATCGAATGGGCTCTAGCTGAGCAGCACAATAAGCTAGACTCGACTAATTAACCAATCACTTTATGACTATCAAATGTCACTGAAATAAAGTGTTTATTTGAAGTGTACAACATAAAAAAGCCTCTTAATAATAAGAGGCTTTTTTGATTAGAATGTTATATTTAAAATACTATCTTTCTGTACACTACCTTTCTATACGCTTCTTCTAGCATTACGGCTTAGGAATGCGTAATACTTGACCTGGATAGATTTTATCTGGATCAGATAACATTGGCTTGTTCGCTTCGAATATCTTCATATAATCGCCAGATGAGCCATAAACTTCTTTAGCAATCTTAGATAAGCTGTCACCAGACTTTACCGTATACATTGTAGATTCAGGTGCATCTTCTTCAATATCAATGTTATCAATAACTTTTGCAACGTTTTGCACGTTACCGATAGCGATAATTGCTTTTTCACGATCAGCTTGAGTTTTAGCGTTACCACTGATTTCTGCAGTATCTGTAGAACCATTATATTTAATTTTCAGGTTACTGATATTGAGGTTCTGCTGCTGAATACGGCGCAACAGAATATTAGCAACTGATTGTGCACTCGGTTCACTGCTTTGTACTGGTGTATTAGCATCTGCTTTCGTTTCTGTCTTAGCATCATGCTTTTCGTCATCACGGTTAAAAATCTTATCACCGATATCTTTTGCAAAGCTAAACATACCCATATATCTACTCCTTGAAATATTATTATTTGTCATTCTTCTAATAAAACACATAGTCAGACAATATACTAAATGTCTGACTGCCATCTTTTTCTACGACTTACTATTACAAGTATAGATAAAAGGAGTCGATGTGGATAGTAATAGTATGTTGAGTAATGTTGAATTGACGTAGTCAATGTTAAATTCGATTGCTGCATTTGAAAATAACAATCACGCGCCCATAAAAAAACCGCCTATCTAATCAGATAGGCGGCATTATAACTCTGCTAAATAAGTAGCAAATTATAGTTGGGCTTGTACGTAATCGATTGCTTTTTGAACAGTAGTCAATTCTGCAGAATCTTCATCAGGAATAGTGATACCAAAATCACTTTCAAATGACATAACCAATTCAACTAGGTCTAAAGAATCTGCACCTAGGTCTTCCATGAATGAAGCATCGTTGTTGATGTCTTCAACATTCATACCTAGTTGCTCAGCTACTGCTGCTTTTACTCTTAGCTCGATATCATTACTCATGTAGATCACTCCGTTATCATCTATTATTTTTAATAAACTGCTATATCGCCTTATTTAACGCTATAGCATGATATATAAAATGCGTTTGCCAGACCAGCAATGCTGTCTGAGTACTCTATGACATGTTATACAGTTTGTCTGATGTCTAATAAAGCCCTGCTATCATACAAGGCTTTGACTCAAAAGTATCCGTCATTATAGCACCCTTTATTATAGTTTACACTCGTTCACACAGTTTTTTATTATAACTATGTAACGCTCGTATATTGACTACATATACATGCCGCCATTGACAGGAATAACAGCGCCTGTGATATAGCTGGCCTCGTCGCTAGCCAAGAAATGTACCGCTGCAGCGATGTCCTCTGGCTGACCAAGACGGCTGATAGGCACAGCATCTAACATAGAGTTCAATAGGCGCTCATCAAGCTCATCTGTCATATCCGTTTCGATCAAACCTGGTGCAACGCAATTGATGGTCACTTGGCGTGAACCAATCTCACGTGCAAGCGTACGACTAAACCCTTCTACGCCAGCTTTGGTCGCCGCATAGTTAGATTGGCCCGCATTGCCCATTTGAGCGACGACAGAGGTAATGTTGATAATACGACCACGGCGTGCTTTCATCATACCGCGTACGGCACGTTTACTCATGCGATATACCGATGTCAAATTGGTATCGATGACATTTTCCCAATCTTCGTCTTTCATGCGCATCAGTAGGCCATCTTGAGTGATACCGGCATTGTTAACCAATACTTGTACAGCGCCATAGACGCTTTCGATCTCTTCAAACAGTTTGTCAATTTGAGCAGTATCACGTACGTCTAGAACACGACCAATACCACCAGTATCATGAAGGTAGTCATCGATAAGCTCAGCGCCCTTCTCAGTGGTCGCAGTTCCGATGACAAAATGTCCTTCTTTAGCAAAACGCTTGGCCACTGCCTTGCCGATACCTCGGCTAGCGCCAGTCACTAATGTAATCGTACGGCTCATGATAACACCTCCAATAATTTTTCTAGACGGGCAGGCTTGTCAGTAGGATAGCTGGCGATTGGCTGCGCCTGACGCTTCGCCAAATTGCTCAGTACATTACCACTGCCACATTCGATTAAGATATTGATTTGCTTGTCAGCCAGCTCTTGCATGGTCTTTGACCACAATACTGGCTCGCTCAGCTGTTCGGTCAATGCTTGCTTGATACCGACCGCACTGGTTTCGACGCGTGCATAGCGATTTTGTATAACAGGAATGGTTGCCTGATCAAACTTGATACCCGCTAGTATCTCAGCCAATGCATTGCTGGCAGGTTCCATAAGTGCGCAATGAGACGGCACACTCACTTTTAGAGGAACAGATTTTTTGCCCGTGTTTTTGACTTTATCAATAACAGCATTAACACCAGCAGCGTTACCCGAAATAACCACTTGTCCTGGACTATTGAAATTGGCTGCCCCAACAACGGCATCTTCGACGTGTTCGGTTGCTTGCTCACACAAGTTTTCAACTCGGTTGTCTTCTAGTCCTAATACTGCAGCCATAGCAGTATCAACCCCTACAACGGCCTCTTGCATCAACTGACCGCGCTTATGTACTAAAGTGACTGCATCACCCAGCGATATCACATTGGCAGCACACAGGGCACTGTACTCGCCTAGAGAGTGACCAGCTAAATAACAAGGCGTCTCTTCTATTTTTTGTTGTAGAACACGCCAAATAGCAATACTAGCGGTCAAAAGCGCAGGCTGAGTATATTGGGTCTGATTGAGTTTTTCTTCGTCCTGACAGATTGCCCACAAATCCTCACCAAGCGCATCACTCGCTTCGGTAAATGTATCGCGTATCTCTGGATAGATTTCGGCAAGCTCACTCGTCATCGCGACTGCTTGAGATCCTTGTCCAGGAAAAATGACCGCGATACGAGCGGGTTGCTTTTTTACCATATCGGGTACAGAAGCCATAACCAATATTCCTTATCTGATTAGAAATATCCCTAAAAACAATGGGGGGTATTATATTATGAGATGTTATACAAAGCCGCTACTTCAAGTATTTATGCAAGAAAACAGATTGTCAGTAAACTATACACTGACAGACACTATTATCATAGCGGATGCAAACCAAACAGCAAGAGTAACGCTGCCCAAATTAAAGGAGCAGATTATATCAGCACATTTTTAAATCTACTAAAAATAACAAGCGAATTAAGCAATAAGTCTAGTTATAAATAACAAAAAGCCAAGTTATCCAGCCACATAATATATGATAGCGAAATAACTTGGCTTTTTTTAGCTCAAAGCTTATTGACTAATAATAACTAGGCAAAAACAATAATAGTCACCAGTACTATTATCATCTTCGCCTAAGCTATCACAGAGCCAATGTCTTAGGCGTCTTGGCTGACTTTGAACAGTTGACGACCACGGTAGAAACCATCTTTAGTCATGTGATGACGACGATGTTTTTCACCAGTAGTAGCATCTACGCTTAGTTCAGCAATTTCCATACGGTGATGTGAACGGCGCATGTCACGACGAGAACGGCTTTTACGACTTTTTTGAACAGCCATGATATAGCTCCTATACTTAAAAGGGATAAGCTTGAAATTCAGCTTAAGTCGATACTGACAGAGGCTATATAATCACAACAACCTAAGTCTTAAGCATCATTAGTTAAATAGATTGCCACTCACATAAAGCACTGACCAAGGCTGAATTTTATAAAAAAATTACCCAGTCAGTTTCTATCAGCAAGCAACAGGTTGCTCGAATGCAATAAACCGGACATTATACGCATGTTTATTAAATTAATAAAGCCCTGCCTTGCACTCTTCTGTACAAAGCTGATAAAAGGTTTTTCAAATGCATCGAGTAGATAGTTTTGGTGCTTATAGTTTGCCTTTTAGCGAGGCTAAAGCAGCAAAAGGATTTTCACCTTCTTCTTCTTCTGGTATTTCACCAAACTGCTCAACAGACATTTCACAATCGTCATGCTTTGGTGCCATAGGCGTTTTGAGCAAGATTTCATCTTCTACCAATTTTTTAAATGGTAACAGACGCTCTGGAGATTGCTCGGTGACGATTTCATCCAGTAATAAATAATCTTGTTCATCTTTAACTAAACGAACCTGACTATCGTTTTCGAGTAGCGCGATGTCATAATCATCAGATAAGTCTATAGCGATTGGTTGTAAACAGCGCTGACAAGTTAACCAAACATCACCTGTCAAAGTAAATGCTAAATGCAAGACGTTGTTGCGACGATACAAGTTAGCGTTGAGCTGTATATCTGACTGCTCATGTTCAGTACTCAAAGTAGTAGCAAGGCGATCAAACGAGCTTGGTTTGACCTCTCCTGACCATTCATAACCAGTGTCTGCCCACTTATCTAAGGAGATGTGCTCAGGCATGCCAGTAGATACAGGCGCTTTTTTATTGTCAGCGTGAGGTGCTGACGGTTTAGTTTCTGGAGTGCTTGACATGCGCGGCCTCATTCATAAAAACGGTGTATAATATTGCCTGCCATACTAACGGAAAGTGCCATATTCTGCTAGCGCTAGTATGTTAAGATTTTTTGATAGTAAATTTGTTTAAGCTCTTTTACTACTTACCTTTTACCTAAAGTTTTTTGTCTTTAGTATTTATTAAGTCAATGTCTTCTCTATGAATCTATCCGATAATAAAATTAATTTTTCTGATTTACTTTCTCCTACTGAAGCAAGTTCGTTACTACAACAGCTTATTCAATTAAAGAGTCATACTGAAAAGCCATCTAGCAATATACTCTCTTATGATAAAAATGAGTATTTAAACGAATTAAGAAGTCAGTGGCAAGAGTTGTCTATTACTCAATTTGACAATACTCACACAGCAGAATTGATAATCGATAGCGAACGACTAGCTACCGACTGGCTCATACAGTTATTTAATACTTTATTCGCTGATCAGCAAGTTATATTGATTCGTAGTGATGGAGAACCCGAGTATTTTCCAGCTAAAAATGATAAACCTGCCAGAATTGAGTTCGCTCATGACTTTTTTGCCAGTGCTTTACATGAAATCCACACATCTCCTTATAGGTTGACATGCTAGAAACCTCTTATTCTAATAGTGTACATCGCTATATTATTTGTAGGCATCTAAATTAAAACTATCACTTCGGTGATTATTACAACCTATCAGAACAAATCACTTTTACCTATCCAAAAGATAATGGTCGTTCTATCAATTAGGTATCATAACAATTAAGTTTTTCAGGTATCTTTCACATCTTCAGAAGCATTCTTTCTAATATCATCCTATCTAAGCTATAAACGCGGACATGATGCGCTTCGCTACGTCTATCTATTAATGGTTACTTTTGATCAATCGTACCATCCTCTAATCCAGTAGATTTTATCTATGTCAGATAGGTAGAAGTAAAAGTAGTTTTCTGCTATTCATGTTTATCATTAACGTCTTTGCACATAGTATTGTCAGTTGCAAGATATCGAATCATATGAACACGGATATAATGATGGTAATATTAAAGCACGCGAGTGTAGATAGAAGCAGACCCAAGGATGTAATTCACCACGGTGATATTAGGTCTTAATGCTTATCTATTCACTAAGCGAATAAGCTGACTAGCTATAGCATTATTATGTTTGTGGGCAGAATAGTTATTCTTTATTTCGGAGATGGCTGGACGAGAGTTAGTGATACTGGACTAGTAATCTTACATAGGTGAAATGATTTGATAAATATGATTGAATAGCACAATTAATTATGTTTCATCTTTCGATACTGGCTGTGAAAAGCAATACTATAATAGCTTAGCAACGTCGGGCTCAAACTATAAGAGCTAATTATCTTCGAGCGCTATCTTAGTATAGTGAGCATGTAGCAAAGCTTTTACTTCCTTGCTAGTTGCAATTTTACCTTCCTCAAAGTCTTGAAAGATGTGCTGAGTATCTGGGTTAATAGGAATATTATCGACTGCGAAGCTGCCCAAAGTATCAAAGTTAATGCGGCGGCGCTTTTCTATTTCTTGTTTGCTAACGAGGATAGGACGATCATCGGTAATCGATGCTTCAAATTTAGAATCTTCCATACTAGCTCCTATCAGTAGTAATAAAATTGTTCAGCAAGTCATATAATATTCTATCTAGATAACTTTTCTCTCACTAGTATGGCTTATTCGGCTAATTTAGTTGTATTAATGATTTAGACGTAGGTAGATCATGATTGTTTGATATCAAGAGCTATTGTGACTGAATAAATAGTGTTTCTAGCGTTTCCTAGAGCTGCATAACTTATTGGCTCTAAAGCTTTCTGAGACCTATATGGGCTGAATATCTCATCAATAGTGTAGTGAAAACTACCATCATCTACTCCAAATACATAATCAAAAAATATTTTGGCCATTGCAGACTGAGGATGGCTAGCATCGCGAAAAGATTTATTGTGACTCCAACTACCACTGTATATTTTATTGAATACTCTCTCTATATTACCAGAAACAGAATTTGAAGCATGTTTTCGAGTAATACCTGGTTTTTGCACGTATGCAGCAGCATTTTCCACAGACTTCCAAATGATATAATGCATGGTTGATACAGAGCATTCAGCTAAACATGATCTGAGAATACTAATTAGCTTTTCGCCAATAGGCGGTGCTAGATAGTTCAATCTTGACCTAGTAATCAGGTAGCTTAAACACTCTCCTAGCTGTAACTTTTCACACCAGTTCTTAAATTGATCATTCGCTACTAGAGCACTGGTATTTTTCTGAGATTTAGCGTTTATCAAGATTTTAGTAAGATTCTCAATACTATAAGCAAACTCAAAGATCGCTTGATAGAAATCTATCTCTAGCTCTTTTTCTTCGTTGATAGTTACGTATTCGTAGCTATTTTCAGAAGCGAGTATGAGCAGATTTCGGTTAAAAAGATGCTGTAGTATCTCTTCATCTAATTTAGAGAACGGTGATAAAGGTAATGATAAATTGTCACGTAGAGAGACTGTATTCCTTATATTATCTGCCCCTAGGCTCTCTACAGTCGCTGCGAGTAGAAGTTTATCCACATCGTTAAGCTCAGTGACTGAAGGAATACTGCTTAATTGAATGCTTCGGCATTGATTGATGTACTCTAGAGCGGTCTGTCTCTTTTCTTCTGCTAAACGGTCTTGTTTAAGACGATACTCTAAGTACTCTTGATCCATTCTTTTTTCAAGCGCCGCCCTGCAATCATCACACCGCCATCTAATAAGATCCAATCGAGTTAGCTGTGAGCGAGTATAGCAAATCTTAGTTGTACCGCAGTCTATGCATTGGCAGTCTAGTACGACAAGATGAGCATTTATTTTAACGATACTAGGTATATCCTGATGCTTAACATCAAACTCTTGACCTATTTCTTTACAGGTATATATAAAACCACTTCGTTTATCGCCTTCTCTTAACCAGTACCTCTCACAGATCAGCTTATTAGTTTCTGTTATATCTGGCTGATACTCTAGTTTTGTTTTCATACTCACCTCATAATACCGACTATATCCCGTGGATATTATAGCCCACCACTGTGAGTATTGCTATTTTTAGCAGTGGTTGGTGAGATGAAGACAGATGAACGCATGATAGCCTTTGGAAAGCGTATCCGTGATGTGCGCAGAAGCAAAGGAATATCTCAAGAAGTGCTGGCAGAGATGGCAGATATTGATCGAAGTTATATGGGAAATATCGAGCGTGGAGAGAAGAATGTCACTCTCAAAAAGGCCTATGATATTTGCGATGCATTGGATATAGATATTAAGGATCTAGTCTAAATTGTTCGATTCATAATAATATGATAGTTAACTATAGTCAGTCTAGAATAAAAGAGATACAACCCATATCATGAAACAGCTTAGGTAGATTATTCTCCATCCAGCCTTGACGTAGAAATTTTGCCTGTGCCCACTTCTTTTCAATGGGATTTAGATCAGGGCTGTAGGGTGGCAACCAAAGAATACGAGAGACCATCCCAGATTCTGTGTAACTGACGTTTAGATTAAATACTTACACAAAATTTAGGAAGGTCTCTGAAAATTAACCACCTGACACAACTCGTCACCTACTAACAGATCTTGGCGGTCATAAAAGTTGCCCCAACGCTTATAATTATTATCCGTTCTCGACTCAGGGTTATAAGTAATGGCGATGTAGGTTTGAATTTTATTAGTGTCCTAAATTAGTTGACCACCACCAGATTCTTATCAAAGACTTCATCATCTATTATTCGCCAAACGGCAACTTGCTGATGGTCTTTGGTGGTGACTAGATTTAAAGTTTGTTCAATCATTGCTTGAGGTCTCATATCCTTATGATGTTTATTTGCTTCAAACCCAGTTACTTTACACTTAGCGGTTTAATTAAGCTACTTACTTGAGCTATTTGCTTCAGTTATTAGGCTTGGCTACTTACTCAACTTCAATATTCTAAAGGCGCCCTGAATAACTAAAGCAAATACGATGCTACCAATAATCAAATCAGGCGTACTAGAGTGTAACCAATTAACCAAAATCCCTGCAACAATTACCCCTAAATTGATAATCACATCGTTTGAAGTGAAAATCATACTGGCTTGCATATGGGCTTCTTCTCCTTCTTTGCTTTTCGATTTTTGTAGTAAATAGAGGCAAATCAAGTTTGCAATTAGCGCAAGAATCGATATGACTATCATGGTAGAAAAGTCAGGTAACTGCTCATTGCCAAAGAAACGTCTTAGTACTTCTAAAAAACCAAGAATCGCTAGCGTAATTTGAAAATATCCGGCAATTCTAGCAATCCGTTTTTTCTTAATGACCGTTCCACCGACCGCAAATAAGCTAATTCCGTACACCAAGCTATCTGCTAACATATCTAAGCTGTCGGCGACCAACCCCATCGAACGAGAAATCAGTCCCGTGCTCATTTCAATAATAAAGAAAGCAAAGTTAATGACCAGCACTATCCATAGTAGCTTTCTTTGCTCAGCATCTTTTTTGTGACTAGAGTCAGCATCAATTTTAAAATTATTGTTGGGATCAGAGGGGTCAATGGTTTCGGTCGAGAGTAGGGTGTCTCCTAATTTTAGGTCATGAATAGCAGTCTCTATCCCTTCTATATTGTCATGATGAAACACAGTTAATTGACGGTTAGGAATGTCGAACTCAAGATGTTCAATATTCGAGTGGCCCTCTAATTTCATTCGGATTAGGTTTTCCTCCGAAGGGCAGTCCATCTTCGATATTTTAAAAGTTGTTTTATTCATAGTTACATTTATATCCGGGTGGTGGTTCAAAAAGTAGGCTGAAAAAAAACAGGCTGAGAAATTGATAAATAGTGAAATGCAAATGACACTATACATCAAATGCCCAGCCTGTCTAAGTAACATTACCTTCCAGTTCACATTTTATAAACATACTCAAGTATAAAAAGTATTTTTCCGTATAGAGTGAATACGACGCTAGTTCATTTTGTTTGTGATAATCGGCATCAATGTGCTTATTTATTACGCTTACTTTCTAAAAATATCATGTCAATTATAATCAATGCGACACCGACACAGACACCTATATCTGCAACATTGAAAAGAGGATAATTCCAGACATCAGCATAATGCACATGGATAAAGTCAACCACTTTACCAATTCTTAAACGATCGATTAAGTTGCCAATCGCACCACCAAGCATTAAGGCCAACCCCATAGATAATAGCTTGGCTGCACGTGGCGCTTTGATTAAATAAACCGTTAAAAAGATAGCCATTACAAAAGCTACGCCTGAGAAAAACCATTTCTGCCAACCGCCAGCGTTGGCTAAAAAGCTAAATGCTGCCCCATAGTTATAAGCGAGTGTCCAGTTGAGAAATGGTTCAATGACCGGTACGGGGTCATTGAACGCTAATGTGGTTTGGGCCAACCACTTAGTCCATTGATCAAGTATTAATACCATTATCGCCAACAAATACCAGATAAAAGCGCGACTGCCATTGGCAACCATTTTTGGTATTTTGTCCAACTTATCTTTAGGTGTTATTGAGTTGCCTGAAGTCACGTACATAGCTTTAGGCGTATGATTTATGGTTTTAGAGTCAATCGATTGATGAGTACTACTCACAGCTATAGGTACCTTCTTGTCAGCAATATTAGTACTAGCCGATTCAACGCTATTCAATTTAGTACTATCTAATCTGTCGGTAGATTCAGTCATAGTTGTTTCCTTTATCTATGTTTATACAATGAACAATGTTAAACGTATATGTTTTTGGTATACGATTATTAATCGCGCCACTTTCATAAACGGCTCCACTTACCGCTCTGGTATTATGAAACTTACGGTAATAATTTTTTATTAGGGAATCTGTTGATTGATTTCAACATTAACCTGAGTCTGTTCAACGCTAATCATTATAGGATTACCCGATAAGTCGCCTGATTCTGCTATGGCATTACCGCTATGACTAATACGAGCAACGACTGCTAACTGAGTTTTGTCACTACGAGCTGAATTTAACGTGCGATCTGGCATCATCGCATCAAGATTGCTTAAGCGGATACTAGCCTCACCTTGCTTGATAATACTAATGGGTAAACGTTTGGCGGCAAACGGAGGGCCCCCTTTCACATCACGTATCGCTACAAACAACACATCATCAGCTTTCACTAACGGTAATAAATTAGCGTTAATTTTCACTGTCACGTCAATACCTTCTAGCGCTTGCTTTTCTTGCGTGCTAACGTAGTTGCTTAACTCATCTAAGCTTGCTAAAGCTTTAGTATGATCACCTGGTTTGGCCACAATGCTGCCTTGTAAGCGTTTAATCCAACCTTGCGCTTGGGCAAAGTTACTACCACGTGCCTCACCCATTGCCATTAGCATCTGCGCACCTTCATGCTGTGGATTTTTGGCAAGGACATCTTGTAATACACGGCGGCTACTGGCATCAAGCTGACCTTTATTGGCAAAAAAGCTAATCTGCGCATAAGTGGTCGCAATCTCTTCATTGTCTGGTGACAGACGGTAAGCGCGTGACAAAGCTTCAATCGCTGAGTCGGTAGCTTCAAGCGATAAAAACAGCTCTGACAAACGCATCCAGCGATCAGGATCATCGGCATGACGATAAACGTTGGTCTGCATCGCGCTGATAAGCTGCTGGCCGTTTTCGATTGCCCATACAGGTGGCTGATCGATTTTGCCAGTCAACAAGTCATCAGCGACTTTTCCGACCTTGTCTTCGGCCGTCCACAGATCAAACACAGGCGTTCGGTCACCCACCATCAGATACGCCAGCGCAGCCAATACAGGCACCCAAACCATGAGGATCAAGCGGCTTTTGATACCAGGGGTGACCATCGGCGTGACTTCACGCTGGGCATCCAATAGCTGACGCTCCAGTTCCAGCTTTTGATTTTGATAATGGCTATTATTAATAGTACCGCTGTCTTTATCTGTTTGTAGCTCAGCTAAACGTTCGCGAAATACTGCAACATTAATATCTAGCAGTTGATTGTCTATTGGTTTGGACTGCAAACGCGGTGCTCGTAGCCATGGCATAATAGCAATTAGCGCAAATATAAGAGCAATCAGCAAGCTTAGAGCTACAAATAAGCCAAAAGTAGAAAATAGAGTCATTTTTTGTCCTCTATGCTAGTAATATCGTGGTCGACATTCTCAGCTTGCGATAATAGACGATCAAGCTCAGCCTTTTCCGCAGAGGTCAAGGCAGCAGTACTGTTCACTGTAACGCCGTTTTGGCCACGGGCGACAACTTGGCGGCGTTTACTTTGCCAAAACCACCCTATCAATAATACGATCAGTAGCAATGGCGGAAAAAACCATAAAATCCATGTCGATGGACGTACAGGCGGCTTGTAGCTGATAAAATCGCCGTAGCGCTCTTGCATATAATCCCGGATTTCCGCATCACTACGTCTGTCTTTAATCAAATCATAGACTTTTTGCTTTAAGTCTTGGGCAATCGGCGCATCAGAACCTGCCAAGTTTTGGTTTTGGCATTTCGGGCAACGTAGCTCTTCGATTAGCCCTCGATATTGGGCTTCTTGTTGTGCAGAGTCAAAATCATATACCTCTATCGCCGCATAGCTGGTCACACTTAGGAGACAGGCAAGTATTAAGCTCGCTACTTTTATCGTAACGGCCTTTATTGAACGGGCTATCATTTGCACACCTCTTCAACCTGAATCGCATCTGGACTGACGTTATTATCATTGGCATCATTGAGTACCGTTAAGCAAGGCTCAATACGATCTTGCCAGTTACTCTCGTTAATCTCACCAACAATGTGCTGGCGAATAACGCCTTCACCATCGACAGTGAAAGTCTCAGGCGCACCCGTCAACCCTAAGTCCAAGGCAAACTGGCCGGACAAATCCTGAATAGACATCGAAAAGGGATCACCGCCTCGGTTGAGATAGCTGAGCGCATCACCGATATCGTCTTTATAATTCACGCCAACCAGATTGACACCACGCTCTTCTAGTTGCATCAAAAAAGGATGCTCAATAACGCAAGTTGGGCACCAAGAGCCCCAAATATTCATCAAAAAGGGCTCATCAGGTAAGTTGTCATTGGTCATGATCCGACTGGTATCGGACAACAATGGCAGCTCAAACGCTGGTACTGGGCGTTCAAGCGCGGTATTGGTTACGATTTCAGTCGGCTGCCCCAAACGAAAATAAAGCATAACCATAACAGCAGCAAAGATGATCAGCGGGATCAAAAACCATATTCTAAATTGGCTTTTTTTCATTGTTCGATTACCTTTTGTTTCAGGGGGTTGCTCGGAAAAATGATTAGACTTAGTCATTTTGCTTCTCCCCTATTAGTGTCGTGTTATTAGTAGTGCTTTTAACATCTAAATCAGTAACCGTCGTAAAGCCTGACTTACTCGCTGCAATTTGTGCAGGGGTCTTGGATGTTTTGAGACGATAGCGCCTATCAAGCATACTCAGCAGACCACCCAATGCCATAATAATAGCGCCGAGCCATATCCAACGAATTAATGGTTTTACATAAATCCTTAATGCCCATTGGTTACTACCATCGGCAATAGGTTCGCCCAGTGCGACATAAACATCGCGCATAAGACTGGGGTCAATAGCAGCTTCAGTTGTTGGCATCGTGCTGATAATATAAGTACGCTTTTCTGGAGTCAGTTTCGCCACTTCACGACCGTCTTTGGATACCACCACTTGCGCTTGCGTTGCATCAAAGTTACTACCCTTTATTTCAAAAAATTCAGTTACTTCAAAATCGTAACCTTGAACATTGACTGTATCGCCAATACCCATTGCTACGTCACGCTCAATACTCAGGCTACTAGTAAAGGCTATGCCAATGACAGCAACCAATACGCCAATATGAGCAGTCTGTTGACCCCAATAGCTCAGACGCAACTGCCGCAAACCGTTAAAAAGATTAGGCGCATTCTTAGTTTTATCTTTAAAATCAACTGCCATCCATAGCAGTGCCCAAAAGCTAACGGCTAAAGTCACACCAATATTAAGCATAGACGATGGATTAACAAAGTAAGTAATAATGGCGGCTAATACTAAGCTACTAACGGCGATGACCATGCCTATACCCAGTAGTGGACGGGTGTCTTTTTTCCAGCGAATATTTGAGCCCATACCCATAGCTATTAATAACAGCCACGTTAAAGGTACAAATAATGCATTAAAATAAGGAGGGCCAACGGACACTTGTCCTAAACCAAAAGCATCAGCGATAATAGGGTAAAGGGTGCCGAGCAGCACCACTAAGGTTGCAATCAAAATGATGGCGTTGTTGATCACTAAAAAGGACTCACGTGAAATCAGCTGATATTGACTTTCAACGGTTAAACGCCAACCTCGAACGGCAAACATTAATAGACCACTACCGATGATAATGCCAAGAATAGCTAAGATAACCAAACCACGCGTCGGATCAGCGGCAAACGAATGCACTGAGGTAAGGACTCCAGAGCGTACCAGGAACGTGCCAAGCAAGCTTAAGGCAAAGGCGAAAATAGCCAGCATGATGGTCCATGCTTTAAACACCCCGCGCTTTTCAGTGACTGCTAATGAATGCAGCAATGCTAAGCCGACAAGCCAAGGCATAAACGAGGCATTCTCTACCGGATCCCAAAACCACCAACCGCCCCAGCCAAGCTCGTAGTAGGCCCACCACGAGCCCAGTGCAATACCAATGGTCAAAAATCCCCAAGCCGCGAGCGCCCATGGACGTGACCAGCGTGTCCAAGCAGCATCTAAACGCCCTTCCCACAATGCCGCCATACAAAATGCAAAAGGTACTACCATACCCACATAGCCCATATATAACATGGGCGGATGAATAATCAGACCGAAATCTTGTAGGACAGGATTTAAATCAGCGCCATCGACCGCTAGATTGGGTAAGGTACGCTCAAACGGTGACGAGGTAAATATCAGCATCGTTAGCATCATTAACTGTACACCGGCCAAAATAACTAATACCCGCGCACGCATTGATAACGGCAAGCCGCGACTAAAGTATGATACCAGTGCACACCATGTGGCCATGATGGTCATCCATAGCAGCAAAGAGCCCTCGTGTCCGCCCCATGTCGCCGATAACTTATAGTACCAAGGCAACAGCGTATTAGAATGCTGCGCGACGTAACTGAGGCTAAAATCATTATAATAAAAACCTGCTATCAAAGCGCCAAATGACGTTATCATGGCGGCAAACTGTGCCCAAGCTAGGCTAGGGGCTAGTCGTTGCCAAGCAACTTGGTTACGAATAACACCAATAGTTGGCAGAATTACCTGCAATAACGCCAGTACAAAAGCGGTAAGCAAGGCAAAATAGCCCAATTCTGTAATCAACATACGGTCTAACCTTATTTACTCTAATGCGGTTGCAGTTTACTGTGGCGGTGGAATTTTTATTATTAGAACCCACCCCGAAATCTGCTGCTATCTCTAGTTTTTAATTGATTTCGAAGGGTTTTATTTAACTACTTTAGGCGGATTTACCAGTGGAGGCGCGCCTTTAAAGCGCAGTAAACGTAACGCATTAAGAGTAACGATCACTGTTGCTCCAGCATCAGCTAGAACCGCAATCCATAGTCCAGTAATGCCGAATATGGTCGTGATCAGAAAGACGCCTTTGAGACCTAAAGCGAAAATGACGTTCTGATGAATGTTGCGCATGGTGGCACGTGAAAGTGCGATGAGATGAGCCATGTCCGTAACACGACTTTTTAATAATGCGATATCGGCCGTCTCAATGGCCACATCGGTACCACCACCCATCGCGATGCCAACATCGGCAGTTGCTAGCGCTGGCGCATCGTTAATACCATCACCAACCATCGCTATTTTGCGGTTGTTCTTCATCTCGTTAAGCAGGCGCAGTTTGTCCTCAGGCAACAGCTCAGCTTCCCATTCCACGTCTAAATTACTGGCAAGTGCTTGAGCGGTTAAGCGGTTGTCGCCTGTTAGCATGACGGAGCGCACACCCATCGCTTTGAGCTGAGCCACACCTTCATGAGCGTCGTCTCGTAATTCGTCTCTTAGCGCGATTAATCCAAGCACTTCACGGTTTTGCTCATCGAAAAGAACAGAGACGGTCTTACCCTCATTTTGCAGCGCCTCAATTTGCGCCTGTTGTGTGGATGAAATCAATGCCTCATCGGCTGCGTAAACAGGCGAACCGATAGCTAGCGCGCGCTCCGCGACAGTTGCGTGTACCGCTTTACCGGCAGTTGCAGAAGTATTGAAGGCCACAGGTATGAACACTTTAGCAGCTTCAGCATGACTAACAATGGCTTCAGCAAGCGGGTGACTAGAACCAGTCTCCACACTGGCAAAAAGTGCCAATATCTCATCTTGACCTTGAGAATTCTGACCTTGAATACTTGAGTCCTCTTGTGTAAAGGCAACAACATCGGTCACGCGTGGTTTGCCTTCAGTTAAAGTGCCTGTCTTGTCAAAAGCGACCGTCTTCACTTGGCCGATAGTTTCTAAAGCACTACCGCCTTTGATCAGCAAGCCACGGCGCGCACCAACAGCAAGACCAGAGGCGATGGCAGCGGGTGTTGATAGTACAAGAGCACAGGGACAGGCAATCAGCAACAGTGCTAGACCGCGATACAACCAAGTCGACCAATCTCCACCCATGGCTAACGGTGGAATGATAATAATTAGTGCGGCAATAGCCATCACTGCGGGTGTGTAATAGCGACTGAATTTCTCAATAAAACGGGCAGTGGGTGCTTTGGAGGCTTGGGCTTGCTCTACCAGCTCAATAATGCGCGAAATGGTGTTATCGGCGGCTGTCTTTTCTACGCGCACTTGGAGCACACCATCGATGTTAATTGACCCTGCAAATACATTGTCACCCATCGTCTTGGCAACAGGAACAGACTCTCCCGTCACGGGCGAATCATCAAGGCTGGACGCACCTTGAACAATGGAACCATCAGCAGATACCCTATCTCCAGGACGCACCAGCACAAGGTCATTCACTTGTAATGAAGTCGCTGGAACGTTACGCTGCCCACCTTGAGCATCAAGTAAAATTGCACTTTTCGGAACCAGCGATGATAAGGCTCTGATGCCAGCGCGAGCGCGATCAGCAGCGATACTCTCAAACAGTTCACCGATTGAGAACAAAAAGACAACCGCTGCGGCCTCTTCAGCTTCACCAATGATAAGTGCGCCAAGCACGGCGACGGACATCAGCGTTTCAATTGAAAAGAATGAACCTGTTTTAGCCAGTGCTAAGGCTTTGCGCGCAAATGGAAAAACGCCTACAATCACAGCGATGGCAAACACCCATATCCCATAAGCGGGCAACAGTAGTGACAGTGCATAACCGCTGCCCATCAAAATACCGAGGCCAACAACCTGTTTGCCTTTTTGAGTTTGCCACCATTGCTTATCCTGCGGAGCCATCTGATTGTCGCTGTCAATATCAATAGCCGATACAGTTTGTTGACCAGTATTGGCAGAGATGCCGAACCCTAGGCTTTTGATTGTTTTTTCGATATCACTAGCCTGAGTCGGCGCACCAGGGGCTAAATTTAGCTCTAGCGTTTCTGTAGCGAAATTCAGCTGAACATCAGAAACCCCAGGCATACGTTTCAAAGCTGTTTCAATCTTGCCGATGCAACTGGCACAGTCCATACCTTCAATATGATATTTCATAATAATTTACCCTTTGAATAATGATATTATGAACCCTATAGTGGCTTTAGAGTCAAGGTTATTTATCTACAGTTTCGTAATTTTAATTTCTCTAGCGCTAGTCTTTACAGCCACTTTAATTATTTAAATCATAGAGGTTGTTATGACAATCAAAATTGGTGAGCTCGCTAAACGCACAGGTGCCACAGTAGAAACCATTCGCTATTATGAAAAAGAGCGTTTATTACCCGAGCCTTTTCGTAGCGAAGGGAATTATCGTTTATATAATGAAGAGCACATTGAGCGTCTACAATTTATCCTACATTGCCGTACGCTCGATATGGCTTTAGATGATGTGCGAATCTTACTTGAATACTGGGAGTCGCCTGACAAGGACTGCGGCGATGTGAATAACTTGCTAGATGAGCACATTCATGCTGTGGAAATACGAATGGAAGAACTGATGCACTTAAAGCATCACTTGACCGTTTTGCGCCAGAAATGTGCAAGTAGTGCACCAGCGTCATCATGTGGCATTTTAAACGCGCTTGTCGATAACTCCTGTCATGAGTAATGATATCAGTAGTGTTCATTTCTGACGGATCAAATCATGAAAGGTTAAATACGCCCTGATGTTAAGCACAAAAAAACCCAGCAATGATATTAAGATCACTAGGGCGTGTTGAACATTGGGTATAAATTAATGGCAAAAAAAATAGCGAACGGTTAATCTTTAAGTTCTCACACAAAAAAGATATCGTTCGCTATGCCTCGCACTATGCTCAAAGATGAACACTGGACAAGACTGAAACCTATATTACTAGAACTTAATATCTATGACAAAGGAAATCTTAGACAAACGGTTGAAGGCGTGCTTTATCGCATGCGTGTTGGCTGTCCTTGGTGCGACTTACCCGAGTGTTTTGGCAAGCCCAATACCATCTATAAAGCTTACCAGCGCTGGTTTCGTAGTAATAAGCTGATTACGCTGTTTGCTTTATTAATCAAAGACGCAGACCTTGAGTGGGTCTTCATTGATGGTACTCATATTAAAGCGCATCAGCACAGCAGTGGTGGCAATGAGAACCTACAATCCATTAGTAAAAGTGTGGCAGGACGCGCGACCAAGATTCACTTGGCAGTAGATGCGCATGGCAATCCGATTACCTTTATCTTGTCAGATGGCACGACCCACGATGTTAAAGTCGCACCTGACTTAGTAGACAAAGTTAATTTGAGCAACACAGAGGTTTTATGTGCCGATAAAGGCTATGATTCTGATGCACTACGAGCGCATATTGAACAAGCAGGGACACGGGATAACATCCCTCGAAAACGAAATACTCAGTCTTCTAACGACCATATGGACTGGGACTTATATAAAGCGAGGCATCTAGTAGAAAATGCTTTCGCCAAACTAAAACAGTATAGGGCGGTTGCCACCAGGTTTGATAAGCTCAAGCAAAGTTATGAAAATACGGTCGCTCTTGCTTGTGCTTATATCTGGCTCAAATTATGAATGTTCAACACGCCCTAGTCAGTTCAAAATAACATGGTGATAAATTGAAGAGTGCTACTGGAATGAATGTTGCGCAGCCTCTGTAATAACAGCATGCAAGGAAAATTTATACCAGTAGCACGATGTCATTTTTGCAGTGAATCGACTATAGCTTACTGGCTGCATTTTTACCTCGTCGTTACAGCTTCTAATACTCGACTATGTTAGATTTATCATTAATCCTTGAAGTTATTTACCATAAGTCTTAATAAATTTGAGTAACGTTATGAGTCAAGAAGATGCCAGTCATAAGCAAAATAAGCATTTGCCTCCAAGTGAGCCTATTGATGTCTATAAAAACAACGATAGTAACTATACTGCTGGCAATCAAGACGCTCATGATCATGACACTCACCTAGAGCAAAACACCGCACCAAGAGATACCAAAGGCTATCAGCGTACGTTACTGATTAGCTTTGTGATCATCACAGGCTATATGTTTATCGAGGCGATTGGTGGCTTACTGACAGGCAGCTT
This sequence comes from Psychrobacter sp. Pi2-52, assembly GCF_904846705.1. GTDB lineage: Bacteria > Pseudomonadota > Gammaproteobacteria > Pseudomonadales > Moraxellaceae > Psychrobacter. Next base: position 47,678 of record NZ_CAJHBS010000024.1, read on the forward strand.
GGCGTTACTCTCTGATGCAGGACACATGCTCAGCGACGCCATCGCCCTTGGTGCGACGTTGATGGCATTTAAAATCGGCGAAAAAGCCGCCACCCATCAAAAGACCTTTGGCTATAAACGCTTTGAGATTATCGTGGCCACCGTCAATGGTGCGACGCTAGTAATTATCGCCTTGATGATTTTTTATGAAGCGATCAAACGCCTTAACTCACCGCCTGAGATTGCTACCCAAGGTATGCTAATCGTCGCCACCATCGGTATGCTGGTTAATATCTTGGTCGCTTGGCTGATGCATCGTGGTAGTAGCGGCAGCGATGGACACACCCACAGCCATGGAGCAAATGCAGACAAAGTAAATAAAGAAAAAGCAAATAAAAGCAATGATTCCAAAGAGCCTGTCAACCTCAATATGCAAAGCGCTTACTTGCATGTATTAAGTGATTTGATGGGCTCTGTCGCCGCGATCATCGCCGCTTTACTGATGATGGGGTTTGGCTGGGTTTGGGCCGATGCCGCAGCGTCGGTGATCGTCGCGGTACTTATCTTAGTAAGTGGTTACCGCGTTGTACGTGATTCGGTACATGTCTTGATGGAGGGCACGCCAGAAGGCATATCGCTGGTAGATGTGGAAGACAAGCTGCTTGCCCATCCACAAGTAAAACAAGTCCACGACCTGCATATTTGGAGCATCACCAGCGGGCTAAATGCGCTATCTTGCCATGTGATGGTCGATGGGGATATGAGAATCTCGGATGCCAGCGTATTGATTGCCAATCTTGAGCAAGGGTTGCTTGCGCTTGGTATTCATCACGCCACCATTCAGGTTGAAAGCTTGTCACACCCGCAGACCAGCGCCCATAGCGATGCATTGGTCTGCGACATATCAGAGCAGCAAAGCTCTGCGAATAACCATATCGGGCACAGTCACTAGTCACTAGGGCGTGTTGAACCTTCAACCATGGCACTGACAGAGACTATTTGTGAATGTTCAACACGCCCTACTGGGTTGGAGGAAATAACAACTATGTTGTGCTGACTTAGAAAGTCTTATTTATCATTCATAGCAAGGTAGATATTACGATCTGATGCGGATGCGTCATCCACGTATTTTGAATCGCGCCATGTCGTATAAGCATAGACACCACTGTATGGGCTGATGCTGTTCTGACGGAAGTCAGAAATCCAATTTGTACCATCGAAAATTTGAATATGGCCATGTGGACGCTTTGATGAGCGATCATAGACAATAACATCACCTACTTGGGTTGGCATATCATTGCTGATTTTGCTGAAACCTGCTTTCTCAAGTGTGCCACGAGTAGCGTACTGATAGGCTGAAGGATTTGGAGTGAACTCATAACCAGCTGATTGTAGTGCTTTACGTACGTAACGGGCACAATATCCAGAGCTGCCAGATAAAGCCACTTTTGAGGCGCGAGCAGCAGCGATAGCGGGGGCTGAATTGCTGTCAGGAACCTTATTGACTTGCTGCTGTTGTTTTTCAGCGTATAAGCGGCTGTTTAATGATGAAAGCTGATTCTCTTTTTGCTTGGCCTGCGCACTTAGGTTGCTAATTGCTTGACTAATTTCATCATTATTAGAAACATAAGCACCACTTTTGGTGCTATAGATGTTTTTTGATGAACCGTAGTTTGATGCCACAGAAGTATTGGTGATGGTATTATTTGTTTGAGAGATTGTGATAGCAGCACCACTCGTTTGTGCTATGCCCATACCCAGTACTGACAAAATCAATAAAGCCTGTTTCATAAATCTAATACCTACGGTTAATTCAAAATCGTCTGTTATCAACAACAGCGCAGTCAATTAAATCTCAATAACTCAAGTATATATATGTCATAGTGACTGATACTTCTGCTGCATATTATTCATATAAAAAATGATTATTGGCGATCACAGCTCATTGAAGTCTTACGAAGCTGTTACAAATCAAGCTGCTGACCAAAACACAAAGCCGACTTTAGCATAGGTTGTTTAGCCTGTCATTCCCCTTAAAAACCCCAAAAATACTTTTTTGATGTCGAAAAAATTGCTAATATCCCACATTTTACAATGTAAGTTTGTGTAACATGTACAGAATATAGCTGACTAGATTGACCACAATTTCTACTGTTTTATAAGCAAAAAAACGTCTGAGGGTTAAATCTATAATTTAGATTTAACCCTCAGACGTTTTTCTATTGGATGAAGTAATTACCCTATATAGGGTCTAACTAATTATTAAGATAATATAATA
>NZ_CAJHBS010000025.1 GCF_904846705.1 Psychrobacter sp. Pi2-52
AACTATGGCTCACCATCTAATCAGCTGAAAACCTTGAGAAAATGGTGTGATATTTAATCCTTATCTACTACAGCCCCAATAAAAAAGCTAAGACTTCAATAGTCTTAGCTTTTTTATAGTGGGCAGGTTACAAGGTGTTATTAGCCAATACTTAATTTATTGCTATATTATTTGACCAATTAACTAACTTCACGTCCTTCCGTTGTATTAACTCTGAAAATTCATGGCTCATTAGCCAAGTATATTCCGTTTCTCTTGCTACTTTAATCTCATCTTGCCAGCTATTATCAGGTACAGCTGGGTGGCACATAATAAGAGTGGTAGATAAATTAGTATGTATGGATGTAGGTATCTTTGCAAACATTGACGACAGACCAGTAGTACGTGGTGCTTTAATTAACCACTTTTCCCACAATAGGGCCAACTTTAGGCTATTCGCATTAAAATCATAAACACCACCAAAGTAATCATTGGTGGACATATGGTGATGTTCACACAGTTTGCGCCAAGCATAACCACCGAGCACATAAATGACCCAGGACTTAAAATCATTGATTAATGGTGTGGTGATGCGCGCACTGATATCTGTCTGAGCGTTATTACCACCGTAGCGTCTGTTCAGCTCATTAGCTAAGCAATACCGAATAACAGGAAGCTGATGAATATGCTGGTGACCGTCAATAAAGACAGGCGCATGCCCAAATTTATCTTCAAATGCATCGAGTTGCTGTTTTATAATATTAGTTACTTGCTCAGTATTAAGCTGGCGTAGATAGCTTGCTAAAATGAGAGATTTGAGAGATCCTTGTAAGGATGAGCGAAACACTCCGGTTAAGTCCAAATGCAGACCAATGTCAATGTTCAGCTCAGAGAGCTTACGTATATCACCATCAGTAATGACGCCACCTACCATATAACTACTAGCACAGATACGGCGAAGCTCGGCAAGATGGATCACTGCTTCATTTACCGCACCAGATAATCCCAAGTCATCAACATTAATAATTACAGCACGCATGTTTTTTGATGGGTTAGTCTCATCGTCGTAAAATTTTCTTTTTTCGGACTCTTTGTTTTTAGACATAAGATTGCTTAGTATCATGATTTGAATGCCCAAAACTTACCTAGAGCAAAAGTCATTATGGTAATAACTCCAGTGACTATGATCCATACCAGTATATAATAACGTTCGCCAAATAAGTTCAAACCAAGTAGAAACAGGGCTTGATTAGCAATAAATCCGGCTACGGAGCTGGCAAACCATTTCCCTAAAAATGGTAGTGACTGATGCCAAGGCTGATATTTAGAAGAAGAGTCTGACTGAGAAAAAGTCAGATAAAAATGTCCCAAAAAACTCACCGAAAATGCGACTAGAAAAGCCATAGCATTAGCCCAAGCGGGCGTAATGGAAGTAACGCTAACAATACTGACCAATACTAAAAAGTGTACTAATGCTGCGCATGCACCGACGACTAGGAACCATAGCGCTTGCCGAGATGCAACGTTTTTCATAGCAATTTTATTCACTTATTTGGCTATCAAAATGTTTGTTTATGATATGTGTAGGATCTGTGTTTCTAAGCGAGTTAGCATGATTGCTGCTAGGCCTAATACTAATGGTTTCATTAATCAAGTATAGTGGACGCTGTTTGACTTCTTCATATAGTCTACCGACATATTCGCCAATTACGCCAATACAGACCAACTGGATACCAGTTGAAAACATAATACCAGCTGCAACCGTTGCCCAGCCATCGACATTGTTTCCGAAAAGCAAAGTCTCAATGACGATGTATAAGCCGTACAAAAAAGCTAAAGCGCTAACCACGAAACCCATTCTTGATATCAATCGTAAGGGTTTTTGTGAAAAAGAGGTAATACCCACTATCGCCAGCTCAAAGAGGCTTCCAAAATTAAATTTACTTACACCAGTTCCGCGATTATCTGCAGTGAATGGTAAGTAGACGGTATTAAATCCTACCCAAGCATAGAGACCTTTCATAAACCGTTGGCGTTCAGGTAGTGAGCGTAGCGCCAGTACTACTTTACGATTCATCACTCGAAAGTCACCTGCATTGGGACGAATCTCATAACGCTGTTTGTCTTGAATGAAATGATAGAAGCTGCTTTTAAACGCTTTTGCTAGACGGCTCTCATGAGGCCGATTAGCTTGAATCCCAGCAACCATATCAAGATCTGACTGCTCAATCATGCTTAGCATTTGCCGCAATACTGATAGAGGGTGTTGACCATCAGCATCCAGCATTGCCACTAAGTCGCCCTGGGACTGGGCTAGTCCGGCACTAAGTGCTGGCTCCTTGCCAAAGTTACGAGACAGACGTATCAAATGCAAATCGGTATTGTCTGGACAGGCAGTCATCGACGTGGCGACCACTTCTATTAGATTATCAGAGCTTCCATCATCAACAATAATAATCTCACACTTTACAGACTCTAGTTTACCTGTTATTTCTATAACATCATTATTTTCTGGTGTGTTCAACGTTTTAGTAAACACGAACAACGTTGGTAAGAATGCCTGTAACGCTTCGGCATCATTATAGACCGGTATAATAATAGATAAATAAGGTAGTTTTGAGTCATGAAGATTATTTTGAGACATAAAGGCACTCATCAAGGTGGAACGTTGCGGAAACAATGAATGGGGACATAAGCAACCCAGTTTACCATTAATGGTTTAGTAATATTTGTATCTCGCCATGCAATTTGCCATTGACCCTGTTGTTTTATTAATGCATCAGTGTCATTTGCAATAGGGTTGCTAACATCAGCTACTTTGCTATCAAGTACAGTTAGTTTATTTAGTAAGGGTAACAGCACATGATCATCGTTTTGCCATATTACTAACGTACCATTTTTTTGTAGTCTTTCCGCATTCATCCATGGTGAGTGGCTAGCAGGACCTGAGATCATTAGAGAGGGGAAGTCACTATTCATCGCAACTAAAGCACTTAGCCAGCGGTCACCTGAAATGCTGTCGAGTGAGCAACTACTAAGCGTCTGCCAAGTCTCTATTGCTTGATTAGTTAGTTTCTGCTCTGGCCATTGCATACGAGAGGCTTTATGACGTATTTGATCACCAAGACCAATATAAATAAAACTTAGAACCGTTGCTAGTGTTAGCCAAGTGACAAGCGATTTACGTAGTCTGGCAATAGTAAATACTTGAGAAGCCGATGCAATGAAGGACGCTGCTAGCAGTCCTGACAGTGCCCACATCGGCATGCCCCACATGTCTCTCAGGCCAACCCCAAACACCAAGCTTAATATCACTACTACAACCAGCGGTGATAAATACATATACCATAGCAGTGACGCACCATCAGGTAATCTTTGTCTATATTTATTGATGCCTAATAGTTTTTTTCGATTAAAGGCTAGCATAATTAGTAGTGGAATATGAGCACCGAGCTGCGCGACAATAAAGTTCACCCAACTAAAATGTCGTTGAACATTACTTGCTGCTTCACTGATATCTTGCGCACGACCATTTGCATAACTCAGTGGCAACCAATCATGGTTTATCAACCAATATAAGTGCGGTGCAAATATTGCCAACATAATGAACGCTGCTAACCAAGGTTTTGGCTGCTTTAATAAGGGCCATTGCCTTGGTAGTATGAAATACAATGCCATTGGTATGAGTAAAAATATTACGGTGTACTTGATCAGCATGCCGATACCCCCAAGCACACCGAGAAATACCCAATCTCTGAGACGGTTTTGAGTCAGCGATTGATAAAATGCTAAGTATAGTCCTGCCCAAATAGGGAACTGGGCAACATTATGATTAAACTCAAGGCTAGGATAAGTATAGTAGATAACGGCTAAGGTTAACGAGCTGCCAAGTAGAGCGATCGCAGGTGACCAGAGTTTTTTGCCTAATTGATAAATAAAAAACAGCGTTAACAAAACACATAGTTGACTAAGTATATAAGGACCAATATGGCCCAGAAGTTGATAAGAGCTGTATAATATCCATGATGAAAAGGGGGGGTGTTTATAGTAGCCCCATTGCCACTCGCTGCCCCAATTGATGCCTTCACTCACATCTAAAGGTACGCTGCTAGCGAGAAAGGTAGGTAATATACTCCAGACGGTAAAATATAAGCATACAAATACAAAAAATAGTCGCCATTGCTTAAAAGAGCTTTGCAGCTGATGCTGATCGGACATGGATAAACTCGCACATATATTATGAATGCTAATATGTAAGCTCGCTTACATATCAACTGTATTAAATAGTTCGTGTGCATTGTAGACAATTATAGATATAATTGTGAAACTATATTTAAACTGTTAGTAATAATCTGAAAGAGGTGCAAACTACCAAAAATAGTAAATTGAAGGTTAACAACTATTTGAGAATCTATTTATATATTTATCACATACTGGATATAAATATATGCAAGGTTACTAGTGGAGTTTTGAGATAGGTACCGCTGCTGAAGTTACTCCTATCTGTGAATATGACGACCGTATCTTCGGTAATGGTGACCGCGGTGAGTTGACTGGGAAGCTACAAATCCTATACTTTGATGTGGACCATGGTCGTAATGAGAAATATATGGACTGGTTAAGTTTTATTGATTAATAATGCCGTTATTTTAAAGACCAAAAAGGCTGTACATAATTGTTCAGCCTTTTTGTATGATTGACCAGTATCTTTGTAAAAATTATCATTCCCGATAATAGGGGAGTTTAGTATTTGTCTTTTTTATCTTCAAAAAAATAATACTAGTAGTAATAACCATTAGTTAGAAGATAGGGCATGGAATTAGAAAATTTCATTCATCATCTTGGCTTGCTCAAAAGTTAAGCCTTCCTTATCTTTCTCAGTTAGCTTGAGTTCTAAACCCTCAACTGGCCAATCAATATTCAGGCTATCATCATTCCATAGAATAGTTCTCTCACTTTCTTTGTGATAATAGCTAGTGGTTTTATACAAAAACTGAGTATTATCTTCGAGTGCGATAAAACCATGTGCAAATCCTGCAGGTATCCAAAATTGACGATGATTAGTGGCTGTTAATTCTACACCTACCCATTGACCAAAAGTAGATGAGTTTTGGCGAATATCTACCGCTACATCCCAAGCTCGTCCTTGTACCACGCGCACAAGCTTGGCTTGAGAAAAAGGGTTTAGTTGATAGTGCAAACCACGTAGTACCCCTTTTTCAGAGCTGGAATGATTGTCTTGGACAAAATGTGGTGCCTCAAACCCACGCTCATTCAAAATATCGACAAAGACTTTTTGATTAAAGCTTTCCATAAACCAGCCACGGTCATCCTCAAAAACGTGGGGTTCAAGGATTAACAATTCTGGTATCTTGGTTTCAATAATATTCATAATGCATATACTAATACAGTCATAAAGTTAGTGTTGATGCTCTTGATGTAATTTTAACAAGTACTGCCCATAACCTGTCTTTTTGAAAAAGTTCGCACGTTCTAGCAATTGAGAGTCATCAATCCAGCCGTTGTGATAAGAAATTTCTTCAAGGCAGGCTATTTTTAGACCTTGACGATGTTCAATAGTTTGCACAAATTGCCCAGCCTCTAGTAATGAATCGTGAGTACCCGTATCTAGCCAAGCAAAACCACGTCCTAGAAGTTCTACATTAAGTTGCTGTTGCTCTAAGTAAGCATTGTTAATGTCAGTAATCTCTAACTCACCCCGATGTGATGGTTGCACATTTTTAGCAATATCTACCACTTGATTGTCATAAAAATATAAACCGGTCACTGCATAATTTGACTTAGGATGATTTGGCTTCTCTTCAATACTTAGTGCTTTACCATCTTGGTCAAACTCTACTACGCCAAAACGCTCAGGATCACTCACATAGTAACCGAATACGGTCGCTCCTGCTTCTTGTTCAGTAGCTCGGATTAACTGCTTACTAAAGCTTTGCCCGTAGAAAATGTTATCCCCTAATACTAAGCAAACATTATCGTCGCCAATAAAATCTTCACCCAAAATAAATGCTTGAGCTAGGCCATCAGGTGAAGGCTGGACTTTATAGGATAGTTTTATCCCTAGATCATCGCCATTACCAAGTAGCTTTTCAAAATTTGGTAAGTCTTCTGGAGTGGATATGATTAGAATTTCACGAATGCCTGCGAGCATTAGTACCGATAAAGGATAATAAATCATAGGCTTATCATATATCGGAAGAAGCTGTTTCGATGTACCTAGAGTGATAGGGTGCAAGCGTGAACCGGAACCCCCAGCAAGAATAATCCCTTTACGGTTAGTTTGAATCATGATAATAGCTCTCCTAGTACTTGAGCAACACCTTGTTGCCAATGTGGCAAGTGCAGTTGGAAGTGGGTTTGTAGTTTTTCAGTATTTAAACGCGAGTTGAGCGGACGTTTTGCAGGGGTAGGGTATTCTGATGTTGGAATAGGATTCAGCTGCTTTATTAGTAGTTCTGTACCGATATCTTTTTGCACGGTCGCAAAGATAAACTGAGCATAATCAAACCAAGAACATTCACCTTTTGCTGCTAAGTTGTAATGTCCAAGCAGGCTGCTGGATTGTTTGTTTAGTAAATAGTAACGTAGTGCTTGTGCTGTAATATCAGCAATTAAAGCTGCCCCCGTTGGAGCACCAATCTGATCAGCGATAATATTAAGCTCTTCTTTGCTTTGAGCAAGTTTTAACATGGTTTTGATAAAGTTATTACCATGTGCGCCATACACCCAACTGGTACGAAAGTTAATAAACCTCGCACCGCTTTTCTCTAATGCAATTTCTCCATCATACTTAGTCCTGCCATAGTTATTTATAGGCATTCTATCATCTATTTCTGACCTAGGCATATCTAGAGTGCCATCAAATACATAGTCACTAGAGTAATTAATTAGCAAGCTATTATACTGTTCAGACATAGTAGCTAAATGCTCAACAGCTATATGGTTGATTAAATCGGCCTGCTCATAATCACTTTCAGCGTTATCTACAGCAGTATAAGCGGCGGCGTTGATAACTATATCAGGCTCTATGGTAGCATAGAGCTTTTCTATAGCGGCAAAGTTGGTTATATCACCACACAACCCATTATCATTTATTTGACGATCTAGTGAAATAACGTGTCCTAACGGTTGCAGTGCACGCTGTAACTCCCAGCCAACTTGACCATTTTTACCCAGTAATACAATTTTCATAATCGTTTTGTCAGTCTTTTTATTAGTTTTATCTATCATTGATACTGCTGAGTTACCCAGTGTTGATACTCACCACTCTGCACATGCTCAACCCATTCTGAATTGTTTAGATACCATAGGACGGTTTGGCGTAAACCTGAACTGAATGTTTCTTGTGGTGTCCATCCTAATGATTGCTGAATTTTACTGGCGTCAATGGCATAACGCAAGTCATGTCCAGGACGATCTTTTACATAGGTGATAAGTTCATTATAACTTGTAACACCGTGAGGTTTATAAGGTGCCAGTTCTTCTAATAATGCACAGATCGTTTGCACGACCTCAATATTAGTATGCTCATTGTGTCCACCAATATTATAAGTTTCACCTATCTTACCTTCGGTAGCGACTAAGTATAAGGCACGGGCATGATCTTCAACGTATAACCAATCTCGAATCTGTTGCCCATTGCCGTATACAGGTAGAGGTTTACCCGCTAAGGCATTTAGAATGACTAACGGTATTAGCTTTTCTGGGAAATGATAAGGACCGTAGTTGTTAGAGCAGTTGGTAATTACCACTGGCAGGCCATAAGTCCGATTCCAAGCACGTACGAGATGGTCTGAGCTGGCCTTACTAGCTGAGTAGGGAGAACTTGGTGCATACGGAGTTGTTTCAAGAAATAAATCATCTGTGCCTTCTAAATCTCCGTAGACTTCATCAGTTGAAATATGATGAAAACGGAAGTTGCTTTTTTTATCACTGCTTAGCGTTTCATAGTAATGTCTAGCCACTTCTAATAGGGTATGCGTGCCAATAATATTGGTTTGCATGAATGCAGCTGAACCAGTGATAGAACGGTCAACGTGCGACTCTGCTGCTAAGTGCATCACGATATCTGGCTGAAAATCAGCAAAGTGTACTTCGATAGCTTGTTGATCGCAAATATCGGTTTGAGAAAACTGATAACGTGTGCTATCTGATACGCTAGCTAAAGACTCTAGATTACCAGCGTAGGTGAGCTTATCTATATTTAAAACTTTATCTGTGGTGTTAGCTATAATATGACGAATAACGGCTGAACCGATAAAGCCTGCGCCGCCTGTGATTAGTATATTCATGGGTGTATCACCGTAGTTAAACTTCGTTATAATACTGCTCTTGCAATTAGATTTATGATCATGTCTCTAAAGTAGGATCCGCTAATCATTGTAATCTAGAAAGTGGCAGTTATCGTTTGTCTTCGCTTTAACATTCTTTTTGTAACCTATCTTAATAAGGTTAAATAGTAAGATCTGCCTAGTGGTTTTATCTATTTTTTTCTTTAAAAATATGAATTTGGTAATATTGAGTCTATTAGATAGTATGGATCTTTTGATAGATTTTTGAACCCTTTCGTTTGTTAATAGTCTAGAGGCACGGTTATTCTGTGAAAACACCGCTAGAGACTCATTTAGTGGTTTATTGCGAATTATACTGCAAATCCAATCAATTAAGATTTCTGGGTCCTCTCTATCAGGCCAATACCTATCAAGATATTCAGTCACAATTTTTATCTGTCTGCTTGAGTTTTTATGAATATTATTATCATGCAGTCGATAAAAAACATTGTTAGAGCTGATGAATTTATGGTCCCACTCTTGACTATCAAGCATTTCTTTAAATAATTTTGTTCTTAAGACAATATCATCCCCAGTCATGTCTTCATCAAAACACTGGATTTTATCTATGACTTTTTTTCTAAAGATTGCACCTTGGATATAGAAAGCACCAAAATGAGAATAATCAAACTCTAACAACTCATCTATACTTGGATTCTCTAAAGATTCTATGGGCAGTTTAGGTAAGTTATCATTAATAAAGCCATCTTTATCAATAGCAACTGCTTTTTTAGCAGCAACAAAGGCTAGTTTAGGGTTATCATTCATTATTTTAATTTCTTCTAAAATAACTTCCGAATTAAAAATATCATCTAGTGAAATAAATGTTATTAGATCACCCTTAGCAATATGATAAGCGTTGTTGAAGTTTCTTCCAACATTACCCGTATTTTTTTGAGTGATTATCTTTAGCTCAAAAGGAAAGTCTTTTTGGATCTCGCTTAATAATTTAACACTATTATCACTAGAGCCATCATCGACGACAATCACTTCAATATAAGGATAGTTTATTCGTTTAATAGATTCTAAGTTTTCTTGTAAAAACTCTGCGTGGTTGTACCCAAGGCAGCAAATAGATAAAAATTTTGAATTTTCTTTCATATTTTTTCTTACATTCATAAAGTTTAAAAAAGTTAGTATCGGAAAGATTGTTTGCTTTCAATAAAAAATATAATACTTATATATTTTTTTATAATAACTAGGTTTTCTATAACATACTAATATACAGTTTAATTATATCTTCTAAATCAATTATGTATGAACTATGTATATCATCGCTTGAAGTATCATATTTTGCAAATTGCATATTTATATTTTTTAAATAAGCTAATGTGGAATAGGTATCAAAGTTCTCTAAATTTCTAGGTAGCCAACTTATTGCTCTAATTTTATCTTGACAGAAAACCAAGTTGGACCATGAAGCACCTGAAGGGCCAATAATAAAATTAGCATTATTAAATATATTTATTTGCTCATTAAATGTAAGTTTATCAGGGTATATGCCTGTAAACCCTTCCTCTTCAAAAAACTTAAAAATTTCATCTTGATTATAAGATCTGTTATTATATTTGCTTACGGTTTCCTCATTACGCAAAATGAATATTTTTTCATACTTCTCATGATTTTCCGTACTAATTCCAAAAGATAATGTATCTTTCAATAGCTTTAAAGAGTTTTTATTGTATATTGTGGTTGTACCGTAATTTCCACTCTTTTCTCTAAAGTTATAAACTGTTTGATTGAAAGTGTTTAAAAAAAACACGCTTTTTAGAAGGATGGCTTCGTTAGGATCAACATAAACAATATTAATATTTTTTAGATGTGCACTGGATTTAACCAAAATATGAAAATAATTTTCATTTTTTTTAACACATTCGTTTACTAGTATTGTATCTATATGGTGTTTTTTTAAACAGACATTGTCTAGTATTAGGAGTTTTGGAGCTATCTCAATCAGCCAGTGATAAAAATTAGAAGAACCGTTACCACCTAAAAACAGAGCGTTATTATATACTTTTACATTTCTTTTGATTTTCTTAATATAGGCGTAATTGTCGTCGTGATTTCTTATAAGCCCAGTTGAGTATTTTATTTTTTTGTTATCAATATAAGGAAAGAACTCTAGGAAAATACGTGTCATGTCTTCTGTGATGAAGCTTTGAGAACTAATGTTGCAATATACATTTTCCAAGTTAAAGAGATGTATATCTACAACATCGTACACTTTCTTATATTGAGAAGTACCTTTATATTTCGGGCTAACAGAAGTACCTTTTTGATCTCCTTTCTCTAAGGTAAAATAGTTATCTATTTCGATAATAGAATGTATTTTCAATCTTTTTATTTTTATTTTATTCTTTAAAGTTTTTATGTTTTTTATCACACTATCAATCATAATTAACCCATACTTTATTATCGTAATCCAATAGAGATATTATTTTTTCCTAAAATTATTACAAAGCTGTATAATTTCTTGGGCTTGGTTTAGCGTTAAAATTGGACTAATTGGTAAGCTTAATACTTCTTTATGTATTTTTTCCGAGATAGGATAGCTTAATTTATTCCATTCTTCATATGCTTGCTGCTTATGCGGTGGAATTGGATAGTGTATTAATGTCTGTATCCCATTCTCAGCTAAGTAATTCTGTAAAGCATCTCTCTCCTGACAACGAATGACAAATACATGCCAAACATGATTTTTATCTTGCTGAGAGGGCAGTATTATCGCTGGATTATCAATACCCTCAATATAAGCTTCTGCAATTTTACGACGATGTATAATTTCTTCATCAAGATGATGTAGTTTTACATTAAGCATAGCCGCTTGAATCTCATCTAATCGGCTGTTTACGCCTTGAAAGAGGTTTTTATATTTTTCATGTGAGCCGTAGTTACGTAGAGCGCGCAATGTATTTGCCAGCTCATCATCATTAGTCGTTATTGCCCCTGCATCACCTAGTGCACCTAAGTTTTTACCTGGATAAAAACTAAATCCTGATGCGTCACCCCAGTTGCCTGCTTTTTGACCATCGATACTTGCACCATGAGCTTGGGCAGCGTCTTCTAAGACTAATAAGTTATGGCGCTTAGCAATATCCATGATAGATGGCATATTAGCCAATTGCCCATATAAATGAACAGGTAATATTACCTTTGTTTTATCTGTAATCGCAGCTTCGATTTTATCAGGGCAAATATTATAAGTTGTGATATCTGGCTCAACTAGAATAGGTATTAAATTGTTGGCACTAATAGCTAAAATACTCGCAATATAAGTATTGGATGGAACGATAACTTCATCGCCGTCCTGAAGCTTACCCAGTTCTTTCCAAGCCGTTAAGGTAAGAATTAAAGCATCCAAGCCATTGGCGACACCAACAGCATGTTTAGTGCCACAATAACTAGCAAAGTCTTGTTCAAACTGTTCAAGCTCGTTACCGTTAATATACCAACCTGAATCAATCACACGGGTACAAGCAGTAATAAGTTCATCGCGATATTGTGCGTTAATGGCCTTGAGGTCAAGGAAGGGGATCATATTGTAGACCTGCAACATATATATTTAAACAAATAGTTGAATTGAGTATTGATGTGTTTAATGATTGACTCTAGCCTATAACGGCTTTCAGAAATTCCTATTTTGCCTACTCATTAATCCATGATTTTACTAATTCTTCTGGATAACCACGATGGAAGTGTTTGCGCCATGGATAAGCATCTCCGCTACCATCGTGCAACTTGATCTTGGACGTTGAACATATTTTTTTAGCAGGAGAGCCTGCATAAATCATATTTTCTTCTGTCTCACCTTTTATAGAAGAATGAGCACCTATTAAACAGCCTTTCCTAATATATGCTCCTGGCAGTATTATGCTCATCGTTGCTATAACGGCGTAATCTTCAACACTCACACCAAGTAAAGTATCGCTAGGAGGGTGTGGATCATTGGTCAACACAACATAGGGAAATATCCATACATAATTACCAATTTTACTTTTTTGACCAATATGAACATTGCTATGGAAGCGAACGAAGTCTCCTATTTCACAATGACCTTGTAAATCAGACAAAGTACCTATTTGTAAGTTTTTTCCAGCTTTTATCTTTTCTCTAACAGTAACCCGATGACCTGTTACTAATGACTCTAAAAAAACAGATCCTTCATAGAAAATGCTGTGCGATCTAATATGTGAGTTTGCGCCTATATATAGTTTGTCACCATTTGAAAAGTTGTTAGCAACACCTATCTCACAAAACGCTTCAATGATTGTGTTTTCAGCTATTTCAACATTATCATAAATTATTGTATAAGCACCGATTCTGACATTAGTATTAATTATAGCTTTATCAGAAACTATAGCAGTAGGATGAATATTCATAAACACCTCAAGAAGTTATCATAATCACGAATATAGTCACTTTCGTCATAATACTCACTGGCTAAAACTAATAATACACAATCTTCTGAAAAATCATGCATCTCTCGCCAAATTAGATTTTCAATAAGTAAGCCAGTCTGAGGGCTATTAAGGATAATATTTTCTTTATGTTTACCATCATCTAATAAAATACGGCAGCTACCTTTTACACAGATTAATACTTGTTGTAA
This sequence comes from Psychrobacter sp. Pi2-52, assembly GCF_904846705.1. Taxonomy (GTDB): domain Bacteria; phylum Pseudomonadota; class Gammaproteobacteria; order Pseudomonadales; family Moraxellaceae; genus Psychrobacter. The sequence continues at coordinate 12,940 of NZ_CAJHBS010000025.1, forward strand.
TTTTTGATGAGCATGAAAACCTCGAGAGACACCGCTCAAAGTATCAAAAATATAATATATACGTTTTATATCAAAAGGAATATTTTGAAAGGTTTGGAGAGCGATTAGAGAACCTCTATTATCACCGATTATTGGAAAGGTTAAGATTTTAGCCAACTTCATTGTAAACTCACTATTTATTGATTGATTCAATTATAGATTTTATAACAGTCTCTGATTCATGAGAGTGGATAGATGCCTGAGAGTCCAAATTTCTCGTAGCAACATTCATAAACTGGTGTATTTTCTCACGATTCAAATTATCATCACAAATCAATATGTCAGATGCATCATACAGTTGCTCTTTTTCAATATTAGCATTATTAGTTAATAATTTGCGACCGTAAAGGATGGCTTCTATAGCTCGTAAAGTCATACCTGACTGGTTCTCTTGAAGGATTTCAATCATACACGTAGCAGATAATGATACTTTTAAGTAATCAATATATGAAATATTAGGCTGATCACTTGAGCGAATGTCAAAATTGCAACGGTAACCCATACCCTCAAGCTGAGATTTTAAATTGTTCAGAATCTCACTACGACCTTTATCTCTTCCAACGAAGCTAAAGTCATAAGTTATTGGTACATCTGAAACTTGAGATAATTTGGACGCGAACTGTGAATAAGATCTATAACCATATTTTTCAGCATCAACTTTATCAAAAGTAAAGATATTTACATTGTGTTTCTCGAGTCTGGGTAATAGTAATCTGACTTTATGATTATTGTTAAGAGGGTTTCTTATTAATAAGATGCCTCTAAAGTTAGGTTTTTTTGTATTCTCTAGATAATTAAGTATCGATTGAAGCACCAGTCGATGCTCAGTAAAGATAAAATGTGTATTAGTATTTTCTTTAATATGTTTTTTTATCAGTTTTCTATGATATTTATTTTTAAAATATCTTGGTAGTTTTTCAAACCATTTTTTTGTATCAGTAATATCTATTGGATTAAAGAAGCTAATATCTAGAGTTTCATTTTTAATTTCTCGAAAAAAAAGATATTCATAATCAGGGAAAAATCCTAAAAAACATACTTTCTGTTTTTGCATAAACATATTGCCTTTGGAGATATATAAATTTAACCATCAATTAAACGATACAAATATTCAAAGCTATCATTGTCAGGTATGATCTCTTGATAGCAACCATCTGATGAGTTTTTTAATTGATTAATGCCCATACCTAATTGTGCACTAATACGTTTCGATTTATACTTTAAAGTCTTAACTATGCCATTAGAAAGCGGTTTAATGTTGTTTGGAGTAGAGATGTTACTAGTAGCGATAATCTCGCATTGTAACTCAGGCATTTCGTAATGAGTAGCCATATCCATTTGGATAGCGAGTGCCGGTACAGACTGTATGCTTTTTAGTCTCTTGGTATGGCATAGTAGCGCATCAGCCAAACCTGCACCATGTTGAACGACATGATCAATCAGTATTTTTGCACCTGTTGGTGTTAATAAATAGGCGGCGGCACCCGTTTTATCTAAAAATAACTCATGTAGCGCAATACTGTCACAAAGATCAAAGCCTTGCTTGCTAATTAATTTCTTACGTCCACGAGTTTCAAAAGTTAGGTGATGATATACAACATTGTTATCCGTACTAAGTTTAAGAAGAGCATCTGGTAAGTGCTGAGACAATAGGGCGTCATCTTCAAGAATTAAAAATGATTGTCCACTGTCAGCAATATATTTCCAAGCTCGATAATGACTTAAAAAACAGGCTACTTCTGTACGGCGAAGCTTACGCTGCCAATCATTTGCCCACCTTTCGTATTCTTTATCCGTTAAGGTGTCAACAGAGTTCGCTTCCCACCGTTGATAGTCTATATCTAGTTCACTTAATTGTTTTTGCTGGAAATCCCAGCGTTCTTTAGCACTATCTAGGTTAATTACTAGGGCTGCTATTTTTGATTGATTGGGCATTATCTTTATTCCGTCCACCAAGCAGTTTTATCACGATGATGCAAAGCACGGAAACGGGAGTATACCGTATCAGCATTGGGCTTTTGAACTCGTTCAAATATCTCAATAACCAAGTCTCCTAGCGGATGAGACTGTGCCAGCTTATCTAAACGCCATCGCATATTACGTAAAGTGTCATCAGTCCCAACGGCAAATCCTGCTACACCATCAAACAAAGCTAATCTTTCATTCTGTAAAAAGTCGTGACGTTTAGAATCAGGTATAGCAGTATCAGAGACAGTTAAATAGCGCTCACTTTCTTGTAGTTTAATGGTATTTATCAAAATCACGGCATTCATTAAAAGCGCCTTTAAGGAATCATCTTCACTGTGATCGATAAACGTATCGCAAGCGGAAATAAGCCAACGGGTATTAAGTGAGTTTAATAAAAAATTATGCTCTTGTAACCAGAGCTGCTGAAATCGGAGAAAGTGTTTATGCACATCAACTTCACGACGTATAAGTAATATAAGAATCGCATGATGATAGTTTAACTGAGGCTGTCCAATAAACTCTTTCTTCAGGTTCTCAGTATGCTGTTGTATATTTTTATCAGCACCATGAGTATGTACTGCATTATCACCACTAATGATGCATTTTTTCATAACTTGCCATTCGTTATTATGAATATTAGAGACAACCTTTGATGCTCCAAAACGTTTTCGATAGTGGTTGAACGAAAAAATCTTTTGAATTTTGGTTTTAGGTTTCTGCATACCTCATATTCTCCTAACAACAATTTTTGACTTGCATTCAAATAGTGCTTACTGCCAGAGTTAAAATACTCAAGCTTAATGATATAATAAGAGAGAGTATTTCTTTACTGATGAGGATATGTCTTAATATATGTTGGGTCTTAATCTAAAAAGAGAGAAGACTAACATACAAAGCTAGAGCCCCGCAATATTAACTGATTTGATTATCGACATTATACGTGTTTTGAACGTCGATTATAATGAGAGATGGCTTACTATGACGTTCAACAATCAACCTATTATTCTACTTGTTTTAAAAGCGCTTGAAGGTCGCGGTGCTGAGCGTATGGTTACGACTTTGGCAAGCGCTTATGCAGATATGGGCTATCGTACTCATATCCTATGTTTGGAAGCGACGCAAGATATGCTACTAGACGCTCGTGTGCAATATCACATCGTGCCATATGACGAGGTGTTTTCTGAGCAGAATCTCGACCCAGAATCTACGCAAGCAAAAGCCTACGAATCAGTTGCTAAACGTATTGATACTTACGTGCTTAGCCAAATAGGGAAGCCAGATTTGATACTGGCTAATATCTATAAAATAAACTGGATTATGGCATATAGCCAGTTGCCAAATATCGTAAATGTACTGCATACAGCGCTATCAAAGCAGTTCCAAAATCAATTATTAGGGGCACCAGTACAGAGTATAAATCATTTGAAAATGGTTTATGGCGCTCATCTTTGTAGCTGTGTAAGTAAGGGTGCACGCCAAGATTTGATTGATATTATAGGAGATATCACCAAAACCACAACAATCTACAATCCTTGTGATGCTACTGATATAAATACCAAAGCAGCAGCGTCTAGCCATCTTGAACATCTCAGCTTAGTAGATAAAGAATACATCATACATGTCGCTTCATTTGATGACATGAAAGGTCATCGAGACTTGCTACAGGCATATGCCAAAACAGAACGAAAGCTACCATTAGTACTAGTAGGTAAAGGTAGGCTTGAAGCAGAGATTGAACAGTTGGCTGTTCAACTAGATATTAGCGATTGTATTAAATTTTTAGGCTTTCAGACCAACCCTTATCCATTAATTAGATCAGCTGCACTGATGGTACTCACCTCTAATTTTGAAGGCTTTGGCTATGTCATCGTAGAGGCGCAAGCCCTGGGCGTACCAGTAATCAGTACGGATTGTCCTTTTGGTCCACGAGAGCTATTACCTGAGCAAAACTTAATTGCGGTAGGTGATATTGATGGCTTGGCGTTACTCATCGATCAAGCCATAGATAACCTTACAGATTATATCGTGCCGCTAAACCAGCAGTTACTGCCTCAACATATTGCAAGACAGTACTTAGCGTTTGGTTCTGTTTTGGATTCAGATAAAAATGAGGGTTATAACTCGTAGTGGTTCTTAATTAAACGCAATCAAGTAGAAGTTATCAATTACAAGTTATTAATTAAAAGTGTCGAATAGCGATTTAGAGATAGGAGAGTGGTTGACGACGGGGACACCATGCGATTGATAGATTCTGCCGAGTAAGTTAAACGAAGGGATAATGCGCTCGTGCATGACTTTGCTGAGCATACTTGGCGCACTATTGTTTTTATTTTCATAAAACCGTGGTTGCTTACTGTTAAGTAGGTCAATACCATATAGATGAATACACGCTGCTTGACGCGAAAACGCCAATTGCGCTGCGACATAAGCAACGGTTCCTGCTTCCACAAATCCATGAGTAATGTTAAGAGAGACACCAATGTCAGCCGCCTTATGATCGCTATCAATAATAAAGTTTGGATTATTGATAAAGTACGATAGCGGCATTTTTTTATTGAGTCGTTTTTTCTTAAAGATCAGCTTATTAAAAGATAGCTTGTTTGACTTGACTCCCCATGGCCTATCTACTGGGTACAATACTCGCATGGCATGATGGTAGGTTTGCATAATATCAGGGTGCGTGGTGGCCATCGCTTCAAAGACAGCTAATGTTGCATATAGAGGTTGACCCGTATAGTACTGCTGTAAAATCTCAGGCTGATGATTGATAAAGCGCGCATCACTGATGACGTAACCAGCAATATCGGTAAACTGATGCTGCCCAATCAGGCTGATACTGCCATTGACAAAAATAGTAGGCGTATCTAGTAGCGCTGCTAACGGTAGCTGCTGTATAGATGGCCCTGAGGCGATAATATTGACATCTTTTCCATGCAGGCTTTGTGCTGGTTCATTGGCATTAAAAGCATTGATAATGATGAGCTCATTATCAATATTGAACCCAGCAGTAGCAGGTAATCTCAAATATAGCGCCATACTATTTTCCAGTCGTTTATTTCACCTATCTTATATCTTAATACACTGCCTTTACGCTAATTATAAATTGTCTAAATATAGTTAATTGCTAAGCATTTATTGCCAATGGTCTTTTAACCATGGGCTTGGCTTCACATGTCGATACCATTTACCGCCACTACCAGCAATTGCATCGGGCGGGTTAATCTCACCGTGGAAAATAACGATTTTGGCATCATCCGGCAGAGTAGGTGTGCGTACAAAGTTAAAAGGAATCGGCGCAATACATTGGTACTTAAAGCTAACACACCATGTTTTGTCCCAATACTCTAGGTTATGATGCTCACGCAAATAGTTAGAGAGGTAAGCCTGCTCGTGACGTACTTGGGTGCGAATGGTTTCAAAGTTCCGCTCAAAATTGGACAGCAAATCAGGATAGGTATTCATACCAATATTGAAGCGATAAACAGAGCTATTGCCAATCATGCGCCAAGGTTTTTTCCAGTCGCGGATGATGACGACGCTGTCTTCATGTTCTGCTTGATAAGTGAAAAACGCATCGATATTATCGACAATGACGATATCGATATCTAAAAATAGCGCCACACCTTTTAAATCATACAGCTCAGGCTTAAAGGTAGTCAGTTTTTTCCAACCACGTTCAGGACCTGCTGGTAAATCCATATCGGGTATCGGATAACACGCAATCGCAGGGTCAATACCTGTGCTGTCATCGGTCAAGCAAACCATCTGAAAATCTAAGGTTAGATGTCGACTAACCATGTTGTAGAGACGATTGACGTATTCAGGACCATATTTGTCGCCCCATTTCATACAGATGATATAACGCTGTTCAGGAGCATTTATACTGGTTTGCTTAGGGTCTGTAGATGAGGTCTTAGTTACGTCAGATGTCATAATGCACTCGTATTGAGATAATAGTCAGATAAATGAAGGACTAATAAAAGTAAAAGAATATAGAGTTCAGCCAATATTAGCATAGCTGTGACTGATGAAACGTTTAAACTGATAGTACGTCTAAATAGTGCAACGTTAGGTTGGTGATGACTAATGATTGTTGAGCTTAGTGTTATCATTTTTAACAGCACTATCGTTTTTAGCATTTTCGCTTTTAACGTTGTCATTTTTAACGCTATTGTTGATATCGCTAGCAGAGCGACTAGAAACGTTAGAATGGTGAGATTGAATAAAGGCTGCTAAAGTCTCTTTATCCGCCTGATAAGGATTATTCAAACTTGGTATATGCTTAAAACGTCGATAGCCCCACATATAATGACTGTAGTTGTCTGTAATCATACGCTCCATGGCCTGATTGAGAGCATGAGTTGCCACTTCAGCATTACGATCGTATAAAGCAGGATTATCGAGTTTGTAGCAGTAAATATCAAAACCGCGTCCATCGGTACGGCGAATACAAGATAAGCCAACCAGCGCACATTTGGTTTTGCTTGCCAATTTGGAGGCAAGTGTACTGGTCAATGTTTTGATACCAAAGAACGGAACGACAACGCCGCCTGATGGCTCTGGAACGTGGTCGGGCAGTACGATACTAAAACCACCTTGCTTGAGTGTTTTAAACACGGCTTTGACGCCGCTACCATCAGTAGGTACCAAAGTCGCATTAAGTCGGGCTCGACCCTGAAGGATAAACTCATTAGCGAATTTGCCTTCAACTGGCTTATACATAATGGTTGGCGCACCAAATTGGTTGAGCCAAGCATTCATCATCTCCCAAGTGCCGAGATGCGGTACGATAGCAAGCATGCCATTTGGATTGGCAAGACCTTCTAAAAGAATATCTTTATTATGGACATCACGAATCTGAGCGATACTCCACTCAGGTGGCATCGCCCAGCTTTTTATAGATTCAATACTAGTCAAACATTGATGATAGATGATGTCTTTGGTCAATGCGCGCTTTTGCTGCTCAGACAGTGTATGAGTAATCAGCGCCATATTGATCTGAATGGTACGCATGATACTTAGACTGGGTATCTTAATGATAACCCAAGCGGCAAAACGTGCCAGCATCTGCAGTACAGACAATGGCACGACTTTGAAAATATGATACGGATTCATGACCACTCACATGGTAATGAATCACGTAACAAGCACTGTAGACAGCAACCGCGCATCATCAAACGATTTATTCAGCAGGCTTGTTGGTATCAGCCTGTGCTTTTTCACGCACACGGATACCAAGCTCACGTAGTTGTTTGCTATCAACGCCAGCAGGTGCTTGGGTCAATGGGCAATCAGCTGTTTTGGTTTTTGGGAAGGCGATAACGTCACGGATAGAGCTTGCGCCTACCATCAACATAATCAAACGATCCAAACCAAATGCTAGGCCGCCATGCGGTGGCGCACCGAATTTTAGAGCATCAAGTAAGAAACCAAACTTGTCTTCAGCTTCTTGCTCACCAATGCCCAAGGCTTCAAGTACAGCTTGCTGCATATCGTAAGTATTGATACGTAAACTACCACCACCAATCTCAGTACCGTTCAATACCATGTCATAAGCGATAGAAAGGGCAGATTCTGGGTTGTTTTTCAACTCTTCAACTGAGCCTTTAGGCTTAGTGAACGGATGATGCATTGACGTCCAACGACCATCGTCAGTCTCTTCAAACATTGGGAAGTCAGTTACCCAAAGTGGTGCCCATTCACAAGTCGTCATTTCAAGATCTAGACCGATTTTTTGACGTAATGCACCAATTGCATCGTTCACGACACTGGCTTTATCCGCACCAAAGAAGATAATGTCGCCATCTTCTGCAGCAGTACGCTCGATCAAGCTCACAAGCACGTCATCAGTCATGTTTTTGATGATTGGAGACTGTAGGCCTGACTCTTTATCCACACCGTTGTTGATGCTGCTAGCGTCATTGACTTTGATGTAAGCCAAACCGCGTGCGCCATAGATACCAACAAACTTGGTATAAGCATCGATTTGCTTACGGCTTAATGATGCGCCACCAGGGATGCGTAGGGCAGCCACACGACCTTTAGGATCGTTAGCAGGGCCTGCAAATACTTTGAAGTCAACGTCCTTCATCAAGTCTGCAACGTCAACCAACTTTAGAGGAATACGTAAGTCAGGCTTGTCTGATGCATAGTCACGCATGGCTTCTGCGTAAGTCATGCGAGGGAACTGTTCAAACTCAACGTCCATCATTGTCTTAAACAAATGCTTGATAAGACCTTCGTTGATGTTCATGATTTCTTCTTCGTTTAAGAAAGACGTCTCGATATCCACCTGAGTAAATTCAGGCTGACGATCGGCACGTAAATCTTCATCACGGAAGCATTTAGCAATTTGATAATAACGGTCAAAACCTGACACCATCAATAATTGCTTAAATAGCTGTGGTGACTGCGGCAAGGCAAAGAAGTTACCTGGACGAGTGCGTGATGGTACAAGATAATCACGCGCACCTTCAGGCGTTGCACGAGTCAAGATAGGTGTCTCAACATCCAAGAAACCATGATCGTCTAAATAACGACGAATCGCTGAAGTTGCCTTGGCACGGAACACCATACGCTCTTGCATTTGCGGACGACGCATATCAAGATAACGATACTTCAGACGCAGGTCTTCAGATACAGTTGTTTTTTCGTCATTCAATGGGAATGGCGGTGTCTCAGACTTAGCCAATACTTCAATTTCTTTGCCCAATAGCTCAATCTGGCCACTGGTCATATTATTATTTTCAGTACCTTCATAACGACGACGTACGCGGCCAGTTATCTTTAGCACGTATTCAGGACGTACAGCATCAGCTGCTGCGAAAGCTTCTGGGGTATCAGGGTCGACCACGACCTGTAAGATACCTGCGCGGTCACGCATGTCTAAGAAAATCACGCCACCGTGATCGCGACGACGATGTACCCAGCCTACGATACTAATGGTTTGCTCAAGCAAGCTCTCGGTTACGGCTCCGCAATACTCGTCTCGGTATTCGCTATGCGTCATAGTGCTTTGCGTCATAATATAGTTATCCAGTTATCAGCCCAATTCGAAGTACAATAATGCAGCCATTGTTGTGCGTTTCAAGCTATTTGCAAAAAAAACACACAAACAACGCGATTAAGACATATGGTCATCACGTTGGCTGCAGAAAATTTGATATAAACGCATATTATGCCTAATCTGCCTTTGTTATACAACCAGCTGAGTTCAATCAAAGAACGGGAGTCTGCAAGTATCTGACGTATTTATTCAGTGATATTTATATTGGGTTAAATATTGTCATCATGCTTGAAAACACCGCTTAGTGTGCATATATCAACCGCACGCTAATAAAAACAGCCATATCAATATATTTACTGACTTGAGGATTTGTAATCATGCTATTTCATCCCCCTAAAAACCCTGTTGAGCTTAAAATACGCCACTTAAATGATGCTCAAAAGCAGCGCCGCGAAGATTTGATGGAAGCCACCCAAGGCAAAGCTGCCCTCAAACAGTTCAAAAAAGTCATGGCCAAAAAAGCCAAGCAAGCATTGAAAGCAAAAACTAAAAATAAGAAAAAACATACCGATGATAAGGCCCAAGTTTTTGTCCTTGATTTTGACGGTGATATCAAAGCAACTGCGGTCAAACATTTGCGTGAAGAAATCAGTACTTTAATTAGTACCGCAAATAAAGGTGACGAAGTTATCGTCCGTCTTGAATCAGGCGGCGGTTTGGTACACGGTTATGGTTTGGCCGCAGCGCAATTGGTTCGCCTAAAGGATGCTGGCTTAAAATTGACTGTCTGTGTTGATAAGGTGGCGGCGAGCGGTGGTTATATGATGGCCTGCGTTGCAGACAAGGTAATAGCCGCACCATTCGCTATCATTGGTTCAATCGGTGTGGTGTCACAATTGCCAAATTTTCATAAATGGCTAAAAAACCATGACGTTGATTATGAGATGTTTACCGCTGGTGACTACAAGCGTACGGTGACTGTATTTGGTGAAAACGATGCCGAAGACCGTGCCAAATACCAAGAAGAACTAGAGCAGACGCATGAGCTATTCAAGCATTTTGTTAATACCTATCGTCCAGAGTTAGATGTTGCCAAAGTAGCTACGGGTGAGCATTGGTATGGCGAAGATGCGTTAAAGCTTAACTTAATTGACAGTCTACAAACTTCAGACAGCTATATTTTAGAGCGTATGGAAGACAACGAAGTGTACGCACTTTATTCACGTCAGAAGCCGACGTTAGCAGAAAAGCTAGGATTGGCTCAAGCAGCAGAAGCGACACTGAGCATGGCTGTAGATAAATTACCTGATGCACTTGCACGTTTTGATTTGAACAGCCGCCTAAATATTCTGAAATAATGTTAGTTATCATTATGATAGTTAAATAATGGTATTTCAGCGCTCAGAATTTTTTGGATACATTGTTTATATTTTGTAAAAGGCGTGGCCTAGCTGGTCGCGCCTTTTTGCTGTTTATTGACAATTGCTGTGTTATAAATGTAGCACACGGAAAACAGTATACGTGCGTGCACTAAAGCTCTAGTAGAGCTTTTTATTAACATTTGATTTAGACAATCAATAAAGAAAAGGAAGTCATTTATGTCTAACGACAATTTAATGTTTACCGCAACAGAACATGGTCAAGCCATGCATGCCAAAGTCAAAGCGTTCATCGAAACGAATATTGAGCCTATCGAAGCCCAATTCTGGGAAGATTGTCATAAGAAAAACCCTGATGGTAATTGGGAAAACTGGGAGTGGCCAGAAGCCTACGAAAACCTGCGCAATCAAGCACGTGAAGAGGGCTTGTGGAATTTATTCTTGCCAGATGACACACTAGGTGCAGGACTGTCAGTCACTGATTATGCGCCTATCGCAGAGTTGACTGGTCGTAGCTTGCTAGCACCTCATGTATTTAACTGTAATGCCCCTGATAGCGGTAACATGGAGCTGTTATGGCGTTACGGTACTCAAGAGCAGCAAGACAAGTGGCTTACCCCAATCCTAGAAGGTAAGACACGCTCTGTATTCTGTATGACTGAGCCTGATGTGGCGTCAAGTGATGCAACCAATATGCAAGCAACAGCCGTAGTAGATGGTGATGAGATTGTCATTAATGGTAGCAAGTGGTGGTCATCTGGTCTTGGCGATCCAGCAGTTGATGTCTTGATTGTGATGGCATATACCGCGGATGAAAGTGCAGACCGTCATCATCAGCATTCGATGGTGCTTGTGCCAGTCAACACACCAGGTGTGAACATCAAACGTATGCTTAAAGTGTTTGGTGATTATGATGCACCGCACGGCCATGGTGAGATTAGCTTTGAAAATGTACGTGTGCCAGTCAGCCACTTCATTGGTGGACCTGGTAAGGGCTTTGAGATTGCACAGGGTCGTCTAGGGCCAGGCCGTATTCATCATTGCATGCGCTGTATCGGTGCTGCCGAAAAATCTCTTGAATTAGCGGTCAAGCGTGGTATGTCACGTACTGCCTTTGGTAAGCCATTACTACAATTGGGTGGTAACTTTGAGCGTATCAGCGAAGCCCGTATCAAAATCGACCAAGCACGCTTGCTCACATTGTACGCCGCCCAAAAAATGGATGCTCAGGGCACAAAAGCCGCATTGACTGAAATCTCTGCTATCAAAGTAGTGGCGCCAACTGTGTTACAAGAAGTCGTTGATATGGCGATTCAGATTCATGGTGGTATGGGCGTCTGTCAAGATACCTTGCTACCGAACTTTTATGCGCAAGCACGTGTACTACGTTTGGCAGATGGTCCAGATGAAGTGCATAAAACCATGATTGCTAAGCTGGAACTAAAACGTCAGGGCTTTAGTCGTTCTGCTAAATCTGACAAAGCTTAGCCTTAAGTTTAATCTTAACAAACGGTTGTGTGAGTTAGTTTCGATTTGCTCACGCAACTATCAAGAATAAGCCAATAAAAATTCTAATTGAAAATTCACTATTAACAACTTAGTAGTGAATTTTTCATCACTAGAGCGAGTCCTCATTTCAAAAATAGCGAGAAGAATGAGATAAATTGAATTGAGAACTAGCTCGCATATCTGTTATAAAAATAAATGACCACATGATAAGGAATGTCTCATGGCAACTGATAATAAAGTACTAGACAAAGGCGGTGCCGTACGCGAAGGTGAAGAGCTTGATGCCAAAGCAGTAAGCGCATGGCTTCGCGGTCAAGGTGTCGACGTGGTAGGCGAGCCTACGGTCACTCAGTTCTCAGGCGGCGCATCAAACTGGACGTATCGACTACAGTATGAAGGTGAAGATAAAAACCAAGATCTCATATTACGTCGTCCACCAAAAGGTACCAAGGCAAAATCTGCCCATGATATGGTGCGTGAGTACACCGTTCAAAAAGCGTTAAAAGATGCTTATCCTTATGTACCTGAGATGATTGCGCTGTGTACGGATGAAGTTGTTATCGGCGCTGACTTTTATGTGATGGAGCGGATGGAAGGTATTATTCCTCGTGCAGAATTGCCAGAAGGTATCGATCTAAATCCTGAGCAAACGCGTCTGCTTTGCACCAATGTATTAGACGCTCTGGTAGAGTTACATCAGATAGACTATACCGAGCATCCTGATTTGGTTAATTTGGGTCGCGGTGAAGGTTATTGCGAACGCCAGATCAGTGGTTGGGATAAACGTTATGTTAAAGCAAAGACGCCAAACGTACCAAGCTTTGCGCTGGTCAGACAATGGCTTGCTAAGCACACGCCTGCTGATAGCAAAACTTGTATCATTCATAATGATTGGCGCTTTGACAATGTCATACTTGATGCGGATGAGCCGACCAAAGTGATTGGCGTGCTCGACTGGGAGATGGCAACCCTTGGCGATCCATTGATGGACTTGGGTAGTGCGTTGGCTTACTGGATTGAAGAAGATGACAATATCATCATGCAGCAGTTCCGTCGTCAGCCAACACATTTAGAAGGCATGATGACGCGTGATGAAGTGGTTGAATATTATCTAAAACAGTCAGGTTTAGAGATAGATAATTGGACCTTTTATGAAGTGTTCGGATTGTTCCGCCTCTCAGGCATTATTCAGCAAATCTACTATCGTTATTATCATAAGCAAACCACCAATCCAGCGTTCAAAAATGCTTGGCTCGTTATACATGTCATGCATGCTAAATGTTTGAAACTGATTGCGCAATATGAAGGCGAAGCCTTATTCAATGCGCACGTTCAGCCGCATTTAGAAGACATAGGCGTAGATGCTGCTGCTATCGAGCAGTTGCCAAGCCCTGTTCAAAAAGTGGTCAAAAGTATTTTACCAAAAGGCTATTTTGCAAAAGCACCTGACTCTCCTGAAGCGTAAGCATTCAGCAAACCGTACTTTAGCAAATATGATAAAAGGTAATAATTTATGACAACCATACTTTTAGCACGTCATGGCCAAGCGTCTTTTGGACAAGAAAACTATGATCAACTCTCAGAACTAGGCACTGTTCAGGCACAAATGTTAGGTCAGCACTATGCAGCTACGCAGCGCCGTATTGATGCCATATTTACTGGTAGGTTGGTTCGACAGCAAGACTCAGCACGTCATTTTTGGGAGCGTTACCAATCATCTGTACATGTTAATAATAGCAATGGCACAGCTGTTGCGCCCGCAATCAACTTTGATCAGCCAGATAGTTATATTCTGCCGCAATTTGATGAATTTAATCATAAAGACGTGTTCGTGAAGTCAGCAGAGGCATCTGGCAATCGATCTGACATCTCAGCTGAAATCGCCAAAGCAGAATCGCCAGCGACACGACTGGCTGAGCTATTTGATCAAGCGATGCAGCGCTGGCATGCTGGTGATAATGATCAAGACTATCTTGAAAGTTGGCCACAGTTTAATAATCGTGCACAGCAGGCCCTTGAACAAGTACGTACGAAAGTAGCAAGCATGAGCTTAGATCAGGACAGCACCGTACTCGTATTCACTTCAGGCGGCGTCATCGCTGCAATCACTGCACAGTTATTGCGACAAGGCAGTCAGACCGCTTATCAGCTGAATAAAAGCTTGGTTAATACGGGTGTGACCTCTATTACTTTAAAAAATCAAAGTTCTCGCTTATTGTCTTTAAATGAATACAGTCATTTATTCTCTGATGGTAAACCGTTTGTGACATGGCGATAAATTTACATATGACTTGCGAATAATGTAGTGTCATACTTGCTTAAAGTATAAGCACTATCAGCGTTTATACTAAGAAATACTGATTTGATTCTGTGCAATATCGATATACAAAGGACGGTACATGCAAAACAAATTAATAAAATTGGTTGCTAAAAGTGCGCGCCATAGCAAAAACCAGATAGTAGGCGCGGTTCGACCTGCAAGTTATCTAAAAGACTTGAGTAAGCAGCAAGTAGGCAAAGGTAAAACGGTGCTTATCACAGGTGCCAGTTCAGGTCTGGGCGAGGGCATGGCCAGACTGTTTGCTAGCCTTGGCTACAACTTGGCTATATGTGCGCGTCGCACTGATCGTTTAGAGCATCTAAAATCAGAGATGATGGACAAGTACCTTGATATCCGAGTCGAATACCAAGCACTAGATGTGAGTGATTATGATACGGTTTTTCAAGTATTTGATGCTTTTGCAGATGACTTTGGTAGCATTGAGCGAGTAGTGGTCAATGCTGGCATTGGTGATAGTCGCCGCATTGGTAAAGGGCATTTTGAAACCAATCGTCGCACTGCTGATGTCAATTTTGTCGCCGCACTGGCACAGTGTGAAGCTGCCATGAATATCTTCCGTGCTCAGAACAATGGCCATTTGGTCGTGATATCGAGCATGTCAGCCATGCGCGGATTGCCTAGGCATCTGACGACCTATGGGGCAAGTAAAGCTGGTTTGGCTCACTTAGCAGAAGGCATTCGTGCTGATATGCTTCTGACCAATTTACCTATTAAAGTTTCTACGATTTACCCAGGTTATATTCGCACCGAAATCAACGAAGGCTCTAAGCCATTACCGTTCGAAGTCGATACAGATACGGGTACTAAAGCAATTGTCGCAGCTATCGAAGCGGGTGTGGATGAAGCCTGTGTGCCGAGCCTGCCTTGGTCTATGGTCAGCCATGCGATGAAGCACTTGCCATTACAAGTAATGAATAAACTAAGTTAATAAAATTGGTTTCCTAAGGTAGAAAAGGAGAAGCCTACTACAATAATAGTAGGCTTCTTCTATTTGCTCTGAAATAGCAGAGCAAGTATTACAACGTTTGAGGATTATTTGACATATGCTGTTCACGCAGCTTTTGACGTAGTACTTTACCAACATTACTCTTTGGTAGTTCACTGACAAACTCAATATGACGTGGACATTTATAACCAGTCAAATTTTCAAGTGCGAATTCTTTGATGACTTCTTTAGTGACGTTATTATCGGCAGGTACGATATAAATTTTAACCGCTTCACCTTGATTTTCATCAGGAATACCAATTACGGCACAATCGACAATACCATCACAATCAAGCATGACAGATTCGATCTCATTCGGAAATACATTGAAGCCTGAAACTAAGATCATGTCTTTCTTGCGATCTAGTAGAGTAAAGTAGCCTTTCTCATCCATGCTAACGATATCGCCAGTGCGGAAGTAGCCATCACGAGTAAAGTCATTGCTATTGTCTTTATTAAAGTATCCTGACATTACGTTTGGACCTTTGATACACATCTCGCCTGCTTGATGCATGCCAACACGCTCACCGTTTTCGTCAATCACGATAATATCGACACTCGGTACAGGTATACCAATAGTACCGTTGAACTTGCGGTCAGTGATAACGTTGGCAGTACCACCAGCCACGCCTTCAGTCATACCCCAACCTTCAACCATAGGGCAGCCAGTCACTTCTAACCAACGTGCTGCGGTTTGCTCAGTTGCCGCCATACCACCTGCTTGCGTAATACGTAGCGAGCTAAAGTCCAAATCTTTAAAGTTTGGTTGGTCAAGTAACCCTTTAAATAGAGTGTTGACTGCAGGGAAGATGTGGAACGGTTGTTTTGATAAGGTTTTGACAAACCCTGGCATATCGCGCGGATTAGGCACTAGGATAAAGGTATAACCTGAACGCATACCGAGCAAACTCAGCATAAAGGCAAAAATATGATACAGCGGTAAGGCCATAACCATATTGATGTATACCTCGTTGATACCTGAGGTCACAGGGCGATACCATGCCTCTGATTGCATAGCAGCAGCAACGACATTACGTTGTGTTAGGACAGCACCTTTAGATAAACCAGTCGTACCACCTGTATACTGCAAAATTGCTTTTTGTTGTAGGGTGGTTTTTGGTGCTTGAATCGGTAGGTTTTTTCCCTTTTTCAATACTTCAGGGAATTTAGTGACATTGTACTTAGGATCATTTAGATTGTATTTTGGAACCAAGCGTTTGACCTGACGAATGACCGTATTGACCAAAATACCTTTTAGACCCATCATATCGCCCATTTTCGATAGCACGATACGTTTGATATTGGTCTCTTCAATGACTTGCTCTAAAGCCTGGGCAAAGTTATCCACAACAAAAATAACCTGAGCGCCCGAGTCGTTCAATTGATGACGTAGCTCACGGCCTGTATATAGCGGATTGATAGGTGTACAAACGTAACCTGCACGCAGAATACCAATCATAGTCGGTAGGTATTGTGGAACGTTCGGCATCATGAGGGCCACTACGCTACCTTTAGGTAAACCTTGAGCCTGTAACCATGCTGCGACTGCCAGTGAAGCGTTATCAACATCACCATAAGTATGCGTAACACCCATACAGATAGTCATCGGATGCATACGAAAGCGGTTAAAACACTCTTCATATAACTCTATGAGGCTTTCATACTGATCAGGATTAATCGTCTTGGGTACATTTTCTGGGTATTGAGCAAGCCAAGGTTTATCTACAGTCATGATTAGCGTCCTTAAATATTAAAATAAATTAAGGCTCTATAAAAAAGTAGTCACATCCATGTCAACAATTTAAATCGCTGTTCCGTTAGCAAGAAATTGTCGAGTGCTATCCTATATGTTCACATACTGCTAAAATACGGGGCCCTTATAAAGTTTGATTTAATCACAGAGCATAAATAGCTCATCAGATTAAAAAACCAATTAATGTTTTGGTAATGGAAATAGCTACTAGTAATGCTGCTAATCAATCGATATGAATCATAATTATATAAGATCAAAATAACAGAAAGTATAGTGACACATTTTGGCAATACATTAACATAACTACAACCGTGCCTGTTATTCTTATACAAGAACTTGATAGTTTACAGTTAAATTTGATAAATGAAATAATATATGTTGAATAATCAGAGAATACCTAGACAAATAATTTACTTTCTTAACAAGTAATTAACATGAAATTTATTCAAAAAATGTCATATAGTTGAACGTAGAGGTAGATTCGTAGTAATGGTAATAGAGAAATTTTATAATTGAATGACAGAAGATGAATATATAAAAAGGGCATCTTACAATTACTGTAAGATGCCCTTTAATAAAAATAAATTCATGTCTTTAGAGTTTTTTAAAAATTGCCTCTATTTATATTTGAGGGTAGTCTGCATTGTGTTTTTCACGCAATTTTTGACGCAGTACTTTACCGACATTACTCTTTGGTAGGTCACTCACAAACTCGATGTGACGTGGACACTTATAACCCGTTAGATTGTCTAGCGCAAAATCTGTAATGACTTCTTTGGTAACATTATTGTCTTCAGGTACTACATATATTTTGACCGCTTCACCTTGATGACTATCAGGAATACCAATGACCGCACAGTCAAGAATGCCGTCACAGTCAAGCATCACAGATTCGATTTCGTTCGGAAATACATTGAAGCCTGAAACTAAAATCATGTCTTTTTTGCGATCTAGCAGTTTAATATAACCTTTGTCATCCATGCTGACGATATCACCAGTGCGGAAATAACCATCACTAGTAAAATCAGCACTACTGTCTCTATTTAGATATCCAGAGGTTACGTTAGGGCCTTTAATACATAGCTCGCCCCCTTCGTTTAAACCTACATGCTTGCCGTCTTCATCGATAATAATGACATCGACACCAGGGGCTGGTACACCGATAGTACCGTTAAACTCACGATTGGTAATAACGTTGGCGGTGCCGACTGCAACGCCTTCTGTCATACCCCAACCTTCGATCATCGCGCAGCCCGTCACTTCTAACCAGCGATTCGCAGTTTGCTCAGTAGCCGCCATACCACCAGCTTGTGAGATACGTAAAGAGCTAAAGTCCAAATCTTTAAAATTAGGATTATCGAGCAGCCCCTTAAAGAGGGTATTAACCGCAGGGAAAATATGGAATGGTTGTTTTGATAAAGTTTTAACAAATCCAGGAATATCACGTGGATTAGGTACTAGTATAAAAGTATAGCCTGAGCGCATACCAAGTAAACTCAGCATGAATGCAAAGATATGATACAACGGCAGTGCCATCACCATATTGATATACACTTCGTTAATTTCTGATGTGATAGGGCGAGTCCATGCTTCTGATTGCATCGCTGCTGCTACGATATTACGCTGTGACAAAATAGCGCCTTTCGAAAGTCCTGTGGTACCACCTGTGTATTGTAAAAATGCTTTTTGATCCAAAGACATTTTTGGTTGCTGAAAAGGTAGGTTTTTGCCTTTTTTCAATACTTCAGGAAGCTTAGTGACATGGTATTTAGGGTCGTTAAGGTTGTATTTGGGTACTAAGCGTTTGACCTGACGAATAATCGTATTGACCAAAATACCTTTCAAACCCATCATATCGCCCATTTTCGATAGGATGACACGTTTGATAGCCGTTTCTTCAATAACTTGCTCAAGTGCTTGGGCAAAGTTATCGACCACAAAAATTGCTTGGGCACCAGAATCGTTCAGCTGATGGCGTAATTCTCGGCCAGTATATAGTGGGTTGACAGGGGTGCACACATAGCCTGCACGCAGTATCCCAATCATGGTGGGCAGATACTGTGGAACGTTTGGCATCATGAGAGCGACGACACTACCTTTTGGCAAGCCTTGGTTCTGTAGCCAAGCAGCGACTGCCATTGAAGCGTTATCAATATCACCATAGGTATGAGTCACTCCCATACAGATGCTCATTGGGTGCCCACGGAAGCGATCGAAGCATTCTTCGTACAGCTCCATAATGCTGCTATATCTATCGGGATTAATGGTTTTTGGCACACCGGCTGGATATTGAGAAAGCCAAGGTTTGTTCGATATCATAGTTAGCATCCTTGCGATTTGATATAGGCTAAAGTATTTTGAAAAGGTAGTTATCAATCTATCAATGGTACAAACCACTACTTATTTAAGTGGTATCTACCGTAATCAATAGCATCCCTGTCTCTTGATTAATAGCTAGTTTTTTTGCTGCTGTCACAGCATTTTATTCAATGAGTATTTATATAAAGCATTAAATAGAACAAATAAATAAAAAGTTCAGTAATAAAAATAATGCTCGTTCTAAAACTATTTATCTGCTGCTCACAAATAAAGTATCAAAAAAACGATACATTTGAGCAATACATTAGCATGAATTTAGTCTAAAACAATAACAGTAAGCGATACTGATCAGTACATATATTAACTTATAAGAATATAGTAACTTTGCTGGCTGACAAAAGAAGGATTAGATAATTAATATTGGTGAGCTGACAAAAAACACAGGAATGTAGATGCTAAGATTATTGCGGTAAAATGAATTGATCTTTTTTATTAAAGAAACGTCGATAAATGAGTAATGCACTGATGGTGCAGCCAAGCGTGCTGCTGACACATATCAGGAACATAGTGACTATTTGATAGCGTACGGCTTGAGTGGGATCTGCGCCCGCTAGGATTTGACCCGTCATCATGCCTGGTAAGCTAACAATACCGACGACTAGCATAGAGTTTAAAGTTGGAGTCATGCCATTAGTGATAGCTGCCTTTATCTGCTCATGGACGGCTTCGAATGGCTTAGCAGATAGACTGAGCATCATCTCGATACGCCCTGATTGCTCATGAAAGGATTCAATCAATTGATTGCTCGTCAACGAAATGGCAGTCAGAGAGTTACCTAATATCAGACCCAATATAGGAATAATAAATTGCGGTGTATACCAAGGCTCAACATTCAAAATCGCTATAATCGCAATCGTCGTTACTAATATTGCTGAAATGCCGACTGCCAATAACGTATCTGTTAATAACCCTTTATAGCTGCGTTTGACACGATTTTTGGCGGCGCTTCCTGCAATTAGAGTCATTACCGTTAAAATAAGTAGCACTTCATACCATTGTTCACGTGC
Source organism: Psychrobacter sp. Pi2-52 (assembly GCF_904846705.1). Taxonomy (GTDB): domain Bacteria; phylum Pseudomonadota; class Gammaproteobacteria; order Pseudomonadales; family Moraxellaceae; genus Psychrobacter. The sequence goes on from NZ_CAJHBS010000025.1 coordinate 33,306, forward strand.
AAAAATCCACGCCAGTATCAGCCCAATAAAGCTCAGCTGTATGATCGTACGAAGTGCCGCTATTAAAAGGGTCTTGCTTAGCTTTAAACGTAAGCGCCAAGAGATGAGCAATACGATAATAATTAAACTGCTGGCAAGAGCGATATCACCATAAGTGAGAAAAATTTGCATATCATTCGTACCACTCGTATGAGCTTATTTAGGAAGTGATTATGGTAATAGTACATGGTGAGGGTTGAAGTTATTAACGTGCTAAATTGTCCGAGCAGCTATATGAAGACTTACTCATTTGATTAAATATTGCCAATCAAGAAGATGTCAAGAGTCTGCGGTAAGTACACCTGCTTGCATATGCCAATGTCTATTTGCCAAAGGCATAATATCTTTTGTGTCGTGAGTTACCCATAGGAGTGTGCGCTGTGCATCTGTGTGCAACCAGTTGATAAGTAAATTGACTATCTGTGCTGAAGTGTCCATGTCCAAAGCGGCAGTTGGTTCATCTAGCAATAGAACTTGTGGACTGAGTTGTAATAGACGCAATGTATTGACCAGTTGGCGCTCGCCACCAGATAAGTGCTTGGCGTCTTGTTGCAAAAAATCTGCACTTCTATCTAAGTGTTCAAGCTGAGCAACATGCCAGTCTATGTCAAAAGTCTGCGATTGATGAGCATGCAGTTGATAAGGCATTTGTAAGTTTTCAAGGACACTGCCGTCTAGCAATTGTGGATGCTGAGCGAGTAGGGCAACTTGCTGGCGCCACAGTACAGGTGCAGTTTTGTGAATATCATAGTAATCACTACTCAACTTGCCATCATTGCGCAAACGAACAGTACCGCTGCTCATGGGAAGTAACCCTGCCAATATTCGCAACAGTACTGATTTACCGCTACCAGACGCTCCTGTCAAAACAGTAACTTGCCCTGACAGTAGCGTACCGCTCGCACCGCTTATTAGCGTTCGATCAGGAGTTGATGGCTCTTTATCCAGTGAAGCGTCTGCGGTTAGCTTGCTTGCCCATTTTTGATAAATGCTATACGGCATAGAAGGTTTTTTCAGTGCTTCTTTGCTATTTTTAATGCTTTGAGCGTTTATTGTCCGTTGGCTATGTACCCATAGGTTATCAAATTCAAGCAATACTCTATCCGTATCTATGCTCATAGCAGTTCTACTGCTGATCATTCACTTGCTCGTCGATAGCTTGTTTGATCGTAACGCGCAGTTTTTTTGGCACACGAATAGGACGCATTCGTGGGGTTGTCGCTGAAGTATCTGGTTTATCGCTGCCTATCTCGTCATTACTCATTGGCTCTGGTTTGACGAGGTTTTGTACGCAGGCAATAACGATTTTGGTGCTGCTTAGGAGCTGGCTATCATCTGTTTCGGTAGTACTATGATTTGGTAGATTGCGATATATACTTTGGTAAAATATGATGCTGGCAGGTTTTAGCTCCACTTTATCAATACGTACGCTAATTACCTCATCTAATAGAATGGCTCTTTTGTATTGCAAGTCGGCCTGACTCACGACAAAATGCTGCACTTCACCACTGTCAGTCTGCAAAAAATATCCATTTAAGCCCAGCTCAGTAAACCAGTCGCGTCGGCAGTTTTCAAAAAACACCAAGTGATTGGCGTGATAGACTATACCGCCAGCATCAGTATGGTTAATATAAACGTTATAATCTTTAGCAAATAATGGTTTGGTCTTATCATTCATGGTTGGTGTCGTATTTTTTTGCTTAATTGTTGTCATAGTGATGCTCGATATTTTTAATAAGTATTGTTGAATAAAAGTGTTTCAGATAGACCAATAATAGATAGTGCTTATAATAGAGTTACTCTAGCTCAAGATTTCAGGCCATGCAACCGCTAGAACCGCTTACATTTGTTATCATAGTCGTTTATATTTCACCCATTTATAGAGCGCTATATTCTAACCAATCAGTATAGGACAGTTTATGACCCGTTTTGTCAGTTTTAACATCAATGGTATCCGTGCACGTCAGCATCAGCTCGAGGCGGTGCGCGAGGTAATCGATCCTGATGTCATGGGCCTACAAGAAACCAAGGTTCATGATGATCAATTTCCGCTTAGCGATATCGAAGGGCTAGGCTACCACGTAGAGTACTTTGGACAAAAAGGGCATTACGGCGTCGCACTATTATCCAAAGCTGCACCTGTATTCGTACAAAAAGGCTTCCCTGGCGAAGATGAAGAAGCCCAAAAACGCTTTATCCATGCACGTTATGAGTTTGAAGGTCGTGAAGTGGATGTGCTCAATGGTTACTTTCCGCAAGGAGAGAGCCAAGATCACCCGACTAAATTTCCTATGAAGCGCGCTTATTATGCCAATTTGATGGCTTATATTGATACGCTAAAAGCGGAAGGTCGTTCGATTATCGTCATGGGTGATATGAATATTGCACCAGAAGATATCGATATTGGTATTGGTGAAGTCAATGCCAAACGTTGGTTGAAAAACAGAAAAACCTCATTTCTGCCAGAAGAGCGCGAATGGTATTCAGCATTGATGTCGCGTGAGCTGACAGATACTTACCGTCTGCATTATCCAGAGAGCACCGAGTTATACAGCTGGTTTGATTATCGCAGTCGCGGCTTCAATGATGAGCCTAAGCGCGGTTTACGTATTGATCATATCCTATGCACTTCAGACTTAATCGATAAATGTATCGATGCTGGTATCAGTTATGAGCTACGTGCTATGGAAAAACCGTCTGACCATGCACCGATTTGGTCAGCATTTGACCTAAAGAAACCGTAATACTTATATACCGTGATACCTACATATAGTCAATTATCATGTCAATTAGATACGATGATTAGCTTGTTCAGTCTGCTGGTCGTAGTATTTTAGCTAGTTCTTCTTGTATTTGAATAATCTTGAACTGACTATATATTTATCACTTCGTATTCCGTAAATAACGATAAAAATTGAAAAATAAGGATCTTATTATGGCTGTTGGAAATGTATCAGTACCTGACGTTATCTATCCTATCGATGGTATCAAACTCAGTGCCACAGCGGCAGGTGTCCGTTATAAGGACCGAGATGATCTAGTAGTCATCGAAATATCTGACAGAGCTACTACTGCGGTTGTAACCACTAAAAACACCTTTTGTGCCGCGCCAGTGCGAGTATTGCGTGAGCACTTTGCTAAGGTTAGTCCGCGCTATTTAGTCACCAATACAGGTAACGCAAATGCAGGTACGGGCGCTGATGGTAAGCGCCGCGCTATTGATATCTGTACAGCATTAGCTGACAAAGCCGGTGTAGATACCAATACGATATTGCCATTCTCTACCGGTGTCATTGGTGAGCCGTTAAATAGTGATGCGGTCATCGCAGGTCTGGATAATGCATTGGCTAATCTAGCGCCTGATAGCTGGCTAGCCGCTGCTAATGGCATTCGCACGACAGATACCATTCCTAAATTAGCCAGCCAAAAAATTGATGTAGCAGGTACTAGCTATCATGTCACTGGTATGTCTAAAGGCTCAGGAATGATACGCCCAAATATGGCGACTATGCTGGGCTATGTGGCGACAGATGCTAATATCGCTGCTGACTTATTGCAAGAGATGCTAAGCGCTATCAATGAGCAGTCTTTCAACCGCATTACTGTCGATGGCGATACCTCAACCAATGACTGTTGTGTGTTAATCGCAACAGGTGCTGCTAGCTCAGAGGTGATTGATAGTCCAGAGCATCCACATTATCAGCCTGTATTTGATGCATTGGCTGATGTGTTTGTTCGTCTGGCACAACTGATTGTACGTGATGGCGAAGGCGCTACTAAATTCATGACGGTCAAGGTGACTGGCGGTCAAACCACGCAAGAATGCTGCGATGTGGCTTATGCAGTCGCACATTCACCTTTAGTAAAAACGGCATTCTTTGCCAGTGATGCTAACTGGGGACGCATATTAGCAGCAGTGGGCTATGCTGGTATCGAAAATTTAGATACAGAGCAAGTTGATGTGTATCTAGACGAGGTAATGATTTGTCAAAATGGCGGTGTTGCACCTGACTATACAGAGGAGGCGGGCAAAACAGTCATGAGCCGACCTGAGATTACCATTCATATCGACCTTGCACGTGGCGATGCCAGTGATACCGTATATACCTGCGATTTATCATACGATTACGTCAAAATAAATGCTGATTATCGTAGCTAGTCATTTTAAAAAACAGAATGTGCATAGTTGTATCAAAGCCAGAACAAATATTGTTCTGGCTTTTTAATGTCAAACTTCTGCTCAGTAGCAAATAACTCCGCTATTCAATACGCTTCATTAACATCAGTTGCAAAAGCTGACGTTACTTTACAAAGCAGTTATAGAGGGTAAGACGAATAGCGGCCTATACTGGTTTCAGTAAAAAGCAAATGACCTTGTTAGCTTGTAGCAAAGCAAGATAAGGTGTTCAAAACAATAAGTTTATCTAAGTAACAATGAATTACTAGCTAAATCAATAAATAAGCCAGTAACTAAGCTATCAATAAAGAATCAATAACAATTATCTGAGGATTGAATAATGAAGAAATTAGCACTTGCAGCATTGATGACGACTTTTGCCCTTTCTGGTTGCTCTACGATGAGTATGGATGATGAGCGCACGATGGTTGTTGAAGGACAACCTATGAATGTAAAAGTAGTAAACATCCCAAGTTTTGAAGTAGAAATCGCACCGCGTAAAGCAGTATGCGACTTAACTGCTACTGATGGCAGCATGGTTGAATCACAGTGCTTACAGTATCGTCAAACTTATCAGAAAAACTACACCACGCTAAATGGTAATATTCAAGGCTTTACCTATGAGCCAAACTATCGTTATGTCCTAGATGTACGTCAAGAAGCAGTAACAGCAGAGGGCTCTAATGTCGTACAGCCAGTTTGGATTTTAAACGAAGTGGTATCAAAAACTGCTGAATAATATTGATAGCAATATATAGACGATAAACCAGTTACAAAAGCAGTTATACATGACAAGAAGGCCTCTAACGAATTAGAGGCCTTTTTACGTGCTTATTGTTAGTAAATTATTTTTCGAGAAGTCGGATTAGCATTGACTGTAGTTGACACTGACGCCGCGCGTTGCTGTAGGGATTCTATTATCAGCATAAACCGCCAGGCCGCCTCGTGCCGTCTCTTTATATTTATCAGACATATCGGCACCTGTTTGCTTCATCGTCTCTATCGCTTTGTCTAAAGAGACGAAGTGCTGACCATTCCCTCTACAGGCTAGACGTGCTGCATTGATTGCTTTAACTGCACCCATCGCATTACGCTCGATACAAGGCACTTGTACCAGTCCGCCAATAGGGTCACAAGTAAGACCTAGATTGTGCTCAATGCCAATCTCTGCTGCATTTAGACATTTAGCTGGTGTGCCATTCATGATTTCTGCCAGTGCAGAGCCTGCCATTGCACACGCAGAACCAACTTCACCTTGGCAACCGACTTCAGCACCAGAGATTGAAGCATTTTGCTTGATAAGGCTACCGATAGCAGTGGCGTTTAGCAAAAATTTACGAACACCATTTTGGCTGTAGTTGGGCAAAAAATCACGATAGTAATGCAGTACGGCAGGAATGATACCTGCTGCGCCATTGGTTGGAGCCGTGACTACTTTACCGCCATTGGCATTTTCTTCATTGACGGCGAGCGCGTACAAATCGACCCAGTCCATAGCTGCTAACTTATCAGTCTTGGTTATCGGTTGGTCTTTTTCCGCACACAGCTGCGTATGCAAATCTTGGGCACGGCGTTTTACATCTAATCCACCCGGTAGGATACCGCCATTTTCACAGCCTTGTTTGACGCAGTCTTGCATCACTTCCCAAATGCTATCTAGATAAGCAAATACTTCTTCTTTGGCATGGAAGTGACATTCGTTTGCCAGTACCAATTCGCTGATGCTCAAGTGATGCTCACGACATTGCTCTAGTAGCTCTGCTGCGTTATTGAACGGGTAAGGAACTCTATCGATGGTCGGGCTGGCATGATCTTCGTCTGGGTTAGTTGCATCTTCTTCATTAATGACAAAACCGCCGCCAACTGAATAGTACGTCTGCTGATAGCGAATGCCTTCAGTTGAGATAGCGCGTAGCGTCAATGCATTAGGGTGATAAGGCAGCACAGTATCGTCATACCAGTAGATGTCTTGCTCTGTATCAAAAGCAATCGTATGCGTGCCTGATACATTGAGAATTTTGTCAGAGAAGATAGGAGATAGGTAGCTACTGGTCATGCGTGTGTCTATCGTGCTAGGCGTGTGCCCAAGTAGGCCTAGTAAAATAGCGGTATCTGTTGCATGCCCTTTTCCGGTCGCCGCCAAAGAGCCATACAGTTCAATCTCAATGGTCTTAACTGCAGTCAGTTCCATTTGCTCAGTTAGCGAGGTCAAAAATAAGTTTGCAGCGACCATCGGTCCGACTGTATGCGAACTGGATGGGCCGATGCCGATTTTAAATAAATCAAAAACACTGATCATAATAAGTCACCAAAAATTTTAAGCGCTTTAGCCTATTTTATCTATGGCATTGGGCGCTTTTGTGAAAAATATAATAGACAGCCATCGCTCCTAGTCACCATTGATAGGTGGGCGCGAGACACTATTTATGAAGGTTATAAGGTAAATGAGCACTGAGGGCAGTTGAATAATAACTTTTATTTATTTTGAAACTCCGTTATCATGCTCGCAGTCAACAACTATGTAACATCCTGTAAGTTGGTTATCATCGTAAAATAAGACGGATTAAAAAAGACTAAATTTTTCAGTCAGACATATCCGTATTCATACATCTAGCAAGATATGGCTATCATACCAAATAATACTTTTGGTTTGTCATATTACAACATAAATGAATGAATTGGGATGACATATTATAGATAGAAGGACTTAACGTTCTGCTATTTATACAAGCCCTTAGAAATATGTCCATTTATTAATATTCTTATTTTATCAGTTATTCAAGGGCGTATTGAACATTCACAAATAGGCACTGCTGATTGCTAAAACTGTTCTAGGCAAGGCGTAAAACGACGGTCATGTTCGTGCCTTAACTAGATTTATAACGCGGTATAGGACAGTTTTAGCATCAGCTCCAATATTAACAGAAGGAGACAGGGCTATTTTTTGCCATTTCACTGTTAAAAATAGACGCTTAGAATAACTAAACTTACTATTTTTAACGTCGAACTGTCTAAAAAATAGTCTCTGTCAGTGCCATGGTCGAATATTCAACACGCCCCAGCCTATTACTTTAGCTTAGCTCACATAGGACAAGCGCGCATGCCATCTCAAAAAGACCCTTCAACAGCGTCAGACAATAGCGCTCAAGATCTATCGACTCAAAATGCCTTGGAGTCTGCAGGCATTGATTCAGCCGCTATCAATTACCCGCACAATCCAGACTTCGAAAATGGCCGTTGGTTTCCGACATGGCGTCCTTATAAGGGCGATTTGGATCGTGACCCAGTTGGTATCAACGACTATCTACCTCCGTCAAAAAGCGTATTGCTCGGTATACAGCATACATTTGCGATGTTTGGTGCAACCGTGCTTGCACCTTTATTGATGGGGTTTGATCCTAACTTAGCTATCTTGATGTCCGGTATCTGTACGGTAATGTTTTTTATGATTACCGGTGGGCGCATGCCGAGCTACTTGGGATCAAGCTTTGCTTTTATTGGTCCAGTCATCGCGGTGACCGCTTATGCAGGCGCAGGGTTCAATGACAATCTAAATGTTGCGCTAGGCGGTATTATGGCCTGTGGTATTATTTATGCATTGATTGGTCTGCTAGTGATGAAGACGGGTACAGGTTGGATTGAGCGTTTGATGCCGCCTATTGTGACGGGTGCGATTGTCATGATTATCGGTCTTAACTTGGCGCCAGTGACCATTCAAGGGGTGTCTGCCAATCAGTTTGATGCTTGGATGGCCACCTTGACCGTACTGCTCATTAGTGGTGTGGCAGTATTTACTCGCGGTATGTTGCGTCGTCTGTTGCTACTCGTCGGTTTGGTTCTGTCGTATGTTGCTTATTTTGTCATGACCAATATTCTAGGCTTTGGTACTGCGATTGATTTTAGTACGGTAGCCGCCGCTTCATGGTTTGGACTACCAAGCATTCATACGCCGCGCTTTGAGATGAGCGCTATTATCCTAATTGCACCTGTGGCCTTTATTTTGGTGGCTGAAAATCTAGGGCACTTTAAGGCAGTAGAGGGCATGACCAAGGCTCGTGTAACTCCTTATATGGGCCGAGCATTTTTGGCGGACGGTTTAGCCACGACCTTTTCAGCAGGATTTGGTGGTACAGGTGTTACTACTTACGCTGAAAACATCGGTGTCATGGCGGTTACCAAAGTGTATAGCACGACGATATTTGTCGTAGCAGGTTTGGTTGCTATCATATTGGGACTGTCACCAAAGTTTGGTGCGATCATTCAGACCATCCCAGCGGCTCTATTGGGCGGTGCTTCTATTGTTGTCTTCGGCCTTATCACGGTTGCTGGGATAAAAATCTGGATCGATAGCCATATTGATTTTAGTAAAAACAGCAATCTGATTATTGCAGCAGTAACGGTCATTATGGGTACTGGTAATTTTAGCTTGCATTTGGGTGGCTTTGATTTAGGCGGTATCGGTACTGCTACTTTAGCCGCTATTGTGTTGAATGCCTTGTTTAACCAAAGCTTTGAAGCGAAATAAGTAATACTGATGAGAGTGAAGTTTGCGCCTATCAAATAAAGATGGTCAAAGCATATCTCATCTAACAAAAAGCGCCCATGCTATAGATAGCATGGGCGCTTTTTTATGGCAAGCATGGATATCAGTGAGCCTTTCTGCTGTAGAGGTTTGATAGTTCTGATTCGTAGATCTTACCAATCATATAAACCCGTTAGCTTGGCCTGTGAGCTGAGTCAATTCAATTACAACTTGACTATTATGAACAAAACCTCTTGCATAATGACTTCAAAATCGAGCATATATTCATCAGTATCGTAGGATAGGTATATTTTTATAGTTTCTCTATCGCAGCTTTGTCCAATTGCTCGATATTCATCAGTCCGAGTGCCACTCACATATTGATGACATTGTATGATAGTTTCTATCAATGAATATTCATTTCGTACCAGCTTTTGTTTTTAGGTTAATATTTTTTTTCATAGAAGCTAGTCTTCAATTAGCGGTTAAAACGATTACAAGCAACTCTTTAGTTTAAAAAACTATCCCAAACAATAAGATCATAGGTAGGATTGTATAAACTTTCATAAGCAAACCGTTTATCGCTAAAGAAATACCTATCATCGGATTTATCAACAGTTTAGTAGGTGTTAATAACAGAAAAAATACATATTGTTATATATTGATAATTCTATCCCTGATTTAACATAACTGAAAGGACTATCAATATGAATCATATCTACCGTGTTGTTTTTAACCGTTCTTTGGGCGTGTATCAATGTGTGTCTGAGCTTGCAAAAGCACAGGGTAAATCATCTGGTCGTTCGGCAATTAGTGGTAAACGTTCATCATTCATTGTTTCTAGTTTATCTATAGCGATACTAAGTACAATGGCGGCAAATGTTGCGCAAGCAGCTATTTATAACAGTGGTAATACACAACCATTATCTGGTGTTTATAAGCCTATCGATGATGTAATAACGGGTCAAGGAACTGTCTTAAAAACTGATAGTACTCTAGTGGGTGACTCTGACAATGGTGTGTTACGAATTCAAGAGTCGGGTAAGCTTAAAAATGCAGGTTACATGGCCGTAGGTAGTGCTTCCGGTGCAAGTGGTCAGGTAACTGTCACAGGTCTTAATTCACAAATAACCGCTGATGCATTAGACATCGGTATTGGTGGTGAAAGTAGCGTAATTATTGAAGAGGGTGGTAAAGTTTTAGTAGGTGATAGAGTAAATATTTTTTCTGACTCTGCTAATGGCAATTTAGGAAGTATGACTGTCACTGGACTTGACTCAAAACTTGCTACTGAAAATATTTTTATCAATGGTGGAACCTTAAATATCAATGATAGCGGAAAAGTAAATACTAGTAGGTTTGCTATCGGCACTGGTACTGGTACTGGTACTGGTACTGGTACTGGCATAGGTGCTAATGATCTAGGTGAATTAAAGGTTAATGGTAATGATTCGAAACTGATAGTCAATGATAATTTATATGTTGGAGACAAAGGTAAAGGTAGCGTTACTATAGAAGCTGGTGGTGAAGCTAAGATAGATAATGATATTTACGTTGGCTCTGCAGCTGGTAGCGAAGGTAATTTGAACGTAACTGGTGTGGACTCAAAACTGGTTAGTGGCGATGATTTATATGTCGGAGATGAAGGTAAAGGTAGCGTTACTATAGAAGCTGGCGGTGAAGCTAGGATAGATGATGATATTTACGTTGGCTCTGCAGCTGGT
>NZ_CAJHBS010000026.1 GCF_904846705.1 Psychrobacter sp. Pi2-52
AATGTCAGATTGAGTAGTCATTGCTTATTCTCCTGTTAATGGATTATAAGCAGTTACACAGTTTTTAGGAAACTCCCGCGGCTTTTTTACGTTAATCAAAATATAGAATTTATTTAAGCTTTATTGAATTCGGTATCCTTAAAGATCGTTCTCAGGAAGCTTGTAATCTGAGTGCTTTTCATTAGATACGGATTAAAGTCAGCACCTGCCGAGAAGCTTTTTAGGGTATATGCTTCGTCTTCTGCACTTGATGTTAAATATTTTATTAAAAACCCATCCCACCTACGTTCTTCTATTTCCTCAATCTCACTGAGATGGGGTACTAGGTAAGAGTACTCACTGATCAATTTTACTAGTATTTCATTGATAAGAGGTCTTGGACCTTCAATATTTTGAATAAAGTAATTGTCATTCACGACAAGCGCTGAGGTTACACCACTTTTTTCATTATTCCTTCGCCATTGCTCAAGCAGACGAGCCAATCCTATTCCATTATTACTGTCACTATTTCTGCCGATATACGTTAGGCTTAGAGTGATATGCTCACCATATCTTTTTCTATCTTCTAAAGGTTGGCTGGTAGTAATATGCATAAGAAACCTTATTTATAAAAAATTATCTAAATCAAAAGACACTTTATAGACGGCTTTTTTACGCCAATTAAAATAGATGACTCTTATGATATGTAAAGGCTACTCATCTAAAACCTATCGGATTCAGCACCTTCAAATATCGCTGTTAGAAAATTTTCAATCTGAGTACTTTTCATTAGGTAAGGATTGAAATCAAACCCTGCTGAGAAACTTTTTAAGGCATACTCCTCATCTTCGGCACTTTCCGTCAGGTGCTTGGTTACCAACCCATCCCACCGAAGCGCTTCTATTTCTTCCACCTTGACAACATTAGGAACAATCTTGAAATGCTCATCAATTATCTTCGCTAGAGCAGCGTTGACCGCCGGTCTTGAGCCTTGAATATTTTGAACAAAGTAACCGTCATTGATCACAAGCGCTGCAACCAACCCACTTTCCTCAAAGTATCTTCGCCACTGTTCAAGAGCACGAGTCAACTCTATACCTGTTTTCATTTCAATATTTTTACCGATATACGTTAGGCTAATCAGCAGATGCTCGCCATGTCTTTTCCTATTTTCTGACGTTTGATTGGTCGTTATATACATAAGAAAATCCATTTATATAATAGGTATATAAATTAATATACACTTTATCATAAAGTATAATCAATAAAACTCTTGGGAATTGATCAGCTTCTTATCATCCATACCTTAAAATAACATGATAAAAACAGATATCACTAGGTCATTTTTAGTAGTTAAATCCTGCAAGAGTCAGGTATGAATAGTCACTTATGAACATTCACCAATATTCTGTCCAACTGCTAAGAAAACATCCTGTACCCATACTGCTAACTTGCTTTCAACAAAAAGCCACCTATACACAGGTATAGACGGCTTTTATATTTTAGCTAGGACAAGTGGATATTACCTATTCTAAGAGGTAAATGCTTAAAAACCAAATACCACTCATTTAAAATTAATTAGATTCAGCATCTTCAAAAACCGCTTTCAAGAAGCTTTCAATCTGAGAGCTTTTCATTAGATAAGGATTGTAGTCGGAGCCTGCTGAGAAGTTCTTTAGAGCATGCTCTTCGTCTTCAACACTTGAGGTTAGATGCTTAACTAAAAACCCACTCCATTGGCGCGATTCTATTTCCTCTATATTCACGATATTAGGGACAATAGTTGAATGCTCGTCAAGTATTTTTTCCAAGGCAGTATTGATAGCAGGCCTTGTCCCTTGAAAACTTTGAACGAAATAACCTTCACTAATGACTAAAGCTGAAACGATATCGTTTTCTTCAAAATATCTGCGCCAGTACTCAAGTGCGCGAGTCAGCTCAATCCCAGAATCTAGATCGACATTTTTGGCGATATATGTCATATGGATAAGAATATGCTCGCCATGCCTTTTTCTATCTTCTGAAGGTTGGCTTGTCGTTATGTTCATAAGAAACCTTATTTATAAAATAATTCATTCAAATCAAGGTATACTTTAAGATAAAGTATAATTAATAACGTTTTTTATCATTTGCTATGATTTTTTTAGATTTATAACATAGAAGTTTCAATGATATAGCATACCAATATCCATAGTAGTAAAATTATACTACAAAGTTGTCACGTTCAGTATCTTGGCATTATTCCAATAGTTAACAAGCCTAATCTATATTCTCCTATAACCCTGCCTCAACGCACTTATATGACTAAGTCATGTTTACTTATAGACTAAATATTATAAACATCAATCAGGGTCTGTCATGTCTATTAAGCTAGCCCGTTTATAGGTATATGAAACATAACCTACCCTCAATAAAAAGCCGTCTGTGCTATGTATACACAGTTTGGTATAGGCGGCTTTATTGCATACTAATTGTTGCATATTGATTGAATAGCTAACGTATCAATACCGACCCATCTCGACTGTTGTTTCAGCAAGTACCGAATCACTTTGCCATGCTTGTACATCTACCGTATACAGATGGTTTTTGCCGCCAGAGCAAGGCGGCTTATATGCACCGCCCGCCTCGCCTTTACGGTTACGGTATTCTGCGACCATCTCAATACCTACTGGTACTTCGTAAGTATGACCAAATACTCGTGGTACTTCTGCACTCGTAGCACCCTCTGGTAGTGCGAACTCCACGATACCATGCCCACCATGCTGCATACGTTTGTTGCTTACATCGTTATAGACGAATACCAAGCTTTCCGCGCCTGCCGGAATGTTTGAAACAGTCATGCTAGGCGTGGCTGGACTTTTGCCATTATAATTTAGACATTGCTGACCTTCAGGTACTTTTTTGCCATCCCAAGCAGCATCATTAAATTTAACATCCATTGCAAGAGCATTGGCAGATAAAGCCAAGATTGCCAAGGCTGTAACCGATTTTAAGGTAAAGAATTTCATACTTATTCCTTTAGGTAGCTGATGCATTAATAACGAGAGTCCATCTTATTTGGTAGATTGTTTTTGATAATTGAATATAACTTTATAATACATAGACACGGTTAAGTTAATCATATCGTTTAGCATTTTTGTTAATCCTCTGGACAAGCAATTAACAAACTTACAGACAATTATGCGGATACTGAATTAATAAGCATGCTTGCAGCATCGTAGGTTACTCGATAGGTATTTATCTGATTGGGTATGTTGTAGTAGTATCTGAATCATTGTATCTACACGATTAAAAATAATAGGATCATCATGTTTATCGAAGATAAAATTGCCAAAGAAAGTATGACTACTAAGATTTCGACCCCAAAAATCATTTTTTTTGACATCGATGATACCTTAAGCCGTAACGGCATCATCGCTGAACACAATAAAGCGACGCTTGAGCAGCTTGCAGATACCGATATTAAACTAGTGATTTCGACTGGTCGTTCTAAAGCCATATTGCCTGAAGACATTATAACGTTGCTTGACGCAAATATATTGGACGCTATTATTTGTATGAATGGACAATATAGTTTTGATAAAAGCGGCCGAATCAGCCACTACCCGCTAACGGCTGAACAGACAGATAAAATCGTACGCCTATGCCAGCAGAGTGATTTGATTCATAAGTTTGACTCTGCCACTCATATCGCTTGGTCAGGTGAAAATGAACGTTTACGCGAGTTCAATGCGGTCACGCCCAATTCGATCCTTGATCCTGAGTACTACAAGACAAATACCGTCTATCAATGCTCGGTATTTTTTAACAATCAGCAAGAAAAAATGCAGGATATCGACTTTGCCCAGTATGATTTAAAGCTGGTACATTGGCATCAGATTGGTGCCGATATATTGCCAGCAGAGGCATCAAAAGCTCGCGGTATCAAAGATGTATGCGAGTACTATGCGGTAGATGCAAGCGAGTGTATGGCATTTGGTGATGGTATGAATGACTTAGAAATGTTCGACTTGGTTGGATTTGCTGTGGCCATGGGAGATGCGCAGCCAGCTTTAATAGAACGCGCTGACTTTGTCACTGGGACGATTGAAGAGTATGGTATTCAAACCGTGCTTAATCAGTTAGCAATGAAGTCATAAGACTGTCCAGGCACATAAAGCCATTAATGTTCATCTAATTAACGTTCATTTAAAAAAAGCCCTTACTAACCGATTAGTAAGGGCTTTTTGTTATGGGCTAATTTTATATAGACGTTTCAACTGAAAACTGTAGCGGTGATGATTCCAATACTTTGTCGAGTATTCATTTCATCCCTTCTACAAATCCAATAGAGCGTTGAGGCATCAGTTAAGGCCTCAATTAAGGCATCGTCAAACCACCGTCAACAGCGATCGACTGTCCTGTGATAGCTGCACTCAAATCAGATGCCATGAGCAATACTGAATTGGCAAAATCAGCTACCGAAGTCGCTTGGCGCAGCGGCGTTGTAGTCGCGATATAATCAAATACCTCTTCAGTGGTTAAGCTGCTTGCGTCGGTAGTTTTTAATAATCCACCTGCCAGCAAATTAACCCGAATACCATACTGTCCAAGCTCGCTTGCTAGGTTGCGAGTCAGTCCAATCAACGCTGATTTAGCCGTGGTGTAATCATAATAGGTCACCACTGGGTTGTAGACAAGATTGGTTGAGATATTAATAATTTTACCTACTTGCTGCGCTTTCATTTGCGGAAGCACTGCTTGCACCGTATTGACTGCGCCTTTAACAATACCGTCCATTTGTTGTGAAAAATGCGACCACTTTACTGTTTCAATACTGGTGTACGCAGCGCTTGGATTGAACTGATAATTCGGCAAAGCATTATTGACCAGTATATCGATACGTCCATGACGAGTGATGACTTCAGCTGCCATTGCTTGCACTTGCTCAAGATCGGTGACATCCGCCTGATAAGTAAATGCTTGACCGCCTATCGCGATGATGTCAGCCACTACCGCCTCAGCAGCCTGTTTACTATTGAGGTAGTTGACGCAAACGATAGCACCTGCTGCTGCCATTTGCTGTGCAATCTGTGCACCAAGCCCTCGACTGGCACCGGTGACTATGGCAACTTTATCTGTGAGCAATGCTGGTATAACTGAGTGGCTTTTATTCAAGGCGTTTTGAGTTGAGGTACTTTCGGTCATTGTGCTGTATCCTTTATTATTATGGTATGGTTAGTGTCTTAGAGCCAAAGGTTGATATCTGCTTAGATGATGTTCGTCATACTTCGGCCTGCGCCAATCATAGCATGGTTATATGCTATCTTTTTTCGATTCGACGTTAGCAGCTCGCTAGCAATTCTACACAAAATTAGCTGTCATTCAGTTAGTTTTGCTACTCATCTCATTAGCCCAACTGGCTATTTTTATTAGTATTGTTAAGCATTGCCTTAATAATAACCCTTTAAATTGTATAAACTAATGACCATAATAGTTTTATTGGCCATGTCAGGCTTTTATCTTTTTGGCTTTTTATTGAATTTTTCTGATTTGCATTATCTTTATTTAGGAGAGATATTTTGACCCATTTATCATCGTCCCATCCAACTACTCACACCTTGGCTAGTGTCAGTCGCATAGTGCCAAAAGCATTGTTAGCAGCGGCTGTAGGCTTGGTACTTGCCAGCTGCAGCAACTCTGACAATGCAGCAGATGGCAGTGCTGCGGCGAGCAATGAGACGCTGAACCTTTACAACTGGTCAGAATACATGCCGCAAGAGATTTTAGATGGTTTTGAAGAAGAAACTGGCATCTCAGTTAATTACACCACATTTGACTCTAACGAAGCCATGTATGCCAAGCTCAAACTATTGGATGATTCGAGCCAGTATGACTTAGCGATTCCATCGACTTATTATGTTGAAAAGATGGCGAAAGAAGGGCTGTTGCAAGAGCTAGACAAATCTAAATTGAGCAATTTCAAAAACCTTGATACCTCATTTACCAATACCAAAGTTGATCCTGATAACAAATACTCTATCCCTTATATGTGGGGCAGCACCGGTCTCGCCATTAACGGTGACAGTGTCGATCCGAAAACTGTCAATAGCTGGAATGACCTATGGGATCCTAAGTATAAAGGTCAGGTGATGCTGACTAATGACGTGCGTGAAGTATTTGGTATGGCACTGCTGACCCTTGGCTACTCAGGTAACAGTAGCAATCCTGATGAAATTGAAGCCGCTTACGATAAGCTCACCACGTTGATGCCAAACGTCAAAACTTTTAACTCTGATGCGACACGTATGCCATATATCGAAGGTGAGACTGCGCTTGGTATGACATGGAATGGTGAGGCAGTCATGGCCAATGACGAAGGTTTGACTAGCTTGGTTTATAAGTATCCAACCGAAGGCGCTATCTTGTGGATGGACAATTTTGTCATTCCAAAAAATGCCAAGCAAGTTGATGCAGCACATAAATTTATTGATTATTTATTACGCCCTGAAAACGCCAAAATTGTTAGTGAAGAGATCGGCTATGCGTCACCAAATATAGCAGCACGTGAGCTGATGGATGAGAGTGTCCAAAACAATCCAACGATTTACCCTTCTAAAGAGGTATTGGCAAAAGCTGAGTTCCAAGAAGATGTAGGCGATGAGGCGTTGCAAGTGTATCAACAGTACTGGGATAAGCTAAAGACCGGTCGATAATAGTTTTGATTTAGCATTTTAAAATAAAGTAGTCTTTGAAAAATAAAAACGCTGATCTTAAATGGCCAGCGTTTTTTTTGCGTTACAAATGTAAATCTGTCTCGCCGCCCTGCTCTTTCATACGGCGCTGCTCACGGCGCTGATAGCCTAGACCAGATGCAGCAAACCAATGCGGCTTCGATGTTTGTAGTAAATCACTCAGCTGCTGCAACTGAGTTTGTAAGGTTTGTGTCAACCAAAAATAGCCCTGCCACTCAAATGCTAGGTGCTGTACGCTTGGATACTCCGAGACAGCAATACGAGTAATGGGTCGAAATACTTCATCGCTTGGACTACGTAACACCGCTGCCATGTGCTGCATCGCTTGGGTAAGCTCATGCTGATAATGTACCAATAAAACATGATTTTCTTCATCAATCTCGATATTTGCCAAGCGCGGTGCCGCACTTAACAGTAAATCAATCGTCCCGATAATATTACGGTGGGTACGTTGGATCGTCTCTAGCGTTTCTTTTTCGATTCCTGACTCACTGGCTGTCGCCGCGATATGTGGTCGCACAGCCAGCAGACGTTTATTAATCTGCTGTAACGCTGTGACCAATGCCCTATCAACGGGTACTTCCTTAACAGGAAAAGCCACTGGGTTTAACTTTTGAACAGAGTCGTCCACCACTCCATCCGTTGCATCAATATGATGACCTACGCCCGCGTAGAGACTACTACAAGCGTCAAGGTTACTACTCAATAAGAACCGCCACATCAACGTTGATTTGAGCGGCAAAATTAGCGTCACTGCTACCGAAACGCCTGTCCCCAGTAAGATATTTAGCGCGCGGTAGATACCATCTTGACCAATGCTATTATTGCCTAAATCAGAGACAATCATCAACATAGTGATGCCCGTTAGCAGCCCTGTATACCCAAGCTGTCTGACGGCTAAATAGCCAATGATGCCGCTGAGCAGACCAATGAGGGCATAGTCTACCCATAGCCATGCGCCTGCGTTCTGATTAAACCATAACACCCCAAGCGCAGTACCAATACCTAACAAAGTACCAATCACGCGCTCTTTCGCCTTAGTATAAATAGCACCTTGGTATTGCAATAACCCTAGAATAATGAATACTGTAATGGTCGTCCATTCACCGTGCGGAAGATTGGTGATTTTATTGATCAATAAAGCCAATATCACAGCCGTGCCTAGGCGTGTG
This sequence comes from Psychrobacter sp. Pi2-52, assembly GCF_904846705.1. GTDB lineage: Bacteria > Pseudomonadota > Gammaproteobacteria > Pseudomonadales > Moraxellaceae > Psychrobacter. Next base: position 7,886 of record NZ_CAJHBS010000026.1, read on the forward strand.
GCATGTAAAATATCTGCATGTTGGTAGCGAACATAGGGTTCGACAAATGGAGCAATAATACGCTGATAAAGGGTGGGTTTCACGCAAGGCTACTCTTTTTGGGTGGAATATTTAAGTGAGACACTTTAATAAAAGATTATTAAAAAATCTCACTAACTAGCGGTAAGTATAAGTTGATATTCTATCAGCAAAATGACGGGCAAAAAATAACGCCTTCTACCTATTATTCACAGGTAAAAGGCGTTATAAAAAATATCCTAGCACACTATATTGAAATCTACGCTATTGAAGATTATTTATCAAATGACTCAACAAATTATTCATTGAGAACCGCATCAGTGTGAATGAGTAATAGTCTATTGCGCTAGCGTATTATACTTCTAGGTAGTCTAGAATACCTTCCGCAGCTTCACGGCCTTCCCAAATCGCGGTCACAACCAAGTCAGAGCCACGTACCATATCACCACCTGCAAAAATTTTGGGATTCTGCGTTTGGAATTTAAAGGTTTGTTTTTCTGCAGCCAACACTCGACCAGAGCTGTCCATTGCCACTTGCTTCGACTCGAACCAATCAGCAGGACTTGGTCTAAAGCCAAATGCCATAATCACGGCATCACATGGGATAATCTCTTCAGAATTAGGAATTGGCTCAGGGCGTTGACGACCACGGTTGTCTGGTGCACCTAGCTGAGTAGTAACAACTTTTACGCCGTTAACTTTACCGTTTAAACCGATGATTTCTGTTGGCTGGCGGTTGAATAAAAACTCAACCCCTTCCTCACGAGCATTGACTACTTCGCGGCGTGAGCCAGGCATATTTTCTTCATCACGGCGATAAGCACAGACGACTTTTTCAGCACCTTGACGAATACTGGTACGGTTACAGTCCATCGCTGTGTCACCACCTCCTAGTACGACAACTCTTTTGCCTTTAAGGTCGATGTACTCTTCGGCATCTTTTTCCCAGTCATTACAACGGTTGACGTTGGCAATCAGGTAATCTAGCGCATCGTAGACGCCTGTCAACTCTTCACCAGCGAAGCCGCCACGCATATAGGTGTATGTACCCATACCCATAAAGACCGCGTCATACTCAGCCAATAGCTCATCAATGGTGACGTCTGTACCGATCTCTGTCTCTAAGCGAAATTCCATACCCATGTCTTCAAAGATGACACGGCGGTTACGCATGACGTCTTTTTCCATTTTGAACTCAGGAATACCAAAAGTTAATAAGCCACCAATTTCAGGACGTTTGTCAAAGACGACAGGCTTGACACCATTTCTGACCAAGATATCTGCGCAGCCAAGACCTGCTGGTCCTGCGCCAATGATAGCAACTTTTTTGTCTGTCCAAACGACTTCAGACATATCCGGACGCCAGCCAAGTGCAAACGCGGTATCGTTGATATATTTCTCAACATTACCAATCGTCACTGCCCCAAAGCCATCGTTCAATGTACAAGCGCCTTCACACAAGCGATCTTGCGGGCAAACTCGTCCGCATACTTCAGGCAAGGTATTGGTGCGATGGCATAACTCAGCGGCTTGGAATATCTGTCCTTCTGTGGCCAGTTTTAGCCAGTTAGGGATATAGTTGTGTACTGGGCATTTCCACTCGCAGTACGGGTTACCACACTCAAGACAACGATGCGCTTGCTGGGCAACAGCTTCGTTTTCAAAAGGTTTATAAATCTCAACAAACTCTGTTGAGCGCGTTGCAATGTCTTTTTTGGTTGGATCAAATCTCGGTACATCTAAAAACTGGAAGTTATTTTCTAAGCGTTTTGCCATGGTGCTATCTCTTTTATATAAGGCTCTTTTGCAGTGGGTGGCGACAGTCATGCGATGTGTTGTTTGTCTAAAATCTAAGACATATATCACTGCTGTCACGTACCTGCTGAAAACCTGTGAGTTAAAACGTCTCTAAAAACGGAACGCTGGCTAACCTAATCAAAGCGACTGCCGATCCATCAATACATTCTATCAATGCACTCCATTGATACGATAGGCAGTCATGTATCGGCTATTGTGGGTCGGCCATGGTAGTTTTAAGAAGGCTTGCAATGTTCGCCGCTTTTGGCTTAACCAAATAGAACTTACGAACATAGTGCTCAAAGTCATTCAGAATTGTCTGACCCCATGCACTGCCTGTTTTATCTACATGAGCTTCAATCACTTGTTGCAAATGAATGCGATGCTCTTCTGTTTGCTCGCTTGAAATACGATTTAGATCGATTAGCTCATGGTTGCAACGGTCAAAGAAGTCGCCTTCCATATCGAGTACATACGCAAAACCACCCGTCATACCAGCACCGAAGTTGAGTCCAGTACGGCCAAGAATCGTGACGATACCGCCAGTCATATATTCACAGCAATGGTCGCCTGTGCCTTCGATAACTGCGTGTGCGCCAGAGTTACGGACGCCAAAACGCTCACCTGCAGTACCAGCAGCATATAGCTTACCGCCAGTTGCACCATAGAGACAGGTATTACCGATGATGGCCGTTTCTTGTGCTATAAAGTTTGAGTCTTTTGGCGGATAAATAACAATCTCACCACCAGCCATGCCTTTGCCCACATAGTCATTGGCATCACCTTCAAGCTCGATATTTAAACCGCCAGCATTCCACACACCCAAACTTTGTCCTGCAGTACCAGTTAAACGAAGTTTGATTGGCATATCGCTCATGCCAAGGTTGCCCCAGACTTGCGCAATCTCACCAGAAATACGAGCACCGATAGAGCGGTCACAGTTACCAACGAAATAGCTATAGTCGCCGCCTGCTCCTTTACGAATGTTCACGAGCATATCGCTAATCATTTGCTCAGCAAGCAAGCCTTTATCAAACGGCTCGTTACGCTCCACCTGACACGTCTGGGCTTTGCCCACACTGGCTGGGTGACTAAATAGCAATGGTGTTAAATCAAGATGACGCTGCTTATCAGTGTTACCTTCTAGAATATCAAGCAAGTCAGTACGACCGACCAGCTCTTCCATACTGCGAACACCTAACGCTGCCAACCATTCACGTGTTTCGGTCGCGACAAACTTAAAGAAGTTAATCAGCATTTCTGCTTCGCCAATGAAATGCTCATCACGCAGCTTGGCTTTTTGAGTAGCAACACCTGTCGGACAGTTGTTTAAATGGCAAATACGTAGGTACTTACAACCAACTGCAATCATCGGCGTGGTACCAAAGCCAAAGCTTTCTGCACCCAAGATAGCAGCTTTTACTACATCCAGTCCTGTTTTTAGACCACCGTCAGTCTGGACACGCACCTTATCACGTAACCCGTTCACTCGTAGAGACTGATGAGTCTCAGCCAAACCTAGCTCCCATGGTGAGCCTGCATGATGGATAGACGATAGCGGAGACGCTGCCGTACCACCGTCATAGCCCGAGATAGTAATCAGATCGGCGTAGGCTTTTGCAACGCCTGTCGCGATCGTACCAACACCTGGACGTGAGACCAATTTAACCGATACCAATGCATCTGGATTGACTTGTTTTAAATCAAAAATCAGCTGTGCCAAATCTTCGATAGAATAAATATCATGATGCGGCGGCGGTGAAATCAAAGTCACACCTGGCACCGAGTAACGCAAGCGTGCAATCAGCGCGTTGACTTTACCACCAGGTAGCTGTCCACCTTCACCAGGCTTGGCACCTTGAGCTACTTTAATCTGCATGACTTCAGCGGAACGAAGGTAGGCAGGTGTCACCCCGAAACGACCAGAGGCAACTTGCTTGATCTTTGAGTTACGCAATGTGCCATAACGTGCAGGATCTTCACCGCCCTCACCAGAGTTTGAACGACCACCGATGGTATTCATAGCCATCGCAATCGACTCATGCGCTTCAGGAGATAGCGCCCCTAATGACATGCCAGCTGAGTCAAAACGCGTCAAGATTTCAGAGATATCTTCCACTTCATTGATATCGATACTGTTGTCGGTTTTCAGTTGCAACAAATCACGTAAGGTCGCTACCGGACGGCTATTAACTAAATCAGCATAATTACGGTAATTATCGTAATCACCAGTACGTACTGCAGTATGCAGGCTATTAATCACATCAGGATTAAAGGCATGGTACTCTTTGTTGAAGACAAATTTGAGCAGACCACCCTGATCTAGAGGGGCACGACGCTTAAACGCATTGGCAGCCAGTTGCGCTTGATCAGTAGCAAGGTCTGCAAAGGTAGCGCCTTTGATTCGACTTTGTACGCCTTTAAAGCATAAATTGACGACTTCTTCTGATAGGCCGACTGCTTCAAACAACTGCGCGCCGCGATAAGAAACAATGGTAGAGATACCCATTTTTGATAAGATTTTCAGCAAACCTTTATCTAAGCCTTTGCGGAAATTAACACGGGCTTGAATCGGATCACCGAGTAGCTCACCAGTCGCGACCAAATCATCAATGACATCGTATGCCAGATATGGATATACACAAGTTGCACCAAAACCAATCAATACCGCTATTTGATGCGAGTCACGGGCAAGACCTGTCTCAATGATTAAATTAGCATCGGTACGGATACCTTGCGCGATTAGATAATGATGCACAGCACCAGTTACCATAATGGCGTTGGCGGGTACTTTGTCTGCATCGATATCTTTATCAGATAAGACAATCAACGTATTACCTGAGCGAATGTTATCTGCCACTTGCTCACAGATAGCGACGATAGCATCAGATAGTTCTAAAGTACGGTCATAGTTCAGATCAATGCGAGCCATCTTAAACGCTGGATCATCCAAAGTTTCAAGCTGCTGCATCTTGCTGGCTGACAATACTGGCGATGACAAAATAATACGATGAGCATCTCTCGCAGATGGTGCAAATACGTTAGTCTCAGCGCCTAAGCAGGTCTGCAACGACATCACGATTGATTCACGTAATGGATCGATTGGCGGATTGGTTACCTGTGCAAACTGCTGGCGGAAAAAATCACCGACATGGCGAATTTGCTGCGACAGTACAGCCATTGGCGTATCGTCACCCATTGAGCCGACTGGTTCTTGACCATTTTCAGCATTAGGGCGAATGATTTCTGTGCGCTCTTCATTGGTGATGTGATACATCTTTTGTAGCGCTTTGAGCTTATCACCGCGGCACGCTTGCGTTGCCAATGTCTCTTCTAGACGCTCATCATCACGGACACGCGTCGCTTCTTCACGCAACCATTTACGATATGGATGCGCCGTTTTTAGTAAAGTTGCAATAGCGGTTGTATCTAGAATTTGACCTGTTAACGTATCAATGACCAGCATTTGACCAGGTCCAACGCGACCTTTTGCCAATACATCTTGTGGCTCGTAATCCCAAACACCCACTTCTGATGCAACAGTGATATAACCGTTCTTAGTGGTTACCCAACGTGACGGGCGCAGACCGTTTCTATCGAGCATACAGACCGCATAGCGTCCATCTTGAATGACTAGACCTGCTGGACCGTCCCACGCTTCCATATGCTGTGAGTAAAACTCATAAAACGCACGCAGATCCATATCCATGCTATCAACATTCTGCCACGCTGGCGGTACCAAGATAGACATTGCATGGAACAGGTTCATACCACCAGACATAAGCACTTCGAGCATGTTATCTAAGCTAGATGAATCTGAACCCGTACTATTTACAAGTGGTGTCAGCTCATTCAAGTTAGGCAGTTTGTCTGATTTTAGCTTTGGCGTACGGGCTTTAGACCAGTTGCGGTTGCCTGTAATGGTATTTAACTCACCATTGTGCGCAAGATAACGGAATGGCTGTGCCAATGGCCAGCGCGGCAAGGTATTGGTTGAAAAACGCTGATGGAAGACTACGATATGTGATGCCAAACGCTCATCTTGCAAATCCAAGAAAAACGCTGGTAAATCTGAAGGCATTACCAAGCCTTTGTAAATAATAGTCTGACAACTCAATGAACAGACGTAAAATAGATCATCATCCGTCAAACGCTGCTCTGCTTTTTTGCGTGCAACAAACAGCTTACGGTTGAAATCATCGGCAGCTAGATCATCTGGCGCATTAACGAACACTTGCTTAAAGTCTGGCAATGTCTCACGACCAATCTCACCAACTATACTCAAGTCAAGTGGTACATCACGCCAGCCAGCCACTTCTAATCCTTGGGCCGTAATCTCATCGCTTAATACTTGTTGGCTATGCTTGGCTTTATCGCTATCTAAATTAACGAACACCATACCGACAGCAAAGTTGTCCGTAATGGCAAATTGCTGCTCGTCAGCAATCTGTTTAAAGAAATCGGTAGGCGTCGCTAATAGTAAGCCACAACCATCACCAGTTCTACCGTCAGCAGCAACACCGCCGCGATGTGTCATACAACTTAAACTATGAATGGCAGTTTTTACCAAATCATGGCTCGCTTCACCCTCAATATGGGCAATTAGGCCAAAACCGCAATTATCAGAAAAATCATCTGGCGTGGCCAGGTGTGTTTGTGAGGAAATCATTGACATAGCTTGTCCTTTTAAGTAGACGGGCAACTTACATTTCCAATGCGGAGTATAAGTTGGTACCCGTAAGCAGAACGGGCTGATAGTGGATATTCGTGTGTTCGAATTAGCAAATAGTGCAATGCTCGATAGACATCATACTTTAAGAGAAAGTAAAACCCTTGACCCTCCTGGTCATTAGCTGATGTCTTGACATGTGGTCCGTGTATCAAAAGATAGTAAGTAGCAGCCCTTGGCAACGGGAGAATCTACGCCCTTAAATGCCAGTTACTCAATCAGTGATATCTAATGCCATTCATTTAAGCATCATTTGTTATGTTGTCATGTTTAGCATTTAGCGCTAAGCATAAAATAACTTAATAACGGTGCACTTGTTTATCTTGAATATCTGACGCCCTGTATTCAAGCACTTTGTTTACCCTAAAAAGAGTGACAATAAGAGAGGTTGCGTCACTTACGATAGCCTTATTATAGATAGTAAGTAACCGCGCTTGAGACAATAATATTTAGTAAAGAACTCTAAAAACTAAGAAAAAACCACTAAATAGTTGTTAAATAGACATTTTTTACGATAACTATACAGAACGTCGCCCACAGTTATATTAGTTAATGATTGTCGAAAAATCTAGTCTTTTCTATCGATTCATCAGCCATAAATTGTAAGAGGACTTATTACTATTGGTTATGAGACAAATAAAACTGCTATTAAAATTTTAATGCAAACCATATAAATGACAGTTAGTAAAAGGCTTTGATAATACTTAGCAGTAGTAGCTTGCCGCTTATTGTGACGATAAAACTATTTTGTATAGTGCTAAAAAAACCCACTAACCAAATCGCTAGTGGGTTAAATTAATCAAGCAAAAACTAATTACTCTTATCTTCTATTAGCGCTTTTATACTGTCGCTATTATTTTTGGGAGGATTTGCGTTAGCACTTTTGCCATTAGCATTTGAATTATTATTTGTGCTACTAGGGGGCTTAGGCGTTGGCACGACTGGGGGCTTCTTACTGGTACTGCTCTCCGCCGGTGCCGCAGGCTTTTTGTTTTCTGGCGCAGGCTTACTTGCGTTGTTTTCTTCTTTTGGCGATGCTTCAGATATTGTCTGCGTCTCACCACCAACCGTGCGCTCTTCGCTAACAGACAGCGTAGCAGAGGTATCTACCGACTGACGAATACTTTCTTGAGTACTGCTACTATTAGCGCTTTCTTGGTTACCTCGATTACTGTTAGCACTAGCTGCTTGAGCAGCAGCGGCGTCATCAGCTTCTTCTTGCAAACGAGCAGGCACTTCGCGCTTAGTAGGTTTTAAATCGACGGCACGTGTACGTTTTGTACTTAGATCTTTTACTGGATCAGGACGCTCATAATTATCAATGATACTGACATACCGATTAATCTCTTCTGGCAGTACACGTACATTTGTAGGTAACTTAAAGTCTATTAGCTTTGCGGCTCCTACCGCTTCTTGCGGGCTACTCATAATCCCATAAGTCAGCATATAACGGACTTGTTTTTCATCATCAAGATAACGGAAATAAGCGAATTTATCACGATCTCGACGGCCTTCTAAGTAACTAACAATCACATCATTTTCAGCGACATTCATTACTTGAACAGTCCACTTGCCTTTGTTAGCCAGCAGATAACGCTTGTCTTTAAACTCATCGGGATAATCGCGCAAATCTCGAATCGTTGCATCAAAGTTAATCGGTTGTACATCCGTATCTAGCTCATGTAGCGATTCGACCTTTAGTGGTTGCTCAAACTCTTCATTCAAAATCTCTGGCGCTGATATCGGTGCATTCTCAATTTTGGCACCCATGGCTGGCGTTTGACTAAACATCCATACTAACGCTGTGACCACCCCTAAAAGCAGGGTCACTATTAGCCAAATCAGTGCTTGACGACTGTATGATTGGCTAGCAGTACGCGTTTTTGTTTTTGATGTTGCCATGAGGCGGTCCTTGGTAAACACATGTTTTACAGCATGATATAAATGCTTATTTAAACAAAGGTACAGCTAACCAGTTGGCTATAAGTACGAGATTTTAGTATAAATATATAAACGATAAATTCTTGAGACGTTACGCGCTATGTTTTGACAAAACTTCATGCAATAGTTGGCCGTCAAACTCATTAGTCATTACCGCATCGCCTATTGATTTTAACAAAATTAGGCGAATTTGTCCGTGTTTCACCTTTTTATCGTGACCCATTAAATCTAAAGCAGTATCTACACCGATAGCTGGTGGAGTAATAGGTAAGTTTGCCAATTCTAAAACACGCTTAATACGTACGACTTCAACATCAGTTAGCCAGCCAATTTTTTGCGATAGCTCAGCTGCTTGTACCATGCCAGCCGCTACTGCTTCGCCATGTAACCAATTACCATAGCCTTCATGTGTTTCAATCACATGACCAAAAGTATGACCAAAGTTCAATAGCGCGCGCACACCTGACTCTCTTTCGTCTTGTGCCACTACATCAGCTTTGTACTGACAGCAGCGCTTTACAGCTTCACCAAGTACAGCCAAGTCAAGCGCCATCATTGCAGGCAGGTTTGCCTCAAGCCACGTTAAAAATGCCTCATCCATGATAAGGGCATATTTAATAATCTCAGCCACTCCAGCCGATAGCTCACGCGCAGGCAGTGTCTTAAGCGTACTCATATCGGCAAGCACCATTTGCGGCTGCCAAAAAGCACCAATCATATTTTTACCTTGCGGATGATTGATACCCGTTTTACCACCAACACTAGAATCTACTTGTGACAATAGCGTCGTTGGAATTTGGATAAAATTGACACCGCGCATAAAGCTAGCAGCAGCAAAACCAGTCATATCACCGATTACACCACCACCAAGAGCAATAAGTGTCACATCGCGATTGAAGTGTTCTGTCATTAGCGCATCGTAAATCTGATCAATACTTGCCTGATTTTTGTATTGTTCGCCATCTGGCAGTACGCACACCTTTACCGTAAACTGCTCTGCTAGCTCATCTTCTAACGCTTTTAAGTATAAAGGTGCCACAGTGTCATTAGTAACAATCAAAACCTGACGGCCACTGATATAAGGCTTGATCTGCTTCGCCATACTGCTATGCTCAGTCGCAGATTGTTCAGTAATGACAATAGGATAATCATGACTTTGCGTATGAACTATTAGGCCATCATGAAACGTCATTACCATGTGATACTCCTAAAGCATTTCTAATGAGGTAAAAGTAATTGAGTCTGCATATCAATCGTAGTTGCCAGTCTATTACTAGTCTTCTTGGTGCGCTGATGCGTCGGTAGTGCAGTCGACGAATGATTCTAGCTGCTGCATCAATTGATTGACCATGTGGCGTGGATACGTGTGACCAGTAGGCATAATAATATGGGCGACTTGGCGATAGAGTGGATCGCGAGCACTATACAAATCTTGCAGTATTTTTCTAGGATTAGGCTGCTGCAATAATGGTCGAGACTTGTCTTTAGAGGTACGTGCCAGCTGCACCTCGACAGGTGCATTAAGATAAACCACGATGCCACGCTGTTTTAGAAACTCTCTGTTTTCAGCACACATGACTGCACCGCCACCGGTGGCTAATACGACTTGAGAGTTTTGAGTCAATTCATCAATGGCACGCGTTTCACGCTCACGGAAACCTGCCTCGCCTTCTTTGGCAAATATCCAAGCAATGTCGGCACCCGTCTGCGATTCAATATACCAATCGCTGTCTACAAACGTGCGACCTAACTGCTTGGCAAGCAGTTTTCCGATTGTCGTCTTCCCTGCTCCCATCGGACCCACTAAAAACACCGACGGTAATTCCTGCCCCATAATACTTACTCAGCTAAATTAGGTATGATACAACGTCATTGTTATTCTGGCTAGTAATGAGCCGTGATTATTGTGAGTAAAATTTAGAGCACACTATTTATCAGTACATACATAGATATTGCAACGCTAAAACCACTAATCTCGCGCATAAAAAAAGCAAGCACTATGGCTTACTTTTTCAATGAAAGATTAAAAAAACTAAATCAGTTAATACGGCTAGTACCGTCATTAATAAGCTTCGGAGTTACGAAAATCAGTAGCTCTTCCTTACTATTACTACGTACATCACGACGGAATGCACGACCGATATAAGGCAAGTCTCCTAAGAAAGGTACTTTATCTACGCCATTACTAGTGCGATTTTTAAAAACACCGCCCAGTACGACTGTCTGACCATCTTCAATGATTACATTGGTCGATATAGAGTCTTCAGAGATAGCAACCTGATTATTAATGATAGTCGGTGTGCCGTTAGTAATGACCAATTGCAAACCAATTTTACCATCAGGCGTGATATTTGGTGTCGCTTCCAGACTTAATGCAGCCTCTTTAAAACTGGTTGTCGTAGCTCCACTGGCTGATGCTTCCTGATACGGAATTTGAGTACCAGAAGAGACTTTCGCTGTCTGCTTATCCGCCGTCAAAATCTTTGGTGTAGAAATAACTTCACCACGGTTGTCCGCTTGCAGTGCTGACAGCTCAAGATCTAGCATCACATCAGACATACTGAGCAAACCAAAGGCGATACTACCTGCTGGGTTAGAAACGCCTAAATCAACGTTTAGGTTATCAGGACGAGTAATGTCATAAGAAGGATAAGAAACAGTTTGACCATTGACCGTCGTCGTCTCTACATCAAAATCTTTTAAATCCCATAAGGTTTGATCGCTACCGCCAACCAATAAACTGCGGTTGTTGGCCGCACCGTTTGACAAGATACCCCAACGAACACCAATCTCTTTACTGAAGCTATCAGTTGCACTAACGATACGTGCTTCGATCATAACTTGGCGAACAGGAATATCAATTTTGCTGATTAGTTTATGGATATTTTCGATACTGTCAGCAACGTCTTTAATAATCAAAGTATTGGTACGTTCATCAACTGTTACCGTACCACGATTGGATAACAACGTATTATTATCCTCACGATTTGCGAGGCCACTACTATTACCAGTCGCGCCGCTACCTTGCGAAATAAGCGTCAAGACATCTTGTGCTTTTGCATAGCTTAAACGAATATACTCAGTACGCAGAGGTGCGTAAGATTGAACAGCTTGCTGTGCTTCTAGTTCACGTGCTTCTTGCTCAGCGAGCTCAGTAGAAGGCGCAACCAAAATCACATTACCATTCTCACGCTTGCCTAGATTTTTACTCTTAAGTATGATGTCGAGGGCTTGATCCCAAGGAACATTAATCAAACGCAAAGTGATGTTACCAGCAACAGAATCACTTGCCACGATATTCATCTCAGTAAACTGCGCCAAAATATCTAAGACACTACGAACCTCAACATCTTGGAATTCCATAGATAGCGGTTCCCCACTATAGACCCTTTCTTCCAACGTCGGTTCACGTAACAGCTCAGGCTTTTTAATACCAATATTCAACTGGTTACCTGATTGGTAGGCCTGATACTCATAATCGTCATTCATGTTAATGGTGACGACGCCATTCTGTCCTTGGTTTTTGGTATCAATACTACCAACAAGACCACTATTAATATTCAATCGGCGTAACAAGTTTCTCGGAACCGTACTACCAGTCAAACGTACGACAAGCTTGTTACCTTGGCGCTGCACATCTACTGGGATAGCTTCGTTTGCCAGTACCATACTGACGTTACCGCCACCATCGTTACCTGCTGAAAAATTGACTGCACTTAGTCCATCATAGCTATACTGCTTACTTACTTGTAAAGCGGCCAATTGAGGATTCAAAAGCGGATTGACTCTGACCACCATCGTATCAGCTGGTACTTCGTTCTTCACGACAACCTTGCTCGTAGTACGTACAGGTGCCACTGGTACGGTAGAGCTCTCAACAATAGGCGTAACGACAGCGGTCGTTGTCATACTATTATTGTTATTAAGTACATCTTGAATCGGGTCGCTAGTAATGAAGGGACGATTTGGGTCAGTGATGGTCAGCAATAAATCATTGCCTTCAATCGCTGTCGTATAATTGCCTGACTCTTTTAAACCAACGATGAGGCGCGTGGTACTGTCACTACTTAGCGTAGTAACGTCATTAATCGCACCAATGTTATATTCGTTAAAGCGGCTAGCAAGCCCATTCTGTACTTGTTCGAAATCTAGGACTAAGCGACTAGGATCATTAAGCTGATAGGCTGCAGGCAATACTGGCAATCCTGTAAATCCCAAACGCATTTGCGTCACTGCAGGTGCGGTCTGCACTACAGAGACATTATCGATGCGCTGTGCAGCATGAGCACTATTAGTTACAGCCACCATACTGACTGCCAGTGCTGAAATGGCAAAAGCAGAAGACATGCGGTTGCTCATCATCATTACCTTGTTATTGCGTACTGTCATTATTTATTCCTCAAAAAATCTGCCGACTTAGCTTATAGGGGATACCAGCGACTGGGGTTTTTCCACAAACCCTGCGCGGCTATCTGGCACAATTTCAATCAAGTTAACCTGGGTCGGCGTGATTTCAACAATACGGCCGTCATTCAATCCAAGATAATCGCCTACTTTAACACTGGCAACCGAACCATCTGGACGTTGTATCAATGCATATCGCTGACCTTCGGGCGAAATCACCACACCTCGGAAGACTAGTTGCGACAGTTCATACTGCTCAAGCGGTTCTTTGATTCTGTTGATATCTGGTCGTACACCATCTATAGGAGTGGTCGGGCCTTGCACATTGACTAAACTCGGTGGTAAAAATGGACTACGTTGCGAACTAGCGCTATATACAAAATCCTCTACCAGCTCGGCTTTAGGCGGCGGCTCAATAGGCTGCGCAGGCTGGTTGCGGATATCGGTCATTGCCTGCTCTGCCATACCTATGCGGTCACTACACCCTGTCATAGATAAAACAGCGACACTTAAAACCAATAGCATGGGCATTTTTTGGATACTCATTAGTTGCCTCCTGCATTTGTATCAGTAGCGGCGGCGGTATCACCTTCAGGAGCCGCTTCTTTAGAGCGATAAGTCTTAGTTTGCAAGACTAGATTAAGCTCTGGCAAAACATCCAATGTAGGCTGCGGATTGCTGACTTCAAAATCATGCATCGTAATAATTCGAGGCAGTGCGGCAAGACCACTGATAAAGCTACCAAACTGATGGTATTCACCCAAAGCTGCGATACGTATTGGCTGCTCAATAAAGAATTCATTTTCAATTTCAGGTTCTACTGAAATATCCTGAAAACGGATATTACTACCAACGCCTGTCATGTTTATGCCTTCTACCAATTCTGACACACGCGTATCTTTCGGCAACTGATCTAATAAAGTATTAAACTCAGTTTCCATTTGCACCACTTGCGCTTGATACGCTTTTAAATGACGTGCGCGAGATTCTTTTTCACGGTAGCTATCGAGCAAGGTCTGCTGTTGGCTTTCAGCCGCATTAATCTCGTCAATTTTACTACTGATGGGTAATGCCCATGACAATGCCGCGATGAAGGTAATGATAAGACCAATCACTGTCACCTTGACAGGCAATGGCCAGCTGCCATAGTTTTCTGAATCTAGCGACTCAAAACTACGGCGAAACTCATTTAAATCGAATTGCTTTTTTGGCTTTAAAGCAGATTTTTTGGTTTTAGAGAGGCTCTTTTTGCGGATAAGCTTCATAACGCACCTCCAAGACCAGTATCGGTATCAGTAGTCGGAGTTTCCGACTGTACTCTAGTCGTTACTACAAACTGTACGTAACTGTCTTCAGGATAAACAGGTCGCGCCTGCTCACCAGTATTAACCGTATTATTGAGGACTGGAGCAGCCTCATAAGCGCTAATATTCTGCTGAATGTTACTCACTGCTGAGTTACCCATCCATTTACTGTTATCAAGGTTACGAATCAGGCTGGATACAATGTTTGGATTGTCCGCTAAGCCTGTCAAAGTTAGCGTATCGCCTTCACGTTTAAGGTTATTTAGATACAGTGCTGGTGGAATAGCTTTAGCGAGATCATCCCATAAACGTACAGGTACAGGACGTCGCCCCTGCAGATCTTGAATAACTTGCATGCGTGAAATAATGTCTTCACGGCGCTGCTCTAAACTGTCAATCTCGGTCAATGCGGTGTCTAAGCGAGTGTTTTCTTGTTCGATCAATGCGTTGGCATCAAGCTGCTCATCAAGTTCATTATTGAAATAACTCCATGAAGCAAAGGCTGCTAATAGGGTCAGTAACGTCACCGCCACTATCAATGTCATAAATTCTTTGTTACGACGTTCACGTTCTTCTTGTCGCCAAGGTAAAAGGTTAATACGAGCCATTAGTCAAAGCTCCTTAACGCAAGACCGCATGCAGCCATTAAGCTTGGCGCATCAACCGCCAGTTGCTCATTATCGATATTTGGTGCAATAGTCATATTGGTAAAAGGGTTGGCAACACTGACAGTTACACCAAGCTTTTGTTGTGCCATACCAGCGAGACCTGCAATAGAACTGCTGCCCCCTGCAAGCACCACATGATCGATACTGCTATATTGACTTGATGAAAAATAAAACTGTAAAGAGCGAGTGATCTGTTGAATGGTATTTTCTATAAAAGGGGTTAGTACTTCAGGATAGTAGTCATCAGGCAAGGTACGTTCGCGTTTACTTAGTGTCGCTTCTTCTGCTGATAGGCCATAGCGATTTTGTATTGCCTCGGTCAGCTGAGCACCGCCAAATAACTGCTCACGACTATAAATAAACTCGCCATTCTTAGCAATATATAACGTGGTCTGATTGTGGCCGATATCTACCAACGCTACTAGTTCTGGTACATTTGGCAAACTATCTACCATCAATCCAAACGCACGCTCGATTGCATGAGATTCGATATCCATGACTTTCGTTTGTAGGCCACCAAAGGCTAAAGCATCGACACGTTGGTCGACGTTCTCTGAACGAGAAGCAGCAAGCAACACCTGAACCATATCGTCACTAACCAAAGACGGTCCTAATACTTCAAAGTCTAGATTAACGTCTTCTAATGGATAAGGCACATACTGGTCGGCATCTAAACGTATTTGCGCCTCACGCTCTACATCGCTGAGTGTCATATCCATATCAATGATTTTAGTAATCACTGCAGAGCCAGAAACAGCGGTCGCAGCATTGCTACCCGCGACTTGGCAGCGTCGTGCCAAGCTCGTTATAATATTGCCGGCAGCTTCTGTATCTACTAGAATCTTATCAACCACGATACCTTCCGGTAGTCTTTCAATACCATAAGATTTTAGGTGGAACATGCCTTGCTGACGCTGTATGTCAACCAACTTTACTGAAGTGGCACAAATATCCACGCCAATCAAATGTCGACTTTTGGAAGTAAATAGCCTCACTAGCTCTATACCTTATATTAAGTGTACAATCTGGTAGTTATTTGTAATAATTCAATACAATACTTTACTTAATTGATAGATTCAAGCATTTAAAAATATATTAAGGCCAACTTACACATTTATTATGACCTGCCTATTTTGTTCAATGTATAATAATATTGTCTGCTACAAATTCTAACTAATAAGTCTTATTATGGCCAAAACAAATGCTACCGCTCGTCTCATTCGCTTTTTGGTGGGACTCTTTATCGCTTGCCTAGCATTGGCAGTTGTTCTAGCACTTGCTGTACCTATTGGTTTTTATGGGATGGCCATGTATCTATCGCCGACCCTACCTAGTACGCAAGAAATTAAAACAGCCAAATTAGAAATGCCATTACAGATTTATAGTAGTGATGATAAATTAATCGGCCAATACGGCAATCGTTTATCATTACCAGTTAGTTTTGATGAGATTCCTGAAGATTTAACTCATGCTTTTTTAGCGGCCGAAGATGCTTCTTTCTTTCAGCATAGCGGAATTAGTATTAAAGGTCTTGGTCGCGCTGTCACCGAAGCAGTCACTGATGACGATGGTCAAACTGGTGGCTCTACCATTACGATGCAGGTCGCTAAAAACTATTTCTTAAGTCCAGAACGTACTTTAAACCGCAAACTCACAGAGTTGTTTTTGGCGCGGAAAATCGAAGACGAGCTGAGTAAAAATGATATTTTGACGCTATATGTCAATAAAATCTATCTAGGCGAAGGTGCCTACGGCATTCGTGCTGCGGCCAAAAAATACTATAGTAAGTCATTAGACAATTTAACCATTGCTGAAATGGCCATGTTAGCCGGCCTACCGAAAGCCCCTTCTAAATATAATCCTGTTGCCAATCCTAGCCGTGCACTGACTCGCCGCAACTGGATCGTTGGACGCATGCATGAGCTTGGCTATATTACTAAAGCTCAGTACGATGAAGCGGTCAACTCCCCTATAGGTATCAACCTATATAAAGAAAAGCTCGATGTAAATATGCCTTATTTGGCAGAAATGACGCGCGCTTCTTTGGTCGAACGTTATGGCGATCAAGTCATGCACGGTGGCTGGCGCGTACGTCTCACAGTAGATAGTAAAGCACAAACAGATGCAGAAGCAGCAGTAGTAACAGGATTGATTGCCTACGAGCATCGCCATGGTTGGCGCGGGGCTGAAGCAAATGATGAGCCTCTCGAGAACTTCCAACGCTACAGCAATATGTCTCCTGCCAAAGTGACCAAAGTCAATTCTCGTAGTTTTAATGCAGTCCTACAATCTGGTGAAGAAGTGACCGTTAATTGGTCTGGTATGAAATGGGCACGCAAATATATTTCTGCTGACCGTATTGGTTATTACCCTAGCAATGCCAGTCAAGTTGTTAAGAAAAACGATATCGTTCGTGTGATACCTACTACGAATGGCAACTGGCAACTAGGTCAAATACCTAAAATTCAAGGCAGTTTGGTCTCGTTAAATCCAGAGACTGGTGCTGTCAATGCATTGGTTGGTGGCTTTGATTTTAACCACAGTAAGTTCAACCGCGCTCTACAGGGCTGGCGTCAACCTGGCTCAACCATTAAGCCACTTGTTTATACCGCTGCTTTAGAAAAAGGTTATCGTCCAGATACCATCGTTTCTGACCGAGCTATTCAAGTAGGTGACTGGAAACCGAAAAACTCTGATGAACGTTTCTTAGGTGATATCACTTTACGTCGTGGTTTATATTTGTCGCGTAACCTCGTATCTATTCGCTTGTTACAAGCGATCGGTATCTCAAGTACGCGCAACCTATTAGATGAATTCGGTCTTGATAAAGAAAAGCTACCAACAACCTTGTCATTAGCACTTGGAGCAGGACAAGCCACACCATTACAAATGGCCACGGCTTACTCAACCTTCGCCAATGGTGGTCATCGTGTCCAACCTTACTTTATTGAACAAATTTACAATTATAAAAACGAGCTGTTGTTTCAGGCAAATCCACGTCAAGCGTGTGCACTATGCTTTAACGAAAAACTTGAGAAGGTTAATAGCAGCTTAGTTGAAGAGTATGAGAAGTCAATTGAAGCGCTTGATGAGACTACTAATGAAATAACCGCCGATAATTCATCATCAGAAAGCAATGATGATAGCGAAACAACAGATAAAGAGCTTGATTTAACGGTATATAACGCAGGTCCACAGTCAGACCGCCTGAAAGCGCCTGCCGTACAATATGTAAGGGCCAAACAAGCACCGCGCATACTGCAACCTAGAGTCGCTTTTGAGATGGCCGATATACTACGCGATGTAGTCCAACGCGGTACAGCGGTAAGAGCAAAGGCATTAGGTCGCAATGATATCGGTGGCAAAACTGGTACCACCAATCAGGCCAAAGACGCATGGTTTGCAGGGTTCCATCCTACCAATGCGACAGTAGTATGGATGGGATTCGATCAACCATCTACTATGGGCCGCCGTGAATATGGTGGTGTAGCAGCGCTGCCAGTATGGATGGACTTTATGAAAGCTCAGCTGAAAGACACGCCAAGCCAATGGGTATCTATCAATAATCGCTCAAAATCCAGAAAGCAACAGCAAAGTATCATAGAGATGACTGATGATGGCGTCCTAGTTAACGACTCCTCCAATAAATCAGCAAAACCAGTCAAGACTCAAACCCAGCAGCGTAAGCCTTCGGTTCCAGAGCCTACTGAGGAGACGAGCACTCCACCATCAACGAAACCAAGTAGCAATCGTAGTGATGACAGCGTACCGGAAAATCCATTAACGGTGACACCCGTTGAAAGTATGCCACCGATGCCAGAGTAACAAACAAGACTATTTTTAGTTAATAAGAAAAAGGCTTATTCAGCAATGACTGAATAAGCCTTTTTTATGCGCTGTAGACTATGGCCTACCCTACTTAATCATACTTTAAAATGGTTCAATAAATAGCGGTCAAAGAATAAATTTGCTAGTTTACTTCCTATTAGAATTCAACCATACCTGCACGCAGTTGTTCAATCAGCTCCAAAAGCTGATTACGCCATTCCCGTATCGTTGTTTCATCAGGTAGCCATTGGTTAGATAAAGTGACAACATTGACAATCAAGTCTGGCGACGCTGAATGACTGCTTGGCGCTTCATCGACGATAGTATCTGGCGGTACTGCATACAGACAA
The DNA here is from genome assembly GCF_904846705.1 of Psychrobacter sp. Pi2-52. Taxonomy (GTDB): domain Bacteria; phylum Pseudomonadota; class Gammaproteobacteria; order Pseudomonadales; family Moraxellaceae; genus Psychrobacter. The sequence continues at coordinate 26,925 of NZ_CAJHBS010000026.1, forward strand.
CGCTGATAAGCACGTTCTATATTGGCGATAAAACCTTGCTGCTGTAATTGCTGCAAACGCTGAATCTCAGGAGATACTTGGGTACGCTCGCTCAGTGCTTGCTCAATATCGAGCAAAGTTGGCGCCGTCATATTTAGGCTATAGAAATGACCGAGCTCCTGAATAAATGCCAATAAAGCACCATGCAAGTGAAAAATAGCAGTCTCACAGTGTGCTTGGTATAACTGCTTATCATTGGTACTTCCTGCAGATTGGCAAGATAAACGACAGAAATATAACTTTTGATTGGTTCGATCTGCTTGATATTTGGCGACGCGAGTTTTACCTGCCATTTGCTAATTATCCTTCTATAAGTAGTGAATTAGAGCCTATTTCCAGTGTACTATTTTTTTAGATAATAGCACCATGCCTTTCTCAGTTTTTTATACGCACAAAAAAGCCAGCAACTTAGGCTGGCTTTTTTATCAAATTAAGAATGAATCAAAATACTTAATGCGATTAATTATCTTGATTTAACTCTTGAGCAAATGCTTCATCAAAGCTTGCAAAGTCTTTGCTATCAGTGCTTGCAGTCATATCAAACGCTGCATTCAAATCTTTATCTTGTAGCTTCTGATCTGCTTTCTCTTTACGTGCTTTATGATAAGCAAGACCCGTACCTGCAGGAATCAAGCGACCCACAACCACGTTTTCTTTCAGACCACGTAGCTCATCCACTTTACCAGTCACAGCAGCCGCAGTTAGTACACGGGTTGTTTCCTGGAAAGAAGCCGCTGAAATAAAGCTTTCAGTTGCTAGACTTGCTTTGGTGATACCTAGTAATTGACGCTCAAACTGTACTGGGAATTTATCTTCCGCTTCTAGCTTCGCATTCAATGCTTTGATATCTGCATACTCGACCTGATCACCTTTGAAGTGACTTGAATCGCCGCCGTCAGTGATTTCAACTTTACGCAACATCTGACGAATGATAACTTCGATGTGCTTGTCGTTGATTTTTACACCCTGCAAGCGATAAACGTCCTGTACTTCGTTGACGATATAATCAGCAAGTGCAGTCTGACCTTTCAAACGTAAGATATCATGTGGGTTCTGTGGACCATCAGCGATCACTTCACCACGTGCTACCGTCTCGTTTTCGAAGACGTTGATTTGACGCCATTTAGGGATTAGCTCTTCATGCACTTCACCATCTTCATTAGTAATAATGAAGCGGTTCTTACCTTTAGTCTCTTTACCAAAGCTAACCACACCAGTCATTTCTGCCATGATGGCGTGATCTTTTGGACGACGTGCTTCGAACAAGTCAGCAACACGTGGTAGACCACCGGTGATATCTTTAGTACCAGAAGATGCTTGTGGTACACGGCCTAGGATCGAACCAGCTGCTACTTTTTCACCATCGCTAACGCGAATGATGGTTTCAGCTGGTAAGAAGTAAACCACTTCTTTACCTTCGTCCGTGTTCAAGATAATTGCAGGACGTAAGTCTTTTGCTGAGCTTGAACGGTCACGAGTAGCAAGAATCTCAAATGAGCTCATACCAGTCGCATCATCAACTTTTACTGTGGCAGTCATACCATCAGTGATGTCACTGAAGCGTGCTGTACCAGCAAATTCTGTGATGATTGGATGCGTATGCGGATCCCACTTAGCGATAGTTTGACCGCCTTCAACCTGCTCTTCGTCTTTCACAAGTACGCTTGAACCATACGGTACTTTATAGCGCTCACGCTCACGGCCAAGCTCATCAGTTAACGCGATTTCAGCTGAACGCGATACGATGACTAAGTGACCATCAGTATGTTGAACCGTTTTCATGTTTTCAAAATGCGCTTGACCAGCGTTACGTACAGAGATGCTGTTGTCCACAGAGGCTGAACTTGCTGCCCCGCCCACGTGGAATGTACGCATAGTTAACTGAGTACCTGGCTCACCGATAGACTGTGCAGCCATAACACCAACTGACTCGCCAATGTTCACTTTATGACCACGAGCAAGGTCACGACCATAACACTGTGAACATACACCATGTTCGATATCACAAGTAATTACTGAACGTACCCAGATATCATCGATTGCGTTGTTATCAAGGACGTTAACCCAGTACTCATCGATCAATGTACCAGCTGGAATCAATACTTTATCAGCATCGTCATTATAAGTAACGTCACGAGCAGTGACACGACCCAGTACTAGCTCACCTAGCTTCTCAATGATTTCACCACCTTGGATATGTGGTTTCATGAGTAGGCCTTCTTCAGTACCACAATCATCGCTAGTGATAACCAAATCTTGTGCCACATCAACCAGACGACGAGTTAGGTAACCCGAGTTAGCTGTTTTCAGTGCCGTATCCGCTAGACCTTTACGTGCACCGTGAGTTGAGATGAAGTACTGTAGTACGGTCAAACCTTCACGGAAATTGGCTTTAATCGGCGTCTCAATGATTGAGCCATCTGGTTTCGCCATCAAACCACGCATACCAGCCAACTGACGAATCTGTGCCGCACTACCACGAGCACCAGAATCTGACATGATAAAGATCGAGTTGAATGATTTCTGCTCGTCTTCTTCACCTTGTGCGTTGATAACTTTATCTGTTGCCAAGTTGTCCATCATCGCCTTAGCGACTTTGTCATTGGTACGTGACCAGATATCAACTACTTTGTTATAGCGCTCACCAGCAGTTACAAAGCCTTGCTCGAACTGATCTTCGATTTCGCGAACTTCGCCTTCTGCCACTTCGATGATTTGCTTTTTAAGTGGTGGAATGACCATGTCGTCGATACCGATAGACACACCAGACAGTGTTGCTTGAGCAAAACCAAGATACATCAATTGGTCAGCAAACATAACACTTTCTTTGACGCCAACTTTACGGTAGCAAGAGTTAATCAAACGAGAGATATTTTTCTTCGTCATCTCTTGGTTACACTCATCAAACGTCATACCTTTAGGCATGATGTTCCAGATAAGTAGACGACCAGCAACCGTATCTTTGATACTGATTTCTTTGGTCTCGTTACCTTCTTCGTCAATTTGCGTCTCAGTAACACGCACTTTGATCTTGGCGTTTACATGTAGATCGTTTGAACCAATTGCACGCAATGCTTCATTAACGGTAGCAAAAATCATGCTCTCGCCTTTGGCATTGATAGACGAGCGACTGATGTAATATAGACCTAGTACAACATCCTGAGATGGTACGATGATCGGATCACCGTTCGCAGGTGACAAGATGTTGTTGGTAGACATCATCAAGGCACGTGATTCAAGCTGCGCTTCTAGCGTCAATGGCACGTGAACGGCCATTTGGTCACCATCGAAATCGGCGTTGAATGCAGTACAAACAAGCGGATGCAACTGGATTGCTTTACCTTCGATTAGTACTGGCTCAAATGCCTGTAGACCCAAACGGTGAAGTGTTGGCGCACGGTTAAGAAGTACTGGATGCTCACGGATAACCATGGCCAGCATATCCCACACTTGTGGCTCTTCACGCTCTACCATCTTTTTGGCAGCTTTAATTGTCGTCGCTAAACCATGAGACAATAGTTTGTTATAAGTAAATGGCTTGAATAATTCTAGTGCCATTTTCTTAGGTAGACCACACTGATGTAGACGTAGTGTTGGACCTACAACGATAACCGAACGACCAGAGTAATCGACACGCTTACCAAGTAAGTTCTGACGGAAACGACCTTGCTTACCTTTGATCATATCTGCCAAAGATTTCAATGGACGCTTGTTACTACCAGTGATGGCACGACCGCGACGACCGTTATCAAGCAACGCATCTACTGACTCTTGCAACATACGCTTTTCGTTACGTACGATGATGTCAGGTGCGCTTAGCTCAAGCAGACGCTTAAGACGGTTGTTACGGTTGATCACACGGCGATATAGATCGTTTAGATCTGACGTCGCAAAACGGCCGCCTTCTAGCGGTACTAGAGGACGCAAATCTGGTGGTAGTACTGGCAAGATGTTCATTACCATCCACTCAGGCTTGTTATTAGAATCACGGAATGCTTCTAATAATTTGAGACGCTTAGACATTTTCTTAAGCTTAGTCTCAGAACCTGTTTGTGGAATCGCTTCACGTAGCTCATCGATTTCAAGATCGATATCGATGTCTTTTAATAGGTCTTGAACGGCTTCAGCACCCATTTTGGCTGTGAATTCATCACCGAACTCTTCAAGCGCTTTGTAATAATCTTCATCATCAAGCAACTGGTACTTTTCTAAACTAGTTAGACCAGGCTCAGTAACGATATAGCTTTCAAAATATAGAACGCGCTCGATATCACGTAGCGTCATGTCTAGCAATAGACCGATGCGGCTTGGTAATGATTTTAGGAACCAAATATGCGCAACTGGACTGGCTAGGTCGATATGACCCATGCGATCACGACGAACTTTAGCAGTGGTAACTTCAACACCACATTTTTCACAGATAACGCCTTGGAACTTACGGCGCTTATATTTACCACATAAACATTCGAAGTCTTTTACTGGACCAAAGATTTTGGCACAAAAAAGACCATCACGCTCAGGCTTGAACGTGCGATAGTTGATGGTTTCAGGCTTTTTCACTTCGCCGTGCGACCATGACTTAATAACGTCAGGTGAGGCTAAAGTAATTTGAATGCTATCAAACTCTTGGTTACCGTTGCCGGTAGGGCTTTGCATGATATCGAGTAAATCTTTCAAGTTGCTTCTCCGTTATCTTTATAATCATCTGACAGCGTACCATTGACGCAGATAAGATGAATGAAGGCAATGAATAGGGTTGAGACAAATCACTAAAAGCAGCAGCAATAAAGCAGACTGCCTTTAGTGGACAACTAAGTTAAACAACGGGCTAGTTGCTTTGTTTTAACTCAATATTAATACCCAGTGATTTGATTTCTTTGGTCAGTACGTTGAACGACTCAGGCATGCCTGGATCCATATACTGCTCACCATCAACGATGTTTTTGTACATACGAGTACGGCCTTCAACGTCATCCGACTTCACCGTTAGCATTTCTTGCAACGTGTAAGTCGCGCCGTATGCTTCTAGTGCCCATACTTCCATCTCACCGAAGCGCTGACCACCGAACTGTGCTTTACCGCCGAGTGGCTGCTGAGTGACTAGCGAGTAAGAACCCGTTGAACGCGCATGCATTTTGTCATCAACCAAATGGTTAAGCTTGAGCATGTACATATAACCAACCGTTACCTTGCGGTCAAACTTCTGACCTGTACGACCATCATATAACGTCTGCTGACCATCGCGATCCATACCAGCAAGCTCGAGCAAGTCTTTAACTTGGCTTTCTCTCGCGCCGTCAAATACTGCTGTGCCCATCGGTACACCGCCACGTAAGTTGTCTGCTAGCGCCATGATGTCATCATCACTCAAGCTATCAAGATCAACTTGCTCACCACCTACTTGGTTATAGATTTTGTCCAAGAAGTCACGTAGCTCTTTGATCGCTGCTTGCGATTTGAGCATACCGTCAATCTTCTCGCCCAATCCTTTCGCTGCCATACCCAAATGCGTCTCTAGAACCTGACCGATGTTCATACGAGATGGTACACCAAGTGGATTCAATACGATGTCAACGGTATTACCATTTTCATCATAAGGCATGTCTTCAACTGGCATGATGCGCGATACAACACCTTTGTTACCATGACGACCAGCCATCTTATCACCAGGCTGAATACGACGCTTAACCGCTAGATATACTTTAACGATTTTTTGTACGCCATGTTGCAAGTCATCGCCAGCAGTCAATTTGCGTTTTTTCTCAGCAAACTTCACATCGATGTCTTTTTGCTTGTCAACCAAGTAATCAGCGATTTGCGTTAGACGCTCAGAGATTTCTTCTTCTACTGGTTGGATATCAAGCAAAGTCTCAAGGCTCATATCTTTCATATCAGCCAATGCCATAACCGTACCAGCTTTTAGACCAGCACCGCCGCTGACTTTTTGGCCATCTAATAGATTACCAATACGGCCGCGAGCCGCTTCTTCAAAGATACGTAGCTCTTCTTTTAAATCTTTGCGATAGCTATCAAGCTGCGATTTTTCAATCGCTCTTGCACGTGCGTCTTTTTCAACGCCATCACGGGTGAAGACCTGTACATCAATAACCGTACCTTTACTAGAAGTCGGTACGCGTAGTGAAGTGTCTTTCACATCAGCCGCTTTTTCGCCAAAGATAGCCCGTAGCAGTTTCTCTTCTGGCGTTAGTTGCGTTTCACCTTTTGGCGTCACTTTACCAACTAGGATATCGCCAGCATCAACTTCAGCACCGATATAGACGATACCTGCTTCATCAAGACTTGATAGTGCTGCTTCACCAACGTTTGGAATATCAGCAGTGATCTCTTCTGTACCTAGCTTGGTATCACGAGCCACACAAGTCAATTCTTGAATATGAATAGTAGTGAAACGATCTTCTTTAACTACTTTTTCAGATAGCAAGATTGAATCTTCGAAGTTGTAACCATTCCACGGCATAAATGCAATGCGGATGTTCTGGCCTAGTGCTAGCTCACCAAGATCCGTTGAAGGACCATCAGCCAAGATATCACCCAAAGCAATCTCGTCACCTTGGTTAACGATGATACGTTGGTTGATACAAGTGTTCTGGTTAGAGCGCGTGTATTTGATCAAGTTATAGATATCGATACCCGCTTCACCAGCAGTCATCTCGTCTTCGTTTACACGAACAACGATACGCGATGCATCAACATCTTCAATCACACCGCCACGCTTAGCGATAACACAGACACCAGAGTCACGAGCAACGTGACGCTCCATACCAGTACCTACTAACGGCTTATCAGCACGTAGCGTAGGAACAGCCTGACGCTGCATGTTCGAGCCCATCAAGGCACGGTTAGCATCATCATGCTCTAGGAACGGAATCAGACCTGCTGCAACCGATACTACCTGACTTGGTGATACATCCATATGTGTCACCTTTTCTGGCGGCATACGAACAAATTCACCATAGCTACGTACACTGACCATCTCGTCAGATAACGCGCCATCTTCAGTCATCGGAGAATCAGCCTGTGCAATGACAGTACCTACTTCTTCGATTGCTGATAGATATTCAATAACGTCAGTAACTTTACCATCAACCACACGGCGATAAGGCGTTTCTAAGAAGCCAAAGCTGTTGGTTTTAGCAAAAGTCGCTAGTGAGTTGATCAGACCAATGTTTGGACCTTCAGGAGTCTCAATAGGACATACACGGCCATAATGCGTATCATGTACGTCACGTACTTCAAAGCCTGCACGTTCACGAGTTAGACCACCAGGTCCTAACGCTGATACACGGCGCTTATGGGTAACTTCAGACAACGGGTTGTTCTGATCCATAAACTGTGACAACTGGCTTGAACCAAAGAATTCTTTCACCGCAGCTGCTACTGGCTTAGAGTTAATCAAATCTTGTGGTGACAAGTTATCAGATTCCGCTGAGCTCAAACGCTCTTTAACCGCACGCTCAACACGTACTAGGCCAACACGGAATTGGTTTTCTGCCATCTCGCCCACTGAACGAATACGGCGGTTACCTAAGTGATCGATATCATCGACTTCACCGCGACCGTTACGAATCTCGATAAGTTCTTTTAGAACGTTAACGATATCATCGTTGGTCAATACACTGCGTTCACGCTGGATATCAGGATCATCAGTGTTATCAAATTCTAAACCAAGACGACGGTTGAATTTCATACGACCGACATTTGATAAGTCATAACGATCTGCGTTAAAGAACATGCTTTCAAACAGTTTCTCAGCAGTTTCAACCGTTGGTGGCTCACCTGGACGCATTACTTTATAGATTTCGATCAACGCTTCTTCACGGCTTGATGTGCTATCTGCACGTAGCGTATCAGCAATATAGCTACCCTGATCGATATCGTTCGTGAATAGGATGCTAAACTCTTTGATGGCACCACTGGCTTCAAATGAGTTCAATTTTACCAATAACTCATGGTCGATTGGCGTGTTTGCTTTAGCGATGATCTCGTCGTTAACAACGATATCTTCGGCTAAAATACGCTCATATAAATACTCATCAGGCACAGCAATTTTCGTCATACCTGCTTCTTCAAGCTGACGGATGCGGCGTGCATTGATACGTTTGCCCTGCTCTACAATAACGTCACCTTCAGGTGATACGATATCAAACTGCGCCATCTCACCACGCAAGCGATCAGCAACTAGATCAATCTCAAACGTCTCTTCGGCTTTATAAACAGCGACTTTATCAAAGAACAAATCTAAAATTTCAGATGTTGTTAGGCCAAGTGCGCGCAGAATGATTGACGCAAGCAGCTTACGGCGACGGTCAATACGAGCAAATACTAAGTCTTTTGCATCAAATTCAAAGTCCAACCATGAACCACGGTAAGGGATAATACGGGCGTTATAAAGCACTTTACCACTTGAGTGCGACTTACCTTTATCATGATCAAAGAATACACCAGGTGAACGATGTAGCTGAGATACGATAACACGCTCAGTACCATTGATAATAAAGGTGCCGTTAGCAGTCATCAAAGGCATCTCGCCCATATAGACGCTTTGCTCACGAATATCTTTGATAGCGGCTTTGCTATCTTTGTCTTTGCTGTCTTTGTCTTTGATGATCAAACGGATTTTGACACGCATGGGCGCTGCAAACGTTGAACCGCGTAAGATACACTCACGCTCATCAAATTCAGGCGTGCCTAAATAGTACTCAACAAATTGCAACTCAGCGTTACCAGAGTGACTCTCAATTGGGAAAATAGAGGAATACGCAGCTTGCAAACCAGTATTCTCACGAGCTTTCGGCTTTTTGTGCTCTTGCAAAAATTGCTCATAAGAATCTACTTGAATAGACAGTAAATAGGGAATGTCCATTACAGTGGGCAATTCAGCAAAACTTTTGCGAATACGCTTTTTTTCAGTATAAGAATATGCCATCGAGAGTCCTTACAGTAAACGTGGAAACAAATTAAAAGCGTGGCCAGTATGCATAAATACGATGCAAACATGGCGACGTAAACGATAATATAAAACGGGTCTTCGTGTTCAGTTCATGTCTTTTCTGTCAATTACTACTTTACTCTTCAGTGCTTACCTAGCACACTTCACTTAATCTCGTCGTTGGTTGCTATATTCATGGTAAGTGAATCAGTCTATATGACTGTTGCAACCAAAAAATTCAATATTATATAATCTATAACGCATTGCCTATCAGGCTTACTTTACAAATACATTGCTGGGAAATAATGTCTATTAAGATTGCATCCATACCACTTGCCATCTAGACTACTTATTACCGAACCATGTTCCCTACACATACAAACTGTCTATAAGACTGAATGTCGACAGTCATGCCACACCAAGTAGGCAACTTATGATCAACAGCTTTTTTAAGAATACCGCTTTTTTCAGGATTAATAATCGGGGTAACTATAACTTTTAGAATCAGTATAAACTATAGTGTTGATAGGAAAGCATGCAGACACAAAAAAATGCCAAACATCTACAGACGTTTAGCTCATATTAACTGATTTCAAAAACTGGCATGTGTGCTTGCATGTATATCGTCTGTCCTTTTGATGGGTATCCACCGTGATGTTGCATACGACTGTTGGCAGACACAAAAGGTCAAGCTACGAATTATAGTAAAAAAAAGCTGGCAATGCAAGGCATTACCAGCTTTTTTTCGTACAGTGTTAAACTTATTTTAGTTCAACAGTTGCACCAGCTTCTTCAAGTTTCTTTTTCAACTCTTCAGCTTCAGCTTTAGATGCGCCTTCTTTGATTGGAGCTGGAGCGCTTTCAACCAAATCTTTCGCTTCTTTTAGGCCAAGACCAGTAGCTTCACGTACGGCTTTAATTACGCCAACTTTCTTCTCGCCAAAGCTAGCAAGAACTACGTCAAATTCGTCTTTTTCTTCAGCAGCAGCAGCAGCAGGACCAGCAGCAGCAGGTGCAGCAGCAACAGCAGCTGTTACGCCGAATTTTTCTTCCATGTCGCTGATTAACTCAACGATATCCATTACTGACATTTCAGCGATTGCATTTAACACGTCATCTTTAGATAGTGCCATGAGAACTCTCCGTTATCTGATAAAAATTAATTGATTCTAATATCGCCTTGATTGCTTGCCTAATGTGACAATAAAATGCAACCAAAATTAGCGATGTTAAAGTTACGTTAAAACAAGCAATTAAGCAGCTTCTTTTGCGTCTTTGATTGCCGCTACAGTGCGAACGAACTTGCCAGGAACAGCGTTCATAGTCTGGACAAGCTTGGTCACTGGTGCATTCATAGTAGCCATCAAGATAGAGATTGCTTCGTCGCGAGTTGGTAGCTTCGATACGCGCTCTAGCTCTTCTGGACCATAAACTTCACCACCGACTGATACTAATTTGGTCTCTAAAGCTTTGTTATCTTTGCTGAAGTCGAAAACGACTCGAGCAGCAGATCCCAAATCTTCCATAGAGAAAGCCAAAAGTAGTGGACCAGTCATACGGTCTGACATGCTCTCAAACTTAGTGCCTTCAAAAGCGCGTTTTGCTAGTGTATTTTTTACCACTTTTAAAACGACACCTTTATCACGAGCTTGTTCGCGCAGCTTAGTAAGCTGTGCAACACCAATACCGTGATATTCGGCAGCTACTGCTGAGTAAGCATTAGCAGCAACTTCAGACACTTCAGCCACAACTTGTTGTTTTTGTTCTAGCGTTAATGCCATAAGTTGACTCCTTTAATCTTATCAATCGACTTATAATAAAAGTGCCAAAAACAAGGTTTTTATGCGCTCAAACTGTAAGCTAAGACTGACTTGATACGACACATTACCAGCGGATTCAATTAATAAAAAAAGCATCTACTGGTAACGACTGATTACGGCACCGTTATCAGAATGACGTTGAGTAATAGTTTGAAGATTATAAATAATCTTATCGCCCTATTCGCTCGTGTCTTAAACTGTGTGGGCCACCGTCTGCGTAGGACAACTAAGATTTTCATCTGTCGTCGATTAACAAAAGTGACTTATTGTCATAAACAACTATCCGAAGATCGCTAACTATGACTCTAAACTACTCTCTACCTACGGTCTTAGACAGCGTAGCAAATACTACGCTGACCTAATTCTTTAAAAACTGTTTGTGTTTATCATTCAAAATATTTGAAGATAAAAACTTTAATTATTTAGCAGTACGATAAGGAACAGCGTCGATCGTTAGACCTGGACCCATCGTGCTAGACAAGGTAATTTTCTTAATGAAAGTACCTTTAGAAGTAGCAGGCTTAGCACGCTTTAGATCAGAAAGAATCGCTTGCGCGTTTTGCTCGATTTGATCAGCAGTGAAACCAACTTGGCCGATAGTTGCATGGATGATACCAGCTTTATCAACACGGTACTGAGCCTGACCAGCTTTCGCATTAGTCACAGCTTCAGCAACGTTTGGCGTTACCGTACCAACTTTAGGGTTAGGCATTAGACCACGTGGGCCTAGGATAGTACCTAACTGACCAACAACACGCATTGCATCTGGAGCTGCGATAACAACATCAAAGTCCATGTTACCGGCTTTGATTTGCTCTGCTAGGTCTTCAAAACCAACGATGTCTGCACCAGCTTCTTTAGCGGCTTCAGCAGCAGCGCCTTGAGCGAATACAGCAACGCGTTTGGTTTTACCAGTACCAGCAGGTAGGTTAGTTGCACCACGAACTACTTGATCAGATTTACGTGGGTCAACGCCCAAGTTTACCGCGATATCGATAGACTCTTTGAATTTTAGCGCTGGCAAATCGTTTAGGATTTGAACCGCTTCTTCAATAGTGTACTGTTTTTCGTTATCAATACGGCTTTGAATTTCTTTTTGACGTTTGGTTAGCTTAGACATTATACACCCTCCACGGTAATACCCATTGAACGTGCAGTACCAGCGATGGTACGGACAGCAGCGTCAAGATCAGCAGCAGTTAAATCTGCATTCTTAGTCTTAACGATGTCTTCTAGTTGTGCACGGTCAACTTTACCAACTTTAGCAGTGTTCGGTGTACCTGAACCTTTAGCAATACCAGCAGCCTTACGTAGTAAGTATGCAGCTGGTGGTGACTTCATGATGAAGGTAAAAGATTTGTCGCTGTATACTGTGATCTCAGTTGGGATCGGTAGACCAGGCTCTTGGCCTGAGGTCGCAGCGTTAAATTCTTTACAGAACGCCATGATGTTCACGCCTTTTTGACCCAAAGCTGGACCAATAGGTGGTGAAGGATTTGCTTTGCCTGCAGGCACTTGCAGTTTGATGTAACCATCAATCTTCTTAGCCATGATACTCTCCTAAATGGGTAATAGCGCCAAATCAACGTGGTATATACCTAATTGACTAACAGCTCCCCGGTTGATGAATTTTTTGCTAATTTAGTCCAGTTTTTCAACTTTACTAAATTCAAGCTCAACCTGTGTAGGTCGATTAAATACGTTTACTGTCAGATGTAGCTTAGACTTCTCATAATCCACTTTTTCTACCAACCCTTTAAAGTCAGTAAAGGGACCGTCGATAACCAACAACTCTTCGCCCGGCTCAAATAGAGTCTTAGGACGTGGGTCAGTTTCAGTCTGGTTCAAACGGTTTAAAATGCGATCAGCTTCTACTTGCGTAATCGGTGCAGGCATCTCAGGCGTACCACCGATGAAGCCCATAATACGTGGGCAATCTTTTACGATGTGCCAAGTATTATCGTTCATCTCCATCTGGATCAATACATATCCAGGAAAGAACTTACGCTCACTCTTACGTTTTTTGCCGTCTTTCATTTCGACGACTTCTTCAGTAGGAACCAATACATCACCGAATGACTCAGCGAAGTCACTACGGTTAATACGATCAGTTAATGAACGTTGTACTTGTTTTTCATATCCTGAAAACGCTTGGACAATATACCAACGCATATCACGCTCCTGATCATTATAAATAAGTCGTTATGAGTAAATGTCTCGCTAATAGTCACTAATACGTGCTATTAACCGATAAAGATACCAACGAACCAATTAAAAAAGTTATCCAATAACCAAATAAAGAAACCGGCAATCGCAATTACGACAATCACTTGCCATGTATATTGAAAGGTTTCGTCTTTACCTGGCCACGTCACTCGGCGAAGCTCAACGGCAGCGTCTTTTAATAATATTTTAAAAGCACGGCCTTGATGCGTTAGCGCCAAACAGACTAATGCAAATACAACAAGTGCGACAATAATACCAATACGTACCCAGACGTCATTGGCAGGTTGCCAATAGCCTGGTAAGTATTGATTTACTAGAGTCGCACCGATTAACACAGCTGCGGCAAGTAGCCACAAAATCAAATCTTTTATTGAGCCAGTCTTAGCCACTTCAACAGCAGTAGTACCGCTAGCTGAAACATGCTTATTTTTAGACAGCATTCCACCAGCAACCGCCTTGGCATCAGATAACTTAGTCTCGAGGTTATCTTGATCATTGCTCATAAAGAACTCGCTTCGGAGATGGTGGGGTACAACAAAGATATGATAAGAAGATGGCAGGCGATGTAGGACTCGAACCTACAACCCTCGGTTTTGGAGACCGATGCTCTACCAATTGAGCCAATCGCCTATGGGTGTAAAGGACAGCATTATACAATATTTAGCATAGAATGCAAGCCCTTGACGGTAAAATTATTAATTTTACCTGATTTTGCACCACTGCAGTCTAAAATAACTGCTAGCGTTAAGTGCAGCGATAATATAACAAGCTATGCCGTAGATTACAATATGCTATCTAACAAATAATTATCTCTATCTCACATATCGTGAGTTATTGTTTCGCTAAAGCTATTATTCTAATTATAATAATGATTCACATTCTCCCAAAAAAAAAGGCCACCCTAGATAGGATGACCTTTTTTGTGACTAATTCATAAGCTCATTGCTGAGACTTAAGGATTAGTTCAATACGTTAGCAACAACACCAGCGCCTACAGTAC
>NZ_CAJHBS010000027.1 GCF_904846705.1 Psychrobacter sp. Pi2-52
GCTGAGTAGGTCATCTTTTATATTTCTCTTTGCTTGGTTTAAAAGCATTGTACCTTTTCTATTTTGGACTGACTATATCATCACATATAAAGTTACCATCAAAGGTGTTGTAAGTAGACCTTTAATTTCAGAATTACTTTCTTCAATGGATTCTTTTAAAATATTTCTAACATCTTCTTCTTGAACTAACTTATCTATTAATGCTTTTTGTTCGGGGTATTTATATGGATCTAACTGATATACTTTAAAAGCACTAATATTTTGAATATCATCTCCTGGACGAGAGCTGATTATCATTTGCATTTTAGGATAATACCTATGCCACTTTTCTATTTCGTTCAAGAACCCTTTTATTTTGTCACGACTTACCTCGTCAAAACCGTCTAAAAATAAAACTAAATCCCCACGTTCAGCCAACACGTGAAAGTTTTTTTTAGTAAATATTGGTATCCATTCAGCTATAGTAGAGCTAACTGCATCTTCTAAACTCTGGTTATTTTCAAGCTTCCGTAGTTCTAGAAAAATAGGTATTCTTTTACCTAACTTAGCCTCTTGATAAGTTAGATACCTCATAAATATGGACTTACCCTGACCCACTGTCCCCTCAAGAACAATATTTTCTTCATTAACATCTATAATTTTATTAATCTGAATATTTACATTCTTTACTCTGGTTGGAATATAGAATTCATGCAAGTCTATACTAGAATCATTTTTGTATATTGTTTTTACTTTTGCAACGTCTGTTATTTTCTCAGATAAGCCTTGTAGCGCATTTTCTATTTTCCTATTTTTAATAACTACTGAACCTTTCCCAAACAGCCAAGTAGCTGATTTGGTTACTGGTTCTTTTAACAAACTGGCTAGAATAGATGCTTCTATAATCATTATATTTGTCAGCTTTTAGTAGTTATATATAAGAAATTAAAAAGAGTGTAACATTCAATAATATAAGTTTTTTGCTTACTTAAGAATAAGTAATAGCGGTTATCTTACTTGGCTAAGCGATTTGTAATAGTTAATTTTGAGATACGAAGCAGGCGACGCACCAAACTTTAGCCAGTGGCTTGTGTAGGTAAGCAGATATGAGCGAAAAGAAAGGTTAGCTGTCTACTCATTTCGCCATAGTTTAATCTCAATCTACTTTACCTTTAGTTCGCCGACACCGCTCAGAACAATAGACCACCTGCTCCCAGTCCTTTTCCCACTTCTTACGCCACGTAAATGGGCGCTGGCAGACGGGGCAGGTTTTTTGCGGTAGATTTGCTTTTTTATGTGTCATTATTTGCTCCCATCTACTTCTAACTATTTTTGTTGTGGCGAAATCCTACTTTTGATGTTCTACGCCCTCATATTTCTTAATTCGGCGACACTGGTCTGAGCAATAGACCATGCTCTCCCAGTTTTTATCAAGCTTCTTAGTCCAGCTAAATTCGCGCTCGCAGATAGGGCAAAGTTTTTTGCGGACGTTCTTCTTTTTGTGCGCCATAATTTTCTCATTTGTTTGTTTACTACATTAGTCACTGGTCACTATAGTCTACTAATCATAGTCGTCAAATATTTTATTAAGTCTGTTGAGACTATTGACGATTAACTTACCAGATTGATCGGTGCTGGTATCAATCGCCAGCTTCTCATCCATCCGCATCGTCAATGGCTCTAATGCTTGCTTGAGGGCAGTTGCCATCAGTGCCGTTTGCTGATGAATATTAGGGATATCGCTATCGGCTGTTTGATTATCATTATTGCTAACCAAGCTATCCGCCATTTTTTGCGCCAGTTGTTCAACAGCGTTGACTAGCTGCACCATGAGCTGTTTTTGTGCATATTGGTTTTGCTTGAGATACTCACCTTCTGCCTTCTCAGCGTTGTGATCATGCTTGTATATTTGCATCAGCTGATTCAGACTTTTTTCAAAGCCGTTATCTATGCTATGGCTGACGACTTTGGCATTGTTAATGACGCTATCTGCGAGGATTTTCTGTGCTTCTAATTGGGCGTTTAGCTGGGCATCGAGTTGCGCTTGTTGACCTGCTTCTCGTAAGCGAGCGATTTGCTTTGGGTCGTTTTTCGTTAAGTATGTCTCAAACTGGCTACTGATGGCATTGAAACCACTGGCCAAATCGACCAACTGGGCAACGATACGCGCGCCCGTATCGCCATCTTCACCGCCCATGGCTTTGTTACGTAGGAAGTCGGCTTTGATTTGCGCCCAACGCTCTGTTTCTGCTTCAGTCAAGACACCGCGCATCTCGCCAAGCTTGAGCAAGTTACTCTCTGCGCCTTGGGTCAATAGCTGCGACTCGCCCAGATAGTGATCATCTATAAGCTGGTTTAGCTCTTCTTCATTCATGACTGCCGACAGCTTTTCGGTCATCTTATTCATATTACGATAACTGCCTTGCAGCTTAAATATCGGCTCAACACGATACTTATCATCTTGCGAGGCGGAGGCAATATAGGCTTGGTTGACGTCCAAAATGACTTCTTGCACCCTAAACATATGGCGCAAGATGGCGATAATTTCGTTAACTTCTGAAGTGCTATACGGATACGTCAGATCGCTGCTTTGTGCTTGAACGAGGTTGGCATTGTCTGTTTTTGCCATTTTAATCAAACGATGCACATCGCTTAAGTCACGGTTGGCCAGTGGTGCAAGAACCGTATTAGAGGTCAGCGAGTTTTCAATATAACTAAGCGCAAACACTTCTTCCATGCCGCTCATGATATCGCCTAAGTTGTAGATATCGGCACGGTTGGCAAGCATGTCGGGGACTTTAAAGGCCTCGCCGCTTTCGGTATAAGGGTTACCTGCCATGACCACGCAGAACTTTTTGCCACGCATGTCATAGGTCTTAGTCTTGCCTTGCCAGACGCCATCGATACGGCGTGTACCATCACCGAGTGAGATAAACTTCTGCAAAAACTCCGCGTGCGTATG
The DNA here is from genome assembly GCF_904846705.1 of Psychrobacter sp. Pi2-52. Lineage (GTDB taxonomy): Bacteria > Pseudomonadota > Gammaproteobacteria > Pseudomonadales > Moraxellaceae > Psychrobacter. Next base: position 2,942 of record NZ_CAJHBS010000027.1, read on the forward strand.
CTGAATATCATCGAGATACAGCATGACGTTATTGCCCATCTCAAAGGCCAAGTTGATTTTATTCAACTCTTCTCGGGCGGTGGCATTGGGTGCTTTTTCGGGATCTAATGAGGTGACGTCATGACCGAGTGACGGACAGTTAATCTTCATGAAGATAAGGCCGAGGCGATTTGCCACGTACTCCATCAAGGTGGTTTTACCATACCCCGGTGGCGATATCATCATAAGAATACCCATCAAATCGGTACGCTTATCCTCGCCGACCGTGCCCATCTGTTTGGCAAGGTTGTCACCGATGAGTGGCAGATAGCTCTCGTTAATCAGACGGTTACGTACAAATGAGGACAGTGGACGCGGCATAAACTCGTCCAGTCGCAACGTCTCTTTTGAATCATGCAATATCTCTGAGCGCATGGCCAGATAACGTCTATAGGCAGGGATGACTTGCGCATCATGATGATGCAAACGATTTAAGAAATCATCGACGGCAAAGGTTAAGGTCTGCTGATGAATACGTATATGCTCACCCAGCAAATTATTGACTTGTATCTCAAGCGATACCTTACCCGTGCTACGTTCAAAGCTTTGTACTTGATTGAGCGGATTATTAATACTGGTCAATGATGTAGTCGATGACGTAGCCGACGAGGTGATTGAGGAAAATGACAAGGCCGATGGCGTGCCACTGGTGCCTGTACTGTTTAAACCTTGATTGCCCAATCCTTTAGCACTTAGCCCTTTATTAAAAGCCCCTTTATTAAAAGTAGCGCCTGAATCAATCAATCGTTGCACCAAAGCTTCACGCTGAGCATCATTTAACTGGGTAAGTAAGACAGCAATGGCTTCAGGCACATAATGACGGCCACTCTCTAGCTGTTGCTTGCGTAGCGCGTTTTGTGTTTCAATCTCAGCAAGCTGATCTTCACTGAGTGCCTCGCCTGCCTCACCCAAACCATCAGCTAATACGTTAGCCGACTCAGTACTGCCGTAGGTTTTATCAAGTAGTGCATGAAACCATGTGGCTAGTAGCTCATAGGCTGATTTGGGTTGGAAGCCAAGCTTACTGATAGAAGACTGTAGTTGATCAAAACTGGCGGTATTTTGCGTGCTACCTGACGCGCTATTTAGCGTTTGGCTTAGCTGCTCACACAACTGCTGCGCTTGTTGGCTGGTTTGCCATTTTATTGTGTTATGTGCGCCGGCATTGGTTTCAGCCGACTGTCCCATGACGCTCACCAAGTATTCACAAGCAAGCTGAACGTAGCTTAGTTTGAAGATGTTGGCGCCTTTATCAACGCTACCATCTTTATCAGCGCTAAGACTGTCATCATTATGAGCCATAACAAAATGACGCATCACTTGGCTCATGTCCTCGACCAATAGAGACTTCGCAGTATCGCTGCCCAATGCACGGCGCAATTGCTCAGCGGTCGCGGCTCTATCCGTCCAATTATTTGCACGTGTCAGCACTGATTCATTTAACCAAGCGTCATAACCAAATTGACGTAAGCTATCTAAACCAAGCGCTTGTACAATATTTAGCTGCCAATAGAATAATTGCGCCAATGCTCTTACTTGCGGGGTATAAATCAGTAGCCCTGCCTCACGCAATGTCGGCAGTATTTGCATCAATAATAGCGTGGCATCATGGTCATGAATGCCTTTGTCATAGCCAAGCTGATAACGCGGGGTGGCGTAAGCTTTGACCAACTTGGACAATGGGCTGTCATTATCAATGTCACTATTAACATCGAGGGTAATGATAGTCGCATCATATGCTTGATATAAACGTTCTTCGGTTAGTCCATCTTGGCTATTTTTAGCACTTTCAATAATGCTATACGCCAAGTACTCGGCGCGGTACACCTTGTCAGACTCGGAGGCGATATTCATGTCCCAATACGGACGCAAGGCGTTTAGCTCAGTGTTATTAAGCACTTCATAATAATCTGTACCCGTTAGATGCAAGTTCAGCACGCGCTTGCCATCTGACTGCTGACGACTCAATAAGGTCAAATCCAGCGGCTGAGTATTGACTGAAAAACGGTGCTTGCCCAGTTTGATGATTTGACCACCATCTTCAAACAAGTCCGACTTGTCTTTTAAACTCTTATAGCTCTCGATTTGGATGGCTTTTAGGCGGGCATCGATGTCATCGGCTTTGACACTAAAGCCCATCGCTTGCAGCTCTTTTGCAATGGTACGGACTTTTTGCACCAGACCATCAGCCGCAAAATACGTATTTAACGCCTCTTCCTCTGTAAAGCCTGTGACGCCAGTGCTTTGCGTGCGTTTTTTAATACTCTCAAGCATTCGCAGCGCACCATCACCTAAGTTTTGCGCTTTACGGTTACGAGCATCGAGCAATTGCTGCTTATGGTTTTCAAAGGTCTCGTAAATCTCTTCACGCTTGCTAATAATATCGGCTAAAAACTGATCGCCACTATTGGTCTCTGGATCAGCGAACTGGCTTTCTAACTCTTCTAACTGTACCAGCAATTTTGCCATTTGCTCGTCTGATTTCTCAGGCGTATTGGCAATGGATAACGCATTGGCAATAGATTGACCAAACAGCTTAAACTGCGCACCAAATTGCGCGACAGCCTCCGCAGATCCCAGGTTTTTGCGTTTATGATTGAGCTTGGCTTTGCTCTGGTTTAGGCTCGCATAAATGGTCGATATGTCATCGATAATTTGCGTACGCACCGTGGCATCGGCCACATCTAGCGTCCCTAATAGCTCGGTCAATAAATCTAACCCTTGCGCTGTTTCATCAATTTTTTCTAGTACGGGTTTTAGCTCAGCATTGGTTTCAGCGGTGTTTAAGCGCTCACTGACATCGACCAATATGCCTTCGTAGCTTGAGAGTGCCTCTTCACCACTTAAAAACAGCACCGTTTTTTCAGCAAGCTCGCTCTCTGCTTCCTCTAATTGCTTTTGCAATGCTTGTAACTTATCAGCATCTAGATAGCGCAAATCTTCCAAGCTGACCAAGCGACCTTTTTGGCGTCTTAATGCTGACAACTGATCGACATAATCACTGGCAGACTCAAAGCTAGTGACGCGTATCTGCCGCAAAATCTCACTTTGCTGCGTATCAGCATCGGCTAGCGCAGTTTGGGTTTGCTTTTGGATACTTTGTACTTTGGCGAACTCATCGATGACAAGCTCAGCCGTGGCCGTCACTTCTTTAATACTACTGGCGACGTCAGTCAGCTCAGGCTCAGACAGCCAGTAGTAACTATCAAACAATCTGCTGGTATTGTCAGCCAACTCTTCATAGAGCTTTTGAGACACGCTTTGATTATCAATCAGGCGAGTAATGCTATACAGGTCTGAGATACCACGTACCAGTTCTTTATTACCGATTTTGCCATAGAAGCTCGTGCTTTCTGGCAGCTCACTCACATACTCGTGTGAGGCATAAGGGGTATGCCATATCTGCATCGGGTGAATACGAGATGGCTCACTTTGATCGCTAAACAGCACCAAACGGCCATTCTCAGCCAAAGCCATACCGTTGCAATAGATAGGGTTTGCTAATTGCTTTTTAATCAAATTATAAGGAAACAACCCCGTGACGCCCAAGTCTCTGTCATAAAATAAAAATAGAACATCTTCACCATTTGGCGATATGATTTTGCGTTTGAATTTTAAGTCTTTGGCGTCCACGTTATTGGCATCAAACAGCTTATATTCGCCCGTTTGCAGATAGTAGCCACCCGGAAATATGATGCCGTGGTCTTCTGGCAGCTGCACACACGATTGTCCAATCGCATCCAAACGTAATACCGCTTCGGTTAAAGTGTTATAAACAAAATAACGGTAGTCCTCTTCACGATAGGGCAATATTTTGAGCAGGATTAAACTGCCAACTTTGGCATAAGCAATCTCGGCATCGGTCAACGACTGAGTACGATCTTCGACAGGCTCACTATAGATACCCTGCCCTGACTGCGTATTATCCTCAATCTTGATGGTCAGATCTCCACCGACCGTCTCTACAAATATCGTATCCAAGATATTCATATGCGGATATTTGCCGTTGATCATCTGATCGCGTGTGGTTTCTATCCAGTCAAAATCATAGGCAGGTGGCAGTTCAATGTCACGCTCGCCACGATTGTCGACGTAAGCGACTTGAGCAGACTCTGGTGTGCCTTGGCTAAAATCTAGCGCGAAACGGAACACTCGAATATCAGTGATGCGCTCTCCAATCTGAAACGCTAATAGCAATTTGCTGTCTTTCACCGTTATTTGAATTAAGCGCGTTTGCTTATAATATCGGTACAGCTCATTGAAGTCTTGGACAAAGGCATCTTGACCCAAAAAAGTGCTTGTTAAATCGACTTCTTCAAGTTGGTACTCTTCTTCACTTTCGACTGGCTCAATCAAACGATATAGCGACAATACATCCTTAACATTGCTTGCACGTTTGAGTCCCATAAAAACGTTGTAGCCAAACAGTAGATATTCGCCTACTTGCACCATATCCTGCGCCACACAGTTATGTTCGGTACGGATACGCGTACGGGCGATGACTTGCATTTGAGTACTGCCGAACTCTTCAAGGCGTGCAGTATTTAGCGTGGCCGTCTGTTGCTCTAAACGAGCACCTTGTTCTGTCAAACGTTTTTTGATGAGCTCATAAGCATTGCCCGAGGCAACCGCCTGATCAGTTTGGCTTGCTTGACTAGCATTAGGGTTGTCATTGCTATCTGGAGTGGTTAGGTTTTGCGTGTCCGCCATCGTTGCTCGTCCGTTTCTGTTTTTACATAATAAGAGAATTTTTTGGCAATAAGGAAAATAAGAAGTTATTTGAGATGAAGATCATCGAAAGTAAAGAAGCACTTGGCTAATCTAAAAAAACGATTCATCACTGCTGATTTTTTAGATTAGCCAACTCATTATTAATAATAAGTTGGCTATCGCTCTATGAAGATGTATAGAACGAGTTGGTTAGATTCAGCCTGCCTCCTAAATGACAAGCTAGTTATCAAGGGAGAAATGCATTAATTTTGGCGCGTGTCTTCAATCTATAAAGACATGTCTTAATATTAAATGGTTTTATCATCATTTTGCTTGGTTGCTTTCATAGCTTGACTAGCCATCACGCCATTGATAATACCGCTCAACGTATCTGACTTACCTGCTAGGCCATCGATGGCTTTACCGATAGATAGTGACTTGGCAAAGTTATCAAAGAAATGCGCTTCGCCGCCAACAATATCGATTTTGGCTTTTTGTAGTGCTACTGCCAATACTTCAGCATTTTCTTTGGCAATCTCTTTACCTGCGTCGATCGATGCCAGTGCTTCTTGCAAGGCTGTCTCAAGACTCATGCGGAACTCTTCGTGCTCACGCGCTTCTTTATTCATGCTACCCATTGCATTGAATTTCTCGACCAAACCATCTGCTTCGGCTTGGAAGTGTGCGCGAGTGACTTCGGCTTTTGCCAGTCCAACTTCGCGTTCTGCTTTGGCATTAGACTCACCACGTGCTGCGATGATTTCAGCATCTGCCATGCCTTTTTCACGTTCAGCCTTGGCAGTAGATTGACCACGAGCAGCAATAATCTCTGCATCGACCATACCAATGTCACGCTCAGCTTTCGCCTTAGATTCACCGCGAGCCGCGATAACCTCAGCATCTGCCATACCTTTTTCACGCTCTGACTGCGCTTCAGCTTGTCCAGTCGCTTTAATAATATTGGCTCTAGCAATGCCTTCTTTTTCCATAGAGACCGACTTGGCTTCTTGAATAGCAGCTTCAGCAAAGCCATGTGCAGACTCTTCGGCTTTAATACCTTCAGCCATTCTGATTTTGGCTTCTGACTCTTTGGCAGAGGCTTCAAGGTTAGCCGTAGCAAGCGTAGTGATTTCAACGGCTTTATGCTTGGCTGACAGCTCTTCGGCTTCGGCTTTTTTCACCTGACGTACTTTGATTTCTTCAGCATCCGCTTCAGCAGCTAGGACGCGTGTTTGCTTAGAACGCTCAGCCTCACTAACTTCGCGAACTTCTTTGATACGCTCTTCTTCTTGCGCCACTGTTTTGTCGACCGCAATACGCTCGCGGATGACATTGGCGATTTCTTTTTTCTCAAGTTCAATCGCACGTTCAGCCTCGATGCGTTGCAAGTCCACTTCACGCTCACGAGAGACGATTTCTAAGTCACGGGCACGCGTAACCTTCTCTTCTTCGATGACAACTGCACGCAGACGATTTTGACCTGCTACTTCAATTTCACGTTGCTGATTCTCTCGCTGAATCGCTAAGTCCTGCTCAACCATGATGACGGCTGTTTCTGACTTCTTACGCTCTTCCTCTTCAATCTTACGAGTTTCAGCCGTTTCACGGGCAATCACTGAGGATATTTCACGCTTTTGCTTGGCTTCAGCATCGGCTTGTTGACGCTCAAGCTCTAGCATCGCCTCTCTGGTTTCAACGTTCTTTTTCTTAACCGCTAGCTCTTCATCACGCTCAAGCTCATTGGTAATAACGTTTTGAAAAGCCGTTAGCTGAGTAATTTTTTTGATACCTTCAGCATCTAGAATATTACTTGAGTCCAACGATACTTTCGGTGTTTGCTCTAGATAATCGATTGCGACATCTTCTAAGACATAGCCGTTTAGATCGTTACCGATTTCTTGAACGATACTGTCACGAAACTCGCTGCGGTTTTCAAACAATTTAACGAAATCTATTTGCTTACCAACTGTTTTTAGCGCCTCTGAAAACTTGGCATTAAACAGCTCATTAACAGCGACTTTATCTGAAGCTCTCTCAACCCCAACCGATTTGGCGACTTTTAGCACATCTTCTTCGGTTTCATTGACACGTAGATAAAATGCGACTGTGATATCAGCACGCATGTTATCGGCGCAAATCAGTCCTTCTTTACCGCGTCTATCAACTTCCAACGTGATGAGCGAGATTCTCATCAGCTCTTTTTTATTAATAACTGGCCAAACAAAGCCACCATCAAAACGTACGGCTATTTTGCTCACACCGTTGATAATTAGTGCTTTGCCCTGCTCAACCTTGAAGTAAAAGGCTTTGAGCATCAACAGTGCTGCCATAATGAAAACAAACGCCAGCACCACAACCACGCCGACGATAATGAGTATGTCCATGTTTATTCCTTTAATTGAAACATTCTATAGTCAGTTCTATATCCTTCAGATGTTCGGTCCGGCTTGCTCAACTACTCTATGTAGCAGTCTCACTTGCCTTTCTCATACCTGAACTAGTTGAACCAACAATAACTAAATTTAAAACCGTTCGTATGATGTAAAAATAGAGGTTTTTTAGCTCAGTGGCTGTTTATTATTTATCAAGGCTTATCTTATTTTCGAGTTTACTCTATGCTAAAAGCGATGATAGAAAGTCGTATCGACTAAACGATTTATAATTATTTATCTTCAACAGGAGCGACTTGATAGGTATTTTTTTCTTCTAAATACGCGACCAACATCACTCTATCGCCCTTTTTCAGTAAGCTAGTACTGTTGTCTGAACGAACCTTGAGTATCAAACCTGCACCGCCATCATTCAATTCTGCCTCACCGTGCTTGTCCGTCACACTAAGTGTGCGCACAATCGCGATTTTGCCTACATTATTAGCAGAATTACGTTTGGGGATTCTGGCAATGTTTTTGCGGATGGGTGAAATGATCATGCCTGTTAGCCACATAGAAACGACCAATACGAATATTAGTGCCCCTGTGCCAAATACGTAATACAGAACACCAGAGTCAAAATTTTGATGTAAGAAACTGGTATACAAATAGCTCAATAACCAACCGATTAAACTAACTAAGCTCAATATAATGACTAGAGGCACACCGTAGAGACCAAACTTCAGCATGAGGCCTGTAAAAAAACCGGTCGATGATAAATCAGAGACAGCAGCATCACTACCTGTCTCTACAGCATCCACGCTGTCCATATCTGCCATGCCGAGTAAAGATACTACCCAATATAGAGTAACGAACATCACAAGACCGGTGAAAACAATCGTTGGATATAAACTTATTTTGGTGATGAACACGAAAAAAGCCTCTTGCATTACGCGGGTTCTCCCTTTGTGAACCTAATCTTCTATTTGTAATAACCTACTACAAAAGCTAAGGCTCTTCACTTAATATTTATAAACTTATGTTGTTTTACAAATAAGTTTATATACATATCACGGTATAAGACATACTTCTCTAACGACCCCATATCGGTGAGCGTACGACTCCACCATTTTGGCCGCTAATGGCATAGCTGATATTGCCTGACAGCGAATGGATAACTAGACTACCACTACTTTGGCCTGCTGCTTGCCCGCCCACATTCAAGCGGCGAGTTGGATAGACGGCATAATTGCCAGAGGGAGATAGACGGGCGGGCTCATCAAGTCCTGTTTCTGCTAAGTTGACCACTTGCCCAGTCGTCAAGGTCATGACAGCCGCCTTGCGACCATTTAGATAAGCCATACGCTGACCATCTAAGCTAAGCTGAGGGCTGGCCACATACCCATTTGTTGATACAGGTGTCGCATTGCCCGTAGCAAAGTCATAACGATAAATTCGCGGTCGTCCAGCACGGACTTTATCACTGGTATAGACAAAGCTCTTGCCATCCGCAGCATAACTTGGCTGTACCTCTGTACTCGGCAGGGTCGTTAACTGCTGAGTATGACCATCACTCAGACGCATCTTATAGATATCAGCATTACCACCGACAGTAGAGCTATAGAGCAAATCTTGACCATCGGGTGAAAATGACGCTGACATATTGCTGCCTTCAGCATTTACCACTAGATTGCGCGTCTTGCTACTACGATCATAAATATAAATTTTGGGATGCTCACGCGGGGCTTGTTTGCTGTATGCAAGCAGTTGTCCGTCTGCCGACCATGCTGGCGCATAGATATAGCCATTAAGCTGATCGATGAGCTGACGATCGCTACCGTCAGGACGGATACTATAGAGTGACGATACTTTAGCCGTACCTATTCCTTGCTCTTCTACATAGGCAATATATCCTCTGCGATCAATCACTGGCATACGTGCAGTCAGCGGATTGGTCTCAACTGTACTGGTTGGCTTTTTTACTGAGGTATTAGGTAATGTCTGACAGCCAGTGAGGACGGTAACTATAACTATCGTAGTAATGACTTTTATGGTTTCAAACATAGCGCGGTATCCAATAGATCCTAATGATAAAAGTATTGTGAATAATTAAAAACTATCGTCACTGTTGCTGACTCAACGCCATAGCTAATATTTTACGATATCAAAGGTATTATAGGGTTATGGCTCTAGTGTAGCCTAAACTGAGTCAAATTTTGGATAAAAAAATGCCCCACTTGATAGCGAGGCATTTTGCGTTTCAAGAAGAGTAGCTTTAAATGAGCAATTTTAAATGAGTATTTTTAGACAAGTAATTAGAAGTGTTTAAGTTCACGAACCAGTCAAACTGTTTACTCAATCATTAAGCTACTTCGCAACGGCTTTAAAATAAGCGACTTGATCATCGTTTTTGATGGTCAAAATAGGCACATTGTTGGCATTCTTACTAAGGCTATATTTACCTTTTACAGTGGCTAATGCAGCAGTGTCAAAACTGGCTTGCGGTTCAGGACATGCCATCATAGTACTGATGCCGTTTTTAATCTCTACCTCACCGTTTGCAACGCTATATCCAGCACCCATGTTATTACAGGTATTCATAAATGCCACGTAATCTCTACCGTTATCATTCATGAAACTTAACGTCAAAGGCTTGGCTGGGTCAAAAAATAATTGCGTTACTTTATCACCATTGCTACGTTTGGCATCAACGAGCTGCCAGTTGTGCGCTTGCAAGATATCTGCAGTGATTGGTTGGTTAACTGGCGCAGGTAAACTCGTCGTCTGGCAACCCGCAGCAAGTGTACCAACTGCCAATGTCGCGGCCATCATTACTTTAGTCATGTTCTTCATTTCAACTCCTCGCTTTATTACACCCGATACTTTTACTAAACACACTATCTGCTTGAGCCCTCAGCGCTAATAGACAAAAGATAAGCTCTAATAAACATAGTAAAAGCTCGGACTTATTATGATTCATTTATTGTTTTATTTAATGCTCTAAACAATGGCAATATTGTGCATGACTCACAGGGAGGTGTCATCATAAACTGGGTAGTTATTCGGAATGCATTTTGTACTACTTTGCAAATATCTTGCTACTTGCCCTTGCCAGCACCTAAATGAGCTGCTAACGATATCCATCCAGATCAACGATGGTTATTGACGGTAGCTAGTGACAGTAATTATGGATTATTGGCAGCTTGCTGTCGTTGCAATGCCGCATAGCCATCCAGACGCTTACGCTCAGTATCATTAAATAATTGCTGTTCAAGCTGATTGATTTGAATTTGCGCTTGGGCTGCATCGACACCTTGGCTTAATAAGCGATTTTTTTGAGTTTCATACTGGGTGAAACGTTGGTCAAAATTAGCGTCTTCTTGATCTACTTGTGCCAGCCTTTCTGCTGCTGGTGCGCCTACTAGCTCTCGGCGCATATTATATAATTCCTCGGGCGTTGCACCGCGAGCTTTCATCTGTTCAGTGCGAGTCATCAACTCGCTAATATTGGCTTGTTGCATGATATTGCTTTTAGTAGCATTCTCTGGCAATCGACTGATATAGTCCTGACGGGCAGCTTGTTTCTGTGCATCAGACATTTGCTTATTTTGGTCAATTCTGACCATCTCTATACTATAATTATCGTAATTATCCTCTGCACCAAAAAATGCTGTGATAGTTGGCTTATCAAAGTACTGCTGTCGTAGATTAGCAATGTCTTGTTTTTGCTGGCTAACTGCATTCAAATCCAGCTCACCACTTTTGGTCGCCTGTAATTGCAAATTACCATAGCGCTTTTCTATCTCAGGAAGTGCTTTAAGATAAGCAACATATTGATTAAAAATAGTGACTGCTTGGCTAGCGGCAGGCTCTGGTGTGTGATGGCGAATATAACTCTCCACACGGGCAAATATAGTCGCATCTTCTTCCTCACCTAGGGCGGATAAAAAATAATCAAACAAACGCCGCAGACCTTCAGTGACGACCAACTGTTTATTTTCATCGATGATAATTTCACCATCAATTTGGGTGCCCTTTAATGAGCGTGGTAAATTTTCTAATCCTGTGACAAATTGAGACTGGCTGGGTGTCATTGTCGCTTTTACGACTTGTCCCGCAGCCAACTCAGTTATCACTGACTCGCTACTCTCATTATCAGAGACGGACGGTTTGGTTGAAGTTGAATTTACATCATTACTAGGCTTGAACCACAAAATAACCGCCGCTGTGGCAATGATAACCACGGCGATGATAGCAATTGTTGCATAGGCTGGACGGCGGTTATTTGACATAAACGATATTTCTCAATCAATGAGCATTATTATTTTGTAGTTCAGCTTATAGGTTGGCGTTTTTCAGACGGTTTACCTGGGTACGATAGATAGATTTTGGCTCAGACTCTCCCCATGCCGTCAGACCCAAGACTTGATCGGCAGAATCCAAATGATTCATTCTATAATTATCACGAATCACATAACCAAGACGACTTGAGCAAGCAGATACCAATCCATCATTAGACTCACCTGCAAATGGTACGCCCGTTGCGGCCAATAGATAATCGCTAGGGTCAAGTGCACTCGTTATTTGCCCAACGCCGCTAAATGAATAGTATTTGATGCCATTGACCGCAGTACTAGTCGGTTGACCACAATAGTTTTTTGGCATTGCTGCAGGAAATTTGGCATTGAACTTAGCAGCACCATCGGTCGATAGAGCCACGAGCGCTTGCCAGCCATCTTGTTGTTGAATTTGATTGAAGCTGATACCCGAACCAATATCTGTAAAGCCACCAATCAGATTGAACACGCCTGATACTAGCTGGGTGGTGACATTAGATGGCTGTCCAGAAGTATTATTTGGCTCAAGGACATTTTTAACAAAATCAGCGGTTTTTGATCCTTGCTCTGGGCTTGATACCGCAGTTACTGAGGCCACGTACTTTGGCGCGACGCCAGCGACATAACGGATATCTATACCGCCCTGACTGTGTCCAAACAAATTGACTTTAGACTCACCTGAAATCGCGGCAATGGTCTTGACCTGTTGTAGCAGTTGCTCACCTCGAACTTCGCTGTTATTGACCGCTGATGTTTTGGTGGTATATACCTCTGAGCCACCTTTCATCAAGTCTTCTGGAATCCCATTAAAATAATCAATGACTCCAAATAAGGTCGTGAAGCCGCCAAGCCCGTGTGCTAAGACGACTGGATATTGAGTTTTAGTGTAACTAGAAGTGAAATATTTACTATCCACCAACTTGCAACCATTAGCATTGGCACAATTATAGTATTGTCCTGCAGCTTGAGCAGAAGTGGTTTGCATGGTCATTAGAAGCACACCAGCACTAATTGAACCCAGTATTGGTAAAAACGTCTTTGGTGTGAGAGCTGCACGAATGTACAAAGAAAGCGTCATAACAACATCCTTGTTATCATTGATTTGGTTATTTTTACTGCACAACTACAGTAAAAATTGCTGCTAATTCCGTTAGCAGGCAAAATTACATTACTTATATATCTTGCAACATTCAACTAATTTGTCAAAATATGAATATATTAGTCTGACTAATGAGTCATATAAGCCCTTACCAAGCTGTAAAGCAATTATTTTCAATGATAATGATAGGTACACTATCACTTAACGTAAAAGTGTCATTAGTACGTTTATGGTATAATCTATCCACAATGAACCCATAATTATAAGATATACGATGATGACTAAAAAATCCCTTATCCAGTCTCCAGAAGCCATAGAAAAAATGCGTGTGGCCGGTAAACTCGCTAGTGATGTCCTTGTCATGCTCGACGAGCATGTCAAAGTTGGCGTCAGTACCGAAGCACTCAATCAAATCGCCCATGACTATATTGTTAATGTGCAACAGGCTATCCCTGCCCCACTTAACTATAATGGTTTTCCAAAATCTATCTGTACCTCAGTCAACCATGTTGTCTGTCACGGTATCCCAACTGAAAGCAAGCTGCTAAAAGATGGTGATATTATCAATATCGACGTGACTGTCATTAAAGACGGTTACTATGGCGATACCTCGAAAATGTGGATTGTCGGCAACGGCTCTATCATGGCACAGCGTATTTGCAAAGTGGCACAAGACGCCCTTTATGCAGGTATGAGCGTGGTCAAGAACGGTGCACGCCTAGGTGATGTTGGCGCTGCTATTCAGGCCGTTGTCGAGCCTGAGCGTTTTAGTATCGTTCGCGAGTTCTGTGGTCATGGTATCAGTGATGAATTCCACCACGAGCCACAAGTCATGCACTATGGCAAAAAGGGCACTGGCTTTGAGTTAAAAACAGGTATGACGTTTACCATCGAACCTATGATTAACCAAGGCACGTGGCAAACTAAGATCTTGCCTGATGAGTGGACGGCGATTACTAAAGACCGTAAATTGTCTGCTCAATGGGAGCACACCATGGTCGTAACAGATAATGGTTGTGAGGTATTTACTACTCGCCCCGAAGAAGATTTAAGTTTTTTGACGCAGTAGTACAATCAAAGATCGCTTAGGCGGTCTTTTTTTTGGTCTTTAATTAGGGCATATTGAGTATTGTGCTTATAGGCGCTTTGTCTTTATACTCAGATGACCTGATAACTTCTATTGATATATTTATCAGCACTTTTATTGATAATTCCTATTCGTGACTTTTATTAGCCATCAGCACATTAGATGCCTAATAGCGCTCAGCTCAAACGTTCTATTTCTAAACTCTTAACTGGATAACACTCATGTTTAATTGTGATATCGCCTCTGTTGATTTGACGCCTTTACCGATACTACCAAGTGAGGTGGCGACAGACTCATCCCCATTGTCAGCCAAAAATGTGACAGACAAGAATCTACTTGGCATTCCTGAATGGTTGGCCCAGATCAACGACGATATCAGTCGCTCACTAGAACGCGGCACCAATATTCGCCAACTGGTTGCAGCACGCGCTTGCGCTATCGACAGCCTATTGATTGCATTATTCAAATGGTTTGAGTTAGATAAGACTGATTTGGCGTTTTTTGCGACTGGTGGCTACGGGCGCGGTGAGCTATCGCTCTACTCAGACATTGATATTTTGCTTCTGTCTCCTGGTGAAATAGGTGCTGATGCTAGTAGTAAAATTGACAAACTGGTCGCTCTACTATGGGATATAGGACTAGAGCCTGCACTTTCTGTACGTAGTGTCAATGATGCGCTAGAGGCTGCGCTTGACCATACGATTGCCAGTGCTCAGCTAGAGGCTCGACTCCTAATCGGAAACGAAACATTGCAAGACATGCCTGCTCAAATCGTCAACAAACAGTGGTCTCCGCGCGCCTTTTTTGATGTAAAAATGGAAGAATCCAAAGCGCGTTATTTGCAGCACAATGCTACCGAGTACAACCTTGAGCCCAATATCAAAACAGCACCAGGCGGACTACGTGATATCCATATCATCGGCTGGGTCACTAAGCGTTATTTTCGCGTGAGCAAGCTATATGATTTGGTACAACAGAACTTTTTGACCGAAAAAGAGTTTGATGAGTTGAGCTTTGCCGAAGGGTATTTATGGCAAATTCGACATTATTTACATGTACTGACGGGCCGTAATGAAAACAAGCTGTTGTTTGATTATCAGCGTGAGATCGCTCAGCTAATGGGCTACGAGACCCAACCCGATGACCAACCTAATGCTGCGGTCGAACGGTTTATGCGCGACTACTATCGCTGTGCGATGCAAATATCAACACTGTCTGAGATGCTGACCAATCATTATTATGAAACGATCATAGAGCCGCAGCTGCCTGACGATGAGCGGCCAAAAAAACAGCCTATAAATGCACGGTTCAACCGTATTGGCAACCAGATTGCCATTGCGCATCATCGAGTGTTTGCACAGCACCCAGAGTCTATCTTAGAGATGTTTTTATTGATGGGTCAGCATGGCATCGATAAAGTTCGCACCCATACCCTGCGCGCACTCAAAATTGCCGCACGCGGCATCGATCAGATATATAGAGACAACCCTACTCACAAAGCGTTGTTTTTATCGAATCTAAAAGAACAGAATTACCTGTTTCATCGTCTACGTACCATGAATCGCTATGGAGTATTGGGTAACTATATTCCCGCTTTTGCGCAAGTCACTGGCCTCATGCAATATGACTTGTTCCATCGTTATACAGTAGATGCGCATACCTTATTTTTGATTAGAATTTTGCATCGATTTACAGATCCGGCCTTTCAAGAAGATTTTCCGCTGGTCAGCTCTATCTTTCAGCGTATCGAGCGTAAAGAGATTTTGGTGCTGGCAGCGATGTTCCACGATATCGCTAAAGGCCGTGGCGGCGATCATAGTGAGCTTGGTCAAACAGAATCGATTGAGTTTTGCTTATCGCATGGTATGAGCTTGGCTGATGCAAACTTGGTTGGTTGGCTCACGCGCTATCACCTTCTTATGTCGATTACTGCACAGAAAAAAGACATCTCAGACCCTGAGGTGGTGACTATTTTCTCTGATCTCATCGGTAATGTGACTCATCTAAACCATCTGTATGTACTGACGGTGGCTGATATGAATGCGACCAACCCACAGCTATGGAACAGCTGGCGGGCGACCCTCATGAAACAGCTGTACTCACAAACTCGGCGCATCTTGCGCGCTGATATCGATGCGCCCACCAATCGTCAAGATATGATTAGTGCCACACGCAAGCAAGCGTTGACGATGCTAGATAATGTCAATAACCAGCATATGAACCGCGATGAAGTATTGCGTCTATGGGATGACTTGGGCGATGAGTATTTCTTGCGAGAGATTGCAGAAGATATTTTATGGCATACCGAAGCTATTTTGAATCACCCACCGATTGGATTGGCTTCTAATGCTGATAGTCCACCATTGGTCGTTTTGCGTGAGCATCGCGAATTGGCGCTTGATGCGGTACAGGTCTTTGTTTATACCCAAGATCAGATGAACCTATTTGCTGTTACTATGGCAGTGTTTGATCAGATGAATCTTGATGTTTTAGATGCACGTATTATCACAGCGACCCGTGACTTTGCTTTGGATTCTTATGTATTGCTAGATCCTAGTGGCACATTACTGGTCGATGAAGAAAGTCAACAAGAGCTAAAACAACGCTTAATCGACTCGTTCAAAGACCCTACCGTGCTTAAACTGACGAACAAGCGTATGCCGCGTCAGTTAAAACACTTTGAAGTAAAAACGGTGATTAACTTCGAATTCAATGAAGCGTCAGACCAACACATCATGAGCTTAGAAACGCTTGACCAGCCAGGGTTATTGGCGCGAGTTGGGCAAGTATTTTTGCAAGAGCAAATCGAAGTACATGCTGCGCGTATTACTACTCTAGGTGAGCGTGCTGAGGATATGTTTTATATCAGTGATCAAAACGATAAGCCACTCTCACCTGATAGACTTGAAGCATTAAAGGCAGCTCTGTTAGCCAGTCTTACCGTTCAGAAAGAGCATAATAGCGTAATATATTTTTGATACGGCTAGATAGTTTTGGTTAGCCATTATTTTGAATATTAACTAGCAAAAGTAGTCTGATAGTCATCATAGAAGTACGTTTTATAACGTACTTCTATAAGTTATCTCGCTGGCATGTTCGTTCAGTTCATCGTCAGCAAGCTCTGGCGGCAAAACACCTACTTCAGGTGGCTGTTGCTCCATGATTAAACGTCCAGCATCGACTTCTTTTTGTAGCAGACATTGCAAACTTGCTAGGTGAAACTGTCCATCTAGATAATCGTCTAAGGCTTCTAAAGAAATAGGCGACTTAGCATGTACATCAGGATATAGGCTATCCTCCGCCAAAATAATCATCTCATTGAGCGCTTCTTCGCGTATCAGCTCGTCATTGTCTATTTTGCGCTGCAGTTTATTTGCCAACTGACCTTTAGCAGCAAGTGTACTGACAAAAAATAGGGTCTGTAACACAAACAAAGAAACGTATTGCCATAGCGGTAATGAGATACCAAATATATTATTGAGCAGCATCAAAGCCATTGCCACTACCACGTAGCCGACCAATTGCCATAACAGCCACATAATGAGGCTGTTTTCGCCATACCAAAACATTTTCTTTTCTTGACGCTCGATCAGTTGCTGGCGCGCTTGCCACCAGCTCTGTTCGCGCTCTTTGAGCAGTTTATACAGGTTAGAGCGCTGCAAACTGTTATCAAGTTTTTCATTATTGATATCTTTAGCGATGAGATCATCATTATTTAGCACACTAGACATATCAAACTATCCTTAAAACGATCTACCACGTTTGTGATGTAGTCATTTTTTGTATTGTTATAGGTTATAAATTATGAAATGTTTAAAAGACTTTTGAGCGACTACCTATTAGGTAGTCATACAATGAATAGCTTACGCCTGGTAAATACCTACTCACAATATAAGAAGAAAAGGACAAAAAATTAGAGAAGTGCTACACTGCTCTAATGTAAATTTTCTTTATAACTTTATTATTAATTGTCTATTATAGTTATCACACTTATGAATCACAACTTAAAGCATCTACATCCTTATCCATTCGCAAAGATGGCAACATTACTTGCCGATAGCAAGCCTGCCAACGGTTACAGTGAAATAAAGCTCGGTATTGGTGAGCCAAAACACGAACCCCCTGCATTTGTGCTGGACGTCCTACGCGAAAACTTGGACAAAATAAGTCGTTATCCAACTACAAACGGTATGTTTGAGCTGCGCCAAACCATCGCCCACTGGTTAGAGAAGCGGTTTTTTCTAAATCACGTCGATGCCAATACTCAAGTATTACCCGTGATGGGTACGCGTGAAGCGATTTTTAGCTTTGTACAAGCGGTCGTTGATCATGATGTATCTGACAAAGATAGCAATTCTTTAGCATCTAATACATCGCCTACGGTTGTCATGCCCAACCCGTTTTATCAGATATATGAAGGCGCGGCGATACTGGCACAGGCAACGCCTTACTTTGTTCCTTGTACATTAGATAATGACTACAAAGGTGACTATCGCGCGGTGCCAAAAGACGTCTGGACACGTACGCAGCTATTGTTTGTCTGTAGTCCAAACAATCCAACAGGCTCCGTCATGACAATGGATGACTGGGAATACCTCATTCGTCTTTCAGATCAGTACGGTTTTATTATTGCCAGTGACGAGTGTTATAGCGAACTGTATTTTGATACAGCACCGATTGGATTGCTGCAAGCTTGTGCAGCCCTTGGTCGCCGCGACTTCAAAAACTGTATCGTGTTCCACTCTCTATCCAAACGTTCGAACTTACCGGGTTTACGCTCTGGGTTTGTGGCTGGTGATGCCAAAATTTTGCAGGCTTATTTGCAATATCGTACTTACCAAGGTTGTGCGATGCCGATACCTCATCAGCTCGCCTCTATCGCTGCGTGGCAAGACGAAAAACACGTCGCTCATAATCGAGCGCTATATCAAGAAAAGTTTGCCCTATGGATGTCTGAGCTTGGGGAATTGCTAGAGTTACGCATGCCTGATGCTGGGTTTTACTTCTGGGTCAAAGTGCCTGAGCAATTCGGCGGTGACGATGAAATCTTTGTCAAAGCGCTGTATGAGCAAGCCAATATTCATGCATTGGCAGGGCGCTATTTGTCACGTGAAGTTGATGGTCATAATCCTGGACAAGGTTATGTGCGTATCGCTCTGGTCGCCAGTGTCGATGAGAGCCGAGAAGCAATCAGTCGTATCCGCAAATTATTAGGTGCTTAAAGCTAATTAGAAAAATCTAATGTAGCTGGAATAAATGTCGCAGTAGCAAAAAGCCTCCAATAACCACAATATAAATAGGGTTATTGGAGGCTTTTTGTTTTATTAATGCTATAGTAAAGTCTCTGCCGAAAATATGCCATCAAGGATGATGCCATGCCCCATCTTGATTTTAGCCAACCGCCCTTCGACGTATTGAGCTTAGCCGAGCGTCAAAGCATTAGAAAAAACACCCAGATACGCTACCTTGCCAAAAATGAAAGCTTGCCTGCAGAGGAACTGCAATGTCTGTATGTGGTCATCAAAGGGCAAATCGAGCAATCACTAGATGGTGAGTTTGTCGCGTCCTATGTAGGTAGCAATCACGCTGACGGTCTGAATAATAATGATTGGTTTGATAGTCGCCGCCTACCTGAGTCACTTACCAAAGATAATAAGCTAGATCCTGAAAGTACGTCTATACAGCCTTATCAATTCCGCGCCAATGAAGACACTTTACTGCTCCAAGTCGCTGGCACTGCTATCGATAAAATCAGCGCGCAAAATCACTTGGTACGGCAAATGCTATCAGACAAACTGCCCGAACGATTAAAAGCATTGCGCCAACGACGTCATAATAAAACGCTAGATCCTGCCAGCTATACCAACCAACAAGAAGTACAGCAAATCATGCTGCAGCCAGTGATAGATGTTCACCTGTTACCAGTACATATCGTCGATGCCAATGATAGCTTGTACGAAGCGGCCCGCATCATGACCAAAGCTGGATTAAAACATGTACTGGTCAGACCGTTACATGGCTTAAGTGGCTCACAAACAGCGCAACATGAGACAAGATTACTTTTAGGGATTTTGACCGATACTGATATCTGCCGCGCGGTGAGTGACAGACAAGATCCAGCTATCACCCCTTGCCAGCGCTATGCAAATTTTAATCTGCGTACGATCAAAGCCAGTGATGAGATTGGCGATGCGCTGCTGACCATGACTCGCTACCGGATTCATAGACTACCAGTCATTGATAAGAGTGGCGATGTCGTTGGTGTGCTTGGGCAAAGCGATATGCTCGCTCACATTGGTCATCACTCACAGCTCATTAGTATTCAAATCGAACAGGCGCAGGACTTATCAAGCCTAGATACCGCTGTTGAGCTGATCGGCCGCTATATTCGAGCACAGCATCACAATGGTGTCAAAATCGGCAATATCAGTCGTATGGTACAGACGCTAAATGCGCAGGTATTTACCAAGCTATGGCAGCTAATCGTACCTGATGAAGTGATGGCCAATACCTGCCTTATCGTTATGGGTTCAGAAGGGCGCGGTGAGCAAATCATGCGTACCGATCAAGACAATGCGCTCATCATTCGTGATGGCTATAGACACTCTGATTTGGCACAGTTTTCTGATACTTTTAATACCCATTTAGCAACGCTTGGCTACCCACTGTGTGATGGCAATATTATGATGACCAATCCTATGTGGCGACAACCGCTCAAGCAATTCACTGCACAAATTAACCTATGGTTTAGTAACTCCGACCCAATGCATGGTATTTACTTGTCTGCGATACTAGATGGTGAATACGTCTGCGGCGATGAGTCACTGCTTACTCAAGTACGTCAGCATTTAAAGCTTGCTCATCAACAAGCAGACCCTATGTTTGTCAGGCAGTTTGCACGGGCAGCGCTACAGTTTGGCGATGTTAATCAATGGTGGCAAAAGTTTGTACCTTTACTAGGCGGCAAATCAGCATCATCTGATATTGACCTAAAAAAAGCCGGTATCTTTCCATTGGTTCATGGTATCCGTACCTTAGCATTAGAAAACAATGTGCTCGATGTGCCTAGTACCAAGGCGCGTTTAAAGGGCTTGGTACAGGTTGATGCTATGACCCAAGAACGCGCTGATACTCTACTAGAAGCGCTAGAGTTTTTTATGGCGCAGCGCTTATCTGTGGCGCTCTCAACCGACGATAAGCATGCACGGCAAGTAGATCCAACGACTTTGACTGCGCTTGAACGTGACCTACTCAAAGAGTGTCTGGCCGTGGTCAAAAGTTTTAAGAATCAATTGCGTCAACACTATCAACTAGAAATCGCATAAATGTGGCAGTCTTAGTACAGAGACTCCATAAATAGAGAGATTTTTATAAATACAAAAATAACATAGATGGATGAGCAACCAATATGAGCTGGTTACAGCAGTTATCTTGCGCTTGGCAAAAGACGCAATTACAGCGTCCAGAGCTGGCCTCAATGTTTACGACACCTTCGGCTGAGCAGTGGGTGGCGATTGATTGCGAGATGACAGGGCTGAACCCCAAGAAGCATCACCTGCTGTCTGTGGCAGTGATACATATTAATGGCAATACCATCGACACAGGTAATGGCATGCATTTGGTTTGCAGACCTCCTGTGATGCCAGACCGCGACACTATTGTCATTCATGGCTTGCGTACCGCCGATGTTGAACATGGCATGAATTACGATGATATGTTGGCACTGCTGCTACCATTCATAGGTAATCGACCAATCGTTGGATTCTGCACACAGCTAGACATGGCTTTTTTGAATCCTTTGGTCAAACGCTATATAGGAACCTCGCTACCAAACGAAGTCATAGATTTGCGGCACCTGTACAGTCGGCGTATCAGCGGACATACACAAGGGCTTTCTGGACAAGCTCAACATCTGAATCGTATTCTAGCCCATTACAACATTCCTGAACTGGGCGCGCATGATGCTTATAACGATGCTGTCATGACGGCGATGGCTTTTCTACATGTGCGTTAGCAGTAAAGCATGCTCTCAGTTCAATCTGTAGTTAGAGTTAGTTACATAAATAAGGGCGTCGTTATTGCTAAAATTGTACTGCTGACATCGTGTGCGGAAACAGCAACTCATGTTACCATAGGCTGTTTTTGCCACCTGATGAAAGATGCTCATGCGATACCCTTCTAAACGCCGCCATTACTCTACTGCTGCAACCAAAATCAACACGCTTTGTCGTCATTTGCGACCGCTAAACCAACCTAATAAACGTCTATCTAGGTTAGCGTTATTGGCAGCGGTTATAGTCGCACCGATACATGCTCAAGCCGTGTTACCAGCAGCCATTCAAAAAGCCTTGGCACGTGCCGATTTGACAGAAGCGGATATCAGTATCGTTATTACACCTGTAGGTGACAAGACTGCCAGCCGTCTGCCTGCTCCTATTCAAGTCATTGATAGTGATGAACCTGACAGCCAATCTGCAACTACTATAGTATCTGAGCATCCAGTTACGAACGCCTCTACGGATACAAGTACCAGCGACCCGAGCCACCAGAACGTCTTAATTACCATAGAGCAGCGCACTATTGAGAAGCACGAGCGAAAGATACATACCTATACCGATGACCCTTATACTTATCAGAGCGTAGAGAGCATTCCAACGGTTATTCCTGACGAACCTCAGCATACGCTTGATCAGAATGCCAAGGCCCAAGATACTGAGAGCAATAATAAAGCCTCTATAAAGATTTCATTTTCGCCTTTGTTAGATCACCAGTCTGACATCCCTCGTACGCCTGCCAGCACCATGAAACTCGTGCCTAGCTTTATCGCTTTGGACACTTTAGGGGCAGATTTTGTGTGGCATACACGGGTTTATCACACAGGTATTGTCATCGGCAACCGTCTACATGGTGACTTGATTATTCAAGGAAGTGGCGACCCCAAAATGACCCACGAACGTCTGAAGCAGTTGCTGTATAAAGTGCAAGCATCAGGTATTCGTCATATCGATGGTGACATCATCATCGACAGCGCAGTTTTTAATAATGTTAGTAAAGATCCTGCTGCCTTTGATAACTCACCGCTACGCCCTTATAACGCTAGTCCAGATGGGTTTTTGGTTAACTTTAGCACCATTGGTATCAAAACTTACCCTCAAGATAATGGCCAAGCAAATGTGACCTATAAGCCGCGGTTAGCCAACTATCAGCTGCCTGCTACAATCAATACTCGTGCAGCCAGTTGTGGGCAAGCAAGCTATAGCCTAGCGCCGCAGTGGCAAAACACGCAGCTCGTATTAAATGCCAGTCTGCCAGATAGCTGCGGTGAGCATATCTTCTACGTGGCATATCCCAATGCCAAAGAGTTTGCGGCACACGTCATCGCTGCCAAATGGCAAGCGTTGGGGAATACTTTGAGTGGGCAGGTGATCTCACAAGAAACCCCTTACGATATGACCAAGGCGACGAAACGAGCGCACGGACTTACGGCTATCGCGATGTCTCCTCTACCCATGGTCAGCTATCCGTCGTTGAATTTAACCGAGCAGATTCATGACATTAACCACTTCTCAAACAATGTCATGGCTGAGCAAGTGGCGTTATCTATAGGCGCTTATGATAAAGAAAGGCTGACTCAAACAATACCTGCTAGCACAACTGCGACTAATCCAAGCAGTCATGAAGCCAGTACTAGTAATGAGATGGATAATAAGGTAGCGGCTGTTAAAGCTAATGGTAAAAAGGCTGATAGCTTATATCAATTTGGCAAACCTGCTACGACAGACTATCCAGCAGCCTTACAAACCATCAATCAATGGTGGCAAACCAACCTCAGTACGCCGCCGCCACATTTGACCAATGGCTCAGGGCTTTGCCGCGAGTGTACTATCACCGCAGCCAACCTAAGCGAGCTACTGACTTATGCTTATGGTCGACCAAATTTTGAAGCCTATGTCGACTCGTTAGGGGTCGCTGGGGTTAGTGGCACTATTGCCGCCCATAGCGATCGCTTGCCTGAATCAACAGCCACTGGCCGCGCATGGATAAAAACTGGCACGTTAAATAACGTCACCTCAATGGCAGGTTACGTCAAAGGACTGTCAGGACAGGATTACGTTGTCGTCGGCATAATCAATACTGAGCAAGCATTAAATCCTTATGCCGCTAGGCCTGTGTTAGATGCCATGCTCGACTGGACAGCACAGCGCTGATTTTAACGCTTTAAGACGTTGTATTATCCATACTCTATTTTTTACCTTTATAAAGGTTAGCTTATGTCACGCCAGACAACCAGTCTCAACAAACCCCAGACACTTGTACAAGTGCAGCCTAAACTGGCTCGATATGTTGGTTTTTTTGCGATTGGATACACGCTTGCCAGTACCATATTTATGATGATACAGACCAAACTTGCGCTCAATCCGCAATTGGTCATGGTGGTTTCTATTATCGTGGGTGCTTATATCGCTGTCAGTAAATTTATCAAACATCAGAAGCGAGCATTAGCGCGAGATGAGATTAATAAATTGATGTTTGGTGGGGTTGTGATTGTCTGGATGCTGACGGTCATTTATTTTTCAGCCATCTGGTTTTGGCTGTTTGATACGATAAGCCGTGAGGTATTGTTTGAGATGGCGATGCAACGTCCACTACCCCTGCTTTCATCACTGATGCTAATGCTGGTTCTCACTCTAGTCAGTGCACGAATCAGCCTATGGTCTATCAATCGATTATTAGACCCTATACGCAAATCAACGTAAGTACAAACCATCATCTACAAGGTGCTACAAAGTTTTCCCCTGCTAATGCGTAAAATCCGTTAGGCTAAGTTTAGGGCATGTCATTATTTTAAGAATAGTACTAAAAATGAGACAAAGTAAGACGCGCCCTAGTAAGTAGTATTTTAGCGATGACTTGTTTTACCTTTATAATAGGAGCGAACATTATGGACATGATCTTTTTTGACAACATAGACAAGCTTGGTCGTATTGTTTTGACGACTGTTATGGTTTACGTGTTGATCGTGACAGTCACCAAAGTCTCTGGCAAACGCTCAACGTCACAGCTCAACAACTTCGATTGGATCGTGACAGTCATGATCGGCTCGTTAGGTGCCAGTACAATTTTGCTCAAAGATATTCCCTTTGTCGAAGGGGTTTCGTCTATTTTAGTGCTGTACCTATTGCAATTTGTGGTGACCAAATATGCGTCTGTTTCACCGCAATTTAGTAACTTTATTTTATCAGAGCCGCGTATCGTTTTTTATCAAGGGCAGTTTTTGCCAGATGCCATGCGTGATGAGCGCTTGACGCGCCAAGAAATCGAATGTGCCATGCGTTCTGAAGGGATTAATAGTTTTGACGATGTCGAAGCTATTGTTTTTGAGTCTGATGCAAAATTGACTGTCATTCCAAAGCCAAGCCAAAGTGATAAAAGCGACGATGATCAAGGCGCAGGTAGCAACGTATCAGAGACGATCAACCCTCTGATGTAAATTGCAGACAACAAAGAACGATACAACTATTAAGAACACACCTTAGTAAGCTTGAATTCAATTATCGAGATGGTAAGTATTATGAAAGTAAGGATTTTGACCGTTGGCAATAAAATGCCTAGCTGGGTACAGACGGGTTTTGACGAATATTACAAACGCATTCAACCGATGCTAAGCACAGAAATTGTCGAAATTGCGGCAGCCAAGCGGGCAAAGAACCCTTCAGATGCCAATTTGGCACAGTACCGTGAGCAAGAAGGTCAGGCCATACTAGCCGCTCATAATGCATCAAGCCGCGAGCAATTGTGGGTATTAGATGTCAAAGGCAAGATGATTTCGACCGAAGGACTGGCTGATAAGCTCTCTGATGGCATGCTGCAAGGCGATGATATTGCCTTGGTCATCGGCGGTGCAGATGGTGTCTCGCCAGAAGTATTGGCAAAGGCTGATGCAAAGTTATCACTATCAGCACTGACATTGCCACATCCGCTAGTACGCGTCGTACTTATGGAACAATTGTATCGCGCGATGAGTATCAACAATAACCACCCTTATCACCGTGGTAATTAAATAAAATACTAGGGCATGTCCTCATTTTAAAAATGGGAACACGCCTTAAGCTATTTGTTTGATTTAAAACATCAACCCTAAAATAGATTGAAAAACTGGCGCACGCCCTAATAAATGCAACATGAAATATCCAAAACGTGCGACACCCAACACCTCTAAGTCCTCTCAACAACGTGATGACCATCATAGTGTGCAGACGCCTATCACAGCGGCTGCCGCATGGGAAAATACGTCTGATGTAGCGACAAACACATCTAAGCTACCAGCGCTCTTTATCTCGCATGGCGCGCCTACGCTTGCGATTGAGCAGTCTGCGACGACCAGTGCACTGGCTCGTATCGGTCAAAACTTACCTAAACCACGTGCCATAGTCATCATGTCAGCGCATTGGCAGTCAGCAAAGCTAGAGATTAGTAGTAATCCACAGCCAAAGACGTGGCATGACTTTTCAGGATTTTCGCCTGAACTTTACGACATTCAGTATCCTGCTATAGGCCAGCCAGCACTGGCTGAAACACTTGCGCAGCAGCTGACCGCACGTGGCATTACTTGTAGTGTCAATCCAGTACGTGCTTGTGATCATGGTGTGTGGGCGCCGCTCAGTCACCTGTATCCAGAAGCCGATGTACCTATCGTACAGATATCATTGCCGCAGCATTATGACAGTATTGCCTGCTATCAGTTAGGTGCACAGTTGGCACATCTGCGTGATGAGCAAATTCTCGTCATTGGTTCAGGTAACATTACGCATAATTTGCAAGCATTGCGCTGGGAAGCTAACAGCATCGATCAAGCAGCCAAAGCGTTTAAACAATGGTTGTTGCAGCAGCTCAAGATAGACATTCCCACGGCACTCGATTGGCAGCAATACCCAGACTACAAGGACATTCATCCAAGTGATGAGCACTTGCTACCGCTGTTTTTTGCACTAGGTAATGGTCAGCGCGTCTCTGTCGTTCATCAAAGTATGGCCCATCATAGTTTGGGTATGGATATCTATCGCTTTGATTGAGTGTTATCAATCCAAACTATAGCTTAACCCTACTTCTCAAAAGCGTGTTTGGTAAATAAACCTGCGCGCTCCATCTCACCTGCCACGCTGAATAATGTCGCTTCATCATTCATACGCCCGATTAATTGCATGCCAATCGGTAGGCCGTTTTTGCTCATACCGACGGGTACTGACATCGCGGGTAACCCTGTAACATTACCCAATAGTGTAAAGCCCATCTTACCTAATACAGGGGCACTGAGCTTTTCTATCATGCCTGAGCTAAAGGCATATCTACCCATATTAAAGCCCTTGTTAAGCACCTCGGCGCTACGCATCATCATCTCATCCATACGGCTAGGCGGTAGTACACCATGCTTTACCGCAGGCGTGGGCACAGTCGGGCATAAAATCATGTCGTAGTCTTCTAGTAATAGACCTGTCTGATACTGGCTATGATGCCAGCCATGTTTGGCGTGTGCCAAATCAACCGCTGATAGCGAACGCCCAAGCAGTGCCATATTATAGGTTTGCGGCTCTAGGTTTTTGATCTGGTCAGCCCCAAATTCACGCTCGATGTTATCAATCGTAAAAGCAGTATGCGCGCAGACCACAACGATAAAGTCATGCCAAAACTGCTCGATATTGATTTTTGGCTCGGCTGGTACTACTTCATGACCCATAGACTCTAATTGTTTAGCCGTTTGCACAAGTACCGCCAACACCTCTTTGTCCACTGTCGTATTGGATATCAAAGGCTGCTGATGCAAAGCAATTTTTAGCTTTCGCGGTGCACGCATTGCCGATTGCAAAAAAGTACCGTCTGGCGGAGCTATAACGTAAGGGGCACCAATCTCTGCTCCGCTAGTGGCATCTAGCATCGCCGCACTATCGCGCACTGAACGCGTAATCACATGGTCAGCCACGGCCCCCTCCCAGCCTTCACCAAGATTAGGGCCCATTGGATTACGTCCGCGGCTTGGCTTTAACCCAAACGTACCGCACCAAGCAGATGGAAAACGTATCGAGCCGCCACCATCACCGCCGCCTGCCATCGGTACAATACCGCTCGCAACTGCTGCTGCACTGCCCCCTGACGAGCCGCCAGAGCTGTAGCCTTTTTTAAAAGGATTATGAGTAGCACCATGCGCTTTTGGCTCAGTCGTGATAATCAGACCAAACTCAGGCGTGTTAGTCTTGCCAAAGGTATTAACACCTGTCGCCTTCATCCGTTTGACGATTTCGCTGTCTTTTTCTGAAATAATATTGACGCTGCGACTGCCCATCGTAATCGGCTCGTCGGCAAAACTAAATGATAAATCTTTTAGTAAATACGGCACGCCAGTAAATACACCTGAAGGCAAACCTGCCTGCGCGGCATTGTAAGCGCGCTCATCAAAACGATGCACGATGGCATTTAGCTTAGGGTTGATTTGATTGGCTTGATGGACAGCAGCATCTAGCAATTCTTTCGCGCTGACCTCACCTGAATTGACCAATGCCGCTAAGGCGAGACCATCATACTGAGTATATTCTTTAAACATAACTAACCTTCCTTGGAGAGTAATTTCATTAAGACTATGTAGCATTCATACTTTCTAAAACTGATGACTATTTTTTCATCAACTCTTGTCAGTTTAGTATAAAAAACCGTGCCTGATATTTGATAAACGGACTCGTTAGTCATCTGGATGGTTTCAGTAATTAATGAGCCAGTATACGAATCTACTCTTCGCGCCCTAGAACGTATTTAATAGTAAAAGCTTACTTCTAAACCTACAATTTATGAAAGTATTATCAAGTTTTTTCCATAAAAAAACGAGCCATTCTCATGACTCGCTTTTTCGTTATCAACTTAAGGATTAATCCTACATCAATAGTTCACGCTTGCCACTTTTGCCCATCGAGCTGACTAATCCAGCTTCTTCCATAGAGTCGACAATACGCGCAGCACGGTTATAGCCGATGCTAAATTTACGCTGAATGCTTGAAGCAGAAACTTTACGTGTTTCCATGATAAAGGCCACGGCATCATTATATAAATCATCATCTTCACCAGAGGCATTGGCTGTACTACCACCGCCTGGGCTAGACAATTCAAAGTTGCCTGCCATATTATCAATATAGTCAGGGGCACCGCGCTCACGCCAAGCGTCACAGACACGGTTAACTTCTTCATCGCTGACATAGGCACCATGTACACGGTCCGGCTCAATCTGCCCTGGCCCTAAGAACAACATATCGCCGTTACCCAGCATGTCCTCAGCACCGCCACTATCTAGAATCGTACGTGAATCAACTTTTGAGTTGACTCGTAGTGCCGCACGCACTGGGATGTTGGCTTTAATCAGACCCGTAATTACATCGACTGATGGACGCTGAGTCGCTAGCATTAAATGAATACCTGCAGCACGCGATTTTTGCGCCAAACGTGTGATGAGCTCTTCGGCTTGTTTACCAACTTGCATAATCATATCGGCAAACTCATCCGCGACAATGACAATCATAGGTAAGGTTTTTAGCTTAGGTGCTTGGCTAATACTGACGCTATCATTAGGTCGCCATAGAGGATCGAGCATAGGATTGCCTGATTTCTCCGCCGCGATGACTTTCTTGTTGAACTCATTGAGCTTACGAACCTTTAGCAAACTCATTAACTGATAGCGACGTTCCATCTCGGCCACACACCATGACAAGCTACTGGCGGCTTCCGTCATATCGGTAACCACTGGCGTTAGCAAATGCGGAATATCATTATAGTTAGCAAGCTCTAACTGCTTTGGATCAATCAAGATAAGACGCAGCTCATTGGGTGTATATTTGAGTAGCATCGATAGTAGCATCGAGTTGACCAATACTGACTTACCAGAGCCTGTGGTACCAGCGACCAGCATATGCGGCGCACGCGCAAGGTCAGTAATGATTGGGTTACCACCGATATCTTTACCCATTGCCATGCTAATCTGGGCTTTCGGGTCTTTGAACGTTTCTGTATTGAGCAGTTCAATCAAGCGTACCATTTCACGTTTCTTGTTAGGCACTTCGATACCGATATACGGTTTACCCGGAATCACTTCTACCACACGCAAAGAAGCCATCGATAGTGAGCGCGCTAAATCACGCGAGATACCTGTGACTTTACTAGCCTTCACCCCAGCAGCCAGCTCTACTTCAAAACGGGTGACGACAGGCCCTGGAATAGCATTAACCACAGAGGCTTTTACGTTAAATTCTTGTAGTTTAATTTCTAACAACTCAGACAGTTTTTCTAGCTCAGCCACAGTATAGCTAGGCTTGCGATCAGGATCGGGCTTATCCAATATAGAGACTTCTGGAATAGGCGTTAGACTGCTGCGATAAGCTGCTGTTTGCATCGAGCGTGATTTTTGACTGAAGGCTGCATCATCACTAATATGCGGCATGACCGGTACACTGGTGTCGTCATCACTGTCGTCCTCTGGCATCATATCAGTGATATGATTGCTGCTATCGCCCTCTGGGACAGCAAAACTAACAGAAGGTTGGGTAGCAGTTTTAGGCTCAGGCTGTACATTGGAGACTGGGCTAGTTACTTCCACCGTTGGCGCTGCTTTTGGATTGGCAGGAGGCGTATTGGTTGGTGTCATGTCTGAAACGTCTGACACATCTGGCAATGCAGGCTCAGTCTCTACTGTTATCGGAGCAACTTCAGGCTCAGGGGCTACTGCTGCTTTTTCAGTATGTGGCAGCTCTACAGGCGTATCAAACGGCTGATTGGCTGAATCCTGTGCAAAGCTAATAGGCTCTTCTACGATAGGTTCTAGAGTCTTCTCTGGTACTATTGGCTCAGCTGCTACGGTTTCCTGAATAGGCTTAGAGTCTTCAGACGTTTCTACAACAGATTCTGTAGGTTCTGATATATCAGCATGCTCTGCCAACCATGCTTCTGCTAATTTATCTACTTCTGCAATCTCATGTGTCGTAGAGATTTTAGGCTCAGCAGGTTCAACGACTGGTTGACTGGCCAAATCACTGTGCACTGACTCATCAACTGATGGCTGAGCTAGTGATTCTTTATCATGTATATCTAATTGAGCACCTGCCTCCGTCACTGTAGTTGCTATAGTGGCAGGTACTGCTTTCTCTAACGATGCTGTGGTACTAGTACCCGTTTGGGAATAGTTAGGTACAGGCATAGCCGAGCTGTCCATGCCACTAGCACTGTAAGCCATTTGCTCACTTGCAAGTAAGTCATCGACCGTATTGGCATCATTCCATGCAAAGCTTGGCTCAACTTTGCGAGCAACAGGTGCAGTCAAGTTTGAAACTAATGGCTGGACTGTACTATTAACCGTATTATCAGTAGAGTTATTAAGCGAGACTGTATCGGTATCTACCTGCTCACCTTTTGAGCTATTAGGTGTCGCCGCTGCTTTTGCTGCGATGACAGAGGCTTTGACACTATCTGCCAATCCTGATGTTGCCAAAAAGTCTGACAATACACTACCGAAACGTCCACTACTGCTGACGTCTTGAGTACCGTTAGTATTTTCCGCAGACTGTAACTCAAGTGGCAGCTGCTCATGCTCTACTTTTTTATCTACCGACTCATCTAATTTCTGGCTATCATCTTGTGATGCAATGCTCGGTTCAGTAACTTCAATAGCATCCTGACTTTTTACACCTGAACCAAGCCACGACAGCGCACGAACCTTTTGATATATCGTCATCCAATGGATATTAAAGGCAAACGTAGCGGTAATCACAACGAATACTGCTAAGAAAACCACACTCCCCCACTGCGATAGTAGCTGTGCCAAACGCGCCTGCAATTCTAGCCCGATGATACCACCAGCGACACCTTCGAGGCCGATTGCGTCAGGGTTCGTGACTTGCTGAACTAAAGAGACCAATTGGGCAAATAATGCGCTAGCACTTAATAGCAAAAACACATAAGCGACCAATCGCATGAGCCAAAATGTTGGCTTGTTTTCCCACCAAATCAAAATAGATTCATAAACCACGAATGCCAAAAACCACCAAGCACCAAACCCAAAAAAGCTATATAGCAAATCGGATAACCATGCGCCTGCCTCGCCGCCCATATTATTAATCGTGGTCATGTCACTACTAATGTGCGACCAGCTAGGATCGTTGCCTGTGTAAGTCATCAAAATGACAAACAGATAAACGGCCAGTATTAACCCAAGGAGGGTAAACATTCCCTTTTTTAAATACTCAATAAGCGGTGCTGATATCACGTAAGATCTGCCTTGTTGTTAATACTAAATGGTCGCCAATGCATGACTAAGCCTAATCATGCTGACATAAAGTGTTGACATAAATGTACCGAGCGAAGTGTTTGTTTGGCATGTGCCGATCATAGAGCCTTGAAACAACCGTTATCGCTTGGCTCCTACTACACTTGGCATAACTTCTTATAATAACAAATACATAGGTGCAGTGGCGACAGTCTTATCAAGAAAGCGTGTAAGAAAGTAAATCAGTAGACACTTTGCGTAAGAAAACAGCTGGTTAGCGAAACACGAGTGGCAAAATATGGCTAGCTGTATTGCCTAAATTCTATAAAATACACATGATGTTTCGTACTTATATTCCAAAACCGTTTATCCTTTGATTCTAATGATACCTGTGTTTGTTTTAGCAAACTTGCACTTTGTGCGCTGTGCCCTTATGTTATTATCACACAGCAATTAGAAGAAGCATATTCGTAGTCATTTTTGATATTCGTCTTTTATTATATTTATAACTTACATTTTTAATTCGTATATTTAGCAAGGAACAACTCATGGCAACTGACACTACTGCTCCACGTCACGAAAAGCTCATTATTTTAGGCTCAGGCCCTGCTGGCTACTCTGCCGCAGTCTATGCAGCACGCGCTAACCTCAAGCCAGTTATGGTTACTGGAATGGAAGTCGGTGGACAATTAACCACCACTACCGAAGTCGACAACTGGCCAGGCGATGCGCATGATTTGACAGGTCCTGCATTGATGGAACGTATGAAAGCACATGCTGAACGTTTCGGTACTGAACTGGTCTACGATCATATCAACGAAGTAAACCTAAACGAGCGTCCTTTTCAATTGACAGGTAACAACGGTAGCTATACTTGTGACGCGCTCATTATTTCAACTGGTGCATCTGCACAGTACTTGGGACTAGAATCAGAGACTAAGTTCAGAGGTCTTGGCGTATCAGCCTGTGCCACTTGTGATGGTTTCTTTTATAAGAACCAAAAAGTTGCGGTGATTGGTGGTGGTAATACAGCGGTTGAAGAAGCTTTGTACTTGTCTAATATTGCGTCTGAAGTGACCTTAGTACACCGCCGTGACAGCTTGCGCTCTGAAAAAATCTTGCAAGATAAGCTATTTGAAAAAGCCAAAAATGGTAATGTCAAAATCGAATGGAACCATCAAGTAAAAGAAGTGGTCGGTGATGACATGGGCGTCAATGGCATCGTTATCGAATCGATGATTGATGGCAGCACCAAACAACTAGACACAATGGGTATGTTTGTCGCTATTGGTCATAAGCCAAACACTGACTTGTTCAAAGGTCAATTAGACATGAAAGATGGCTACCTGATCGTTAATAGCGGCCTGAATGGTAATGCCACTCAGACCAGTATTGAAGGTGTGTTTGCCGCAGGTGACGTAGCAGATAACGTCTACCGTCAAGCCATCACTTCTGCTGGTACAGGCTGTATGGCTGCGCTGGATGCTGAAAAGTACTTGGATGCACTGGGCGAAACCGTCGCTCGTGATCACACTTACGATTCAACACTAACTGCAGATAAAGAAGCCTAAATGGGCAACTTTACTCAACAGAACGATAAACACATTACGCCTGAGACTTTAAAAAGTCTTGGGCGTTATGACTTTCCCGATCCTATTTCTATCGATCCTGATGGTATTGGTATCGTCGCTATGGGCGGTGACCTAGCGCCTGAAACGCTGATATCAGCCTACGCTCAGGGGCTATTTCCTTGGTTTAACGAAGATGAGCCTATTGCTTGGTGGTGTCCCGAGCCGCGTTGTGTGATTGTCCCCTCTGCCTATCAACCGAGCAAGTCTCTACGTAAGCAGGCAAATCGCGAACGTTGGCAAGTGACGCTCAATCAAGCTTTTGACGATGTCATACATGCCTGTAGCTTACCGCGCAGTGATGGCCTTAATGACAATCAGCCTGAAGGTGAGCATACTTGGATTCATCATGAGATGATCGAAGCCTATACCAAACTGCATGCGCAAGGCTTTGCTCATAGCATTGAAGTTTGGGACGAAGCAGGTCAACTGATTGGCGGATTATACGGGTTAAAAATAAACGGCATCTATTTTGGTGAATCAATGTTTCATCGAGCATCTAATGCGTCAAAGCTAGCGTTTTGGGGTCTAATGCGCTTATGTGAGCAAAGTGATGTCGCACTCGTCGACTGTCAGCTACCGAATGATCATTTGATGAGCTTAGGTGCGACTACCTTACCGCGTGCTGACTTTCTAACTCAGTTAGACAACTTGATAGGCAGCCAGTCTGTGCCATGGCAAAAGCACTCTCATAAACCGTTAGCCGTATCGCTACTGGATAGCGAATCGCCGTGGCAACTAGAGTTATGATTATCATAACGAAAAAATAAGAGGTTATTATGGCACTTGATACATCGTTTCTATTGATTGGAGAGCTAGCAGCAAAAGCCAATACGACCAAAGATACGGTTCGCCATTACGAGCAATTAGGCCTACTAAAATCTCGCAAGCGTCAGGCAGGCTCACGCCTATATACCGAATTTCATCCAGAATGTATCGAACGCATAGAGCTGATCAAAAGCGCGCAAGCTATTGGCTTTACGCTTACCGAAATCAAAAACAGTCTAAATGATTATTATGATGGTCATTTGGATATTGATTCACAGCTTTTACTCACTCAGCAAAAGCTAGAACAAGTCGAAAAACAACAAGCCAATATCAGCATAATGGTTGAGCTGCTCAGCGAACGCTTGGATATTTTAGGTCGAATGAAAGCAGATAGCGATTATCAGCTTGATGTGGAAGTTTGTAAAAAGAAAATTCATTTGCAATAAAGTTTAAATCTTAGCTAACCCTGCTTTTATATCATAGCGGTTATAGCCACTTTTATTATCACTGCTTATTTTTTATTAAGCTTTACTCTCTTCATTAAATATAAGTGTGCTGCATGATTAATGCATCGATTGCTGGTTCATGTGGCACTTTATAATATCCTTTGCGTCTATGAATGATGCTAAATGCTTGTTGCTCGTATAACGCTATCGCCGCTGCATTATCGGCACGTACTTCTAACAAAAGACTTTCGACCTGATTAAGCTGTAACAGCTCATGCAGTTTATTTAATACCTGTGAAGCAATGCCCTGACGTTGGTACTTTGGATCAGTTCCGATACGCAACACCTCTGCTTGCTCAAAAGTCGTTTGATATAAGCAATAGCCAACTATTTCACAGTGAGAGACACTCTCTTCTTTGGCTTGATCGTAAGCAATCAGCAGACGAATGCTGTCCTGCTCAAGCAACTCTGTCAACGTTTTCTGATTCCAAGCATCATCTGGTTGCACCATCGCTTCTATATCAGCAACGGTTTGAATAACGTTTTCGAGTTCTACTGCATTCGTTGGTAATGCTTCTATCACAAACATGACTTTCATTTAATTAGTCTCATCATTTGGTTGTACTTAGATTATATAAGTAAGTGACCAAATTATTTATTTTTTATCGCAAAAAAAAGACCACCCTAGATAGGATGGCCTTTTTTATGACTAATTCATAAGCTCATTGCTGAGACTTAAGGATTAGTTCAATACGTTAGCAACAACACCAGCGCCTACAGTAC
>NZ_CAJHBS010000028.1 GCF_904846705.1 Psychrobacter sp. Pi2-52
TTATCTGCGTTTAGTTATCT
Organism: Psychrobacter sp. Pi2-52; assembly: GCF_904846705.1. Classification (GTDB taxonomy): domain Bacteria; phylum Pseudomonadota; class Gammaproteobacteria; order Pseudomonadales; family Moraxellaceae; genus Psychrobacter. Next base: position 21 of record NZ_CAJHBS010000028.1, read on the forward strand.
GCGTTTAGTTATCTGCGTTTAGTTATCTGCGTTTAGTTATCTGCGTTTAGTTATCTGATTTTAGATAAACGTTTTAGATACATGAATTTAGCACTCAAAAATTATTGAAAATATAAAGTTTATAAAAATATAAGGAATAATGATGAAAGATTTATTTGATTTAACCGGTAAGGTTGCTCTAGTAACTGGTGCTAGCCGTGGTATTGGTGAGTCTATTGCCCGTCTATTGGCATCCAGAGGCGCGCACGTTATCGTCTCAAGCCGCAAAATCGATGCTTGCCAAGCAGTCGCTGATAGCATCAAAGCTGACGGTCATAAGGCCAGTGCTTTTGCTTGTCATGTAGGAGATATGGAACAAATTAACTCAATTTTTGAGCATATCAAAAGTGAATTTGGTCAAATTGATATCTTAGTTAATAATGCAGCAGCCAACCCTTACTATGGCCATATCTTAGATACGGATTTAGCCGCCTTTGATAAAACGGTTGAAGTTAACATCCGTGGTTACTTCTTTATGTCAACGGCTGCTGGCAAAATGATGAAAGAGCAGGGCGGCGGTGTCATCTTAAATACCGCATCGGTCAATGGTTTAGTAGCAGGCGATAAGCAAGGTATCTACTCAATCACCAAAGCAGCTGTCATCAGCATGACCAAAGCATTTGCTAAAGAATGTGGCCCACTTAATATCCGTGTCAACGCGCTATTGCCAGGTTTGACGGATACTAAGTTTGCCTCGGCTTTGACTACTAACGATAAAGTCTTAAAAATGGCGCTACACTCAATTCCGCTAGGACGTGTGGCTGAGCCTGATGAAATGGCTGGTACCGTATTGTATCTAGTGTCTGATGCCTCAAGCTATACCACAGGCGCGACTATCGTTGTCGATGGTGGCATGCTGGCTTAATTAGACAATCTATAAGACATAGGTTAGATAAGAAAGTAATTGTTTAAAACTGCATGAGACTCAAGAACCGCATGAGATTAATTTTCATGCGGTTTTTTTGATTTGGTTTTTTAATAGAATGTCTAAGTAATCTTGGTTTTGCACTATCTAATAAATTGCTAATTTTAAATGAACATCAGCTGTATAGTGGCATAATAAATATGCTAATAGCTACTTGGGCAATATAGGAATTAAGCATGGATTCAATTATCAACAATAAAATAAAAACGATTTCTCAAAATAAAACATGGCTGTTTGTGCCAGCGACTCGCATTGATAGAGTAGCGAAAGCCTTTGCTAGTGGTGCAGATGCGGTTATTGTAGATTTAGAAGATGCCGTTGCGCCAGAAGATAAAGCATCCGCACGCGAAGCATTACAGCAATATCACGACAGTGCAGGTTATCAACCGATTTGGCTACGTATCAATAAAGCAGGTAGCGAGGAGTTTTTTAAGGACATAGTGCTCTGTCAGAAGATGCCTAATTTGGCTGGCGTGTTATTGGCCAAAGCTGAGCAAGCAGAAGATATTAATAACGTACATCAGCTTACCAATTTACCCGTGATTGCAATGATTGAGAATGCGATAGGATTGTATCAACTCGATAGTATGGCAAAAGCAGTCGGGTTGGCCGCGTTTAGTTATGGATTTTTAGATCTGTGCAACGATTTGCAAGTACAAGTAGGAACGCCTGCTGCGGATATCGTTGCCAACCAGATTCGCTATCAACTCATCCTGACATCTAAAGTACATGAGTTAGCAGCGCCCATCGATACCATTTATCCGGACTTTAATGATCAGATAGGGCTAAGCGCCCGAGTACAGCTATGGTCACAAATGGGGATGTCAGGAATGCTGTGTATTCATCCCAAACAAGTGGCAGTCGTCCAACAAGCATTGCAGCCAACAGATGAGGCCCTGTTATTCGCACAGCGTGTAGTCGAGGAGTATGAGCGAAGCGGACAGGCAATATTCAAAATAGATGGTGAGATGGTCGATGCACCAGTGATTGAGCGCAGTCGTCAACTGTTGGCAAAGTAGCAGACCAATCCATAGTTGGTTCAATATAAGTAGTTGGTTCAATATAATTTAGATACTAGAGCGTGTCCTCAATTCAATCGATGGTCATCTAAATGGGTTAAAAATGGCTAAATCTTGCCAAACAGCGTCAAATAGCTGACTAATATCTCGATATTATCTGCGCTATTTTCCTTGTTTGACTGCGATTTATCTCATTTTTATCACCATTTTTAAAATGAGGACACGCCCTAGAAAGCCGAGTGAAAGTATTACAAGCAGTATACTAAGCGAGACTGACACCGTACCTAATTTATAGAGGATTGACTATATAATGCTTTATCATAAACCATATCCATTCACATTCGATAAAAGCATACTATGATTTTCATTAATAATACCAGCCTCAATGATAATGAGGTAGAGATCAGCGCCATACGAGCGCAAGGCGCAGGTGGGCAGAATGTCAACAAAGTATCTTCTGCCATTCACCTGCGTTTTGATATTAACAACTCAAGTCTGAGTGATGAGTACAAGCAGCGACTGCTAAATAGCAAAGATAGCCGAATAACCAAGGAAGGCGTGCTAATTATCAAGGCGCAACAGTTTCGTACGCAAGAGCGCAATAAAATAGATGCGCTTGAACGTTTGCAAAGTTTTATCACCAAAGCCACTTACGTTAATAAAACGAGAAGGCCTACCAAGCCAAGTAGAAGTGCCAAACGTAAACGGGTGGATAAAAAGACCCAACGTGGTAAGACAAAGGCTTTACGCGGTAAAGTAGATTTTTAGAAAATTTATGATATTAGGTTTTGTCGTTGAGAAACTGTGTGGCAGAAAATTTATAGAGCAAAAGCTATAGCATATTGTAGCGGTTTTTGAATTTATAATGGTATAGGCGATTAATTATCACCTATACCATTACTCTATATTAAATACTTATTTAGAATGCGCCATTGAGTCCAATGAATAGGCTGGTTGAGTCGTCGTCATTACCTTGTGAATGTGTGACACCAGCGTTGGCATTCAATAGACCAAAGCTTCTAGATAGGCCAAGTGTCATAGCAACATTATCATCATCAGTTTCGACCATAGGCGTCTCAAAGCTGATATTTGGTAGCGTATTCAAACGTGCGGTTACTGCTTCACGATTATCACTCAGCTGCTTTTGGTAATGAATGTCACCAAATAAGTTGAGGTTGTTCATCAAGCTATGATTAGCCTTAAGACCAAGCTTGCCATATGTCGTAGAGTATTTCTGCTCATCGAACTGCATAGCAATGCCAGACATCTCTTTTTCTTTGAGTCCGTCAATTTTTACGCGGCTCGCTGTTGCACCGATATAAGGCGTAACGGCAATATTGCTCACTTGCATTGGGTAGCCTGCCTGTAAGTTGGCATAAAAGCGCTTGCCGTCAGCATTTGACTTAAACTGTTGTTGGTTAATGCCTAGTGTCACAGCACGTGTGACATCGACATCCATGTTGCCAAATCCTGCAGCACCATTGATCTGTAAACCGCCAAACTTGTTGCTATGATAGACACCAAAACCGACCTCTCCTAGATCAATATCGCTCAAACCTGTGCCAACGTCTGAGTTTTCAAAGTCTTTTTGGGTGATATTGCCATACAAGCCTGTCACTGCATTGGCTGAGTTAGGATGCGCAAAATCTACGCCAAACAATACTTGAGTATTATTATCACCATCAAACCCTGCAATTTCTTGATTAGCGACTTCACCGACGGCCCATAGTGTACGGGCAGGTTTTTGCTCACTGCTTTGAATTTGGTTGACGTGTGACTGTAAGCGTTCATTGGTTGCAAGTCCAGTTGTCGTTGCAATATGTGGCAAAACGCCGATTAAGCTAGGCGCAGTGACAACAGCGTTTGCATAGTCAGCGATCAGTTGATGAGTAGCACCTGTTGGATGTATGCCATCAGCGAAAAGATAAGTTTCATTTGCATCTGGTGTGACAAGATCAGTACGTCCACAAGTTAATGAGCTTTCCGTATTGCAAGCTCCCTCGGTAACATTAGTAAAGCCATAAGCTGAAGGATTATCAACGATTTGACGTAATAAACTAAAAGTATCCAGCGGTATAATATTTGCACCAGTAGCCGCCACACCGCTCAGCATAGCTTTGTTATACTGATTAGTAATAAAGGTACTTTGTCCTTGTACCGTGGCTCCGCCTTTAATAGCTTCAGGAGTTAAGCCAATATCAGGAATATTAGGAACTAAAATATAATTTGCACCGCTGTTCTTAAGCGCTTGAACTGTTGAAATTTGACTTCCTACTACTGCACTAATAACACTTTGAGCGTTAGTAGTATTAACTGTCCTCAAATCATTTGCACCGGCCCACACTACATATAGACCATTAGGGTCTACTTTGTTATTGGCTAAATAACTGTTTGTTTGAGTTTTGGCGGAGGCTATATCCACTGGAAATCCAAAATCTGTATTTATAACCTCTTCACCAGCTCGCGCGCCACCAATGGCATAGTTATTGCCAGTTTGATTTCCAAGATAAACAATGGGAACAGAGGTTGTTCCCAGTTGTTCAGCGAATGAGGTCGCCCATGTGTTGTCAGGGTTGGTGGTAAACTGAGCAGGACCTGGTACAACTTGACTAAAATAGCCACCATCGGTCAAGCTATCACCGAAAAAGGTGACGCTGTCATAAGCATTTGCGTGAGAAATACCAGCGATAGATAGGCTGATAGCAAGCATACTTTTGGTAAGAGTTTTGAGAGAGGTATGGCTAATTTTAGAACGTAAAGTATTACGAGGCATAGCGACTTCCTTGTCATCAATGTAATAGTTTGTCAACCGAGTGTAACCACTTTTTAGAAAGCTAGCAATCGTTTTGATTGCAAAATTGCAAGAATATTCCCTGATTTAAGTAAGTTTTTAGAGCATAAAAAAGGGGGATCAAGTATTAAAAAATCATACTGTCTCGCTCACATAATATTTTGTTTCCTTCTATGTAATTATGCTGTAGGCACCTGATTTTTATTTAGTTGTCTTTGTTGAAAAGTATAAGAGCTATCTATCGATATTGCTTATTTAATCCAAGCAACTGCTTAGTCATAAATAGTATAAACTCAGCACTCCACAATAAGATAATCAGGCCAAATGCGCATATCTATGTCACTGGCGGCAAGAGTAAAGTATAGCTAGCAGTATCAATACTATGGAAACTGGAATTAAGCTTGTTTTTGTGGACGCAATAATAAGGCAAGTCCAAGTGCTACAAAAGCTGCGATACCAGATATCATATAACTGATACTAAAGTCCCCAGTGATTTCTGCAAGATAACCTGCGGCTACTGGCCCAAGAGCCTGTCCACCTGAAAAAGCAAAAGTCAGCGCTGCGAGTGCACTTGCCGCAGCAGCAGGCCCGAAATAATCGCCTGCAGAAGCTGCCATAATGACAGGCACACTCCACACCACTAAGCCAAACAGAATAATTGACAAGTACAGCCCTAAACTCCAATCAGTCAGTCCGACCAACAGATAAGCGATGGCAAGGAAGAAGAAAGCCAGCGCCAGACCAAGGCGTCTACCAATATGGTCAGAAATCCAGCCAAACAACATGCCTGAGAACATGCTAAGCAGTCCAATCCATGCCCAAACACCACCAGCAGACGCTTCACTCAGTTGATACGAGCCAACCATACTGGTCACGATAAAGGTAACGTAAACCATATAAGTAGCACCATAAATAGCAAAGATGACACCTAAATGTACGAGCAGCTTAATATTGCTACGTTCTAGTTTTTTCTTATTTTTAACAGGTAAGGTGGGTGCGCGCCCAAAAGGATTTTGGCTGACATCGTCTGGATGATTGCGAATTAAAGTAGAAGTAAGCCAAGCTACCGCAATATTAATCACGGCAAAAATTAGCCAGCCTGTCTGCCAAGACAGTAGGGTAGAGATAGGTAAGAGTTTGGGTACGACAAAGCCTGATAAAATGATACCAAATCCAGGCCCAGCCATGACCAGTCCTAGAGTAAGCCCGCGGTGCGAAGGAAAAAACCAATGCGACATGACGCTCATCATTGGTAAGACCACACCGCCGCTACCGATACCTGTCAATACATAGAGTGCGCAGAGTACTGGGAAACTGGTGGTAAAAGCCATACCAAGCATAGAGATAGCAATGAGGAGTAGATTAGCTGTCGCAGTCGTTCGAGTACCAAACCGAGGTAGAATAAACGGGCTTAGAAGCACCGCAACGAGATATCCTATTAGGTTAGTGAATCCCAAGATTCCGCTTTGGGTATAATTTAATCCTAAAGAAGATGACATGGATGGCAGTAACATGCCAAATGCGAATCGTCCTAACCCAAGTCCACAGAACATTGCTATAGAACCTGTCGCAGCGACTATCCAAGCGTAATGCAATTTACCCAATCTAAGGGGCGCAGTGTTATCTTGATTTCTTTGATCTGGACTGTCTTTTTGAGTCATTCCATTAGCCATCACGAATCTCCAACAAGTTGAAAATTCGCAATATATATCGTTACTAAATTTAGATCGTAGGTAATGACTTCCTTGTTTTGAATAATATCCATTTCACACTCATCCTTTTGTGCTTAATCCCTATCAGTCCTTTATTAAATATACTTATAGCCTAAGCATACTCATGTCCAATAAAATTAGTATAACTGCACCTGAACGTTCGTTCAATGAGTATCTAAGCAATCCTCGTAATGCTTTCATAGACCATAACAAAAAATGCCAGCCCATTTATATGGCTGGCATTCTGCTTATTGTTCTCTGACGGTTCCTTCCCGACTGCTATTTTTTGGCTATCCTTTAATATCGACTTATTATTTAGCCAAGTCGTTTACTCAATTCAGGAAAGCGCTTGATCATAAATAGCATCAAGAGTAACGCCACAACTGCGATAGCAGCACCTGTATATCCTACGCTAGATAGTGAGATGTGCGTGACGGCATAACCACCAAATAGTGCACCCGTACCAATCCCCAAATTAATAATACCTGAGAACATCGACATCAGCATGTCTTGCGCATTGACATCGACCATGATGACTTTGGCCTGCATTGAGATAATCAGTAGCATGAGTGCCGCGCCCCACAGTAAGGCGATAAAGCTGAGCGCCCATACAGAGGTCACTGCTAGCAATAGCGCCAGCATAGACACGAGCATCAGTATGGTCGATATCAGCATCAATCTGGTATTGAACCGATCGCCCCAACGACTAAAAATCACACTGCCTACAATTCCAGCTGCACCGAATAATAACAGTACAAAAGTAGCAGCGTTTTCACTGATATTACCGACTTGGCGCATGAATGGTTCTATATAAGAATAAGCCGTGTAGTGGGCTGTAAAGACCAATAAAATAAGCAGGTACAAACAGACTAATAGGGGGTTTTTAAGGAGTTCTGGAATCTTTCTAAAAGATCCTTCAAACATACTAGGTAACGTCGGTAAGAGTCTCGCTTGTAGAATAAATACAATTGAGGCAATGACGCCAATACCGCCAAAGGTAGCCCGCCAGCCAAACCATTGCCCAATTAAGCGTCCTAGCGGCACACCGAGTACCATTGCTAACGACGTACCCGTCGCCAGTACGCTAAGCGCCATGGCTTTTTTGCCTTCAGGTGCGACACGTATCGCGATTGCGGCCGTGATGGACCAAAATATCGCATGCGATAACGCAATCCCAACTCGGCTAATGAGCAGCACGTCAAAGCTCCATGCAAATACGGAAAGTACGTGACTGGCAATGAATACGGCAAAAAGCCCCAAGAGCAAGCGTTTGCGCTCAAATCGACTGGTCAGTAGCATTAGTGGTAATGACATCGCTGCGACAATCCAAGCATAGAGTGTCAACATCCAGCCAGTCTCTGCCGTCGTAATAGAAAAGTCTTGGGCAATGTCGCTCAACAGCGCCACAGGGACAAATTCTGTGGTGTTCATAATAAAGGCACTAACGCCCATCAAAAATACTTGAAAATACTGAGTTCGGCGAGCGTTTGAGCTGGCCTCAAGGTTATGTGTCATAAAATCCAATACAGATGCGAATACTACGTGTGATAGGTCAAAGTGGGGCAGGCTTAATTAGAATACAAGGTTTGCGGGGCAAGATAGCAAGCCCACGTCAATCATGAAAGGTGTTTTTTGATAAGGATTGTTAATTGGATGTTTATTGAGGATACTTGAGTAATATGAAACTTATGAAACTATCGCTAATGATACTTAATGCGTTGGGATGCTTGCTAATGATTAAACTACAATTCATTTAAAAAGAAGCGACACCAGTTGTCGTATAAGGTTTTAAACAGCTTTATTTTTATGTGAGCTTATACTATATTTATTAGGTCAGGCAAAATAACATTAGATGAAAACCAGTTAACCCTCGGAGCGCAACGCTTCACTTCTTAACTGAGTTTTTAAACGCTATCTTAGCGAAGTCTTTCTAGTAGTGTTATTTACGTTTAATCCTAAACTTCTGCGCCTGTACAAACCCAAAAAACCATCTTTATTAATAAACAAGAAACTTAGTAGAAAAAACTCGTTGGCGTTGCAAAAATATTAGCAATGTAACAGCGGAAAACTGTGGTTAAAAAGCCTATCGGAATTAAAAACTACTACCTTACCAAGTCGATTAATTTACTTAACTTTATAGATAATGACGTCATTTAAACAATGGCGAATAGATTCGGCTGGCTTGAAATCGGAATTTAGAATATAACAACAACGAAAAACTGCAGCTAAACAACCAATCAAAATAATAAGGATATAAATATGACGATATTAACGTATCAGTTTGAACAAAAACGGTTAGATAATTTCGAGTGGTCGGATGGCTCAAAGCTATCTGGTATAACGGCACTAGCAAATGATGAGAGAGATCGAGTACGAAAACAGCCATTGTTTTACCTCGAAACGGTTCCTGTAGACAGTTATGAAGATGATATTTACTTCGTGAATAATACTGATGAGCCGCTCAGATGGGTAGCGCCATTTAAACCCTATCGAAACATAACTGAAGCACGAGCAAAGCTAGGCGATAGCAGTGATGAAAACTTACGTAAAGTGACGCTCTATAGTGATGACATGGATAGTGTGTATCAAGATGTATTACCTAAGCAGGGTGTGCGGATTGGTAGTACTCATATCATGTATGACAGTGATGCGATGATGCAGTGGTTCATACATGTGCCCTATAAAGGGCCAGATACTCATTATGCGATTTGGCAATTTAATGTAGTGGAAAAAGGCGGAATTCGCGGAATTTATCCACTGCTGTGGGATGATTTTAGTCAACCCTCGCACATTGTGAGTTGTGATTGTCTGTTTGAGCAAGCTGATATGCCGATAGAGGTCAGTATTTATGAAGAGCGCTGTGCAATGCTTGACAGGCTTATCGGTTCATTTGGGGTGTCCAATGCCATATTCATATTGGCAATCAATGATGTGCTCTATCGTTATGGCGTGGGCTGGAGCGCGCCCTATAGCGAGTCGGATATACAAGCGCAAGACATTGCGATGAAACTAACAGAACAAAAGCCAGAAAATGCGGAAGCGGTGAAAGCCATTATCCAAGCGGTTTACGACTTTTGGTTTAATGAAGGCTTTGCAAAAAATATCTCAATGCGGGCTTGTGAGGAGCTTTTAAGCTTGTACCAAGTGCAGGTTGCTAACCAAAAACCAGTTTGATTTATAAGCCAAATTATCAAGAAAAAACCTAAATAATAATTAAAAAAGGAGAACCTTATGATGTTTCCTATTGAAAACAATGATACGTTTTTACTGTTTTTTCATGGTCTCGATTCAAGCAATGAGACCAGCAAATATACCTGTATCACGCGTAAGCCAAAATACTGTCAAACGGTCAATTACCGCGAGAGTTTTGTAGAAATATTTGAGATTTATGATGCATTGATTCGCGAGAAAATCGCACAGTACCCGCGAGTGGTGTTGGCAGGGCATTCGCTTGGTGGTTGGTTTGCCAATCATTTTGCCCATAAATATAACTTGCGCGCGCTATTGATTGCGCCTTGTATCTATCCAAATGAGGTATTGGCTGACCGTATCCCAGTAGTGGCTGATATGAAGCTGTCTTTTCCCACGACCAATACCGAGATGGTGCGGGTGATGGTAGAAGTCGATGATGAAAGTCTTGATGTGGCAGTGGCTAGACGAACCTTAGTAAATCTACCTAATAGCTGGGACGTTGATTACTTTGCAGACGGTCATCACCGTATCGCTCGTAGTAGTGATATTTGGTATCACTTAACTCATCTGTGCGAAGATCCCATCGTTTGGATGGATGAGGCGACATATCATGGTGAAGACTGATGACAAGGATAGTCAAAAAACTCAAGCGACTGATGGGAAATAAACCACTTAAAATAATTGATTGACATTAAAGACGATCGGTCATAATATTTGTGCATGACGATTACTAAGCCAAAAGCCCGTCGAGGGCGTCCACCCAATGTTGAACGAGAGTTTACGGATACCCGTGAAGCTCTTTTGAAATCTGGGATGGAGATGCTGACAGAGCAAGGCTTTGCGACTACTGGTATCGATGCCATACTCAAACGTATCAATGTGCCTAAGGGTTCCTTTTACAATTACTTCAAAAACAAAGAAGCGTTTGGCCAGGAAGTATTACGGCAGTACGCGTTATATTTTGCTCGCAAGCTAGATCATTGTTTTCTGAATGAGCAAGTATCTCCCATGCAGCGTATTAGTGACTTCGTTGAAGATGCAAAGTCAGGAATGATTAAGCATGAGTTTCGACGCGGCTGTTTGGTAGGTAACTTGGGTCAAGAGATTGTCGTGTTGCCTGAGAGTTTTCGCTGTGAGCTAGAAAACATACTGCTTGATTGGCAGGAGCGTTTAGCGGCTTGCTTGCGTCTGGCGGTACAACAAGGACAACTACCTGCTAATAGTGATTGTGATGAGCTTGCTGCTTTCTTTTGGATTGGTTGGGAAGGTGCTGTTTTGCGTGCTAAGTTGGTGCAAGGTGTCAGTCCATTAGATACTTTTTTCCGGGGTTTTGTAGCAGGAATACAGAAGTAATGTTTTTATTTATATTTTTAGACGACCGGTCTAAATTATTTTTTACTCATTTATAGACGATTGGTCTAAATAGGAGCTACTATGTTTAAAGTAATATTAATCGAAAAAAATGACGATGTTTATCAGTCTAATCTGACTGAGATACAGGACACGCAATTACCAGAAGGCGATGTCACGGTTCGTGTGGCATATAGCACACTCAATTACAAAGATGGATTGGCCATCACGGGTCGTAGCCCTGTGGTACGCACATTTCCCATGGTTCCAGGGATTGATTTAGCGGGTACCGTCGAAACAAGCAGCCATCCCCGCTACAAAGCTGGTGACAAGGTATTGTTAAATGGTTGGAGTGTGGGTGAGAAGTATTGGGGCGGTCTATCACAAAAAGCGCGATTAAACGGTGACTGGCTTATCCCGCTCCCTGACTCGATGACTGAACGTCAGGCGATGGCGATAGGTACAGCAGGATATACCGCAATGCTTTGTATAATCGCATTAGAGCGTCATGGACTGACACCGGAGCGTGGCGAAGTATTGGTGACGGGTGCTAATGGCGGTGTTGGTAGCTTTGCCATCGCACTTTTAGCAAACCAAGGTTATTCTGTAACTGCCTCTACGGGACGTCTGGAAGAAGCCGAATACTTAAAGAGCCTTGGTGCAACGACGATCATAGACCGTGCTGAATTAAGTAGTCCGGGACGCGCACTTGGAAAAGAGAGATGGGCAGCCGCAATTGATTCTGTTGGTAGTCATACACTGGCCAACGTTTGTGCCAGTACCTGTGAGGATGGTTTAGTCGCTACTTGTGGACTGGCTCAAGGCATGGATTTCCCTGCTACTGTTGCGCCATTTATTTTACGCGGTGTCAGTTTGCTTGGTATTAATAGCGTGACGCGACCTTATGATGAGCGTGTAGAAGCGTGGCAACGTTTGAGTACAAGCTTGGATATGACGCAATTAGATGCAATCACCAGAGAGATTGGTCTAAGCGAAGTCATTCCGACAGCAAGTGAATTGTTGGATGGCAAGGTTCGTGGTCGAATAGTCGTTGACGTCAATCGCTAAACGTTAATTTTTAATACTTCAACCTTAATATTTCGACGTTGAACCTCGTGTTAGCACATGAATAAATGGTGCATCGAAAAGTCTAAGATTGAATGCGCAACATGAAAAAGAAGTATTCACAAACAGTCACAAATATCGGTATTTATTTTTTGTCATCTGATGTGCTATTATCGTTAAACGATCTATCGTGGGTTTAACAGTTTTGTTATCGCCGTCCGTGACAACCGTTTCATGGCAGCGTGATAAACCTTGCAACTTCCAGCACGATATAAAATAACCTTGGTAAAGCGCATGAGCCTGTACTCCGACAACCTCATTTGTGCCTGATTTTTTGCCTATTTGGGCGTATATCATACTTTTTCGTCGGAGTAACAGGAGTCTAAGGTGTTCGATATCATGAGCCATATTACCAATCAATCCAAGTATACCCGCCGTTACCAACCGCGTCATTCTCTAGCGAAATATATTATCGATCAAATAGAGTTGTCTGAGCTGCGCCCGCAGAACATCGTTAAAAAAATGGGCTATCCGCTCAAGCACACCATACCTGCCTGTGACCGCCTGCGCCATGTACTATGCAATAGATATCTTGGACTTGATGGCAGTTACATGGATAAATACTTTACGGCAGATGAGTTTTTAGCGAAGCTATTTGAAGTACTGGAAATACCGTATCAGCCATTCGCAGAAGATATTGCTCAGATCCAATATGACTTAACGAATGAGGCTGACGTTACGCCTAGCTATCGTTTGCGAGCCGAAATGGATTTTGAATTTACGAGTGGCGCACACTGGATGTCTCGCGGTGCTGCCTCGCGTTTTGCACAAGTCACTCTGCCTAATGACTTTGCTAAACTGAATAAGGTTGCGCGTGAGTCAGTGATTCAAGAAAGTATCTGCGAGCATTATCAACAGTACGAAGGTAATCTGCCATATAACGGTATTATCAAAGACTATCGATTGACTATTGAACAAGACAATCATGTGATCGACCGTGCAGAGTATGGATTGCCAAAATCTAGCAGTATCTAAAAAGCTTTGAGCGTATAAACAGCACAAGCTGTTAATTGCATTGATTGAATAATCAAATTGACTAAAAAAAATATAAAAAAGCCTCACTTTATCGTGGGGCTTTTTGGTGTTTACGTTATGTTTTCTTGTAAGAGTCAAACACTGATAAATGTTAGTTTTATAAAATTCATTTTAAGCTTCAGGTTTAGAGATGGCGCGCCATAAAATCGCAAATAGCGCGTCAAACTCTGCATTTAACGGTGTTTCCGTTTGGCGAATGGTATGCATTAAACCAAGGCGACTGATAAACCCCATAAACACATCGAACAGTATGTGCAGTGGGACAGTGTCATTGAGCACCCCACGATTTTGTCCATCTTCTAATACCGCCAAAAACGCCCCAATTAACTCTTTGTTTTCATAGATTGCGATATTACGTATCCGCGAGGCCGACACAGAAGACAGCACCATCACTGCATCTGGATGCGCATCGACAAAATCAAAGCAGACCCACAGCGTCTTACGTAGACGATCTTGTACGCTATCAATCCCTTGCAAATGATCCATAATCCGGGCCGCTAATCTGCCGAGCACAATATCCATAATGGTATAAAACAGTGTTTGCTTATCCCCGAAGTACTTGTAGAGCGTTTGCAAAGAGACGTTTGCAGACTTTGCAATCTGCGCCATCGTCACCTCATTGGCGTCAAATCCTGCAAAGACCTTACGAACAGCTTGCTCAATTTTATCCAAAGTTGCGGGCCGCATATCGGATAGGGGCGCTAGAGATCGAGTTTGCGTGAGGCTATCTGACTGACTAAAGGTTTTCATATTTATCGCTTCTTAAAATATTGGCTATTTGATACGTCCTACTAGTGAAATGATTTGCTCGATAATTTAACGTGATTAAACTAACAAGTAATGTAAATTACCATTTTTATTTAATTGATTGCGAAGTGGTTTTTCGTAGCCTAGTATAAGACTCGTGTATTAATAAATACAAAGAATTTATCGTATATCTATAACGGTAATATAAATTACCATAATTTAAAAAATGCTTAGATATAGTCAGTTCAATATAATTTTGATACAAGGAAACCGAGTGCAAGTTATACATTAGTATGCTTAGCGAGGATGACGATGTAGCGGATTTATATAGACTTGACTATATAGCTGTTATTCACTCCACCTTGTCAAGGATAGACACCATGAGTATCGAAAAATTTACCCCAAACTGGATGACCGAAGAGCATCAGATGGTGTATGACAGCGCCCTGAAAATGTTTCAATCTTGGGATCCTAAAGATGAGCAGTGGCGCAAAAATGGCATGATCGATCGCGCTGCGTGGGAAGAGGCGGGCGAGATGGGTTTTTTGTGTGCGGCGATACCAAGCGAGTATGGCGGCGGCGGCGGCGATTTTGGTCATGAAGCGGCGCTTATCTACGCACAGACTGAGGCCAATCAATCGGGATTTGGCGGTATGGTGCATTCAGGCATTGTCGCGCCTTATATTTTAGACCACGGTACTGAAGAACAAAAACAAGCGTGGCTACCAAAAATGGCAACGGGCGAATATATCGGCGCTATCGCCATGACCGAGCCTGGTACTGGCTCCGACCTACAAAACATCAAAACCTATGCAGTAAAAGACGGTGATGACTACATTATTAATGGCTCTAAGACTTTTATCACCAATGGTCAGCACGCCAATCTTATCCTATTAGCATGCAAAACAGACCGTGAAAAAGGCGCACAAGGCGTCTCACTTATTATCGTAGAAACAGACAAAGTAGAAGGGTTTGAGCGTGGACGCAATCTCGATAAAATTGGTTTGACGTCGCAGGATACCTCAGAGTTGTTCTTTAGCAATGTACGTGTGCCACAAACTAACCTGTTGGGTACGGTAGAAGGTATGGGCTTTATACAAATGATGCAGGAGTTGCCGCGTGAGCGTTTAATCATTGCGCTATCCGGGGTTGGCTCGATGAAACTTGCTATCAATCTAACCCTAGATTATGTAAAAGGGCGCGAAGCCTTTGGCAAACCTATTTGGAAGTTTCAAAATACCCGCTTTAAGATGGCGGAATGCTATGCTGATTATCTCGCTGCCAGCACCATGTGTGATGCAGCAGTCGATGCGATGTTAGAGGGCAAACTGTCTGTACCGCATGCCTCATTAATCAAATACTGGGTCACCGAAAAACAGTGCGAAGTCATCGACGAATGCGTGCAGCTATTTGGTGGCTATGGCTATATGACAGAGTATCCTATCGCACGTCTATATGCCGATGCACGCGTGCAAAAAATCTATGGCGGCACCAATGAGATTATGAAGGAGCTGGCTGCACGCTTTATGTAGACGCTTATATTATAAGACCACGATAATTATTGTTTATTTAAAAAATAAAAAAAGGATTTTTTATGACTGAGACTGCTTATATTTATGATGCGATCCGCACGCCACGGGGCAAAGGAAAAAAGGACGGTTCGTTGTATCAGGCATCACCGATTTGGCTGACACGCATCTTATTAAAAGAGATGCAACAGCGTCACAACTTGGATACCAGTTTGGTCGACGATGTGGTGCTTGGCTGTGTGACACCAGTGGGCGAGCAAGGTTCTGATATTGCCCGCATTGCTGCTATTGATGCTGGCTGGGCGCAAAGTGTGGCAGGGCTTACCTTGTCGCGCTTTTGTGCCTCTGGTCTGGAGTCTATTAACTTAGCAGCGGCCAAGATCATGTCAGGTATGGAAGACATGGTCGTGGCAGGCGGTGTGGAGTCTATGAGCCGTGTACCGATGGGCTCCGATGGCGGTGCTTGGTACATGGATCCACGTGTCAATGAGGCTACGCACTTTGTACCACAAGGGGTAGGTGCGGATACCATCGCGACGCTCAAAGGCTTTAGTCGTACGGATGTCGATACCTTTGCCACTGAGTCACATCGCCGCGCGGCACAGGCTTGGGAGAACGGCTATTATGATAAGTCTGTCGTCCCTGTCACCGATATCAGTGGCATGATGCTATTGGACAAAGATGAAACCATCCGGCCCAATACCAATGTCGAGACCTTAGCTGGCCTAAAGCCTTCCTTTATCATGCCGGGAAAAATGGGCTTTGATAGCGTTATCTTGGACAGATATACCACGATTGAAACCGTCAATCACGTGCATCATGCGGGTAACTCTTCAGGCATTGTCGATGGGGCTGCTATTTGTTTGGTCGGTAGCGCGGCAGCTGGTCAAAAAGCAGGGTTAAAACCACGCGCCAAAATCACGATGGCGTCAGTCATTGGCTCAGAGCCTGCCATTATGCTGACAGGTCCGACGCCAGCTTGCCAAAAAGCCCTCAATAAAGCGGGCATGCAAGCCTCTGATATAGACCTTTGGGAAATCAACGAGGCCTTCGCTGCTGTGCCGATGAATACCGCTGATGATTTTGGCATCTCGCTTGATATCGTCAATGTCAACGGTGGCGCAATCGCTATGGGTCATCCGCTTGGCGCAACTGGCGCGATGCTCATGACGACCGTCCTTGATGAGCTAGAACGACGCGACCTAAAGACCGCGATGATTACGCTATGCGTGGGCGGTGGTATGGGTATTGCGACCATTATCGAGCGCGTTTAACCTCTGTCTCAACTAGACTGAAAAATAGACCAAAAAATAATATATACAGAATCATTTAAGGGATAAAAATGATGACAAATAACCAGACAGCAGATAGCGTAACAGCCATTAATGCACTAGAAAACTTCTCTGCCCAGTGTGACAACGATGGTATTGTCACTGTCACGATTGACCAAAGCAAACGCAAAATGAATGTCATCGGTGACGGCTTTACGGAGGCGTTCGCCACGATAGTCGATAGTTTCATCAATGATGATTCAGCTACAGGCTTGATTCTCACATCGGCTAAAGAAACCTTCGTGGTTGGCGCAGATATCGATCAATTGAACCAGATAAAGACAGCCGAGCAAGCATTTGTAGTGACTGAAGAATTAAAAGGTAGTTTGCGCAAGCTTGAAATGTCAGGCAAACCTGTGGTCGCTGCGATGACAGGAACTGCATTAGGCGGCGGTTTAGAGCTCGCGCTAGCATGTCATTATCGTATTGCGATTGACACACCCAAGACCAAGCTTGGTTTGCCTGAGGTGAAACTGGGCTTATTACCTGGCGGCGGTGGTACTCAGCGCTTACCAAGGTTAGTCGGTATTCAAGCAGCACTGGAGCTGATGACGCAAGGCAAAGAACTTCGCGCTGCTGCTGCAAAAGACATCGGACTTATTGATGCGACTGCTACTGATCAAGCAGATATGCTGAAGCAAGCAAAAGACTGGATTCAAAATAATCCAAGTGCGCAGCAGCCATGGGATAAGAAAGGCTTTAAAATTCCTGGCGGCGATAGCAAGCATCCAAAGGTAGTTCCTATATTCTCTATCGCCCCAGCCATGGCTAATCAGAAATCACATGGTAACTATCCTGCGATCACCCATATTATGTCTTGTGTGTTTGAAGGATGCCTAGTGGATATCGATACAGGGCTTGAGATCGAGTCGCGTTATTTTGCCGCTTGCGTACGGTCCACTGAATCTAGAAACATGATCAACACCTTATGGACGCAGCTGAATAGCATCAAAAAAGGTCAGTCTCGTCCTCAAGGATTTGAACGCACAACCACTAAAAAAGTCGGTATCTTGGGCGCTGGCATGATGGGCGCTGGCATTGCTTATGTCACTGCCAAAGCAGGTATAGATGTCGTGCTATTGGACACAGAGATTGCTAATGCTGAAAAAGGCAAAGCGTACTCTGCTAATATTTTGGATAAAGCCATCAGCCGAAAGCACGCTACCGAAGAGAAAAAACAAGCTCTACTAGGACGTATCACGCCAACAGTCTCTTACGATGATTTAGCAGATTGTGATCTTATTATTGAAGCGGTGTTTGAAAACCGAGAAATTAAAGCCAAATGTACCCAGCAGAGTGAAGCGGTGATTTCAGATACTGCCGTTTATGCATCTAATACTTCAACACTGCCGATCACAGGACTGGCAAAAGCCAGTACACGCCCAAATCAATTCATCGGTCTGCACTTTTTCTCACCAGTAGACAAGATGCCGCTGGTTGAGATTATCATGGGTGAGCAAACCGATGATGCGACATTGGCAAAAGCGTTTGATTATGTACTACAAATCGGCAAAACGCCTATCGTCGTCAATGACAGTCGCGGTTTTTATACGTCGCGTGTGTTTGGCACCTATGTATCAGAGGGTATTGCGATGCTAGGAGAGGGCGTGCATCCTCGCAGCATTGAAGTCGCTGGACTAAAAACAGGCATGCCGATGCCGCCATTAGCATTACAAGATGAAGTTTCGTTGAGTTTGGCACTGCATGTCAGCGAACAGCAACAGCTTGATATGGCAGCCGAAGGCAAGCCGATGGCGGTGCGTCCTTCATACGAGATACTAAAAGCGCTAGTCAATGAGCATGGGCGTGAAGGCAAAAAAAATGGCAAAGGCTTTTATGAATATCCTGCAGGAAGTGATAAGTACTTATGGCCTGAGTTGATAAACTTATATCCGCCAAAGTCAGAGCAACCCTCGCAGCAAGATTTGGTTGATCGGCTAATGTTTATTCAAGCCAATGAATCTGCCAAATGCTATGAGGAAAATGTCGTGCGCTCAGTTGCCGATACCAATATAGGTTCTATCTTTGGTTGGGGATTTGCTCCGCAGCACGGGGGCACGCTACAGTTTATCAATGCAATGGGCGTGAGTGCGTTTGTTGAGCGTAGCCGTGAGCTGGCTGCGAAATATGGTGAGCGTTTTGAGCCTGCTCAAATCTTGCTAGATATGGCAGCCAAAGGCGAGGCGTTCTCCGATGACTGACATGCATTTATCAAATCATGATCAAATGGCAGACTGTCTACAAGGGTTACGAGTGATCGATCTGACTCGTAATCTACCTGGGCCTTTTGCTACGCGTTTGCTTGCGGACTTGGGTGCAGACGTCCTTAAAATCGAACCCAAACAGGGTGACCCTGCTCGAGTATTTGGTGAGCTCTTCGCAGCTCTAAACCACGGTAAGATGACCGAAAAGCATGACTTTCATGATCCCAAAGCGATTGAGGCGATAAAAGCACATCTGAAAAAGGCTGATGTGATGCTAGATAGCTTTCGCCCAGGTGTCTTGGCAGAAATGGGACTAGATGCTAAGACCTTGCATGTCATCAACCCAAAACTAGTAATAGTGTCAATCACTGGCTATGGCGTAGCAGATTGTCATTCAACAGAAGATGCTGACTCAGAAGATGGCTCTCAAGTGAATCATGACTGGGCCAATAAGGCAGGTCACGATATTAACTTTATGGCTATGAGTGGTGTGCTTGACCAGCTAAAAACAGCGCAGGGTGAGCAGGCCATGCCTAATATCCAGTTTGCGGATTTGGCAGGTGGTAGTGATACAGCAGTGATAGCACTGTTGGCTGCCGTATTTGCCGCGCAGCGTACGGGCAGGGGACGACACGTTGCTGTTAGTATGACGCACAGCCTTTATAATCATATGGTCATGCCAAAGGTCACAGGCAAACTGATTAATAGCCTTTCAGGAAATGGCTTAAACGACACTCTACTGCCGCAGCATGATTTTTTAGGCGGTGCATTGCCATGCTATCGATTGTACCAAACCGCTGACCAGCGCTATATGGCGGTTGGTGCCTTGGAGCTGAAGTTTTGGCAAGGGCTATGTCAGGTATTGGAGCTACCAGCGCTTAAAGAAACACACTGGCAACTTGGTATCATGCCCAATAGACCTGAGAGTGAGGCTGCGACCAACACAATCGCGGAAAAATTCGCCAGTCAAACGCTTGAACATTGGCAATGTGTATTTGCAGCAACTGATGTCTGTGTGACCCCTGTGCTCAGTTTGCATGAAGCTAAAGCTCACCCTTTATTTGCACATCAAGATGAACATCATGCAATATCAGGATGGCAGCAAGTGAATTAGTATGTAAGTAGTCTTAGAGAAAAGAGAAGAAGATATTGAGCCGCTGCTGGCTAGTATCTTTTCTTAGTCTTTATTACTCTGACTGTCTGTATAAATCAGAGTGATTGAACTTGTATATTTATAACTGTCTATCTAAAATTGCCTGAATAAGAGACAATACGCCCATAAATCCTAAAGTTTTACGGTACTGAAGCATAGTAGCGCGTTCAAAGGCTCTTAGAGATTGAGCAACACTGATATTTAACAAATTTAACTTAAGCAAAAAGGCAGTTCTGAATGACCAAACATAACCCGTATAATTTTTTACCTTTGCAGCCAACAGGTAGAAACGAGACCAATACTGCTAATACCTATGCTCCTGAAGATATGATTAAAATATACGAGCAGCAGTTTCTCATTCAAGTGCCAGAAGGAGAGCTGACCGAGTTTTTGCCAGCGTTAAAAGCATTCTATGATATCGATAACCATACCTTAGATGTCAGTGCCATTATTTTTGATGCAATTGCAGACTCTGCTATCATTTATAATCACAAAATCAAAGTCGGCGACTATCAGATATTAGGTGAGTTGATAGAAGAAGCGATTGAATATGATGAAGACAACAAAAGTGATGAAAGCGCTGAAAACGAAGAGATTCAGGCCTATACATTAGAGTGCCAACGTACTTTCTTCATTAATGATGTAGAGATACCTTATCATTTTAACCTATTCATTTATGGCGACGGTTATTCTACTTTGACCAAAAAAGAAACCGTACTAGAAAAAATGTACTGGTTTGTCAGAGGTAGATTTGAAGAAGATTTATTAGATGATACTGAAGATAATGACAGCTTAGAATCGATTAATGCTCAACTGGCCAGTTTAGGCATTCGTGAAATGGATCTGACGACTGTAGATGAGATAATCAGCTATGTAGAAGGCAGTATCATTGACGATCCCATGGTGGACGAGCTTAATAAACTGTTGGATGATGCTGAATAGTGAGTAAGATAAGTTAGTAGAGTAATCAGCAAAAGAACAGATTTGAAAAATTATATAGCTGAAAAACTAGAAAAAAGCCTCACTGCTCGTATGATGAATGGTGAGGCTTTTTAAACTCACAACCTCATAAATAAGTTCTTTCGTCATCATTCAAAATTACATGACGCTATACATTTCTAGGTTTTTATCCATCTCCCCTCAAAGGGTCAGTCGATTTCCTATATAATGTGAGCTATTTCGTTATTGTTGATCCATTCAATTTAGGCTTTTTTCTTAGCAAAAAACGCTTCTTATCAGGTAAAACGGTGCTTTATGTTCAACGCTTCCTCGACTCGTTTAAATAAATACATCAGCGAAAGTGGTATTTGCTCTAGGCGAGACGCTGACCGCTTTATTGAACAAGGTAATGTATACATTAATGGCAAACGTGCGTCGGTAGGTGATCAAGTGGTCGCTGGTGATGCAGTAAAAGTTAATGGGCAGCTTATTGAGCCACGAGAGCCTGATGATTTTATTTTTATTGCGTTGAATAAGCCAGTGGGCATTGTGAGCACCACGGAAAGCTCCGAGAAAAATAATATTGTCGATTTTGTGCGACATAGTTTGCGTATTTTTCCGATTGGCCGTTTGGACAAAGATTCCCAAGGTTTGATATTTTTGACTAATAACGGTGATTTGGTCAATAAGGTATTGCGTGCTGGCAATAATCACGAGAAAGAATATCTAGTTACAGTAAATAAGCCGTTAACGGATAGTGTTATCGAAGGTTTGGCGGGCGGTGTGCCGATGCTCGGCAAGATGACCAAAAAATGCCCAGTGACTAAAGTAGCTCCTAATGTATTTAATATCACGCTCGTACAAGGTTTGAACCGTCAAATTCGTCGTATGTGTGAGCACTTTGGCTACGAAGTCGTCAAGCTTGAACGTACGCGGATTATGAATGTAAGTCTCAAAGGTCTTCCCGTTGGTGACTGGCGGGACTTGACTCCAAAAGAGCTGTCTGTGTTACTTAAATCTGTAGAAGATTCTTCTTCGCAAGATAATCACTCAAACAAGAAATCTCGCAATGCGCCACGAAAGAAACCTCGTACGGATGCTTCGTCAAAGTCAAAACCATCTACAAAATCGGCAGGGGCAGCAAAGGGGCGTAACAAATATGCCAAGGATGATGCTAGAAAACCAGCAGGTTCTAAAGGTAGGGATGGACGTCCTACTGGTCGTGGTAAGCCGTCAGGGGGTAATGGTAAGTCTGGAGGCAATGGCAAACCTACTACCAATGGCAGGCGTCCTTCGAAAGGTAGAGGATCTTCACGGTAATAATTTTTCACAATGTGACTGCTATATTTATTTCTAAAATAGCAGTAAGCTAAATAACTTTAGTCTTGATGAGATAGTATTATGTTTAAAATAAAAGTAGAGCGCATTGTCAAAAAACCGATTGATGAGGTATTTGAAGCACTGAGTGACCATGCCAGTTATGGCTCATTTAAAGCGGTGGGAGTGGCTAAGTTGGTGAATGAAGGTGACGAGGAGCGCAATGGCGTCGGGGCTTTACGTAGCATTCAATCGGGACCTGTTAAGTTCTGGGAGCGGATTACAGCGTTTGAGCGTCCTACTCATATGCAATACCAAATCGAAAAATCTAAACCTATAAAAATGCAGCATGATAAAGGCGTCATTGATTTAAAAGACTTGGGCGATGGCACCACACACGTGACTTGGGTATCTGAGGGTCGATTGATGGTACCATTGCCATTAGTCGGTCGACTATTTGACCGTCAAATGCAGAAACAAGGAACCATAGGGTTTAGTAGCATACTCAAATCTATAGAAAGCCGCTAATCTAGCGGCAATGTTGGGTTTTCTGATATTACTCTCTACTGGTGGCTTGTTTTATTTGAGCCATCACTGTCAGTTTTAATCCGTTTTATTCTTAGCAGCTTCAATCTCGTTAAAACGCGCTAATTGCTCTGGCGTTGCTTTCTGTTGATACTTCTCTTTCCACTCAGCATAAGGCATGCCATAGACAAGCTCGCGCGCATCCTCGTATTCGATTTCAATACCACGCTCTTCACCAGCCGCTTTATACCATTTAGATAAGCAGTTACGACAAAAGTCGGCAAGGTTCATTAGCTCAATATTTTGTACATCTTTGCGCTCGTCTAAATGAGTCAGTAAACGACGAAATGCTGCAGCTTCTAACTCGATGTTTGATTCTAATTTTGCCATGATATTTTCCTAGTTATAATTGAGTCGTTTCAAAACTGAAATGATACTAACGATATAAATATTGCGCAACCTATGTCGTTCTATATTAAAAACACGCCCACCGAAACTCATCATAGCTTCGACTCATTTGTTTAAACCTTTTTAATCATAATATTAAACCATACTTCATCTCTACATATGCTGTCGTCAAGAATGAGTCAGTTTTTCCTTTGGTTTTCGTACTGTAGCGTTGCTTTTTTTAGTCATACTAAACGCTTCAGCAAGTCGTTAGTTTATAAATTCTATCTATATGGTGTCTTCAGTATAGCTAAACATCATGCAATGGTGAAAAGATTATTCGCCGATTCTTTTGCCAAAAAAACAGGTGCTCTTTAGTACCTGTTTTTTATCAGTGGCAGTTTTAGTAATTTGTATCGCCTGTTGTGAAGCTGAATGACTTCCTTTGCAAAGTCTTGTCATTGACCAATAAGTCAAAGCTTACTGTGTACTTGGTATTAGCATAAAGACCACAGTTTGTTTTTGAAGAGGTAACGCCACAACTATTCAGACTATCGGTAATTGGTAAAATGAACGCTTTGTTCTCTGGAAGATCGTATACCGTGCCTTTTTGAGGAACATTTTCATCGTCAATCAAATCAACAGGCACATCAGTCTTGCGAACGGTGTCATAAAACTCAATATTACTAACTTTGATTTTGTCTGCTTCTGGAGCGAATATATAAACTGGTTGCCCAATAGGGTCTGTACGCAAGTTACGACCTGTACCTGCTACTGGACTTGGGGATTCAGTCCATAACGCTGTAGAGGTGTCTATAACACCCTCACAAGGATAAATTATTAACCCACTTTTAGGGTAGTTTGTATTGGCTGTTGTTCCAGATGAACTATTGACTAATATAAATCCATTATTCAAAGTCGGACTTTTTCCAAATGGCGTATAAGTGATAACACTTGTGCCTGTCTTATCAAAGCTCGGGTTAACAAGCGATTGCAAGTGATAAGGTGCAGCAAACAAAGCCTTGATAAAGTCTTTAGCTTCTCGATTTGGCGTGTTAACCATGCCATTGGAGTTAAACGACTCTTTTTGAGTGATATTTTCAGCGATTACAAGACCTGGCGCTGTGTAACCAGCGGTTTTGATGCGCTCAGTAAGTGTGCCGCCTGTAAAGTAAGGGTTAGCGTCACCTGATATTGACTCAAATCCTACCAGTTTGTGCTCGTAATGTGGGTTGTAGTTTACCTTGCCGTTAGAATATAAGTATTGCAAGTACATTGCATGTTTGCGAGAGATGGCCGCCAACTCTTCATCATGCGAAACACCTCCAAGATCACATGATTGACGGTTAAGGCTAATCATATTAGAAGCTAATAAACTAGCACCCAACTGCTCTTGGTTGCCTAAAGAGCTAATAGTCACCTGCGTATAATCAGTCTCAACTGGATCAATTGAGTCAGTAGGTTCTGGGTCAACTGGATCCGTAGGTAAGGGATCAGTTGGTGTTGGATCGGTCGGCGCTGGGTCAGTTGGTGTTTCTACTACTAGCGGCGGCGTTGTCTTGTTTTATCAGAATTACCATCAGGACTACCGCCTCCGCCACAAGCCGCAAGGAATAAACTTAGGAATACAACACTGCTTACACCTTGGCTTGCTAAAATTTTTTTCATTATACTATCCTTAATAGAAACAGTTTTTTCAAATTACAGTTATTCAAATTCGCAGGCAATAGTTCTTGTTTGTGGTATATAGACTGCGCCCATATCTATGATATCGCCATAACTATCAAATGGGCGACTTTTGAAATTTGGCCATATAGCCATCATATTGGCGCTAGATGAGAATTTAAGGCTTTCAACGCTGCCGTGTGACTCCCTTCTATATTTGTAAATATACTGCTCTAAAGGTTGACCACGATATTTCACACCGTTCTCAAATATCACTTTGTACTCACCGAAATCACCGGACAGTTCGTTATCGTAAAAATCTCTATATTTAATCTCTTTGATCATGTCACGATATTCTAGTAACCATTCAGATCTAGGTTTGACGAAATTGTCATACCCTTTTTTACCTTGAAAACTCTCGGTAAATGCAGACAAGTTTTTCCTTACACCGTTGTAAGCTGGGTTTTCACCTGAGCAAGCATCTTCCATCCCGCCGAATAAGTAAACCATATCCTTACTTGTAATAGTATTTGATGTTTTTGTGGCAATGGTGGTGGCAGTTTTGACTTTGTTAGTAGAGTTTGCTGCTTTACTGTTGTTACCTAAGAAAGATTCATCGATACCTTTTTGTACACCTGTAGCAAAACTATCAACAAGACTCAAAGCCCCTTTTCCTACGGTACTACCTATCGTTTTACTTTCGGCACAGCCAGATAAGGCTATAAAACTGCTAATAACCAACACAGATAACGTATTTTTTGATTTCATAGTTCATTCCGTTAAGTTTAAAATTAAAAAGATATTAAAGATCAAAGGTGCAAGTAATATCGTTATAGTCAGCATCTAAAGCTCTCAAGTCCATAAGGGCGCTACTATAATCAGATTCAAAGAACTTATCCAAACTTTTGGCAATACCAACATTACTTGAGGTACCTGCATTTGCATGATCTATGATTGAGTAGATATAAAGCGGTTGATACCCTGGCTTTTGCCATTTATAAAACTGTTGTGAGAATAGCTCGTTTTCGCCCGTATCACAGTTCGATTTCACTCGGGTAATCTCGCTGGCTCTAAATATGTCTCCGAGTTTATATACAGCACTCCCAGTCTCATCTTCCATAACCGCTTGACCTGAACCAATAGTTATTATCTCTGGCTGCTTTTTGGTACCATAAACTACCATGCCACCATAATCGTCAAGACCTCCTCTAATAGAGTAACTAGGATCCTCGGGTGAGTATTCGTTTTTGGTAGGCGCTTTGCTATACCACTCTTTAATATCAGGAGTATCTGCTAGCGATTCCCAACTCCAGTCTGTATTAGATTTCAATGCTAAATAGTCAGTAACGTTAGAAAATCTAGGAGGATTTTCGTCAATAGCTTCGATAGTTTCTATTTCTTCAGTCTCTACTACAGGTTCAGCAATAGCCGTTGAATCAGTGGCGACTACTGTCGTAGGAGCTATTTCTTCAGGAGTAGTGACCTTTGTCGTTTCCTCTACTGAAGTGGTTTCAGAACATCCCGATATAGCCATTAAGCTACTTATTGCGAATATAGATAAGATATGATTGGCCTGCATAAAAAGTTCCTTAAAATTAAAAATATGTTAAATCACGATACTAAAGACATAGATTGAGAGAAGTGGTTTGAGCTGCTAAAGCAGACTCAATCTATTGACAGGCTATCTTTTTATCTGATTTATTGATGCATATTTGTTTCTGATTGATGGTCGCAACTTGGGCTGTACCCTCATTAAAAATAAAATACGTGGCCCCCATAAAGTTAGAACTATATCGTTCGACATTACTATCAGAGTATTTAAAAGGAATCACAGTTTTATTTGCACCATTAATAAACCCCCATTTACCATCTTTTAATACCCCGGCGAGACCTTCACTAAACGGACGTATTTCATCGTATACGAAAGGTACAGCGACTTTACCAGTTTTAGTAATATAGCCCCATTTCTTACCTTTTTTCATGCCAACTAAGCCTTGAGAAAAACCATAGACGCCGCCAAAATTACCATTTATACCGTCATACTGAGGCCTAATAACTTCCTTACCACTTTTATCAATAAAGCCCCATTTATAAGATTTTGACATTACTGGAGCCATACCTTCACTAAATGACTCTATAGAAGGATATTTATTCGTGAAGGGCATGACAATTTTGTTTGATGTATCGATAAGACCCAGTTTGCCGTTTTTAGAGACTAATATATGACCGTCAGATACGGGTTCAGACCATGACTCATCGTATTTATCATTAGGGTCTCGCATAGTATCGTAGATGGTTGGTACCACAAGCTTACCTCGGGTATTCATATAGCCGACTTTGTTATTTTTCATTACTGCAAAGACGCCATTGCTGATACCGTAGTAGTCTACATCGTCATAGCCTT
Source organism: Psychrobacter sp. Pi2-52 (assembly GCF_904846705.1). Classification (GTDB taxonomy): domain Bacteria; phylum Pseudomonadota; class Gammaproteobacteria; order Pseudomonadales; family Moraxellaceae; genus Psychrobacter. Next base: position 27,410 of record NZ_CAJHBS010000028.1, read on the forward strand.
TTGAGCTTACTAGCGCTCTGCCTTGCTCATCTAATAAGGTTCTAACACTATAATCAGAGTTGTACCCGACAAAGTATTTGCTATCTGCAGTACAAGCAATTTCAGCATAATTTGTCTTAGGCGGCTTACAGTTATCTACGTAGGCCTGAGCGGGAAGAATACATGTAGCAAAGGTTAGTAGGGCGACTAGGGGTAGCAAACGGGTAGGGGGTAAAGTCATGAGTTGCATTCCTCGTAATTAAAGTTTCTGTTGGTCTCGATTTGTATTTGAAATTATATCGACTAATTTGGCGTCTAAATATCGATCCGACGAACGGTAGTTTCTAATAAAACCTTAGCAAATAAGGGTTTAAATCAGAAAAGGTTTAGATGGCTATTCCTATTGGATGAGAACAGAGCTCTAAACCACTAAATACTTTAGAGTTTTTCTTGTAGTCTAGTTATACATTGACTCTAGTACATCTAAGGTGCTCGCATAGTCTTTACGTTTCAGCTCTTTGCCATTCTTATCAATAGTAATAGCCGTTACTTGTCCATTTTCGCCCTCTTGATAAACATCTATAGTGCCATTCTCAAAGTAGCCACCGATGACATCGGGAGAATCCCCACCTGGATCAACAAAGACGCCATCATATTTAGGTTCAATGATGACTTTGCCTAAGGTATCAACAAATCCCCACTTGGCGTTTTCGTAGTCGCCTTTAGCAACAGCAGCTCGTCCTTCAGCGAAATGCATTGTTTGATCCCAGATTGGAGCAATGACTTCTTTACCTTTTACATTAATGAAGCCTTGCTTATCTGAATTCATTGGACTGAAGGATGCTAGGTCCTCTTTAAAATCACCAAGGTGGCTGTATTTAAACTCAAGTACCGCTTTACCAGAACGATCAATCGCACCATATTTGTAGTCTTTGGATACTGTGGCAATGCCATTAATAAAGTCACTAGCGCTGTCAAAATCAAAGGGAATTACAGTTTTGCCTTCTTTGTCCATATATCCCCATTGGTCTTTATTTAAAATAGCGACCAAGCCTTCGCTAAAGTTTCTAGCATCTAACATCCACCCATAATCTGCTTCAATATTCACTGGAATCACAAGCTCACCTGAGCTATTACTGTATCCAAGGTAATAGCCTCCGTCAGAGTCAGACTTTAGATTCTTTTTGAGTAGATAGGCCATGCCCTCATGGAACGTACCGCAGAAATCATATTCTGCTTTTACAACGATTTTACCTTCGCTGTTTTTGAACCCGCATTGTTCTGAGTACTCACCATTGGGGACTACGTATTGAACCAGTTTAGAAACAGAATCTGTGGTTGATGTCTCTTCCGTTCCTGGTGCTACTTCTATATTTGGCTCTATATTTGACGCAGCTTCTACTTTGGTTGATTTGATACTGATATCGTCGTTAACATTTCTAGTACTTGGAACAGACTCGCTTTTACTACAACCAAAAAATAAGAGACTTGTTATAACTGTTAAGGCAATCGCCTTTTTTCGTAACATCCTAGTGGTCCTTTTTACTTTCTAATATTGTTGATTCAAAATACAGTAATGATGTAGGAATATATATTTTAATAAACAAATTTTTAATGAAGATACGTCAGAAATTAGAATTACTTGTTGTATGTTTTAATGAGTACTGGCCTAAAGTTCACAGTTTAGACTTCTTTCTTTAGCGTTATAGGTAGCGCCACTATTGTACATACCTCCCATACCTTCGACTTTGCGAGTTTTAAAGTTTGAGACAACTGCGGTAACGTTCGCAGATTGAGTAAAGACTAATTTCGCATGAGCGCCTTCAGTTTCCTCACGGTAGCCAATCTCTATAGCTTTTAAGGGTTGTTTTCTATAATAGGCATTCTTCAATGGCAGTGAGAAAGTTACATAGGACCCATCTGTACTTTTTACAACATTTTGAATCTGATCACGATATTCTGGTGACCATTGAGAATAAGGCTTGGCACGTGAATTATCCATGTCAATAACAGTATCTTTAAAAGCATAATAACGATCTGAAATTTTGTCATATGGTGCGACACTACCTTGACAAGCATCTTCCATCCAACCCATCAAAAAAACCATATCTGTCGGAGGAATTGAAGCAGCATTCTGATTTTGAGACTTCACTGAAGTAGGTGTAGTTATACTGGTGTTAATATCTTTAACTATGGTAGAGATACCTTGACCAACAGATGTACTAAAATCCTTTGTTAATGTGCTTACTTCAGCACAGCCTGATAAATTTGCTACAGCTACTAAGCTGACACTCAAAAGAAAAGATTTATTCTGATACATAACATATGTCCGATAAAATAAAAGAGTTACATATTAGCAATAATTTATTTTATTTTATATACAAACATTAGTTCAATATAAAAATGAAGTTCATTTGAACGAAAACCTCAGTAAATGTAACCTAGAAAATTATTTTATAGGTAGTCAGATATACTAGCCTCTATGACAAACATATAGGCTTACCATCATGACTGCTCCTGCTCCTCTTGACCATTGTCCTTTAAAAGAAACTCCTTCTATTGCACAGACCTGTGCAATTACCTTTCTAGGAAATGCCAGTAATAACCTGCAGCAAGACGCTTTTTTCTTTTTAGATAATTGGTATCAAGAAGATCTAGGTGTGATGGCAGTGACACCAGTTGCATTACCATTTTGTCTAGCAGTGTCTGATGGCGTGGCAAGCTCTAATCACTCGCAGCACTGTTCAAAAGCGGTGGTAAAAGCAATCAGGCGGTTGTGGGTTAATCAGAAGAGTATTACTTCAGAAGATATTTATCAGCTGATTAATCAAACTAAGCATTCATCTAAGCGTCATGGTGCGGCGGCAACCCTCGCAATGGTGGTTGGAGAGTTAAATAGTGATGGAACAATAAAGGCAACGATAACGCATATAGGTGATAGCCGTGTGTACTGGCTGCCTAAAGGGACGTCACAATGGCAGTGTCTGACTCGAGATCATAATCTATTGAATGAGCTCATTGACCAGAAAGCGCAAGAGCAAGGTCGCCAAGTGGAGTTTTCTGACTATAACCGAGAAGGAATGGCGGGGAGTCTATATAGTATTACTGAATGCTTTGCATTAACGGCTGATGACAGTTATCTAAGCAGTGAATCACCAAAAGACAGCTCTTGCAAGATTGATATTAATAGTGGCGACTGTCTCTTGGTTTGTACGGATGGTATTCATGACTTGGTGCCGAGCCAGGAATGGGCACTTGTCAATGCTGAAACCGATTTACAAGCTTGGCTAATCAATCTTAAGAATCAAGTTTATGACTCCGATGGCAATGCTTATGACAATGGCACTGCAATTTTGGTTCGTTTTGATTGAGCCTGTATTTTAATAATAAATTGATTACTTCATCAGTCCAATAGAGAAGCTACTATGCCTGCACATCCTATCGCCAGCTATACAAAGTCAACACGTCTGTTTGCTTTATATCAAAGCCTTCCTCGTAGTGCAGCGGATGCTGTGTCACTGACGGAGTTGATGAACACCTATGGTAATAACCCTGATAATCATACAAATGAGCGCAAAAACTTAGAGAACGATCTGATTGGCTTAAACCAAGTCTTTAACGATATTTTCTATAGTGACGCATTAATTCGGGTGCCAGCATGGGGCAAGAATATCAGTGGCAAGACGGCACGGTTTTATATTGAACCCGGCTTTAGCATCGATGTTATTAACGAGCAAACCGTATTCTTTTGGGAAATGCTAGATAAATATACTGCAAACTACTTACCAGTATCTTTTAAACAAGCAATCACAGACAAGCTCAATCAATTACGTCGACAAGATAAAGAGAGTTTTCATCAAAGTCGGCTAGGACAATGGCAAGATCATCTCATTACACTGCTCAGTATCGTTCAAGCGCCAAAGCTTGATAGTGAGGTGATTGGAAGTATTCATCAGGCTCTACTACAGAATCGTCAATTACGAATACGCTATCAAAATAAATGGGACGAAAAACCAGTTCAAAGAGTGATGTATCCTAAAGGACTGATCTTTATTGACAATATGATCTATCTCACAGGTTTTAATTCTGCTGATGATCATATCGATGATGATGTGTTACTAAAGGAGCATCGTAATTTTGCAGTCAATCGTATTACCGAGGCAATAGTCATAGATAAGCCAATACCTGACTGGGTAGGGCGTGACGTTTTTACATTAAATAGCTTACAGAAGCTAGGCAAGCTAGAGTTTGGTAAAAATGTCGAAATCAACTTGGTTTTAAAAGTACAGAAATACGCCTGTCAGCATCTATATGAGCGTCCATTATCGACAGATCAGCAAATTACTATTATCGATGATACTTGGAATCAGGTCAGCGCTACGGTTGCTAACACTACTCGTCTGCAAGATTGGCTGGTAAGTATGTCGCAATTGTCCGTCGTCATTGAACCATTAGAGCTAAAGATAGTTATTCTTGAGCGCCTAGAAAGTGGGATGCAGCTTTATAACCGTAATTAATGATTTCACTTTAAAGAGGGGCCGAGTATGACAGTAGATAGTATTTTTACAGATAAACAGACTATAAAAAACGATATCAACGAAGAAGATAATGATGAGCTTCAGATAGAGCCCATACCTTTAGCTACTTTATATACGCCACAATCAGATAGCTACCTCTTGTCTGAGGTTGGGTTTATTGTTATCGAAGATGGTTGGGATGAACAGTCATTGCTAAATCTACAACAACAAGTCGGCTGCACATTGTTTGCACTACAAACCACAGATAAGCATATTGATAGATTCGAAGTAATAGACGGGATCATTATTTGCAAAGCGGATGAAGTCGAGCAGGTGATAAGCGTATTTGAATCGGTACTATCTGATCGGGATAAGGTTGGTATAGATGTTAATGATATCAAAAGATCCTGCGGGGCTGAAAAGACTGCTAAATTTATACAGAATACTGTAACCGGTAAGCCAGACTCAGAACAAGTAAAAAGTACCGTTAATCATCTGCTCAATCAAATTCCTGAAGGTCTTAGTATCGATTATATGATGCTTGATATTGAAAGCGATCATAAGCTATCTCTTGATGAGTTTTTTAGCATCACAACTGCTGTTGAAAGTCGGATTTCTGATGATTCAGAAGTGTTTTACGGCAATAGGGTGATTGATAAAGCCGACCATTGCTGGATGGGCGCGATATATGTGGCAGGTTAGCCTAGCATTAAATACAAATATAGTTTGAGCTACGTTGTGAGTGTGGTAGGTCGGCAAACGCTCATTATTTAAATCGCAAGGAATGCAGAAGATGACAAAGACAGATAAAGATTTATTTGATGATTTTATTCAAGCTCAAGATGCTATCTATTCACAAGTGATTGAAGAGCTGACCAAAGGTCGTAAGCGCACGCATTGGATGTGGTTTATCTTTCCACAGGTGAAAGGGTTAGGGCACAGTAAAATGTCTCGACGCTTTGCAATAGGGAGTCTGGAGCAAGCGAAAGCGTATTTACAGCATGAGGTCCTTGGAGCACGGTTAATAGAGTGTGCTGAATTATTGCTACTGCATCCTGATAAGAGCGCTTTAGATATTTTTGGTTCACCGGACAACTTGAAGCTGCAATCTTCGCTAACGTTATTCGCTTTTGCCGCTGGTAATAAGTGTGTATTTGAGCAACTCTTATATCAGTTCTACGCTGGCAGTTACGATATAAACACTATCAATATGTTAAAGCAAATCAATTAACAGAAATACAAGTGAATAAAATCGAGTGAGATTTTAAGAGGATAGATGAGTATGAGTATCGTGCAAAGTTTGATAAATGATGTGAGCCAAAAGATTAACGCATTAGAGACAGCGCAAGCACTTTATAGCCGTCAATTGTCTCCAGACTTCAGTACTTTTGATTATATTAGTACCGATGAGTTAGGACTTAGTCGTATTTTGGCAGCTCTACTTGATCCTAAAGGGAGTCATGCTCAACAGGAAAGCTTTTTAAAGTTATTTGTTGAGCATTGTTTACCTGTTATATATAAAAATGATAACTGGCAGATTTTTCTTAACAATCTTGAGAAAACAGACGTTTTTCTTGAAGAAATAACGGGGAAAAGTAATACCCAACGCCGTATGGATATTTACTTAAGATGTCAGGTGGGTGATGAAAGCTACGGTATTTGTATCGAAAATAAACCTTATGCAGCAGATCAGCTGGACCAAATGAAAGATTATGCTATTGAACTTAAAAATAGAAAACATAAGCTTTGGCATCTTGTTTATCTAAACGAAGATAATGACGTACCAAGTGAGTATAGCGTTGATACTAAAACTTTAGAAGGTTGGATAACCAGCAATCAATATAGTCATCTTAGATTTAGCGGTCTGATTAGTTGGCTCAAAGCGTGTCAAGTAGAATGCCAAAATCATAGTGTCAGTGAATTTATTGCACAGCTAACTAAGTTTGTTCAGAAACAGTTTATGGGGATAGAAGATATGAACGAAGATAATGCAGTTTTAGAGATCATGAAGAAAAGTGTAGAGAATATAGAAGCTAGCATTCAGATATCAAACAATGTAGACAAGATGAAAAAAGAGCTCATACAAAAGTTGATACGAGATGTGAAAGCTAAATTTATAGAAAAATATAATAAAGGTTTATATCAATTAGATGTCAGCTATATCGGTACGGGTAAAAATTACGAACAGATTAACTTTATAATCCTTAATTATAATAAAGGGTATATTTCCTTTGAGTTTCAAGGAGCAAATTTTGATCGCCCATGCTTAGGCATCAAATTTAATCCTAGAAAAGAAGTCAAAAATTGTGTGGAATCTAGTAATATGAAATTTGTTTTGAATAGAGAGTTAACTAAAAATAATGTTGGTGCTGCACCACTTTGGCCTGCGTATTACTATTTTGATCCGCAGGATTGGAAAGGTTCGAGTGAGGCATGGTTAATGATAAATGAAGGTACGATGGCAGATAAAATTTTGGAAGAAATGGATACAGTGTTTCAGGTTTTAAATGAAAAAGGTTTTTTTAGTGACTGAGTTAGGCTTTTGACCTCACACTAACAAAAAAACTATTTTTATGAGCCAAACTACAATGCTGGTTATAACTCTATGGAAATGTGGATAATATCATTATGAGAAGCAAGGTTCGCGAAAATCATCCAATTTTACTATGCCGCTACACTTATCAGGTGTCCTAGTTTAGTTGACCATTACAGTTCAGCCTAAATTTGTTAAACCGTCTTATCTCTAGGGGTAGGGCGGTTTATTTTTTGGTAGATTTCAATATTTTATAAATATTAAT
>NZ_CAJHBS010000029.1 GCF_904846705.1 Psychrobacter sp. Pi2-52
GCACTGGCTGAAACGGTCAATGGACTCTATAAATCTGAAGTAATTGACTATTTAAAGCAGAACTGGACTGGTGTGAATGATGTTGAACTGGCTACTTTAGAGTGGGTCGATTGGTTCAACAAAACACGTTTGCACAGCACGATTGGTTATGTGTCGCCTTTTGAGTTTGAAAAGCGGTATTATGACAATTTAACCCTGTCAGGCATGGCTGCCTGACTCAAGTAAAACACTCTCCGATATACTCGGGGCGGTTCACTCATTGCTTTTCAGATGATGCTTGGCTTATTCGCCATATTTTTAGGCGCATCGGGTGCAGCTAAGCGAGTCGTTCATCTTATTCCTAGTGCGATTAAAGCAGGCGTCATTATGGGTGCTGGACTAGCTGCAATATCTGTAGTTTTTCAAGCAGGTGGAAGGTTTGAGACTTATCCATTTACTATCACCATCGCTGTTGGGATCGCATTTTACTTAATCTTTTCGCAGCATTTTGCTAAGTTAAGAAAATATCATTGGAGCTTCCGTTTTATTGGTAACCTTGGTGTATTTCCTATCATTGTACTGGCAATTATTCTTGCGCCGATGTTCTCAGAAGCACCTTGGCCAGATATCCAGTGGGGTATCACAAAGCCAGACTTTGTGACAATGTTTACCGAATATACTGTATTTGGTGTAGGTCTCCCTCCAATGACGATGTATTTAACAGCTATTCCAACAGTCCTGGCTGCTTACATCGTATTATTTGGTGATGTATTACAAAGCAAATCCATATTAGAAGAAGCTGATGAAGTACGCCAAGATGAAAAAATTGACTACGATCCGAATCGAGCACATCTAATTTTTGGCGCTCGAAATCTGGGAATGAGTATTATGGGACCAGATGTGGCAATGTGTGGTCCTTTATGGGCGGCAATGCATGTTGTGATTGTTGAGCGATACAAGCAGGGAAGACAGGCAATGGACTCAATATTTGGAGGTGCTGGTTCTTTCCGCTGGGGTACTAATACTGGGTTGTTATTATTGCCTGTAGTCAGTTTAGTACAACCAATACTAGGAATAGCATTAGCTTTAACATTATTAATTCAAGGCTATGTCAGTGTCCGAATTGGTATTCAAGAAGCGCGTTGCGATAGTGATCTAGGTATTGCTGGTGTTATTGCTGGAATACTAGTTATAAAAGGTGCCACGTGGGCATTCGCTGCTGGAGTGTTATTATGCTTCTTAATATATGGTTGGCGTTTGCGTGAAAAAATAAAGGAGTAGAACTGAGTGTTCCTTGATGAAAATCTACAGAGGGTTATAGATGCGCTAAGTGATGGTGTCTATATCACTGATGGTAATGGTATAACAATTACTATGAACAAAGCTTATGAGCAAATGACAGGGCTACCTAAGCGGCGTTTGATCGGTTTGCATATGTCTGAAGTCGTCAAGGCTGGTTTTATTTCGCGTTCCGTTTCACTCGAAGTATTGAAAGAACTGCGTGCTATTACTATCATTCAAACAATAGGTAGTAATCATAAAATATTTGTTTCTGGTACTCCGATGTTCGATGCAAAAGGTCGGATAGAGTACGTTGTCACTACGGCAAGGGACATAACAGAGCTTTTAAAAGCAAAGCATGCAGAAGAACAGCTTGAGCAACTATTAAAACTAAGAGAGAATTACGGAACGTCAGTCGAAGGGGATACAGCGCAAGAAAAATTTATTATTAGTCGTAATACGAAAGCTTGTTACGATTTGGCAAAAAAAGTTGCTGCGACTAGTGCCAAAATACTTATTCAAGGTGAAACTGGTACTGGCAAAACGTTATTAGCAAATACCATTCATCAATACAGTAAGGTTTATGATGGGCCGTTTATTGAGCTAAGTTGCGCGGCTATGCCAGAAGCCCTACTTGAAGCTGAGCTTTTTGGATATATGCCGGGAGCTTTTACTGGAGCCTTGATAAAAGGAAAGATTGGACTGCTTGAAGCCGCCAATAACGGCACTTTATTCTTGGATGAAATTGGTGATTTACCGCTCAGTTTGCAAGCAAAGCTACTTAAAGTTATTGCTGAAAATCGATTCATTCCTGTCGGTGGCACTGAGTTTAAAACAACAAACTTCCGCTTAATTTCTGCTACGCATTATGATTTAAAAAAACTGGTAGAAGCAAAATTATTTAGAGAAGATTTGCTTTATCGATTAAGTGTCGTTCCTATATATCTACCACCGTTACGAGAAAGAAGCGATGAAGTTCGTCCATTACTAGAATATTACATTCAATACTTCAATGAAAAATATGAACTAGATTGTCATTGGCACGAAGATGTTCTTTCACAATTAAGCAGCTATGACTGGCCCGGTAATATTCGTGAGTTGATTAATTTAACGGAAAGGTTAGTAGTTACAGCTGACAAATCATTGATCACCGCTGCACAGTTACCTGTTGAATACAGTTCAAAAATATCTTCGAAATATGATAAGTCTTCCTTGAAAGCGCAGGTAGAGGCGCTAGAACAACAATTAATCAATGAAGCTATAGAAGAGTATGGCACCACAAGAGCTGCTGCTAATGCTCTTAGTATTGATCAATCCACCTTAGTTAAAAAACAAAAACGTTGGCGCATTAATGAAAGTAAGAGTATATCTTAATGTATTTCTAACAAAGCTAGGGCTTGTTATCAATTAGCGGAGATATTTTAGAACTAAATTTAGACTGTGTATAAGAGATACTAGATACAAGAAAGGCCAGACAACTTATGCTGTCTGGCCTTTTTGATGGTTAACATTTATTTGTTTTCTTTATCTGTCCGCCATAAAGCATGCTCACATATTGCGCATAACCAACTGTCTTTTGCTCGCATATAAGGGATATCAGCAGGTACTTCAATTGGACAAGCATAGCCGCAGTACTCACATACCACATCGTCCAAGCAGGCATAACACTGAGCGACTGTCTCAAAGAATACTTGAGGGCTGACCTCATACTTCTCACAAAGCGTCTTCACATGTTTAATAAAGCCGCTCTGATTATCATATGCCCAGTAATCCTCACATATCTTGATATCGTATAGGCTCTGCATCATATTCGACTGAATCTTTACACTCATCACATTCTCCTTAGTAGCCGCCATAGCCAGACTGCGGTAATAGCTCATAAAGCTCGCTCTGAAGCTGACAACGCATATCCTCAACCACATAGCCAAGATTTGCATCCAAGCGCTTCTGCACCCATACCCGCATCGCCATATCGTTATTAAAGCACCGCTTCACTCCTAAGAAGCGAGCTAAGTTATGACCCGATGAAACGTACAACTCACGCATCAATGCATTAGCGATAACATTCGCGTCTTCACTGATCGCACCGTCAGGTTTAAACTCACCAAACAGATCTTTATAATTAATGATTTTCATCGTGACGTCTCCTTGTCAGTCTCAGAGCTATTTGATGTGCTAGTTAGCTTTTCCTTGCTCGCAAGTAGCAAGTTATCCATCGCTGAGCCATCTTGACGGGTGATATCAGGCACATAACGGCTATACACCCGAAACAGCATCTCCGTACTACTGTGACCCATTTGCCGTGCTATCCATTCAGGATTCTCACCAGCAGCGAGCCAAAGCGTCGCTGCTGTATGCCGAGTCTGATAAGCACGCCTATGTTTGAGACCGAGTAGGGCAAGGGTGGGTTTCCATACCCGTCTATTCACATTACGATACTCCATCGGGTTGCCTTGTGAGTTGCAGAATACGAACTCTGATTTACCGTAGGTGCGTGCCTTCTGCTCTAGTAGGGCATCGTAGACCAATTGTGATATCGCAATATCGCGTTGTGAGCCTAATGTCTTAGTCGGACCCATCTCACCATTGACTAATGCCTCTCTTATACTAATCTCACGGCGATCAAAGTTAATGCAGTCCCATTTCAGCCCGTCTATTTCACTGGTACGCATCCCGGTAAAAAAGCGGATAGTATAGTAGGGTCTATAATCAGCACGGACATGCTTTAAAATCAGCCATACCTCAGAAAGTGTAAAAGGATTCACATCCGGACGAGCTTGTTTAAGATTCTTAATATTTTTATAAGGCATCTCAAACTCATGGCGATCTGACGCTTCTTCTAGTATCATACGAAGAAGTATCATGATCTGGTTGATCCGTGCTACTGACAGACTTGACTGACCATCTTTACCGTAACGAACTTTGGCGAGGGAGCTACGGAAGGTCAGCAGGTCTGATTTTTTTATGGCATGTACCGCTTTGCTACCAAACGCAGGTAATAAGTACTTATTTAGAATAATCTTTGTCTTTTGCCGATAGCTCGGCCGCCATTCAATTTTCTTTTCCTCGTAAAAAATCTCTGCAAACTGCCCAAAGGTTGGATTACGACTGATACAAGCTTCTGCTCTATCAGCCAATGCCGTCATCTCCTGTGCTCGTTCACTCTTGGGAAAGTAAGCGGCATAGTCGAAAATACCTAGAGTGATTTCTGCTTCCATTTTTTCGATAATTTTAGCCAGCTTCTTTCGATTAGCTGGAGTGTCTGTGAGATTGGTTGTCTCACGGCAACGCATATTCATATATCGAAAATCTACGAATAGCTTGCCACGTCTCGATCTTATTGACGCCATTATTTGACTCCTTGTTTAAATAAAATTTACTTTAAAGCCATACCGTTGATGGCACTCATCACCGGCTTGCACATATCCTCTTCAATACGCTCCCAAACGTACAAAATCTTGCGACCGCCAAAAGGACGAATGTAATGGATATTTTCAATCAAAACAGTGTCCTTAAGTTGGTTACGGATAGTACGTGCATCGTATTTGATACGATCGGCTAATTCTTGAGTAGTGAGATAAGTCTGTGACATAATAGTTCTCCAGTCAGTATTAAATAGTTTTTAATAAACACTTTGTTGTTGCCAACGAGTACTATATTATCAGAAAAGTAGTCATTGGCAAGTACTTTTTACTTACCAATAAGGAATTTATTGTGATTTCATGTAACTTACCTGTTCTTTTGGCAGAAAGAAGGTTGCGTGTGGCAGATTTAGTGAGAATGACAGATATCAGTAAATCGACGCTGCATAGGATCTATAACGATGATACGACTAGAATTGAGTTCGATACTTTGAGCAAGCTATGTAATGTATTAGAAGTAACGCCAGGGGATATTTTGAAATACGTTCCAGATGAACTTGGTGAGGACGACTCTTTAGAAGAGTAAATTAACTATCGCTATAGTTGATAGGAAATTTCTAGCTAAAGGTCTACTTAGAGCCAAAAAATACTTACGAAGCTTAATAAATTTTTTATTGTTAGGTTGTAGTCATGGCTTTTTAAGTGAAGACCAATAGTAAATACTATAAATTTGAAACGCATTTCCAAAAACTAGGCATCTGAAAAACACGTTTTTTCCTGAATTGAGGTTGGGTTCAAAAGTCAGCATAGTGCCAAATTTACTAGGTTAGGTATCATGATGATTTTTGAACCAAAAATAGCTAGGTTGTGGTCAGATACGCATACGCAGTTTTAGGGCAGGGCACGGTTTGGGCACCAAATGGGCACCGCACCGAAAATGGGCTTTTTGATTGAGTAGCTAGACTTAACTGAATTAGAAAATATATTTCGAAATATCTTATACAGGCCTTGAAAATTAGACAAAAAAAAGCCTCACTGTTAAGTGAGGCTTTTTAAGTATTTGGAGCGGGAAAAGAGATTCGAACTCTCGACCCCAACCTTGGCAAGGTTATGCTCTACCACTGAGCTATTCCCGCTAATTATCAATTAACTATCGTCAGTTGATGAAGGCGTATTATACGCAGTTTTTTTTAGGTGTCAACATCTATGACGAAAAAAATTAAAGTTATTAAAATAGGCGTGTCTTCTGGCCATAGATATATGTTATAACGGTTTATTATAATATGTATTCCAAAAGCTTTGTAGTACATAAATAAGCTGGGACGCACTTTATAATTTAACCTCAATCACATTCACAATTATCAATACTTACAAAGATAAGTCATAAGGATAAAAAATGAGTCAACAATATACCATCGCTGATTATTTGTTTGATCGTGTCGCAGAAGCGGGTGCATCTGAGATATTTGGCGTACCTGGTGATTTTAACTTAACTTTTTTGGATAACGTTCTCGCCTCTGATAAATTGCGCTGGGTAGGTAACACCAATGAGCTAAATGCTGGCTATGCTGCCGATGGCTATGCACGCGAGCGTGGGTTTGCCGCTATGGTGACGACCTTTGGTGTAGGCGAACTATCAGCGATTAACGCAACTGCAGGTTCTTTTGCTGAGTACGCGCCGGTATTGCATATCGTAGGTGCGCCAAGCACAGCGCTACAAGACTCAAAGCGCCGTATTCATCATTCGCTTGGCGATGGCGTATTCAATCATTTTATTAAGATGGTTGAGCCTGTGACGGTAGCCCGTGCGCAGCTTACTCCTGAAAATGCTGCTTCAGAAATCGATAGAGTGATTCGCTTAATTCTCAAAAAGCATCGTCCAGGTTACCTATTGCTATCACCAGACGTTGCGCGCCAGCCTATCTATCCACCAACGACCAAGTTGATAGATAGCCAAGAAGATATTACTAGCCAAGCGGCATTATCAGATTTTAAGCAAGCACTAACCGAGTTTTTGCCAAACAAGACCACGACGCTAATGGCAGATTTGATGGTGCATCGTTTGGGCTTACAGTCGCAGCTCAAAGCACTGATCGCTCATACTGATATTCCTTATACCACGCTATCTTGGGGCAAGACGCTGCTTGATGAAAATAGTGATCGTTGGGCAGGAACTTATGCGGGTGTTGCCTCACGTCCAATTGTGAAAGATGCGGTAGAAAACTGCGAATGCCTCATCAAAGTAGGGGTGCAATATACTGACACTACTACCGCAGGGTTTAGCCAAGATATCAATGAAGATGTGGTCGTAGACTTGCATTATGAGCGTGCTTCTATCAGCGGTAAGAACTTTGCACCGATTGCGCTAAAAGATGCGTTGCAAGCCCTGCATGAAGTAATGACCTCTGGCATTAACATCGTGCCAAAACCTTTCTGTGAAGAAGTTAAGCCGCACGAACAAAAAGGCAAAGACAGTGAGGCTATCCGCCAAGATGATTTATGGCATATTATCGCTGACCGCTTAGATCACAATAATTTGGTGTTTTCTGAACAAGGGACAGCCTATTTTGGTATCAGTGATGTGCGTCTGCCAGAAGGGGTGACGTCATATGGGCAGCCGATGTGGGGCTCAATTGGCTACACGTTACCTGCCAGCTTGGGCGCGGCAATCGCATCGCCAGATAAACGCAGTGTGTTATTAATTGGTGACGGTTCAGCATTGCTAACGATCCAAGAGCTAGCGGTCATGATTCAAGAACGCATCAATCCTGTGATCGTCTTAATCAACAATGATGGCTATACGGTAGAGCGCGCGATTCATGGTGAAAACCAATACTATAATGATATTCCTAAATGCGATTGGCAAATCATGCCGCGAGCGTTTGGCGCGACAGAAGCGAATAGCCTGTTACTCAAAGCAGAGTCAGCAGGCGAGCTAAAATCTGCTCTCGACAAAGCTGCTGCGACTACCGATAAGCTTGTAATGATCGAGGTAGTTGCAGACAAGCATGATATTCCGCCATTGCTAGCAGACATCAGCGCGGCACTAAAGCCAAAAAAGGATTAAGCAATTCGTAGAAGCTTACTTAATAGAAGTAAATAGCCCCATTTAGCAACTTAGCTAGATGGGGTTTTTTGCATTTTTTTATCATACGGATTAATTAATCAGCGATTGCTCTTATGTCAGTTTGCAGACTTTAGTATCATGGCGGATTGGGCTACGTTCAGCCTTGATAGTCAACAGGAGACAGACCCGTCGTGATTTGGTTAAAAATGCTTATCGGCGCATTGATGGTACTGGCGATTCAAATGTTCGCCCAAACTCGATTTTTCTATTTGGCGGCACTTGCGCCGCTATTCCCCACTTTTACGTTAATCAGTCACTTTATCGTCGGTACTGAGCGCAGTCCCGCTGATTTAAAGGTCGCGCTGATATTCAGTATGCTTGGCGTCATACCGCATTTGATTTATACATTTGTGGTGTTTTTTAGCATCAGTTATATGAGCTTATACAAGGCATTGCTATTAGGTGTGGCCGCTTGGACGGTTGCGGCGGCTATTCTAGTACTGACATGGCAATACATTCAAGGTTAAGTAATATTAAGACGTAAACTCTTTTAGCACAGCAATGGCATTTTATAGGCTTCACCTTAATATCTGAGCGTTTTTTATTGAAGTCTTTTTTATTGATTTAGTATTGGCTGCTAGTTCTGATGGTGATGCTAATATCATTACAAATAATTGTCATTCATATTTTGAATAATGGCCGCTTATGATAGGCTCACTGGTGTAATATCTACTAACAGCAAGATAACGAAAACCCCATCGCAATCAATTACTATTCTTAATAATAAAAAATAGGGCTCAAAAAAAATGGATACCTTAAATATCCTGTATCTCGTAGGCGCAGTACTAATTTTCGCCAGTATCATGGCGAGTACATTGTCGGCGCGCTTAGGCGTACCATTGTTGTTGCTGTTTTTGATAGTGGGTATGTTGGCAGGCGAGCAGGGTATCTTGGGTATTGAGTTCTCTCAATATGCGCTAGCCAATTTCGTTGGGCAGGCCGCCTTAGCCTGTATCTTGCTAGATGGTGGTTTACGTACGTCCTTTAAATCGTTCCGAGTGGGTCTAAAACCTGCGATTACGCTGGCCACGTGGGGCGTGTTGGTCACGGTCATGGTGTTAGGGGTATTTGTCACTTGGCTACTTGATGTCGATTGGCGCTTTGGTTTGCTGATGGCTGCGATTGTCGGCTCTACCGATGCCGCTGCCGTATTTTCTCTATTACGTAATGGCGGTGTCAAGCTTAACGACCGTGTACAAGCCACGCTTGAACTTGAGTCTGGTGCCAACGATCCTTTGGCTATTTTATTAGTCACTGGTTTGATTGCCTTGAATGTTGATCCTGATGGTCAGACAGTATTTGGATTTTTAGTTTTATTGCTACAGCAGCTGAGCTTTGGGCTAGGGATGGGCTTGTTATTCGGTTATTTCTTATCCCGATTATTGCCCAAGGTACATTTAGCAGAAGGCATGTACGCTATTTTGATTCTCTCTGCTGGCTTGGCTGTGTTCGCCGCGACCAATCTCATTGGCGGCAGTGGATTTTTGGCGGTATACCTCACTGGTGTGTTAATCGGCAACCACAAGGTGCGCTCGACAGAGCATGTCATGCGAGTGATGGACAGCTTTGCTTGGCTGTCGCAGGCCGTGCTGTTTGTGGTATTGGGACTATTGGTCACTCCGTCAAACGTCCTCAATGTCTGGCATTATTCGGTTGCAATCGCGCTCTTTATGATCTTTGTCGCGCGTCCTATTGCCATCTATACCAGCGTAAAACCTTTCAAATTTAAAGACAGAGAGATTGGGTTTATCTCTTGGGTTGGTTTGCGCGGTGCAGTGCCTATTACCTTGGCAATTTTACCCGTCATGGCTGGGATAGATAACGCCTTTATGCTGTTTGATATTGCCTTTGGCGTCGTGGTTCTGTCGTTGATTTTGCAAGGCACAACCATCCCGACGATGGCCAATCTGTTTAAGGTACGTATTCCAACCAATAAAGACCCCAAAGAAGAGCATGAGGTCTGGGTGTCGGATAAGGCCAGTATCACGCTGTATGAGTTTGAGGCAAAGTCGGGCGCATTTGCCATTGGGCGTCATCCTATGGGTATCTCCAAAGGTATCAATCCAGATGAAATCAGTGTCTTTGCGCTAGTCCGTAATCAGCAAATCGTAGTAGTCGATGACAATACAAAGCTAAAATTCGGCGACAGTGTCTGGTATGCGATGAGAGGTAATCACGCGAGCAAAATCGCCAAGATTTTCAATGACACGACACTAGATCGCAAAGCTATCGATGATTTCTATGGCGATTGGTTGCTATCACCGAGTGTTAAGCTTGGTGATTTACCGTTTTTTACAGGAATTATGGCGTCTGAGACATTGGTAAAAACACTTAAAACGTCCGATGAAGACAGCGCAAAAAACATGTGGGAGCAGACGGTGGCCGAGTACGTGAAATCACACTTAGGTACTGCGCCAGTGTCAGGCGATACTGTTGTGATAAGCGATGAATGGTCATTGGTTATTAAGGAAGTCGATGACAAAGGAAAGCTAAGAACCATCGGTCTAAAGTACCAACAACCGTCTGTAGTAGTGTAATAAATCTAGTGGTATCTTATAACAAGTTCATCATCTTATTCAAAAAGTCAGCCGCTTGTTTAGGCTGATTTTCTCTATATGCCCAATGGTGCTCGACATCATAGCTTGCCTCATCAGGCAGCAGTATTTTCATCAGTCCCATACCCTCATAACGCTTCGCTAAATCACGCGGCAAGTAGCCAACATGGTGGCCTGCAAGGATAAGCTGCGCTGTCGCCTCCATATGATAAGTAGTCGCGCTTAGTGTCTTGGGGCGAATATGATTGATATGATGCTCTACCACATAGCCTCTTTTTATCCACGGATAGTTCTGTTCTAAATCCTCAAAAGTTAATCCTTCTGAGTTGTAAAACAGCCTATGCTCGCGTCCACAGCAGACTACTTGTTTTTCAACAAATGCTGGCTTAAAGGTCAGTAAAGGTGGAAAGCTGCCAAAATAACCCACACCAATGTCACTCTCGTTACTTAAGAGCTTTTCTAACATGCTTTCAGGGCTTTGTACGTCGATAGAAAAGTGTATTAACGGGTTATTACGGTAGCTATTGGCTAGACGTTGTCTAAGTGCATCATAAAAAAACTTGGGCATCTGATCAATCAAGCAAAGCCTGATGTGCCCGCCGTGAACTGAGTCTAATTGCTTAATATAGTGCAGCTGATGTTGAAAGCTGGCGACTGATTCGGTAAAGCCCAAACATGCCTCGTAAACAGCGGCACCGTCCTCTGTCAGCTTAAATCCTGCTCGACCACGATGGCACAGCGTCATGCCTAAGCGATCTTCTAAGTGGGTTAAGTGTCCACTGATCACAGAAGTAGTGACATTCAAGCGTGACTGAGCGGCCGTCACGCCTTGGCACTCTACGATAGCCATAAAGCTACGTAGTGTTTTGATGTCTATCTTTATCAGTTCATCCAATATCAAAAGCGGCTCCTAATTTATCAAATCAATATCATCTTTTGTTAATCGATACTACCTTTCATAAACTTCTGATAGTGACCTATAAGCGCACTTTACTACGAAAAAATAGAAGTTTACTTCTAAATTTTACCATGGTTCCTTCTCTTATATTTATGTATTGTCAATGGCATGTAGCAAATTGTGTACTCAAACCAAATAGAACAAGGAAGTAACTTATGACATTCAATCAACCATTAAGCGGCAATGATATGCCAAGATTTGGCGGTTTCGCTTCTATGATGCGTCTGCCAACTCAAGCCGATGCTGAAGGGTTAGATGTGGCGTTCGTTGGCGTACCTTTGGATATTGGTGCATCCAACCGTAGCGGTGCAAGATTGGGTCCTAGACAGATTCGTGATGAGTCAAGAATGATTCGTCCCTATAATGTGGCCACTCGCGCTGCGCCTTTTGAATCATTACAAGTCGCTGACATCGGCGATGTGCCTATCAATACATTCAACCTGCTAAAAAGCGTTGATATCATCGAAAAATTCTATACCGATAAAATCGTCAAACACGGCGCGATTCCTCTAACACTAGGCGGCGATCATACTATCGCGTTGCCTATCCTACGTGCACTTGCCAAAAAACATGGTCCTGTCGGTATGGTGCATATCGATGCTCATGCTGATATCAATGATGATATGTTTGGCGAAAAAATCGCTCATGGTACGCCGTTCCGCCGCGCTGTTGAAGAAAACCTTATCGATGGTAATCGTGTGGTGCAGATTGGTCTACGTGGTACAGGCTATAGCGCAGAAGAGTTTGACTGGTCAACTGAACAGGGATTCCGCGTGGTACCTGCTGAGGAGTGCTGGTACAAATCGCTAACACCGCTCATGGCTGAAGTACGTGAAAAGCTAGGTAAAGGTCCTGTCTACTTGAGCTTCGATATCGACGGTATTGATCCTGCCTTTGCCCCAGGTACGGGTACTGCTGAAATCGGTGGTCTGACCTCTACTCAAGGTATCGAAATCATACGCGGTATGCGCGGCCTAGATGTGGTAGGTGGGGACTTAGTTGAAGTATCACCACCGTATGATCCATTTGGTAATACCTCGGTATTGGCGGCGAACTTATTGTTCGAGATGCTATGCATCCTGCCGGGCGTACGCTATGACGACAAGGTTAAAGCGGTTTACTAATTGACATCATTTATTACCTCTATAATGAGCAACCTTTGCAGCCAGTAATTAATGACTAATAATCGGCATGAAAGAAAAAATACAAAGGTTGTTTCGAGGTATTGATAATTATCTGAATATTCAGCGAAATTTTTTAGGATGACTGACCCATGACCCAATTGACGCAAACGCCTTCTTCTTTGTCTGACACATCATCATTGACCTGCGGTGAGCTATTGGTGCAGTGGCTAGATTATTATGGTGTAGAGACCGTTTTTGGTATCCCTGGTGTACACACGGTAGAGCTGTATCGCGGTCTGCCAAAT
This sequence comes from Psychrobacter sp. Pi2-52, assembly GCF_904846705.1. Lineage (GTDB taxonomy): Bacteria > Pseudomonadota > Gammaproteobacteria > Pseudomonadales > Moraxellaceae > Psychrobacter. The sequence continues at coordinate 12,692 of NZ_CAJHBS010000029.1, forward strand.
ACCAATATTCGTCATGTGACACCGCGTCATGAACAAGGCGCTGGGTTTATGGCGGATGGCTACTACCGCGCCTCTGGCAAAATCGGTGTGTGCTTTATCATCACAGGCCCTGGCATGACCAATATTATGACGGCGATGGCGCAAGCATTGGCAGATTCAATACCGATGTTGGTGATATCTAGCGTGAATAAGGTCAAAGACACTGGCAGCGGCGAAGGGCATTTACATGAGCTGCATGATCAGCAGGGCATGGTCAGCAAAGTGGCACTCACTAGTAAAACTATCTGGCAGCCTGAATCGCTACCAAAAGTCATCGCAGAAGCTTTTGCTTTATTTAATGGTGCACGTCCCGGACCAGTTCATATTCAATTGCCAATTGATGTCATCACCGCTGATGCCAGTCATGTCGCTAGACCGCCTAATTTAAATGCTGTAGCAAATAGCCAAGCTGGTACAAACAGCTTGAGCCTACCACAGGTCACAAGACCACTGCCGAATCCTACGCAATTAGACCTAATCATACAGTCATTACAAACCGCTAAAAACCCTGTAATACTTTATGGCGGCGGCTGTGTCGATGTCGGCCACGATGCACAACGATTGGCAGAACTGATAGATGCACCAACATTTTTGACAATTAATGCCAAAGGTCTACTACCACCTGGTCATCCATTAAGTTTGGGTAGTAATCAGTCATTAGACGCAGGCCGAGCCGTAATTACCGAGGCCGACTGGGTGTTAGCGATTGGTACTGAGCTTGGTGAGACTGACTATGATGTGTTCTTTAATGGTGAGTTCAAAATCAACGGTACGCTAGTACGTATCGACTGTGATGCCCAGCAATTGCAGCGTCCATTTAGAGCAGATATCGCGGTACTATCCGATGCGCAGATGGCGATTAGTGGTTTATGTAGTCGCTTAGAAGGCCAGACATTCGATCATCAAGCACTGTCACGTGTAAATGAAGCAAAACAAGCCATCTTAAAGGATGTAACGACAGACTTTGCGGGTCAAAATGCATTACTAAAGCTGATTAGAGATGAAGTAGAAGACGTCATTTTCGTTGGTGATTCAACGCAGCCTGTCTACAGTGGCAACCTTGGTCTTGAAGCCTTGGCGACGCGTAAATGGTTTAATTCTTCAACAGGTTTTGGCACATTAGGCTATGGTTTACCTGCTGCTATCGGGGCCATGGTTGGCTCAAATCTACCTGTCGTCAGTCTAATGGGTGATGGTGGCATTCAATTTACGATTGCCGAGCTTATCTGCGCCGCCGAGCTTGAACTACCATTGATCGTTTTGCTATGGAACAACCAAGGCTACGGAGAGATTCGTCGTTACATGGAAGAGGGTGGTTTACCACTGATTGGCGTCAACATCAAAACGCCAAACTTTGAGCCATTAGCAGCAGGGTTTGGCGCTGGCTATCGCAGAATCACCGATAAGCAGCAATTGCTAGATGCATTAAAGAAAGACACGAAGGGTAAACAGCCAATCATTTATGAGATTGATGAAGCGGATGATTTTCTAAAGGAAATGGCCAAGACAGTAACTTATTTTAGTTAATAGTAATACCGGCGCTAATGCCACGGATAATCACGAGACTGATAGTCACAGTTCTAAAAAACGACAAAAAAATGACAAACGCTGGTTACGCAAGGAAGCACCTTCATGACGCCCAACGCTAGAGAAATGTCAGAAAGTAGACATGAGCAAATACCGCGTTTGTTGATGGAGCTTGCTGCTGTCGTTGGTACGACCAATGTATTGACAAAACCTAGCCAACAGCAATCTTATGTGCAAGGTACGATTGAGGCTGTCACAGACGCGACCATCGCAGTTGTGATACCGCACTCTCTTGTGGCACTATGGCGCGTCATTAATATCTGTGCCGCTTTTGATGTGATTATCATTGCTCAAGCGGCCAATACAGGCCTAACAGGTGGCTCAACTCCGAATGGAGATTATGACAGGCCATTAGTCGTAATCTCTATGCAGTTATTGGGCGGTGTGCATTTACTTAATGATGCAGTAGAGCTGGTTGCTTTGCCAGCCGCTACTTTGCAGCAATTAGAGTCTACCCTTGCGCCATTAGAGCGTGAGCCACATTCAGTATTGGGCTCTAGTTGTGTTGGCGCTTCAGTGATAGGCGGCATCTGCAATAGCTCGGGCGGGATGTTGGTGCAGCGTGGACCTGCCTACACTGAGATGGCGTTATTTGCCAGACGCAATGCCTCAGGAGCGTTTGAGTTAATCAATCATCTGGGACTGGATTTGGGGTCGCAGCCAGAGGAAATGCTAGAGCACCTACAAACTGGTACATTTAGCGAAGCGTCAGATGGTGCAAGCGATAGTAAAGCCTGCACCAACCATCATTATCAACATAAAGTCCGTGATTGTGAGGCAGAGACACCTGCTCGATTTAACAACGATCCTGACGGCCTGTATGAAGCATCTGGCTCAGCTGGCAAGGTCATTGTATTTGCGGTGAGGGTAGCGACCTTTGCCAAGCCTAAACACGAGCAAACATTTTATATCTCGACCAACGACGCTGATACCTTGAGCACACTTAGAAAACAATGGTTAAAAAGCGAGCTAAACCTGCCTATGTTGGCTGAGTATATGCATAAAGACTATAACGACATCACGATGCATTATGGTCGAGACACTTGTCTGAATATGCGTAAGCTCCCTGCTAGCAAGATAGGGACGCTGTATCGACTACAAGCAAAGATTGGCTACTATCTGGATAAATGGCATCTTCCAAAGACGCTGCCAGATCGGATACTGCAACTAACATCTAGGTTTATGCCACCGTCATTACCACCCACTTTGAGTACGCAAGCGCTCTCATATAAATACCATTTGATTATAAAAGTCGCAGATGGTTTTGATAGCGACTTTGATAATAGCATTAATAAAAATTCCAATAGAGATTCTAATAAAAATGATGGCAACAATATCGCTGCTGCGCAGGATTTTTTGCAAAATCATCTGCAGCAATATCAAGGTGCGCTGCATGTATGCACAGAGCTTGAATCGCAATCGTTATTGGTATTTCGTAGTGCCGCCACCGCTGCCATGTTTCGTTATCATAATTTAAATCAAGATAAATTTGGCGAGCTGCTATCGACCGATATTGCTTTACCTAGAAATGCCGTAGATTGGGACGAGACTTTACCTGAACACTTGCAAAAACAAGTCAGTAAAACGTTTTATTTGGGGCATTTTTTCTGTCATGTCATGCACCAAGACTATTTATTAAAACCTAAGACCAATGCCAAGCAGTTCAAGGATGAACTGCTGGCATTTTATGATAAGCGTCATATTGAGTATCCTGCTGAGCACAATGTGGGGCATGCGTATCCTGCTAAAACTGAGCTACATTATTTTTATAAAAAACTGGATCCAACCAATTCGCTTAACCCAGGTATTGGTCAGACAGAGAAATGGAAAAACTGGCAATCATTGCCCATCAAGGAGAAGTTAAATGACGAGTTATATGGATAAGTCGCAGCAGCCGATTTTAGGGAATAATACGGTTGATCCAGAAACGCCAAAAGCGGGACAGTGGCGTGCAGCAATGTGGAAGTTTTTGTTGTTTTCAGCATTGGGTATTGCGTTATTTATCATACCGTTTGATTGGGATGGTAAAGTCACGATTTTACTGGGTGTATTGACCGATACGCTACAAACCGCCTTAGGTGGTTTGGTGACCTATATCACGATGGCGCTCGTGACGATATCCTTTTTTGGTGCGCTGGCCGTCAAAGCGTTAAAGCCAAATCTGAATGAAGGTTCGCTTGCTAAAAAACTCTTTGATGTTGAGTGGTTTTGGCTTGCTATCCGGTTTTTAGGAATGGCATTTGTCTGGATGATTTTTCTACAGGTCGGTCCTGAGTTTATTATCAACCGTAATACGGGCGGCGTCATTTTCGAAGATTTGATTCCTGTTTTGATTCCATTATTCTTCTTTGCCATTTTATCGCTGCCATTTTTGACTGATTTCGGCTTGATGGAGTTCTTGGGTACTTTAGCCAGTAAAGTATTTATCAAGCTTTTCAAACTGCCTGGTCGTTCAGCTGTCGATGCGATGTCTTCTTGGTTTGGTGCCGCGTCTATTGGCCTGCTAGTCACTATGCAAGAGTATGACAAAAGCTTCTACAGCCAGCGCGAAGCCGCCATTATCGCGACCACATTTTCAGTCACTTCTATCGCCTTTACCTATGTGGTTGCCAAAACCATCGGCGTAGACAATAACTTTGTCTTCTTTTATCTGACCATTGCGCTAACTGGTTTTATCGCTGCGATTATCATGCCACGTATACCGCCATTGTCTCTCAAGCCTGATACGTATCATTCTGGCAAAAGTATGCTAGATGAAGGCATTCCTGCTGAATATACAACGTACCAGTGGGCGGTCAATCGTGCCGTCACTCGCGCGCATTCTATGCCTAGCTTAGGTAAAGTGTTCAAACGCAGCGTACACAATCTGTTTGATATCTATTTGGGATTGATTCCAGTAACGTTCGCTATCGGTACGATTGGTCTTGGTTTAGCAGAGTACACGCCTGTCTTTAATTGGATTGCGACACCGCTTGTACCAGTACTTGAATGGTTGCAGATTCCAGAAGCGGCAAAAGCTGGCCCGGCCATGATTATGGGCTTTGCAGATATGTACTTGCCAGCATTGGTCGGTAAAAGCATTGAAAGTGAGATGACACGATTCATCGTTGGTGCGGCCTCAATTACTCAGATTATCTATATGTCTGAAGTGGGTGCGCTGATTTTGAAGTCAAATATTAAGCTAAATGTGTTAGAGCTATTTTTAATCTTTATCCTTCGTACGCTTATCAGCTTGGTAGTCATCACCTCAGTGGCGCATCTACTGTATTAGTGGCGCGTCTAGTATTCACAAGGCGTCTAGCCTGACGATAATTTGCAAATGGTCGGTTTTTCTGTAGGCAGTTAAACCGACCATTTAGCCAATCACATTACGGACGTTACGCACATAAAGACAATTTGATCAAAAATATAAGGCGATTGACCATTATGGAAATGCTGAACTCTACAGATTTAACCAGAGAAACTGCAATACAAACGGCTCAAAACGAAATTGTACTCAATGCCGCTTATATCAATGGTGACTGGGTTACGATTAAAGCACCTGCGACCGATTCTGGTGATGCAAGCTTTGATAATACAAATAACCATGCGTTGTATGATCCAAATTCAGGCGAGGTGATTGCAACTACGCGCTTATGCACCAGTGCCCATGTAGAGCAGGCAGTTGAAGCGGCTGATGAAGCGTTTGCTGGCTGGTCACAGACTAGTGTAAGTGAGCGTGCCCGCTATCTAAATGCGATTGCAGAGTCTATGGAACAGCAATTCGACAAGTTGGTTGGATTGTCTGTATTAAACAACGGCAAACCAATTGAAGAGGCGAAGATAGACGTAGGGGACGCCATCGCTTGCTATCGTTATTATGCCAATCTCATCACAGATCAGGCAACGTGGTCTAAGGTCTCAACGCTTGAATCGGGTATTCGTTTGTTAAAGACATACTCGCCAGTGGGTGTTTGTGCGCTGATTACCCCTTGGAATTTCCCAATGGTGACGACCTCTTGGAAGCTGGCACCTGCGCTAGCGGCAGGCTGTACGGTGCTATTAAAACCGTCTGAGGTGACACTATTACCGGAGCTTATGCTAGGTAATATCCTATCTGAGATAGGTTTGCCAAAAGGGGTGGTTAATATTTTACCGGGTGCTGCTGAAGTGGGCACTGCTATGACCAGTCATCCGCTGATTGACAAAGTATCGTTTACTGGCAGCAATATAGTAGGCGAAAAGGTGATGGTTCAAGCAGCAAAAGGCATCAAAGACATTAGCCTAGAGCTTGGCGGTAAGTCTGCCATCGTGGTATGCGCAGATGCCGATATTGATTACGCTTGCGATTTAATCATTGGCGGTATATTTACCAATGCAGGTCAGATATGTTCGGCCACGTCGCGTTTGGTTGTACATCAAGATATCGCTAAACAGCTGTTTGACGCATTAAAAGTCAAAACGGAAAGTTTGCAGATTGGTGATGGTTTTGCGACAGAGACGCAAATGGGACCATTGGTTAGCGAGCAACAACTGAATCAAGTTAAAAAATTCTTTGATATTGCGACAGCTGAAAATCTGGATTGCTTAACCGGCGGTGAGTTATTAGAAGCATCTGGCTATTTTGTGATGCCAACTGTCTATACGAATGTGCCAGCGACCAGCCAATTATGGATGGAGGAAGTGTTTGGCCCTGTATTAGTCTGTGCAACCTTTACTGACGACGCAGAGGCTATTCGCCTAGCTAATGATAGCAAGTTTGCTCTAGCAGCTACCATCGTGAGCGCCGATGAGACTGCTGCGCTTGAGATGTCGCTACAAATAAAAGCCGGGCATATCTGGATTAACGAGCAACAAATCGTACTGCCAGAAGCAGGATGGGGCGGATTTAAGCAAAGCGGTATCGGTCGTGAGTTGGGCGGTGATGGTTTGTCCGCTTATCAGAAGAGCAAACACGTATTACTGACCGATCAATTGGATTTTTAACTAGATTATCACTAGCCACTGTAGAGACCATTTACTAGCTATCAGCATGACTGTTGAATTATTGTAGAGTGATTGCTGATAGCTAAGTCGCGCCCTAGCATTACGTTTGTTTACCAGACCGTTTGTTATATTAACTTTACTGTCGCACCCATTCAGGATAAAATTGAGCAATCATTCAAGTTTTATAGCCGTGCCCATTTTTATATGAGGTCACGGCTTTTTAAATGAGGCACATTATGTCACGCACCGCACTTTATAATCGTCAGGATGCTTTGGAGCGTGCGCTACAGCTTTTTTGGCAAAAGGGCTTTCATGCCACTTCTCTAAAAGACATCGAGCAAGCGCTCGATATGCGCCCAGGCAGTATCTATGCCGCTTTTGGTAATAAAGAAGGTCTGTTTCAAGAAGCGCTAGAATACTATGCGCGTCTAGGATTGACCGAGCTTGAGCGGGTATTGAGCCATCATAAAACGCCTTTATTGGGCCTTGCGGCTTATATACGTCAGCTTGGCGCGATTCGTGATAAAGCGTTACCGAGCCGTGCTTGTATGTTGGTCAAAAGCTTACTAGAGCTGGGTGCGCGTGAGCAAACAGCGTTAACCAAGGTGGAAATACTGCTGGCAGGTATGGAGACACGCTTTATAGAATGCTTTAAAGAAGCGCAGAATGTAGGTGAAATGGATAGTCAGCTGGATGCGGTTCGACTTGGCCGTCGCCTACAGGCAGAAGTCATGGGTCTGCGTGCTTTTGCACAGCGTGATGTAGAAAGCTCGACAGTACACGCCCTTGCTGAAGATATGGCTTTATCTATAGAAGCGTTGCGACTCGATAACTCAGTAAACGCTTAGAGGTTCACTGCTGGGTTTTGATACGGCATATATCTCTAGATGCTTACTTGGTAGATTCGAGCTGTTTGAGGGTATGATACCCACCATGTATACGAGTAAAAATAGTAACAGCGCAGGCAGTAGCAAAGATACCAGCAAGTAGCACAAACTGCTGAGGCCAAATACAGAGAGCAATAAACAGAGCAATAGTCTCGGTGCCCTCGGTGAGGCCGTTGAGATAATAAAAGCTTTTATACTTAAACTGAGGCTTGTCTAATTGAAACTTTTCAGCAGAAATCGCAAACGCCAAAAAGCTCGAACCTGTCCCAATAAATGCTGCTAATAACAACGCGCCTGCAATAGCGTTTTGTGCAGGGTTAGCCAAAATGAACCCAAGTGGCACAGCAGCATAAAACAAAAAATCGAGGGTAATATCTAAGTAGCCGCCTGCGCTTGTGCTTTGCTGTGCGTAGCGTGCCATTGCGCCGTCCAGCCCATCAAAGATACGATTCAATATTATCACTGCCAGCGCGCCATACCATAGCTCAAACGCGAGTAGTGGTAATGCTAACATACCAACCAAGAATCCAGCTACCGTAAGCTGATCAGCCGTAATACCGAGCTTATGCAATGTCGCTACTATTGGAGTTAGCAGTGGCTTGATGACGGGCGTAATAAACTTGTCTAACATGCGAGCTGCCTTTTATATTTTGCTTGTTTTGATACTTTGTTTGGGTATTTAGCGTTGATATTTGACTCTGATATCTAAAATTATCGTCCTACATAAATAACTTTACCGTTGGCTGCTTCGGCGTCACTTTGGTCGTGCGTAACCATAATAGCGGGCAGCTTATGAGTACGAATTTGATCGAATACCAATTGCCGCGTATCCATCCTTAATTGAGTATCAAGTTTGCTAAACGGCTCATCAAGTAGTATCGCTTTGGGCTCACTCAGTAGTGTGCGTAGTAGGGCGACACGTGCTTGTTGACCACCTGATAAGTTATCAGGGTGACGATCTCCCATCCCTTCTAAGCCCACTTGCGCTAAAGACTGCGCTATTTTTTCAACTCGCTGTCTCTTATTTCCTTTTGGCATGGCAAAAGCAATGTTACCCGCGACTGATAGGTGCGAAAACAGCAGTGCATCTTGATACAGCACACCAATACGGCGCAAATGGGCTGGCAGGTGAGTCACATTTTTATCGTTTAACCAGACAGTACCCGTCGCGGTAAAATCGCTCGCCAAAGTGCCTGTTAGCCAGTTTAGTAGACTGGACTTGCCACTACCAGAAGGGCCCATCACGGTTAGGATGTCGCCACCAGCGATGTGCTCATTGATACTCAATAACTGCTCGTTTTGACGAAACAGCTGTAAGTCTTTTATCTGTAGAGATGATGGCATCAGGAACCCTTTATTTGCGTTTTTTAAGACTGATTATTTTAATATTTGATAACGTTTGCTTTCGTTTATGATTAGCGTGCTATCGAATGCCACTTCTAAAAAAGTATTTGGGTAGCATCCAAGCCAATATAAAACCGATGAGCGGTAGCGCCATTTGCATAATGGCATAGACAGCACTGGTGCGCCTACTGGCACCATTCGCCAGTGTCACCGCTTCTGTCGTGATAGTGGCAATACGTCCGCCGCCCGCCAATAGAGTTGGCAAGTACTGACCAAAGCTGATCGCTAGACCGAGTGCTATAGCAATCAAAATAGGGGCAAATAACTGCGGCAGTTTTATCTGAAAAAACACTTTCATTGGGGCAGCGCCAAGGCTGGCGGCCACATGAGCAAAACGAGGATCTAGGCGTCGATAGCTACTGGCCAGTGATAAAAACACGTACGGCAGCACGAATAAAAGATGCGCAAAAGCCACATTAAAAAATGCTGACTGATGATTGGCCAACTGCTGTAACCATACTAAGCCGAATAGAAACGCGATACTTGGTACCAAGAGCGGTAAGTAAATAATAAAACTGGTGAAGTGCGACAGCGGCCTAGCACTCAGTTGCTCAGCTTCCAAGCATAGCAAAGTCAGAAAAACAGCAAATGCAGTACTAACGGCACCAATGCTAAGCGTATTGACCAATGGTGTGCTCATTTGAGTAAAGGCACTTTGAAAATGTAATAGCACGAATTGCTCTGGTAGCATCGCCGGAAACCGCCAAAATCCTGCAAAGGCCCATAATACAAGACCAGAGAGCGACAGTAGCATAAAACCAATCACGCCTACGGTAAGTATAGCGGTGACTTTTTGCCAGATAGTATCTGCATAATGACGTTTGCCATTGACTGACGAAACACTAAAGATTGCTTTGATCGCTTTTTCGCCGCCCAGCCAAAAAGCGACTAACCCTGCTGTCAGTACGAGCTGTAACAATGCGCCTGCTGATGCCTTAATACGTAGGGTAAGATCGACATCGTTAAACCATTGTATGATAGAGACGGCAAGCGTTGGCGGTGTATTAGGACCCAATATCAACGGCATCTCAACGCTCGCACTGGCATATGCCAACACGGCCAAAATCGGTAAACGTAGAAAAGGATATAACAGGGGCAAGACTGCCTTAAAAAATGCAGTAATTGGGTAATAACCTAAATTGAGTGCAACGGTATATTGTTGGCGCAATTTTTTGCCAAGTTCAGGCTGAGCAAGCGCGCCCAGTGCCATTAATAATAAAAATGGCAGTTCTTTTAAGGTTAAACCCAAGATGATACTGATACCGTATGGATCATGCGGAAACATACCATCGGGTGCCATCTCCCAACCAGTTAGCCACGGGGAGATGAGCCGTGAAAACATGCCTGACGGCGCAATCAAAAATCCAACGGCAATGGCTGCAGCTGCATGAGGAATGACCAAGATAGGGCTTAATAAATGCTCAATACGCTGCAACCAAACACTGTTAAAAAACGCGGCCAATATCATCAGGGCAATGACAAAAGCAAGTAGGGTGCTGATAAGTCCTGTAGCCAGACTTAATGCAGCCATTTGCGTGATGCCAGGCGTTTGCCATAGGTCTATAAACCCTTGCAGATTCAGAGTCGTTTTTTCTAGAGCAGGAACCCAGCTCAGGGCAGGCAACAGTACACAGATGAGGCCACAGAGTACCGGTAGTATTAGTATTAGAATTAAGAGTTTGGGACTAAAAGACACGATACGCGTAAACAGATCTTTTTTCTCAAGCGTAATAGGTCTAGGGCTATCACCTTTTTTAGTTATTTTGTCAAAACCTTGGCTCATGGACTCACCCCATAACGTGCTTGCCAGCCTTGCTGGATGGCCTCTACCCAACTTGGATGCGGCTCGCTTACCGTGCGTTTGACACTGTCAAAGGGCAGGGCGCTTGGATGAGGCTGTTTGGTTTTGAATAATGCTTGTTGTGCAGGGCTAAGTGTAGATTGGACCAGTACGCTTTTGTCACCCCATACAGAAGGGGTTTGTTTTTTTGCTTGGGCTTCTGGACTCATTAAGAAGTTGGCTACTAATTGTGCCGCCTGAGGATGACTAGCGTTATAAGGAATGGCGACAAAATGAGTATTGCTTAAGCTGCCGTCACTCATGGCATAGCTGCGAATGCTCTGGGGTAAGTCATAACGTTGTACCGCTGCAGGAACTTCTGGTGCTGAAAAGGTAAACGCAAGACTCAGCTCAGTATCATCGACCAAGCGCCGCATCTGCGCACCTGTCTGCACGAACTGCTCGCCATTACGCCATAAGGTTGGATGAAAGCCATCCAAAAACGCCCATAGCGGATCTAATACGAGCGCGGTGTTTTCTTCAGTGGCAGGCAAGTTGAGCTGTGCGCTAGTGTTTTTATCGGTTTGAGCGTCTTGTTGTTCATGCAGCATAACTAAGACGTATTTTAAGAAACTCATACCCAAAAAATCAGGTGGCTTTGGGTAGCTAAAACGGCCAGGGTTTTGTGCTGTCCAAGTAGCCAGTTCAGTTAGCATTGTTGGCGGTTTACTGGTCGACAGGCTGTCGTAATAAAACGTCAAAGAGGCTTGTCCCCATGGTGCTTCCATGCCGTTGGTCGGCACACCAAAGTCGAAATTTACGGTTAGATTATTCTCTGGGTCCGTCAGCGCAAAATTGGGCAGTTTATTGGCCCATTGTTTGAGTAATAACGAGTTTTCACTCATGGTGGCAAAGTTAGCACCATTAATCCAGACCAAATCAACACTGCCTTGATCGTCATTATGAGCAGACTTTTCTGCGAGTACCCGACTGACTGCTTCACTGGTGTCACTCAATTTGACATGGACTAAGTTGATATTATATTTATCATCGACTTGATCAGCGACCCATTGTAGATAGGCGTTAATCTGTGGGTCACCGCCCCATGCATAAAAGTAAACGTCTTGATTGCTACCTTGGGCTTCTATCTGCTGCCAAGGTGATAAGTCTTGGTTAATATTGGCAGTAGTTGGCGATGCTGTGCTTGCTGATATACCAATACAAATGCTCATCACCATAGCGTAGGTGCTATATCGCGTAAGACGTTTGAGCATCGGTAAAGTGGTAATAACGCGCATTCAAGTTTCCGTTATAATTTAAATGTTAGTAAAGCTGGTAAAGATTTCATAGCCTGCCATGTCAAACCAAACAGATACCACAAAATCTAAACCAGCTTTGTTCGGCTTTTTTTAGATCTTTCCTACCAGTTGCATCATTTAACGATGCCTACGAGCAAACTGTCATTAACTAACCGCGACGCCAAGTATGGTATTTTTCTAGCCAACTTAATACGGTCTCAGGGGCGTGAGCACGTTTCCACTCACCAGCGGCGTATTTGTTGCCTTCAGCCCAAGTAGGGTAGCTGTGAATGGTGCCTAATATTTTGTTGAGACCCAGACCATGTTTCATTGCTAATACAAACTCAGCGATTAGGTCGCCTGCATGTTCAGACACCACCGTAACACCCAATATTTTGTCCTTACCTTTTGGCGTAATGACTTTGATAAAGCCTTTAGCCGCGCTATCTGTAATGGCGCGATCGAGCTCTTCAAACTCAAAACGAGTAATCTCGTAATCGATGCCTTTATCAATGGCTTCTTGCTCGTTGATACCGACACGAGCGACTTCTGGGTCGATAAACGTAACCCACGGAATCACACGATAATCTACTTTAAACTTTTTCAGGTTGCCAAATAAGCCATTTACTGCGGCGTACCAACCCTGATGGGCAGCGACATGAGTAAACTGGTATGGGCCAACGATATCACCCGCGGCAAAAATATTAGGATATAACGTCTCGAGATATTCATTAGTTACGATAGTACGATTGGTTTCGATACCTAGCGCCTCTAAACCATAACCTTCAAGGCGTGCGCTACGACCAACAGCACAAAGTAGCTCATCATACTCGATATCGATTTCTGTTTCATTGTGTTTGACGATAATGTATTTTTTGCCATCACGCATCTCGCAGCGCATCGCTTGATGCGAGGTCAAAATATTAACACCGCTATCAGTAAGCGACTGGTGAGCAAAGGTAGACACTTCAAGGTCTTCTTTACCCATAATGCGATCGCTCATCTCAATTTGCGTCACATTAGAACCCAGTCGAGCAAAGCTTTGCGCAAGCTCGCTACCGATTGGACCACCGCCTAGTACTACTAGCTTTTTCGGAGCTTTTTCTAGCTCAGCAAACTTCGTCCATAGCGTGTCACTGGTCACGTAACCTGTTTCTTCTATACCTGGTAGAGGCGGTACAAATGGGCGAGCGCCAGTGGCAATGACAATGGTACGCGCCGTTAGGGTCTGCATGCCGCCGTCATTTAGTTGGATTTCTACTGTCCACGGGTCAATCAATTTGGCATAGCCTTTGACCACATCGACGCCCAGATTGGTATAACGCTCAACACTGTCGTGCGGTGCGATATCAGCCACTACTTGCTGCACGCGTGCCATCACTTTTTTGAATGAAAACTGCGGTACAGTGTTCTCTAGACCATAGTTTTCACCATGACGAATTTGATCAGCGATTTTTGCGCTCTTAATGATGGCCTTACTAGGTACACAGCCATAATTGAGGCAGTCACCACCCATTTCACCCGCTTCAATCAATGTAACTTTTGCCTTTACTGCTGCGGCAATGTAGCTTGTGACCAATCCGCCAGCGCCTGCACCAATCACAATCATATTGCGATCGAACTTTTTAGGTTTGGTGTGGTTTTTATAAACACGGCGTTTTTTAAACATGTTCAACACTCCTTTTGCTATTAATGGGAAGAAACCTAATAAAGCAAACGAGACAATTAAGTTGAAAGATAAAATACCCGATAAGCTGTCTATTTGTGCCAGTTGTGTCCCTGCATTGACAAATACAAACGTCCCAGCCAGCATACCGATTTGACTGACCCAGTAGTAAGTCCATGTTTTAATAGACGTCACACCCATCAATAGGTTAATCAAAAAGAATGGAAATATGGGTACCAGACGTAAGGTAAATAAATAAAATCCACCTTCTTTTTCGACGCCTGCATCAATAGCTGCCAACCGCTCAGGAAAGCGCTGTTTGATGGTGTCACGCAGTAAATAACGCGATGCCAAGAAGGCAATGGTAGCACCAATACTCGATGCAAATGAGGCAACGAGTAAGCCCTGAACCAAACCAAATAGCGCACCCGCGGCTAGCGTCAAAATCGCAGCGCCTGGTAAGGAGAGGGCAGTGACGACGACATATAGTAAGAAAAACCCACCGATAATCAATAGCGGTGACTGCGCTTTGTATTCATTAAATTGCGCCATCGACCCTTTTAAGCCATCAAGCGTCAATAATTGATTTAGGTCAAAATAAAAAAAGCTTGCCGCTAATATCAATATTAATAGTATTAAAAATATTCTTTTAATCATGGAAAATCCGGCCAAATAAGGGAGCAAAGGCTAAAATCGTAGTTATTACTCAGACTGTAGAATACTCATCATCTGAATAACTAAACTTAAGTAACAATACTTAAGTAACAATACTTAAGTAACAATACTTAAGTAACAATATTTGAGTAACAATACTTAAGTAACAATATTTGAGTAACGTGGCGATCAAATCGAATTGTCTGAATCGCTTAACTACGATAAAAAAATGAAGTCGGCAGTCTTGATAGTATATACATTATGTCTTGTTGTCTGACATTTATACGACTGAAGCAATAAGCACTGCTGCCAACAGTTATACTGGAGACGTATTTTTACCCAATGTTAGGGTGTCATAGTCTCTCATTAGGTATAGCGACAAACAGGCTGCCAACATCGGCCATGCGGCAAAAAATAACAAGTTATCAAAAGGCGTTAAATAAAGACCAAAGGATGCAAACGTAGAGGCGGCATGTAGCAATAAAATGATGCCGTAGGTCCATTTTTTGAATAAACCCATGACAAACGAGAAGATAAGAATTATTTGTAAGCTACCAATCAGGTAAACAATAGTAATGCCCAAGTTTTCCAATGCATAGAATTTAGCAAACACATTGGCGGCATGCTCAGGATTTACAAATTTGTCGACTGTCCAAAAGAAAAATACGATGAAAACACCAAGGCGAAGAAATAATAGTGAGAGTTGCAAGTGTTTTGGCATGAATTATCTCTTTTTGAGAAAAAGTAAAAGTGAATTGGAACAAATTAAGCAAATAAAATGGGCACGATGGCACCGAACTATCAGGTAATAAACACAGGTAAAGTATGAATAATATTGAGTGATTACTCAAAAATAAACAAAGTATTACCACCATATGTGCTGAAAATGCATTGTAGTAGTTATTGAATAACTGTTCAAGTTGGTTGTATCTATGTTCTGGCAATTATGGAGCTGGGTTACTTTCTTTAACTAAACCAGCAATGTTAGGTTAAAGAAGCCCGATTTGTGTACGTTTGATTGAGTCTGTCGACACATTTAACGCTTATCCCATGCTGTAAGGATTTGTCTAATCTGTATAGATGCAAAAAGCCCTTTATAGAACGCAAATTCTATAAAGGGCTCTTGATTGAAGGCTTATAACACTATAGTAAAGCTAACAGCAGTAAAACAACTCTCTACCACATCAAATCATCTGGAATCACATAAGCGGCATACGGATCGTCTTCTGCCAATGCTTCTTCGGCAGTGTCGTTGGACACAACCATAAAGCCTTCCATTTTTGAATCAATACGATCAGCCAATGGACGAGGTAATAGCGCGTAGCTTTCTTCCAAGCGTGCGATAACCACGTGACCAGCCACTATTTGATCGTAGAGTTTCTGAGTGATAGCGATTTTCTTTACCTTGGACTCATCGGCAAACTGATAGCTGACCTCACCTTCTGTTTCAGTAATCTGATGCTGCTTAATCATTTGGACGATATTGGCCTTTAATGCTTTCTCTTCCAATACGCGCTGTTTTTCTTGATTAAGCTTTTGATCCTTTTCTAGCTTTTGAGCTTGCGCCTCTGCCAACGCTTTTTTTGCTTCGACGCTTTCTGAGTCACCAGTACGCTTGGCATGTTGCGTTTGCTTGCTGATTTTTTTGGCCTTTTTGCTATCAACCAAGCCAGCCTTTAATAATTGAGCCTGTAGGGCATTTTTTGCCATAATCCAATCACCTAAATAACGATACCGAAATCATAAATGCTAAAAAATACATTGTAGCAAACTTTGCTAGCGCATGTGGTCAGACGATGATAAGACTTTATATATAGCTAGGTATCAGCCTGCGGTGAGCCATGCACAATGCTGTCGGTAACAAATTGCAATTATTGCAAAAGAGTCGCACACATCGCTGGATGAAGCCGTGTAAATTGGTTATTATCAAATGAAGGGGCAAATTTGCTTTATAAGAGGATTTCTGCAAGGTAACTGTTGTGAAGTAAGTAAAATATACCCTACCCAGAGAGCATAGCTTGGTCAGGACTAACAAGCTGTATAGGATTAAATAATTAAATTTAAGGACAGATTATGACAACATCACAGCACATTTTAGCCTGTATTGACGGCTCGGCAGTGACTGAATCGGTTTGTGACTATGCAGCATGGTATGCCAGTAAACTAAACGTACCTGTTGGATTATTACATGTCAGTGATGTGCCTGCTTCAGTTAGGCGTGACTTGTCAGGCGCGATAGGCATCAATAGTCGTCAGTTTTTATTAGAAGAGTTGTCCCAATTGGATGAGCAAAGAGCAAAAGTCGTCAACAGCTATAGCAATGCGTTGGTACAAGATGCAAAAAGCCACATTCAAAGCAGTTTCGCTGATGTTAATGTTCGCGTTTATCAACGCCACGGCAAACTGCTTCCTAGTATTGAGCATTTCAAAGAAGAAAATCGTGCGATTGTGATGGGACGACGCGGAGAAGATCATAAGAACAGTCGGATCAATATTGGTAGTCAGATCGAGACAGTCGCTCGTGGCTCAGATATTCCTATATTGATTTGCTCAGAGAAATTTGAAGAGCCAAGCTCCTATATGATTGCCTTTGATGGTAGTAAAACCTCTATTAAAGCGGCACGAATGGTGTCAAAAAGTCCACTATTAAAAGGTTTAAAAGGCCATATCGTGATGGTAGGCAATCATAACGACGCCGCCAAGCAAAGTATGAGCGCCGCCGCTGCACAGTTAGAAGATGCAGGGTTTGTCGTTGAAGCACATCACTTATCTGCCTCTGATGCGGTAGATGGGTTGTTAAAGTTTCAGGTAGAGAACAATGTCGACATTATGGTGGTGGGTGCGTACGGACATTCGAAATGGCAACAACTGTTTCTTGGGAGTACAACGACAGAAATTATCGCTAGTACGTTATCACCGGTCATTCTAGTGCGGTAATAACGTCATATATTTGTGTTTATCGTCTAGGGCGTGTCCGTGATTTTATATTGTGGGTACGCCCTAATCATTTAATACCTTTGGAATACTTTATGCTAATTAATGCAGATTTTTCACAACGCGCTTCACTGACTCCTGAAGCACATCAATGGATTAAGTCACCACAAAATGGTGTGGAGCGTGTCATGCTTGATCGTGTAGGCGCGGAGAAGGCTCGCGCTACTAGTCTTGTGCGTTACGCGCCAAACTCTTACTTTCCGCACCATCTGCATCCAGGCGGCGAAGAGATATTGGTATTGTCAGGCACTTTTTCTGCAGATGACACTCATTATCCAGCAGGTTGGTATCTACGTAATCCACCGTCTTCAGGTCATCGGCCTTATAGTGAAAAGGGTGCTGTCATTTTCGTCAAGTTAAGGCAAATGTCGTCTGACGAAACGCAGCACGTGGCTATCGACACTTATAATGATGCTAATTGGCAGCAACAAGGTAGTCGTACTATCTGCCCGCTTTTTTCCGATGGGGTAGAGCGCGTTAGTCTACAGCGTATCGATGCAGGCGAGTTGCTATTCACTGAGACAGTCCATGGCGGTGCAGAAATATTAGTTGTAGCAGGCGAACTAATAGAGGGTGGACAGGTATATCAGCAGGATAGTTGGATACGCCTACCGATAGATACAAGCGTACAAATAAAGGCAGGGGTGGAGGGCGCAACCATATACTTAAAAGCTGGCCATCTTAATCATGTCATCGGTTTAGAGGTTGAAGATGCGTGAATGGTAATTGTTAATTGTATAGACAAAGTATAAAAATAATTTGGTACTTCTAATTCTTAATTATGACGTACCAAATTATCACTTCATAAAATTAATATATTATAAGCAATAATCGTTTCTGTGTGAACTTCATCAAAAAAAGATACCAAGTATCCTCTTTTTTCATCTACCTCTAAAAATAACAACCTTCCAAGTAGCTTTTTCTAGAAAATTAGCCTAAGTAAATTAAATGGAGTGCTTTTAAACAGCGCTTTTGGCTAATCTTGTCTTTTTACCATCAAAAATTCTATTTATTTTTATAAGCAATCAGAATGAATATTATTTATTTCCTTGCTATCTATTTATTAAAGAATCTTAGTTTACAAAAAATATTTATTGTAATTTTATTCCTTCATTAGTCTCATTCGTTATCTATGATCTTAACTACTGAAACGTACCTATAC
>NZ_CAJHBS010000030.1 GCF_904846705.1 Psychrobacter sp. Pi2-52
TTATGATTATGTTTGATGACCGTATCAGTAAGCATTTAATCTAAATGGCAGTTACACAGAATCTGGGATGGTCTCAAAGCCGCCTATACATTGTGTATGGGCGGCTTTTTAATAGGAGCTGTTTAATTTTATTAGCTAGATTTTGAACTAGGGTTTCCAAAATTTAACTAGTCAAACTAGCCAATCTCAACACTCGTCACATTCTGAAAGCCTCTTGGCAACTGTCCACCACGATTACCGCGAACACCCGTATAGTTAGCCAAATCATTTGGCTTAAGTGTCACGTGGCGTTTGCCAGCAGTAATGACAAGGCTGTCTTGCTGACTAAGTGGTGTGATTGCGAGCACTTCTTCCCCGTCTTTCAACTTAATAAGTTTGTTCCCTTTACCGCGAGCTTGTTCAGGCAAATCATCAAGGGCAAATATTAGTAGATATCCTGCATTGGTCGCGACAGCAACATGATCAGGTGTCACACGTATATTACTATTTTCACCTTCGGCATTGGCGGCGGTCTCTACTGGCGCGTCGATACGCGCAACAGGGAGCAAGCGACTATCAGTTGCTAGGTTAATAACGTTTTTACCAGCTTTTTGGTTGCTATCGAGATTACCAATGGTATTAATAAAACCATAACCTGCCGAGCTGGCAAGGATAATACGTTGCTCGTTATCACCCGTTAGTAGCTGCTCAAAGCTAGCGCCTGCTGGCGGCTTTAATACACTGGTCAATGGATCACCTTGACCACGTGCAGATGCTAAATTATGCGCATCGATACTATAGCTGCGTCCTGTACTGTCGAGTACGTAAATCCTTTCGTTTGATTTGCCGCGCACGTGCGCTTGATAGCTGTCACCTGAGCGGTAACTCATACCAGCAGCATCGACATCATGACCTTTAGCTGCGCGAATCCAACCTGCTTTTGATAAGATGGCAGTGACCGGCTCACTCGGTACGAGATCTGACTCTTTCAGTGCTTGCGCTTCTTCACGCTCTGCTAATGGTGATACACGCTCATTGCCATGTTCTTTCATATCGGCAGTAAGCTCATCGATCATCAGATTGGTTAGACTGTCTGGATTGTCTAAGTACTCTTGAATGATGGCACGTTCGGCAGCCAGTTCATCTTGCTCGCGGCGCAGCTCAATCTCTTCTAATTTTGCCAACTGACGCAAACGAATATCCAAGATAGCATTGGCTTGAATGTCAGTCAGGTCATAGTCCTGCATCAAGGTCGCTTTTGGATCATCCTCTTCACGAATGATGCGAATCACTTCATCAATATTCAGATAAGCAATCAGCAAGCCTGCCAAGATGTGCAAGCGCTTATCGATTTTATCGAGACGATATTGCAAGCGTCGCGTGACCACCGAGCGGCGGCAGATTAGCCATTCTTCCAAGACTTCTTTTAAGTTTTTCACCTGCGGCTTACCATTTAAGCCAATCATATTCATATTGACGCGGTAATTGCTTTCTAGGTCAGTACTGGCAAACAGGTGACTCATGACACGATCGACATCGACTCGCGTTGAGCGCAACTCAAGGACGATACGGCAGGCATTTTCGTGATCTGATTCATCATGAATATCCGTCACCCAAGGCAGCTTTTTATCGGTCATAAGCTTAGCTATTTGCTCTTGGATTTTGTTGCCTGAAACTTGGTAAGGAAGCGCATCAATGATGACGAGATTCTTTTCTTTAGAGTCAACATGAAAGGTCGCGCGCATCTTATAACTGCCACGTCCAGTCTCGTACATCGCTTGCAAATCTTTCTTGCTAGTGATGATTTCCGCTGGTGTCGGTAGGTCAGGTGCGGGTATCGATTGGGTAAGCTGCTTAACCGATAGCTCTGGGTTTTTAAGCAATCGAATAGCCGCGCGTACCACTTCATTAAGGTTATGTGGCGGAATATCAGTTGCCATACCAACAGCAATACCTGTCGTACCGTTTAATAAAATATTAGGTAAGCGGGCAGGTAAGGTCGTTGGTTCTTGCATCGTACCATCAAAGTTATCTTGCCAGTCGACTGTACCTTGACCCAATTCTGCTAGCAACGTATTGGCATAAGCCGACATTTTAGCTTCGGTATAACGCATCGCCGCAAAGGATTTCGGATCATCTGGGCTACCCCAGTTACCTTGACCAGTGATAAGCGGATAGCGATAACTAAACGGCTGAGCCATCAGTACCATTGCCTCGTAACAAGCGCTGTCACCATGCGGATGGTATTTACCCAATACGTCACCGACTGTACGGGCGGATTTCTTGGCCTTAGCAGATGACTTTAGCCCAAGCTCGCTCATGGCATAGACGATGCGACGTTGGACAGGTTTTAGACCGTCAGCAATATTTGGCAGCGCCCGATCCATGATGACGTACATGGCATAGTTGAGGTAGGCCTGCTCAGTGAACTCTGCGACTGAACGAGTATCCATCGGCTCATTGGGAATAATTGGGGCGATCGTATGATCAATAACATCAGACATAAAATAGGATTCACTTATCAGTTTTAATAGGTATAGATAATTGGTTCAAGCATACAAATAGGATAGTGCTATCGTAAAGGATATTGCACCAATTAAAAAGACGTATGTCAGAATATACGACATCTCGTGACGTGCTTAAAACAAGTACTTATAAGGGTCTTTTATAGTGTGTTGACTCATATCTTTTATAGATCAAGTTAAGTATAGTAAATCTAATATTTATTTTTTATATGGTTAATAGATGTCTTAATATTTAATCGTTTTTATTTAGGATATTTTATCTACTATTAGTCTAAAGAAAGTAGGTACAGAATAGCTTTAATGCAAAATTAACAACTGAAAGTATGACAGCTAATAGACTAAATAAGACGGCTGCTTTGCCTATTTAAATAGCATTAACCATATATTGACACGGACAAGTCGCTACTGAATTATCTTACAATAAGGAATTTCTGTTATGTCATGTGACCCTTTATCTCAAGTTTCTGCCTCTACAATGCTAAAAAACGAAAGTAAGCACCTAGGGAAAAACACTACTAGAAATGTGCTGTTGATTACTGCTGTAGCCAGTCTAGGATTGACAGCCTGTAATACTTCACAAATGAGCAAAACGCTACCAGCCGAGACAAGCAGTACAGTCAATCAAGATGCAGCAGTGATGTCAGAGTCTATCATGGCGTCACCCAGTGTTAAGCCATCCGTCATCAGCCAACAGATGATGATACGTTCTGCGGCACAGACAGGTATCGTACGCCCATCACCGAGCATCATAGTCACGCCAGAGGCAAAAGACAACTATCAAAAAAACGCAGCCAATCCTGTACATCGAACTACGGATATGGCGGTATCCACCCTGTCTATCGATACCGATACGGGCAGCTACGCCAATGTGCGCCGCTATCTAAACGAGGGTCAACTATCACCTGTTGATGCTGTACGGGTAGAGGAGTTGATTAATTATTTCAACTATCAATTTGATGATGGCAAACGCTTAGGTAGTGCCCCGTTTGTTGTATCAACTGAGGTAGTAGACTCACCTTGGGATAGAGCAGATCAGGATAATAAAATCGTCAAAGTTGGTATCAAGGCCGTTGATAGTAGCTGGTCGCAAAAAACGGATAAGCAGTCTATGCCTCCTGCCAACCTTGTGTTTTTAGTAGATGTGTCAGGGTCTATGTCGTCACGCGATAAGCTGCCATTGGCACAGTCATCGCTCAAGCTGTTGACAGAGCAAATGCGCGCCCAAGACAGTATCAGCATCGTGACCTATTCAGGTAGTACTAGTGTGGCATTGCCTGCAACTAATGGTGACCAAAAAGCAAAAATATTGGCTGCGATCGATGGATTGAATGCCTCAGGCTCGACCAATGGGGAAGGTGCTCTGAAATTGGCCTATAGACAAGCTGAGCAGGGACTGAAAAAGAATGGTATCAATCGAATCATGATGTTAACAGATGGCGATTTTAATGTCGGTATTAGTGACGTCGATGAGATGCTTGATTTGGTCAAAGCCAATCGCGATCGCGGTATCTCTTTGTCTACCGTTGGCTTTGGTCGCGGTAATCTGAATGATCACATGATGGAACAGATGGCGGACAACGGCAATGGTAATTACAGTTATATTGACAGCTTAACTGAAGCAAAAAAAGTCTTTGGTGATGAATTAGCCGCGACATTTAACACCGTCGCTAAAGATGTAAAAGTCCAAGTTGAGTTTAATCCTGATGTGGTGAGTGAGTGGCGTTTGATCGGTTATGAAAATCGCGTACTGGCTGAAGAAGATTTCAATAATGACAAAATTGATGCAGGTGAGCTTGGGGCAGGTAAGGCAGTTATCGCTTTGTTTGAGGTAACTCCAAAAGGACAAAAAGGGTTATATAGCGATCGCCGTTATGCTGCTAGCAATGCCAGTATTAGTTGGAATAATAAACAGAACTCTAATGAGCTTGGCTATCTAAAAATTCGTTATAAAGCACCGACAGGTGGTAGCTCTAAACTCGTTAGCCAACCTATTAATAAAGCTAGCCACGCTTTAAACAAAGCCAGTATCGATACCCAGTTTGCGATGGCAGTAGCAGGGTTCGGTCAACGCTTGACTCAAAGCAATTATATTAATGACTGGCAGTACAGTGATAGCACTAAGCTTGCCAAAAGTAGTATCGCAGATAGACCGAGTAGCGATACTGATGGTACTCGTCGCAACTTTGTGACGTTGACTGAGCTGGCGAGTGCGCTAAAAAATAGCCAATAGTGAACAGATATCGTGTCGGGATAGTCATTATGAAGCAGAAGTCAAGGGTCATATTTTCTAATGGTATGACTGATGTTTTTAATCTAATGTATTGATATATATGGAGATATTTAGCGTCAAGCCTATTTGAGAACTGGTGTAGCAATCTTTTGTATTGAGTACTATGTATAAAGTGTGTATGTTAATGAACAAAGGGCTATTTACCGCTATATTGTTTGCTCAGCACTATACAAATATGTCGCAGCCTTGCTTTTTATCATAACGATAGGCAAGACTCTGACGTTTTGTATATTTATCACACTGTGATTGGCGTGGGTTGACGGTAATGTATTATTACTAGGAGAGAAAAGATTATGGAAAATCAAGGAAACTTAACCCGTCGTGACGATAAAGTTTGGCTAAAAACGTATGAAGAACTTGGTCTGGAGTATGACATTGAATTGCCAGCCGACAATACGTCACTTATCGATATTTTCGAAAAAAGCTTCGCTGAAAATGCTGATAAAACTGCCTATATCTGCATGGGTTCATCGTTAAGCTTCCAAGAAGTAGATTTATACAGCCGTCAAATGGCCGCTTATCTACAGTCATTAGGATTGGTCAAAGGCGATAAAGTTGCGGTCATGATGCCCAACATTTTGCAGTTACCAATCTCTGTCATCGCTGTACTGCGTGCAGGCTTTACCTTAGTCAACGTCAACCCTCTGTACACTACCAGAGAGCTCGAGCATCAGTTGACTGATTCAGAAGCCAAAGTGCTAATCATGGTCGAAAACTTTGCCAAAACCTATCAAGACATCGGTCGCAATGTGGTCGATAAAGTCGTGATTACGGGTATGGGCGATTTGATGGGTACACTCAAGGGCTTTATGGTCAATACAGTCGTCCGCCATGTCAAAAAAATGGTACCAGACTATAGCATTTCTAATAGTGTTAGTTTCAAAAGTGCATTAAAGCAAGTCACGGCTAGTAAATATAAGCGCCCAACCAATATCACGCTTGATGATATCGCTGTCCTACAATATACCGGTGGTACGACAGGTGTGGCGAAAGGCGCGATGCTAACGCACAAAAACTTGGTGGCAAACTTAATTCAGTCTAATACCTTTTTGGGCACCGCTTTTGATGATTTCGATCAAAGAGGTGAGCAACCTGTGATTATGACGGCATTGCCGATGTATCATATTTTCTCATTCACCGTATGTGGTATGTTCGGTCTATATCGCGGTTGTGTTGTATTATTGGTACCAAATCCACGCGATCTTGATAGCTTGTTAAAAGCATATAAAGCGAATCCACCAGCGTTCTTCCCAGCGGTAAACACGTTGTTTAACGCACTTGCCAATAACGAAGAATTTATCGCGATGGATCATAGCAAGCTGCGTCAGTCGATGGGTGGTGGTATGGCGGTACTGAGCCCAACAGCCGAAAAATGGCGCCAAGTGACAGGTAATATTATTATTCAAGGTTACGGCTTGTCTGAAACATCACCAGTCGCGACCGCTAACCCTAGCAACAGCAAGACATTCACTGGCACTATTGGTGTCCCTATGCCAGCAACCGATGTGGCGATCTTAGATGATGCAGGTAATGAAGTAGCACTTGGTGAGCGCGGTGAGATTAGTGTTCGTGGTCCACA
This sequence comes from Psychrobacter sp. Pi2-52, assembly GCF_904846705.1. Lineage (GTDB taxonomy): Bacteria > Pseudomonadota > Gammaproteobacteria > Pseudomonadales > Moraxellaceae > Psychrobacter. The sequence goes on from NZ_CAJHBS010000030.1 coordinate 6,374, forward strand.
GGTCATGAAAGGTTACTGGAACCGTGAAGATGCTACTGCCGAAGTCATGACAGCAGATGGATTCTTCCGTACTGGTGATATCGGTATTATGGCTGACAACGGATATGTGACCATCGTTGACCGCAAAAAAGACATGATTTTGGTGTCTGGTTTTAACGTTTATCCGAATGAAGTCGAAGAAGTCATGGCTGGACATCCTAAGATTTTAGAATGTGGTGTCATCGGTATCGAAGATGAGAAGAGCGGTGAGATTCCTAAGATCTATGTTGTCCGTAACGATCCAAGTCTGACCACCGAAGAAGTTCTTGAGTACGGTAAAGAGAACCTAACAGGTTATAAGCGTCCTCGTCGTGTTGAGTTTATTGATGAGCTACCAAAATCGAACGTTGGTAAGATTTTGCGTAAAGACCTACGCGTACTTGAAGAAAAAAACCACGGTTAATTTGCTGATACACGCATCTAGAGAGTTGTTTGATAGCTGCGTGTATCAACCAAAGATACATGTGAAAGTGTCGCTTGATTAGATACTGTAGTAACTAAAGTAGTAACCAAAAATGATAAGGCTGCAACCATGCTGTCTTATCATTTTTTTGTCTTTATCGCTTTTGACATTTGCGGATCACAGCTACTATTAATAGAGAATATCTATTAAAACTGCTATAGTGCCCATCGACATGTTTTTGTTTTTGTCCAAAAAATTGTACTGGTTTTGCTCAAGGTAACAGGCGAAATCATGGTAGTAAATATCGTTTTCGACTTGATCGTGCTGAGTGGTAGTATTATTTATCATAGACCTAGTAACACACTTTAATTCGCAAAGCTTATGAATGACAAACCCGATCATACTTATCTATTTCTTATTCATAAGCTTCTGCTGTCAGCAATAATCATAAAAAATGGTGTTTCCATTAGCATATTCAATGTTTTTAACAGTAACATTTAGGGAAAATTATGACGGATAATATTAATAAAAAAACGACAGATAATAGCGCTGCAACTGACGATAAAGCCAATACTACTAACGACGTTTATCAAAGCAATGCGTTTCCTACTATGCCGACCATCGACAGTGATAGTCCGTGGCTGAACGCTTATGAGCGCTATAGCATCGATGCTACTATCGAGATGCCAGAAGAAAATACCTCTTTGCTTGATGTGTTCGAGCGTAATTTTAGCCGTTATGGCCAAAAACCTGCCTATATCTGCATGGGCTCATCGATTACTTTTAAGCAATTAGACCTATATAGTCGCCAAATTGCTAGCTATTTGCAGTCAATAGGCCTGGTCGCAGGCGATAAAGTTGGGGTAATGATGCCCAATGTCTTGCAGTATCCAGTGGTCGCTTTGGGTATCATTCGCGCAGGGATGGTGTTGGTCAATGTAAACCCTCTATACACCAGCCGTGAGCTATCACATCAGTTGCATGACAGTGGTGCGAAAGCGCTATTTATTGTTGAAAACTTTGCCAAAACGTATCAAGAGGCCGAAGACAAAGGTCAGGTAGAGCATGTAGTGGTGTGTACCATTGGTGATATGCTAGGTACGATTAAAGGAGCTGTGGTTAACCTTGTGGCTCGTCATGTCAAAAAGATGATTCCTGCTTATAGCATACCGAATAGCGTGAGCTTTAAGCATGCCTTAAATGTTGAGTCAGCAAGCAAATACCAACGCCCTGAGTTAAACTTAAGCGATGTGGCCTTGCTGCAATATACTGGTGGTACGACGGGAGTAGCGAAAGGCGCGATGCTGTCTCACGGCAATCTAGTCGCTAACATGTTACAGGTCAGTGCGCTGATGAACAGTGCATTTGATGATGATATAGATGGTAGAGATGTGATTTTGACCGCACTGCCGCTATATCACGTATTCTCATTTATGGTCTGCGGTATGTGTAGTATGTATCAAGGCTATGCCTCGCTACTCATTCCGAATCCGCGCGATCTTGATGGGCTTATCAAAGAGATGGCCAAGTACAAGCCAGCGTTTATTCCTGCTGTAAATACCTTGTTCAATGGCTTAGTACACAAAGATAACTTTGCTGATTTGGACTTTTCTAATTTAAAAGCGTCTATCGGCGGCGGTATGTCAGTATTGCCAAGTGTAGCCAAAGAATGGCATAAAATCACTGGTCTGCCTATCGTTGAAGGTTATGGCTTGTCTGAGACCTCACCTGTAGTGGCTTTCAATCCGATGACTATTGCAGAATTTACCGGAAAAATCGGTATTCCTGCGCCTAGTACCGATATCGTACTCATTGATGATGACGAAAATATAGTAGCCATGGGCGATCGCGGTGAAATCTGTGTAAAAGGCCCACAGGTCATGATTGGTTACCAGAATCGTCCGAAAGAAACCGCTGAATCCTTTACGGCTAGCGGTTACTTAAAAACTGGCGATATCGGCATTATGGACGAAAAAGGTTTTATCAAAATTGTCGATCGCAAAAAAGACATGATTTTGGTTTCTGGTTTCAACGTCTATCCAAACGAAATTGAAGAAGCGATGAGTGAGCATCCAGCAGTCGTAGAATGCGGTGCTATTGGTGTTCCAAACGATGATCGCGGCGAAGAGCCAAAGCTGTTTGTGGTCAAAAAAGGCAACGTGACTGAAAAAGAGCTACTAGAATATGGCAAAAAACAACTGACTGGCTATAAGCGCCCACGTCATATACAGTTCGTTGACGAATTACCAAAGTCGAACGTTGGCAAAATCCTACGTAAGGAATTGCGTAAGATGGAAGGGTTAGAATAGTTTATATCTGACATTCTATTGATAACGGTGGCGTAATGGCAGGTGTGAATCTTGCTATTGCGCCGTTGTCACGTTAGGATATCTTAAGATTTTAGTCGACTACATACCTATCAATGTGCTTACTGACAACTGATAGGTATTTTTATGACACTGCTTTTATAACATTGTACTAGGAATTTTTATGCGTATTGACAATCGTGAGCTTGACCAACTTCGCTCGATCAGCTTTGAGCGCCATTATACGAAGCATGCTGAAGGGTCAGTACTGGTAAGTTTTGGCGATACCAAAGTACTATGTACTGCCAGTGTAGAATCTGGTGTGCCGCGCTGGCTCAAAGGTAAAGGCAAAGGTTGGATCACAGCTGAGTATGGTATGTTGCCACGTGCGACCAACACGCGCAATCAGCGTGAAGCGGCTCGCGGCAAGCAGTCAGGTCGTACGCAAGAGATTCAGCGTTTGATCGGTCGTAGCTTACGTGCCATGATTGATCTGAGTAAACTTGGTGAAAACACCATCTATCTTGATTGCGATGTGTTGCAAGCGGATGGTGGTACTCGTACGGCCAGTATTACTGGTGCTGCGATTGCGCTTATCGATGCGCTAGAGAGTATCCAAAAGGCTAAGAAACTCAAAGCAGATCCACTAATCGGATTGGTTGCGGCGGTTTCTGTTGGTATGAAAGATGGCGAAGCGTATCTTGATCTGAACTACGAAGAAGACTCTAGCTGCGATACCGATCTGAACGTCGTGATGACCCAAAAAGGCGAGTACATTGAGCTGCAAGGTACTGCTGAAGAAAAGCCGTTCACTCGTGCTCAAGCAGATGCTATGCTGTCATTAGCTGAAAAAGGCATTGCTGAATTGATCAAAATGCAACAGACAGCGCTTGGTTGGTAGACTAGCGCTTAGATATAACACACTGTCTTTGTTTTTAGTGTCAATAACTGCCTGTTAGCTGCTAATAGGCAGTTTTTTAATAGAAAATATTCGTACATTACGTAATAGGTAACAACACATGCTAAAGCTAACTGATGATGGTGCCAAAATCACCTTACAAGGGCAAGCAAATGCTGCTGATAATGGCATGTTTTGGTTTGGTTCTGCATTATTGGTAGGGGCCGTCGCAGTCGCCATGGCGATGAGCTTATTGCCTGAGCGTCTAGCCATTGGTGCGCTTGCACTGCTTATCATTGGTAGCTTTATTTTTAATAAAAAGCGCCAACAGCATAAAAAGGCTATGAGCGGTATGATTAGCAGCGGCATATTGTGGGTAAGGGCTGGCGAGCTGGTCCATGACAATCTAGGTAAGCGTGAGCATATTCATTTAACGGATGGCGATAAGATAACGCTGATTGGTGAACAATTACAGATTGTCGATAGCAGTGACGTTCGCAAATATCATATTACTGGTTTCGAGAGTGCTCAAGAAGCAAAAGCTGCGAAAGCTATCTTGGAAGGGCAAGCGCTAACGAAACGCCATGTAAATATTAAAATGAAGAGTAATTAGTATCTTTTCTCCATTTCATACTGTACTAAAGCATAGCTATTGTCTTCGTATTATCTAAACTTCTAACTTAAGTGTCATTTTAAATTTCACTCGACGTGCCTCTCCAGTAACGTCATCCATCAGTATATTTATACCGTCTATCACCTATCGCAGGCGAATAGTGCTTGCAGATTTGTGCGCAAATGGTTTATAAGTATGATTATAAAATTTATCTTATTATTATTGATACTGTCATTGAGATCTAGTTGACAAGGAGTTAGTCATGCTGCGTTTGTCTATACCGTCAGTCGCCGCGTCGTGCGGTTTTTTACTATTTACCTGCGGCATGGTAGGGCAAGTCCATGCAGATAGTATGAGTATGCTTATCGCCCAAAAATCTATTCAACCAACGACGAATATGTCCTATCGTTATCCTGAGATACAGCGTTCAGCACCTACAGTCGTACCAGCGTTTTTATCAGGCAACTATGACAATGTCGATAGCGAGTATCTACCGCTATTGAGCAATGCCGAGACGCAGAGTAGTATGGCAGCACGTGAGGTAGTCAGTACCGCCCGCAAAATGGCACTTAACGAGCGCACAATTATTCAAGGTGGCTGCTGGGACTATTTAAATGCTGTATTCAATCGGGCAGGGGTATCGCGTAATACCATACACAAAGGCACTTATGCGCAAGGGCCCTATGCTAGTAGTAGCGAGATTGAAGCAGGTGACTGGCTCTATTATATCAATCATGGCTACAATGGCGTTGAGCATAGTGGACTGTTTGTCGGTTGGGTCGATGAGCGTGCCAAGCAGGCTTTGATACTGAGCTATGCTGGCGAAAATCGCCGTGAACCAGCTCGTTACCGCGTGTACGATTTAAGCAATGTTTATCAAATTATGCGCCCTAGTGTTTAGTGTTTGATATTTCCAGTTTGACACCATGTTCTATAAGTGAATAAAAAAGCGTCCGTAACTTTAATCAGTTACGGACGCTTTTGTTTTACAGGTTAAATGGTTTTTCTTATGCTAAAACGGTTTTACCACGACGAGAATAACGATAATCACTAAGGCAAAGACAGGCACTTCATTAAACCAGCGCCAGAATTTATGCGTTTTATAATGTGGATTATCGATCAGCTTTTTACGATAAAAGCCGCAAGCGCCATGATAGCCTGACAGCAGCACTACTAATAGCAATTTGACGTGTAGCCAGCCTTGGGCTTTATAGACATCCCAGCCCAGTCCTAACATCCATAGACCAAAGATCCATGTCGCTATCATCGATGGGGTCATGATGCCGCGATACAGCTTGCGCTCCATAATGGAAAAGCGCTCATGACTGATGCTATCGTCGCTCATCGCATGATAGACGAACAGGCGCGGCAAATAAAATATCGCCGCAAACCAGCAGACCATAGAGATAATGTGCGCCGCTTTAATCCAGTTAAAATAATCTGCCATCATAGTTTCTCTTGCTTAGCTTATATTTTTTAGCGTGGGCTTAGTCTGCCAATACAACTTGTGTTTGATGACCATTCATCGCATCCATTACAGGCAGTACTTTAGGCGCTCTTGGTGCGGCAAACTGTTTGGTTAGGCCAAGCTCACGCATGAGTCTATCGTCGCCTGATTGACTTGCATTACCAGTGGTAAGAAGCTTGTCACCATAAAAGAATGAGTTAGCGCCTGCCATAAATGCCAACGCTTGCTCAGAATCAGATAGACTTTCGCGACCAGCAGATAAACGCACGTAGCTAGTCGGGCAGCAAATACGGGCGACAGCAATAGTACGAATCCATTCAAGTACAGACAGCTGACCTTCGGCCAGTACTTTGTCACCAATCGGTGTACCTGCGATAGGCACCAGTAAGTTGACTGGAATTGACTCAGGCGCTTTTGGCATTTTTAGCAGCTCAAGTACCCAATCGATGCGGTCATCACGGCTCTCACCCATACCAACGATATTACCACTACAGACATTAATGCCAGAGTTACGCACGTTTTCTATCGTGTCTAAACGCTCATCATAGCTGCGCGTGCTAACGACTTGCTCATAGTAACTACGCGAAGTATCTAGGTTATGGTTGTAATAATCCAACCCTGCATCGGCCAACTGTGTTGCTTGATTGGTATCAAGCATACCGAGTGTCATGCAAGTCTCAAGTCCCAATGCTTTCACTTCTTTGATCAGCTCAACCACATAAGGCATGTCTTTGGCACTTGGATGTTTCCACGCGGCACCCATGCAGAAGCGCGATGAGCCACTGTTTTTGGCACGCTTGGCCGCTGCGATGACTTTGTCAACTTCTATGCGTTTTTCTGCTTGTAGTTTGGTGGTGTCGCGATGGTGGCCCGACTGTGAGCAGTAGCCGCAATCTTCAGGGCAGTTGCCTGTTTTAATAGAGAGTAGCGTGCTGATCTGTACTTCATTAGCAGTGAAGTGCTTTCTATGAATAGTCTGTGCTTGTAACAGCAAGTCCATTAGAGGTAAATCAAACAATTGCGCGATTTCTTCACGGCTATATGCCGTAGCTACTTTACTATCAGTTTGAGTCGCGTCTGTGGCTAGATTGGCCAAAAAATCACTGTTGGTCGTATCTGGCTGAGTGGCTACATCAGTTGGCTGGTTGGCGTCAGGTTCGGAGATGCTAAGCAATCCTGCCATAAGGTAAGTCCTTTTATAAGAATTAGAGGGTATTAAATAAAACCAATGTTTTTATCTATTGTCATTTATAAGGTAACAAAAAAGGTTGCCGTATAGTATACCGCAACCTTTTTAGAAAATCAGAACACTGCTAGACAGTATGTATAATTGTCACAGTAGCGCACATAAATAGTAACTATACGTTTGGCTATTTAGTTCTATATTATCCATTCTACCAATGACTACCGCTCAGTGCACCATTCTTTTTATTTACCAAGTTTGTGCTTAGCAATACCAACCCAATGCTCAGCAAATTTCTGTGCTTTATAAGCGTAAGGTTTGGCTTTTTGGATATATGGTTTGCACTCTTCTGGGATAGCTGGGACGATATGCTTAGCAAGTTTGTTGAACCACATCATTAGGCTATAGTCGCCTTCAATGCTCAAGTTACCTTCTTGTACAGCAGTCATAAAGGCAGGCAAGCTACCTTTGGTTAGCAGTCTAACGCCAGTCATAGAGTCTTTGAAAGTGATGGTCAAGTCGGCTTCTTTTGCATGACCGCTTTGTTGACTGAACTGTCCATTATCAAAACTAAAAGAACGGGCGATATCAGACTCAGTACTAGCAAACTCAATCGTAACTTGGCGATCAGCGAATAACGCTTTGACATCTTCGTTATCGCTATCAGCTAACATAGACAAACGATAGCCGACGACAGCCAATAAAGCATCTAATGGATCAGATTTGATATCTAATACAGGAACAGTAAACATAGCAGAACTCCTAAAGAAATGAGGCATAAAAATAAAGCGTACTTTATACCAGTTTTTATGACAAATATATAACTGGATTATAAACTATCACAGGGAGTCAACTCTTTAGGAGTTAAGTAGAGAGCGTTAAGTATCTTGTAACATTCGATGTCACTGACGTAAGTAAGGTATTGATATAGACAAACAGAGGTATAAATAGGAAAGTTTTAACGGAAACGTGGCTGATAGTTATCATCGTAGACAGGAGTGTGTTCGATATAGCGTGCGGCTTCTAGCTCACGTTGCTGGCTAACTGTCTGACTCACATCATCATAGCGCAATGCCCGATACAGTACCCAAGCTGCCAACGGTAACCAACTGATGCTCATAGCGATGATATAGCGATGCCATGACGATAGCTCCATCAACATAGGGCGACCGGCTAATATATTTTGAATCAACTCAACGGTGAACCAGTAAGCCATACCGCCAAACAGATATAGCAGTAGCCAACGATATGACGATACGGCAAGCGCCACTACTAAACTGGCTAGTAGTCCATAACCAAGCCATACCGCGCCGCTCCATGCCTCTACACCGATAAAAGAAAATATAGTCATTAACATCATTCATCTCGCTATTCATAAGGTGAATTCCAATGAGACTATTATGAGAGGTTATTGAGTAAAGCTGAAGAGGGTACAGGCGACTTTGCGACAACCGTTGACGTTTGGTTTTTTGGCTTGTTTTGCGATATTTGATGGCTAGATGTTAGGCTAAGCGCCGTGAGGAATGGCGCTTATTTTGAGGAATACGGAAATGGTTTTTCTAGTCTAGGACGACGTTTATTAGCTAGCAAACTAGGCCAAACTAGAAAGCAGGATTGACAGTTTGCTAAATACTTAGACTCGATTGGTACGATTACCCCACCAAGATAATAACGAAACTAAGATGGCACCGAGTAGCATAAGTCCTACTGTCGTTGACCACTGTGCGCCAGTAGGGTATTGCCACGGCATGACATTATGAACAGCTTCAGTGTTGAGCGAGCCTAGCGCATCTACTTTCCATGGCCATACTTTTATTAGAGAGCCTGCGATAAAGCCTGTCAGCAATGCCAAAGTAGCTTGGTAATAATGCGACAGTAGCCACTTAAGTGCGCGCGTGAATAACAATAGCCCAGTCGCCATACCCGCAATGACTGTGAAAATGGCACTCAGATTCATCGTGTCGACCGCTTCTAATACCGCGTCGTAAGCACCTAACAAAAGCAAAATAAACGACCCTGATATCCCTGGTAGGATCATGGCACAAATAGCAATTGCCCCTGCAAAAAACAAATACGGTAAGCTAGGCGTGGTCGTGAGTAACGGCATACTACTGATGACTATGGCGGCAATAAGCCCAGTCGCGAACAGTGCGACACGTCCTATATTCCAGCGCTTAATCTCACTAAGTAAGATAAATACCGTTGCGACGACCAATCCAAAAAAGAACGACCAAATAAGCAATGGTTGGTTGTCCAATAAATGCTTAATGATACCGGCCAACGTCGCAAAGCTAGTGGCAATACCCAGTAGCAAACACAATAGGAATGTCGCATCTACTTGTCGCCAAATTGCAGCGAATCCTTTGATGCCACCTTCCTGACGAAATATTGTCCAAAGATTGGGGCCGATACTGCCAAGTGCGTTAATCAAGCGCTCGTAAATCCCTGCAATTAGTGCAATGGTGCCGCCAGAGACACCAGGTACGATATCAGCTGCGCCCATGGCCATTCCTCTGACATAGATACCTACCAGCTGCTTTGGACTATCGGTACGTACAGGTACCGTATCTTGCTCTAGTGGCGCTGACGACTGAGTTGGCCGTGGAGATTGTGGTGCCGTCATGAGCATTCCTTTATCATTTAAAAATAAGTGTCATCTAAGTGGATTAAAAACGGTTAAATCTTGTCAGACATCATCAAATAGCTGGTTAATATACCGATACTATCTACGCTACTTTTCTTGTTTAAACCACATCCTAAAGCATAAAAGCCAGATTAATGACAAAACATTAACCTAGCTTATGAAATGGCATAAAGCGTTCTGCAATTACTCAGTAGGAGCGAGGGCTGGATAGCCAAGAGCGTACAAAGTACCTTCAAGCCCTGTCACGTTGATAGCGGCATCAGCACGTGCTTGAACGATTGGTTTGGCATGATAGGCCACACCCAGATCGGCCAATGCCATCATCGGTAAGTCATTAGCCCCGTCACCGACACAGACCACTTGTGACATCTCAATGCCTAAGCGCTCAGCAGTATGCTCAACGATAGCAGCTTTTTTGGCACCGTTGACAATAGGCCACTGTACATGACCAGTGACTTCACCTTCCTCGATATCTAGAGCGTTGGCATGCACTTCATCGATACCCAGCTGCTCCGCGATATAACGGGCAAAATAAGTGAAGCCGCCCGAGACCAGCACCGTATGATAGCCCAATGCTTTTAGCGCACTGATCGTCGTGCGCGCACCAGTCGATAACGTTAAGCGACTACAGATATCATCCAGCACATCAATAGAAGTGCCTTTTAGCAAGGCCACACGCTGAGCAAACGATTCATCAAAATCAATCTCACCGCGCATTGCTGCTTCAGTAATGGCTTCCACTTCTTCGCCAATCCCAGCTGTTTTTGCCAGCTCTACGATGACTTCTTGCTCAATCAAGGTCGAGTCCATATCAAAGCAGGCAAGTTTGTGCGTCCGTAGCATATGACCGACAGACAAGATATGACAGTCCACGACGTTTATGTTGCCTGTATTACCTGTACTGCGTGTATTGTTATATTCTTCAGTTAGGTCGCGACGCAGGCGAGCGGTCAGCTGATCATCAATAATGTGAGCGGCTGCGGTTTTTTTGCCAGGGTGCATCAGCGTGTCAGTGACTGGCACTAACAGATAACGGTAGACCTGAGTATGGGTAAAGGGTAGGCGCTGTGCGTCCGCTGCTGTAGGCTCTGTATCAGATACCGTGATATTGACGAAGCTAGCGTCAGTATCTTCGGCAACGGTCACTAGATGCCAGCTTGGCTGTTCATCGACCCACGACTGAACGTACTGATGAATATCCAATGCGGATACCTGAGTCGGCAGTACTACGATGAGCGCAAAAACAGGTAGCGACTGTAGCGCATCAAAGTCTTGCAAATTGGTATCTTCGGGTAATAATGCCGCAATAGAATCGACGGCTTGTTGCCATGCTTTGCTGTCTTTTGGTAACGAATAAGATGTATTTTTTGGCATGGCTCAATTGTCCCTTGTATGCTCATATAAGATTAGGAATAATAACAGTTTTACTGGGCAGCGCCTATAGATGACGCGCAAAGTAACAATGATGCTAAAAAACAGATTTTAAGGCGTAAGAAGCCATAGAAAATGCAATAAAGTTATTATGATAAATTTATAAAGCGCTCACGCTATAAGGCTTATTATGGTGATATAGTAGATGAGATAAGCTGGCTGTTTATCGACGGTGCTTTCTTATTAACGATGCCTTCGCAAAAGATTGCAAGGCAGAAGATAGCGAAGCTGGCAACAATATTGATGGTGTCGATAGTCGCTAATAATCAGTATCGTTTTACAACTATGTGCGAAGCATAGTTGGCACATATTAAAATTGTTTAAAAATTAGCCAAAAAATGAGCAATAGCCTCGTTTTTTAATTTCTTCTCTCCAAAAAAGTTTAACATATCATGACGTATTTAGCGCCGCGGCAAGGGTTGTTTGCCATTATTCTTCTGGTTAGTTTTTGTTTGCAGACGCTGTTATTGGTCATTAGTACTGACCAACAGCTGAGCAATAGTCGTGCGTTAAAAGGCGAGCAGATGGTCGCCCAGCTGATTGATGAAGCAAGGTTGTCTTTAGAAAATAAAGACCGCGTGAGCTTAAGCGTTATTGCAAATCGCTATACCAGCGAGCAAGACGTCACACGGATACTGATTAAGGACAACAACGACGATATCTTGGTGCCAGTAGGCAATGCGCCGATGCAGCAAGGTGACACCATTCGTCAAATCGCCACCAATGGCGATGCAGTTATCGGTAGCGTTGCACTGACCCTAAAAGACGTTAGCAAAGGCGAGATTATCGCCATGCAATGGCCGTTTGTCATCGGCACCATGCTGCTACATTTACTGCTTTGGCTGATTTACGGTTACCTCGCTCGTCCGACCAAAGAGCAAATTAATGCGTTAAGTCGAGATATCCAAGAGCTGTATCGTGACCAATATAGACCAGTCGATCAATGCGGCTACGACCGTGAACTTGAGCGCCAGTCAACGGGTCAATCAGCGTCTCATTTAGCAGACAGTCAAGTAGCGACTGATAATACAGCTAATGCTACAGATGACGAAGTGACTAATGCGCGCAAATTTAATGTGCATAACGAAGTGAACGAGTATCTTAGAACCCAGCAAAACCAAGAGACAGGTAGCGTTACTGACAATCTAGCGAGTGCGAGTGCGAGTGAAGGTGGCGAAAGCGAAATAGCAGATACAGACGGTGTTGCTTCTCAAGTTACCAGCCATACGTCTAAACTGTCTGCTACACGGTCTGTTGATAGCGTCAAAGTTCAAGTGGTATTCCATGATGAGTTCAATATGCTTGAACGCCTTGCACCTGCGCAGCGTCTTCCGTATCTAGCACTCTGCACGCAGCTGCTCAATCAGGCTGTGACTGAGTTGCTAAGACAACCATTGCTACTGGGCGTGAGTGCGATGAATGAAGCGCACTTCGAAGACAATGGCGCAAGTGTGGTACTAAAGGCTGATAATAGTCATGCAAAAGTGGCACTCGCAGGCGTGATGCTTGCCAAGCTATATTTAATGCTCAACAAAATTATCCACGATAAGCATATTGAGCTGTCGCGCTTTGCTTTGCCAGCGAAAGCGGGCGTGAGTGATGACGCGCAATCAGAGCCAATGACCCATTTGCTCCAGAGTATCGGCAAAAAAGAGCAGCTATTGATATTATTGCCAAATGCCGGTCTCAAGCAAATCAGCAATCATGTACAAGTACATAACATCATGCGCCCAACCACTGTCTATGAGCGCGAGTGCGCGATATTTGACGGTGCTAACGACTCATTGATTCAGCGTTTGGCCGATGTGCGTAACGCGGTTCTAATGATTGAAGATGAGGACGAGCTACACATTTAATGCCGACTGTATTTGGTCATTTATATTACAATTGTCTGTTATATAGCCTACTAGACTATCTTAATCGTAGAGTTGAAATGTACCATATTGCGAAAAAGGATTGACAACATTCAATAGAGACTTTATAAGGCATATATATATTGATGTATTCTTAATACCCTTGCCTAAAAATGATAGGAGTTTGTCATGAGTGACGCTGATATTGACGACGATTTTGATGATGATTTTGTCGACGATGATGATGCAAAGATGGTTGAAGAAGCTGAGACGAGCGTACGTACACGTTTAAGTAGTCTTGAAAAACGTCGGCTAATCGATAATTTGCTAGAAGAAAAGCGTTTGGCTAAAGAGTTAAAAGACGATCTAGACGACATAGACAACTTCGATGAAGACGGCGATGATTGGGATGATGACGATTTTTAATTTGTTGGCATCAGTCGTTTCAGTGGACTAAAGTGCTCTAGTGGCTACTTTGACGTCATTGGCTACTTTAATGAATAAAATTATTCATCCCATCAAACTGGTTGCCTGTTGTTTGCTACTTTTCTAACTTTCTAGGCTTGATCGCAACCAGTTCATTTCGATAATACTTACCTGATAGAGGTTGCTTGAGTTTGATTAACTAAGCAGCCTTTAGTCTCTACTTAAGTAATCGTCCTCTTTTATTTAACCGATCGCCCACTGCGATTGATGACATCTATCTGCTAAGGAAAACCAAATTATGAGTAACCAACTAAGTTTTGATGAATTACTAGACTATTTGGACAATCAAGAAAGCCAGTTTGTGCTAGATAGTGTCGCAGCGCATGGTTTTTTGACAGCGACAGTCATCGGTCGTCCATTGCCTAACTGGATGGATGCCCTGTTCGAAGGTCACGTAAGTGAGATTCCAGAAAACGTTATCGATGGCATCAAACGCTGGCGCGATTCGATCATGGCTGAGTTAAAAAATGAGACGCCTATTGAATTACCATTTGGTGAAGATGCTGGTAACGAAGAAGTGGCAGTTGATTTCTCTGACGAGTCAGACATCGTTGCTTGGTCAATCGGTTTTGTCGATGCCATGTATGGTGATGAAGCAAGCGACTGGTTCGAAGATCAAGAAACGGCAGAAGACGTGGCCGTATTGACCTTGCCAATGATCGTACTTAGTGGTATCGATGATGAAGATCCAGAGCTGTCTGAGATGCGTAAAGACGAAGATAAAATGGTACAGATGGCCAATAGCATCGAAGGTAATTTGACTGAGCTGTTTTTGTTGTTTCATACCAACGATTAATAATATTAAGAAATAGCGCTATTAGCAGTGCTGTTTCTATTTTGCCTATGCTGTATCGCAGCGCTTTGGTTTACCATGTATTTTATAAGTCACCGATAAGGTCATCCTATGACTGTGCAACTCTCTAACCTTGAACACTTACCTAACTATCAAATTACTGAACGCCTAGACGTGGTGTACGGTAGTACCGTGCGTTCAAAGCACGTGGGCAAGGATCTGTTTGCTGGGTTAAAAAACATCGTTGGCGGCGAGCTGACGGCTTATACCGAGCTATTAGAAGAGTCACGCCAAGAAGCAATCGATCGCATGATTGTCAAAGCAGAGGCGCTCGGTGCTGATGCGGTGGTCGGTCTACGTTTTTCGACTTCTAGTATTGCCCAAGGTGCGTCAGAGTTGTTTGTCTATGGTACGGCGGTTAAGGTCGCGCCGATATCACAGCAGCAGTATCAAAACCCGCCAAGCGATGGTTACAACCATTCTAATCAAAATACGAATACTCAGACCCAAGTCGTACCCGATGATTTACCGCGTTTCAACCCTTTTGGTTAATCCTATAATACTAAAAGCTACAATGCTAAAAACTATAACGCTAAAAGCACCGATGCTTTTTATGATGAGAAACGTGCTATGAATGATTCACTCACGCAAGTGCTCATCAATTATGGGCCGTTTGTCTTCTTATTTGCGGCTGGCTGGTTCTTTGGGTCGCGCCATGAACGTCAGCATTTGGCACAGCTAACAGTAGCAGAGCAAGCATTGGGCGATATCACTGTCTCAAGCGAACGTCTATACCGTCCCAAGTTAGCAGCGGGCAGTGAAGGCGAGCTGGTGCTTGGTAGTGTCGTCATCGCTCAAGATTACTTCAAAATGATTATCGCTCGCGTATTAAGTGTCTTTGGTAAAAATTTAACCACCTATGAGACTTTGCTAGATCGTGCGCGCCGCGAAGCCATCGTTCGTATGCGGACTGAGGCAAAAGCCAAAGGCTACACGCATATCTACGGGTTACGTCTTGAGGTAACCAATGTCAACCAATTAGGCAGTATGGTCGAAGCCATTGCCTACGGTACGGCAGTGATTAGTATTGACCATATTAAACCTACATCTGCTATAAATCACAAAATCCCTGCTTAAATCATTTCTACTTTTTTATCAAGTGTAAAAACCTATAATTGACTGACGAGTAGTCAGAAAAATCAAAACCATACACTTTTACAACGATATACTGAATTTTGCCGTTCCGTTATTATTTCGGTTCGTAGTAACCAGTTTTATCAAAAATTGTCGGTTTAAAAAATACGACTGTATGGAAAAGTGTCATATAAAGAGCTGACAACGTCGGTGGCTTTTACCCAAGATATCAGCAGGATTGGCTGATTGAGCATGACGAGGTTGTCATAAACCTGCCCGTGTAAGGGCTCTATCTACAAGGATGTAGTTATGGAAGGTGTTGAGTTAGTCACGTTTATAAATGCAAAAGTCATTCCCATTAGTATCTTTTTGATTATGATGGGGATGGGATTGTCCTTAGTTACCAATGATTTTAAGAGAGTCGTCAAATACCCTAAAGCAGTCGCCATAGGCTTGACCAATCAGCTAATATTTTTACCGCTCGTAGGTTTTGCTTTGGCAACCACCATGTCTCTCGAGCCAGAGTATGCCGTTGGGGTTATGTTGCTAGTACTGTGTCCTGGTGGCACGACATCGAATCTATTTACCTATTTAGCCAAAGGTGACGTCGCACTTTCGGTCACCATGACCGCTATTGCCAGTGTCATTACCGTATTTACCATTCCTATCGTCCTTAGTTTTTCGCTCGTATACTTTATGGGTGCGGGTAGTGAGTTTCAGTTGCCAGTGGTCAAGACCATGATCAGCCTAATCGCTCTGACTATCTTACCCGTCAGTATTGGTATGTTGATCAAACGCTATGCGCCTAACGCGGCAGACAAGGGACAGGTGATGGTGTCTCGTTTTGGCGTGATATTCTTGAGCTTCTTGGTACTTTTCTTAAGCTATGTGCAACGAGACATTATCGTTGAAGCATTAATCGCTACTGGCCCTGTGGCATTGATATTGAACGTATCGACGATGGCGCTTGGGTATTACACCAGTAAATGGTTCGGTCTAAACCCTGCACAAAGACGCTCGATTACTATGGAAGTCGGCCTACAAAACAGTACGCTTTCAATGTTTATGGCGTTGACGCTATTGGCTAACTATAAGATGTCGATGACGCCAGCCATTTATACGCTCATCATGTTCTTGACCGCTGGTATCATGGTCAGAGTATTTACTGCCCAGCACAATAAAGCCAAAAGAACCGAGATAGAAAACAGTGTATTGGCAGCACGTAGAATGTAAGAGGTTTAAGATAACCATAGTAACGCATTGTTGCGCCAGTTGAGACAATACTTGGCAAAGAACCAGTAGTGCATAGTGCAATAAAAAAAGCCCATAATCCGCTTTGTATAATGAAGCGTGTTATGGGCTTTTATGTTTAGTGCTCGTTTTAACTCAAACCAGCTTTAGCTCAAATCAGTTTGGCTCAAACCAGTTTTATCTCAAGTCTAAAATCTTCGTCTGTCCATTTTCGCTCTTGCCTCGGCGGCTTGCTCTTTTACTTTTTCAATTTCAAATAAGAATGTACGGTTTTTGAGTACCGCGACGAATACCACGCCGCCCACCGTATTGCCCACCAGTACCACGACTAAAAATACCAAGTAGCGCCAGAGACTGACGGTATTGCCATACAGCAGCGCTGAAAATACTTCGATATTGCCCACGATACTATGATGCAAGCCTAAAAACCCAATGCTACCAGTGATAAGCGTCACCAATACGATACGGCTAAGTGTGTCACGTGCGGAGGTCACCAGCCATGCGGCCACGCCCATCATCCAGCCTGCTAGCACGGCGCTGCCAAAGATAACCCACCACTCAAAACCTAAGATATGCTCGGCATAAACATCGATAGCATGGTCTGTAAATAGGTGCATATGCAGTCCTAGACCAATCATTAACGCCGCAAAGATACAGCCGCCAACGATATTACCCGCAATGACAATGCCCCATAGACGCAGGAGTTTGTGCAGCGGCTCAATTTTATTTAAGACTGGCAAGCTCAAGAGAGAAGTCTGCTCTGTAAATAATAACGACTGACCAATCACTACGATAATAAAGCCGATCGGATACAGCAGTGACGACAGCACCATGGCATAGCGACTTGGTATCACGTCATTAAGTAGGGCAAACGCTGATAAAATCATGAAAAAGCTGATGCCAATCTCTAGCCCAGCCGTAAAAGCACTGGTAAATAGCGAGCCAAGTGAACGCTCAAAAGTTTCTTTTGCATGGATGACTTGCTCAACTAAGATACTGGCGTAGCTTTTTGCTTGGCTTAGATTGTCGTCACTGGCGACCTTTTTGATGGTTTCTTTGTCTTCATCGCTGATTTCTTCTGGTAGGTCATCGTTTTCTAAGTCTTCAGTGGCTTTAATAGGTTCGTCTGCGTCCTTGTCTACTTCAATGTCTTTAGAAGAATCGCTGTTTTCTTCTGGCGTATCGTCACCTTTAGGCACAGGAGAGGTGGTGTTCACGCTCAGACGCTCGCTGTCTGATAGATTAGCCTGAGAATCATGGTCATGCTCGGTATCTTGGGACACGGTTGGCTCGCTGGTTATAGGCTAATGATTTTGCTGCATAAGTAATCTCTATTATATTTCCCATTCTTCTGATTGTTGTTGTTAATTGATTAACAATTTGAGTAATAAATCGCCTTCAGGCTTTATAAATTGCCTTACCATCTAACAAAATCTGCCTATCTGCGTTAAAATCACACTATCAACTATTTTTCCTGTTTTTATAGCGTCTTACGCTATCTCATTTTGACCACATTCATTATCAACAATAAGATCACCCTATTATGAGCAATCCTAATACCGATACCAGCATTGATAGCAATGCGAAAACCAACCTGACCCAGTCGATCCAAGCGGCGCTAAGCCAATTAGAGAGCGCCTATAATCCTGCGGAAGTCGAAGCAGGCATGTATCAAGGCTGGGAAGAAAGCGGCTATTTTCAGCCGACGTTTGACAAAGACGAGTCGTTTTCTATTGCGCTGCCACCGCCAAACGTCACCGGCTCGCTACACATGGGTCATGGTTTTAACAATGCTATTATGGATGCGCTCACGCGTTATCACCGCATGGATGGCGATAACACACTGTGGCAGCCAGGTACGGATCATGCCGGTATCGCGACGCAAATGGTTGTTGAGCGTCGTCTGGAAGCGCAAGGCATCAAGCGTCGTGACATGACGCGTGAAGACTTCATCGATAAAGTGTGGGAATGGAAAGAAGAGTCGGGCGGCAATATCACCAGCCAAATTCGCCGTTTGGGTAGTTCGGTTGACTGGTCGCGTGAGCGTTTTACCATGGATGATGGGTTATCCAATGCGGTAAAAGAAGTGTTCGTACGCCTGTTTGACGATGGACTTATTTATCGCGGTAAGCGTTTGGTCAACTGGGATCCTAAGTTCCAAACCGCGCTTTCTGACTTGGAAGTCGAAAACCACGACGAAAAAGGCAGTTTGTGGCATTTCCGCTATCATTTCACGGATAAAGACCTAACCACTCAAGATGGCAAAAACTATCTGGTCGTCGCTACTACGCGTCCTGAAACGCTTCTTGGTGATACTGCCGTCGCTGTTAATCCGAGCGATGAGCGTTATGCACACTTGGTCGGCAAAACCATTACCTTGCCAATCACGGGTCGTGTCGTGCCTATCGTCGCTGATGATTATGTTGAAAAAGACTTTGGTACGGGCTGTGTGAAAATCACGCCTGCTCATGATTTTAACGATTATGAATTGGGTCGTCGCCATAGCTTGCCGCTGATCAATATCCTTGATGAGCGCGCCAATATTTTGCCAGCGATGGAAGTCTATCCTGATCTGCAAACGCGTGAGCCAGAGCTAGAGACCACGCCGAGCGACTACGCAGGGCTTGAGCGTTTTGCGGCGCGTAAATTCCTTGTAGAGCAAGCAAAGGATCAGGGCTGGTTAGAAGATATCGAAGACTATGCGCTAAAAGCCCCGCGTGCTGAGCGTGGTGGTACGATCGTTGAGCCATGGTTGACCGATCAATGGTATGTCGCGGTCAAAGAGCTTGCCAAGCCTGCGATCGACGCAGTAGAAGATGGCAGCATTGAGTTCGTCCCTGCGCAGTACAAAAATATGTATATGGCGTGGATGACCGATCTACAAGACTGGTGCATCAGCCGTCAACTATGGTGGGGTCATCGTATCCCTGCATGGTATGACGATGCGACGGGTGAAATCTATGTCGCGCGTGACGAAGCCGAAGTGCGTAGCAAGTACAATCTAAGCGACGATGTAAAACTGCGCCAAGATAATGACGTGCTCGATACGTGGTTCAGCTCTGGTCTATGGACGTTCAGTACGCTTGACTGGGCAGACGTCAACGCCGATCCACGCGTGATGGACACCTTTCACCCAACCAGCGTGCTCGTGACAGGTTTTGACATTATCTTCTTTTGGGTAGCGCGCATGATCATGATGACCATGCACTTCGTAAAAAACGAAGATGGCACGCCGCAAGTACCGTTTAAGACCGTCTATGTGCACGGTCTGGTACGTGATGGCAATGGTCAAAAAATGTCAAAATCAAAAGGTAACGTCTTAGATCCGATTGATTTGATCGACGGTATCGAGCTAGAAGCGCTGGTCGAAAAACGCACCAGCAATATGATGAATCCAAAAGACGCGGCCAAAATTGAGAAGCAAACACGTAAAGAGTTCCCAGAAGGCATTCCCGCTTATGGCACCGATGCACTGCGCTTTACCTTTACCTCATTGGCTAGTACTGGCCGCGATATCAACTTTGATCTAAAGCGTGTCGAGGGCTATCGTAACTTCTGTAATAAAATCTGGAACGCCAGCCGTTTTGTACTCATGAACTGTGTCGATGGCGAAGGCAGTGCTAAGCCTATCGACCAAACGGCGAATCCTGACGTATGGGAATTGCCAGAAAAATGGATTATGAGTCGTCTAAACTCTAGCATCAAAGACATTCATCAGCATTTCGCTCAGTACCGTCTCGATATGGTCAGCCAAGATATCTATGAGTTCATCTGGAATGAGTACTGTGATTGGTACGTTGAGCTTGCCAAAGCCAGCCTAAATGATGACTCGGTATCGGACGAGCGTAAAGCGCAAATTCGCTATGTGCTGCTGCACGTACTAGAGACTGCGCTACGCTTCACCCATCCAATCATGCCGTATCTGACTGAGCAAATCTGGCAGACTATCGCGCCGCTACTGGGTCGCAAAAACACCGACAGCATCGTGGTCGCTGACTATCCACAGACCGATGCCAGCCAAATCAGTGAGCAGACTGAAGCGGATATGGCGTGGCTACAAGAACTCATCGCGAGCGTCCGTAACATCCGTGGTGAGATGAAACTGGGTAACGCGGTACGTCTGCCAGTGCTCCTACAAAACGTCTCTAGCGACGAAGAAGCGCGTCTATCACGTATCAAAAACCAGTTCAAAGCGCTTGCCAAAGTCGAGAGCTTAGAGATAGTGAAAGAAGGCGATGAAGTGCCATTGTCATCATCAAGCATGGTCGGTCAGCTGCGTGTGCTCGTACCGATGAAAGGTCTGATTGATCCAACGGCTGAGCTGGCACGTCTGGGCAAAGCGCATGAGAAGCTACAAAAGCAAGCCGACGGTATCGCTCGTAAGCTAGGTAATGAAGGCTTTGTCAGTAAAGCGCCTGCGGAAGTAGTCGATACTGAGAAGGCGAAACTGGCTGAGCTAGAAGGGCAGTTAACGGCGATGACAGCGCAGATGGAGCAGTTGAAAGCGTTGTAACTAAAGCAAAAGCTTAAAGAGCATGGCCTCAGCATCGGAGTCCTTTAATAAGGGGCAAATATGCGATGCATGGGACGGTGCTCTTTAATAGCTTAGCTCAGCGCTCGTCCCTCGGGAGTTTCCTAAAAACTGTGTAACTGCTTATAATCCATTAACAGGAGAATAAGCAATGACTACTCAATCTGACAT
>NZ_CAJHBS010000031.1 GCF_904846705.1 Psychrobacter sp. Pi2-52
TGGTTGGAAAACGACTTATCCAAGTTGTTTTATGATGTTTGTCCTAACCATAACAATTTTATTTTGAACTGACTATATTACTCAAAAGCTCTTAGGTTAATACATAAGGTTGATTGTTTTTTAAATCATGTTTGCAATAATCTAAGAGCTTTAAGTGAAAATCTATAAATACATATTTAGATATTATTCCAATTTTTTATATTGTGACCTTTCAAGCACCATCTCTCTTAGCAAAAATATTCGCAACCAGAGCACCACTAAAGTTATGCCATACACTAAATATTGCACTAGGTAAGGCTGCGACAGGATTGAAATAAGTTGCCGCAAGGGCAGCGCCCAGACCAGAGTTTTGCATACCCACTTCCACCATAATGGCGCGGCGCTGTTTTTCCGTAAAGCCGGACAAACGAGCGATTACATATCCTAAGGTATAACCCATCATATTATGTAAGGCAACCACGATAAAGACGATTGCACCACTGTCTAAGATAGTCGCTTTAGACACTGCCACCACCGCCGCTATAATGATGGAAATACCCAGTACCGACACCATCGGTAATACCTCGGTGACGAACTCGATCTTTTTACCCAAAAATTTATGAAAGATAACACCCAATAAGATAGGCAAGATGACGATTTTCGTAATGGTCATCATCATACTGGCTAGGTCGATGTCGATCAGCTGACCGGCAAACACATTTAATAGAATCGGGGTCAAAAAAGGTGCCAGTAGGGTAGAGATAGAGGTAATCGCCACACTCAAAGCTACATCACCTTTGGCTAAGAACGTAATGACGTTACTAGATGTACCGCCAGGGCAACAGCCAACTAAGATAACACCAACTGCGATTAAAGGATCGAGGTTGAAAATGACCGTTAATAGGTAGGCGATCAAAGGCATGAGCGTGAACTGTGCTAATAGGCCAACCAGTACAGGTTTAGGACGTTTAACAATTTCCAGAAAATCTTCCGTTTTGAGCGTCATGCCCATCCCAAACATAATGATGCCAAGTATAGGAACGATCAAAAAAGCCAACGAGGCAAAAAATTCAGGAAAAATAAATCCCAAAACAGCACTGACCAATGCCCAAATTGCAAAAGTTTTGCCAATCCAACTAGAAAGTAATGCAATCTGATTCATAGCCTATCTCACAAAGACAAAAATAATAGAATAGACAATAATCTAGCATGGTTCTTGTTAGTAAATGATGAAAGTATTTTGCTATGAACGTAGCGATAAGTTTGCTGAGGGTAAGCAAAATGAAATGCCATAAAAAGTGGCTTACTTATATTAAATAAGTAAGCCAAAAAAGTACTATTAGGTTTCTATAGTTTCATTAGCCAATCGACTACAAGTTCGGATTTAACCACTTCTCAGCTGTCTTCATATCCCAGCCTTTACGCTCAGCATAGCTCTCTAACTGGTCACGACTGATTTTACCGACGTTGAAGTACTCACTATCAGGATGCGAGTAATAGAATCCGCTGACCGATGACGCAGGCCACATCGCATAGCTTTCAGTTAACGTTGTACCGATAGCATCGACCGTACCGAGCCAGTCAAACAACTTGCCTTTTTCGGTATGCTCAGGACAGGCAGGGTAGCCAGGTGCAGGGCGGATACCGACGTATTTTTCTTTAATCATCTCATCATTGGTGAGTGACTCGGTCGGCTGATAGCCCCAGTACTCTTTACGGATGAGCTCATGTAGATGCTCGGCAAAGGCTTCAGCTAAGCGGTCAGACAATGCCTGTACCATGATGGCATTATAGTCATCGCCTGCTGCTTTATATTGCTCAGCGAGTGCTTCTGTACCGACGATTGAGACGGTAAAGCCGCCTAAGTGATCGGTATGTGTCTCTGATGGCGAGACAAAGTCTGCCAAGCTAAAGTTCGGCTTACCACTGGCTTTGTCGCTTTGCTGACGTAAATGCTCAAATTGGTAGGTCGGTTTACCGCCATCAGCAGGCGCATTGTCATAGACGGTGACCGTATCTGCACCAGTACGGCGCGCGGGCATCAGTTTAAACACTCCTTTCGCTACGATTGATTTTTCATCAATCATCTTTTGTAGTAGCTCTTCTGCATTTTCAAACAAATCGCGAGCCGCTTCACCAACCACCTCATCTTGCAATATTTTCGGGTATTTACCGGTCAGACCCCAAGAGATAAAGAACGGTGTCCAGTCAATATAAGGCAGTAGGTTGGCGATTGGATAGTCATCCAATATGACTTGTCCTAGCTTATTTGGCACTGGTGGCACATAGGTTTCCCAGTCGTACTGAAAGCCAATCTTGACCGATTCGGCATAGGTGACTTTGGCGGCTTTTGGTTGACGCTTAGCCAGACGCTCACGTACCTTGATATATTCTTCACGGGTCTCATCGATGAGCGCTTGACGGTGCTCTTTTGATAGCAATTTGGTCACCACGCCGACTGAGCGTGAAGCGTCCGATACATAGATGACACCATCATTTTGATATTGTGGCTCGACCTTGACGGCAGTATGCGCTTTCGACGTCGTTGCACCGCCGATCATCAATGGTAGCGTCATGCCGCGCTCTTGCATTTGCTTGGCAACGTAGACCATCTCATCGAGACTTGGGGTAATCAGACCAGACAGACCGATGATATCGACTTTTTCTGCGATGGCAGTATCGAGGATTTTTTCACATGGCACCATCACGCCCAAATCGACGATATCATAGCCGTTACAGCCCAGCACCACGCCGACGATGTTTTTACCGATATCATGCACGTCGCCTTTGACGGTTGCCATTAGGATTTTACCTTTGACTTCGCCTTCGACTTTTTCCGCTTCGATATACGGGTTTAGCCATGCGACGGATTGCTTCATCACGCGGGCAGATTTTACGACTTGCGGTAGGAACATCTTACCTGCACCGAATAGGTCACCGACGATATTCATACCGTCCATCAGTGGGCCTTCGATGACTTCTAGCGGTTTAGGATACTTCTCCCATGCTTCTTTGGTATCCGCTTCGATAAAGGTCGTCACGCCTTTGACCAGTGCGTGGGCGATACGTTCTTCTACCGTGCCTTCGCGCCAGCTCATATCGACAGTACTGTCTTTTTTCTTGCCGCCATCTTGGTAGTTTTCAGCGACGGTCATCAGGCGCTCAGTCGCATCTTGACCAGTTTCACCTTGATTGCGGTTGAGCATGACGTCTTCGATAGCGTCACGGGCTTCCTTTGGAACATCATCGTACAGCTCAAGCATGGCTGGGTTGACGATACCCATGGTCAGACCGTTTTTGATCGCGTGGTATAAGAATACGGAGTTGATCGCTTCACGGATTGGGTTACCACGGAAACTAAACGAGACGTTGGATACGCCGCCCGAGACCATCGCGTTCGGCAGGTTTTCCGTAATCCAACGTGTGGCATTGATAAAGTCAGCACCATAGTTGTTATGCTCGGTGATACCCGTTGCAACGGCAAAGATATTTGGGTCAAAGATAATGTCTTCTGATGGGAAGCCCACTTCGTTGACCAGTACATCATAGCTGCGTTTAGATATTTCAATCTTGCGTTCGTAAGTATCAGCCTGTCCGTCTTCATCGAATGCCATGACGATAATCGCGGCACCATAACGCATACATAATTTGGCACGCTCAACGAACTCAGCGTGACCTTCTTTTAATGAGATAGAGTTGACGACAGATTTACCCTGCGTACGCTTTAGGCCTTCTTCGATGATGTCCCATTTAGATGAGTCAATCATCAGTGGCACACGGCTGATATCTGGCTCACCTGATACCAAGTTGACGAAGTGAATCATCGCCTGCTTGGAGTCGAGCATGCCTTCGTCCATATTGATATCGACGATTTGCGCGCCGCCCTCGACCTGATCGCGCGCGACATCAAGAGCTTCGGTATAGGCTTCGGTCTTAATCAAACGTAGGAATTTTTTGGAGCCTGTAACGTTGGTACGCTCACCGACATTGACAAACAGACTATCAGAGTTGATGGTAAATGGCTCTAGACCTGATAGTCGGCAGGCAGGCGCTATCTCAGGAATAACACGCGGTGGATAGTTTGCCACGACTTTAGCGATTTGACGGATATGCTCAGGTGTCGTACCACAGCAGCCGCCCACGATATTTAGGATACCTGCTTTGGCAAAACCTTCGAGCAGAGCAGCCGTTTCTTCAGCAGTTTCATCATACTCACCAAACTCATTGGGCAGACCAGCGTTTGGATGCGCAGAGACAAAAGTATCAGCAATGTTTGACAATGTCTGAATATGGGGACGCAGCGCATCAGCACCTAGCGCACAGTTAAAGCCAACTGATAATGGCTTGGCATGGCGGATAGAGTTATAAAACGCCTCGGCTGTTTGACCAGATAGCGTGCGACCTGACGCGTCGGTAATCGTACCTGAAATCATAATTGGCAACTCAAAGCCAATATCATCGAACACACCAGTGATGGCAAATATCGCCGCTTTGGCATTTAGCGTATCAAATATCGTCTCAATCAAGATGATATCGACGCCGCCTTCTATCAAGCATAAGGTCGCTTCACGGTAGTTGAGTACCAATTCATCAAAGGTAATATTACGAAACGCAGGATCATTGACATCAGGCGATAGTGAGCACGTGCGTGACGTCGGACCTACAACACCTGCAACGAAGCGCGGTTTCTCAGGCGTTTTTGCAGTAAATTCATCAGCAGCTTCTCGAGCAATCTTGGCCGCCGTCCTATTCAGTTCTGGCACTAGGTACTGCATGTCATAGTCAGCCATCGACAGACGCGTACCGTTAAAGGTATTGGTCTCGATGATATCAGCGCCCGCTAGCAGATGATCGTGATGAATGTCTTTGATCATGTGCGGCTGAGTCAGTACCAGAAGATCGTTATTGCCGCGTACATCTTGGTCAATATCAGCAAAACGCTCACCACGATAATCCGCTTCTTCTAGTTTATAGGTCTGAATCTGCGTACCCATCGCACCGTCTAACATCAAAATGCGTGATGCCATCTGCTCAGTAATACGTGCACGAGCGGTTAGCTGCTGCTCTTTAAACGGAAACACAGCAGGTGGCGTCAATATAAAGTCATTAGCGGATGAGGAACTAGAGGCGGTATCGGTATGAGAATCGGTTGGTGAGGTCGTCGTTGGAATCATAGGTGTGCTGCTTATATCGTAATTATTAAAAAAAGAAGGAATAACAAACCAGTAGCGTGCAGAGTCTCACGAAGAGGACCGCAAATTTGCATTATTTTAGCATGAAAAGTTTGCTACATAGGGATACTGCATATTCCTCTTTGGCAATAGATAAATAAGAGGAGAGCTAAGTAACAAAGCAAGATAATAGAGTCTATTTCATAAAGCAGATACGCACAAATGAATATCATTTCGCTAAGGGCTTACATAAAGCTTTTCTTTTGCAAACGAAAGCCAACGGGAACGCTAAGAAGTCAGACAAAATTTACACCCATACCACAAAAAATTGCGCAAAGGCAGGTTGATAAAGATTGTTTACATGTTAATTTAATTTCAGAAATACAAGGTCTTAGTAAGTCCTACTTATAAATATAGGCTCATTTATTAGCAGTAACTGATACCAAAAGTATTAGTGTTAGCAATACAGTATGGTGAGCAAATGACATTAGCAGGCAGGATGATCTGTAAGACAGTAATATCATAGTTGAAACAATACCAACGTCACAGAAATTCAAATCATTAGGGAAAATGTTATGAAACTTACTAAAATTGCCACCATCGGTACATTGGCTATCTCAATCGCAGGTCTAAGTGCTTGTAATAACATGATGCCAGCAAAGACGGGCGATATGAAAGCACCAATGCACAGCCAGAGTATGGCTAAGATGAATGTTGTACAAATTGCGCAAAGTAATCCTGATTTTTCAGTATTGGTAGAAGCGGTACAAGCAGCAGGCCTAGTCGATATGTTGTCTGATCCTAATGCTCACTATACGGTATTTGCACCGACCAACGCCGCCTTTATGCAAGCATTGCAAGAGACAGGTATGACCAAAGCACAGTTATTTGCTAATAAGCCATTATTAACCAAAGTATTAGGTTATCACGTAGTCGCTGGTGATATGGCTATGTATGCCAAAGATGTGAAGCCTGGTAACGTAATGACCGCTAGCAAAGACACGCTAATGGTGACCAAAGAAGGCAAGTTAATGGATGAGAATGGTCGCACAACGAACATCGTGAAGACTGATATCGCTGCCAACAATGGTGTTGTTCATGTAATCGATAGAGTATTGTTGCCTAAATAAGTATTAACTGAGGCATACCCACTGTATTTATTATAAGACTAAGCAGCCATTGTTTGTGATGATTTCATTATCAGACAATGGCTGTTTTAGACTTCAGAGCTTTATCTATATAAGTTTCTATTTATGTTGAAATTATTGAGATATGTATTCAAAAGTAGTCAAGTACCATCATTTTGTCTAAAAAATCGCAATAACTGATATACAAGCAAACAATGCTATATACGTGATTGATACAGTGTTGCTACCTAAGTAAATACCATTTAAAAATTAAACAGTTAGACTGAGAACTATCAATATAACGGACCAAATAGTATGACTGAGTAATTGATACATTTATCAATTATTGATCGCCATTATATTTATCGAAAATTATTAATTTAAATAAATCCCTTAATCAATTATTTATCCAAAAAGGAATTACCTATGTTAAAGAAGAACTTGTTATCTATCGCAGTTGTAACCGCAGCCATGTCACTAGCTGCGTGTAACGACACTGAAACTGTTACAGAGCCAACTGAACCAGAAGCAACTGAAGAAATGGCAGTTGAGCCAGTTGCTGAGACAGAAGCTGTTGAAGCAGAGCCAATGGCCGAAATGGACATGGAAGCGACTCAAACTATCGCTGAAATCGCAGCAGAAAACGAAAACTTAACTATCTTAACCGCTGCGCTACAGGCTGCTGGTCTTGATACTATGCTAATGGAAGAAACCAAGCATACTGTATTTGCCCCAACTGATGATGCGTTTGCGCCAGTACTAGAAAAACTAGGCGTGACTAAAGAAGAGTTGTTGGCCAATACAGACTTGCTAAAAACGGTCCTTCCTTATCATGTACTAGCAATGGAAGTTAAAGCGGCTGATATCCCATACGGTACTGAGATCGAAACAGCGAACGGTAAAACCATTACTATTAGTGAAGACAACGTAATTACTGATGCTACTGGTAATACAGCAAATATCACTGGTACAGATATCATGGCAACCAATGGTGTGGTCCACACTATCGATGCAGTACTAATGCCTGAATAATCTATTTCTTAGTTTGTAGGTTTTGAATCTACAAGTTAGTTAAAGGAAGCCTAGCCATCGCGCTAGGTTTTTTTACGTCTATAAATTAAGAACGCAAAAATTAAGAATGGGGAAGTTAAGTGACAGAAGTTGAAGCAATGATATAAGCTATGGGTTAACTATACTGGTATGGCTACCTAATTAAAATAAGGTTATAAAATGCCACAGTAAGCTCTGTAAAGAAGACAGGAAAAATACAAAATATCAGTTATATGTTGTTTCGAATGCAGATTAACTTTAGAAGATAAAAGGGTGATTTTAAGGTGTTGAATCAGCTCGTATGAACATGGATTTTGATATTTTTTTGGTAAGCTATTCTGTGGCGATGTAAAAAAATATCCAAACAAAAAAGCCCGAGAACATGGTCTCGGGCTTTTTTGTTTATTCAATAAGATTAAGTAGCAATCTTATTAAATCGACTTACACTTTATCTTTACGTAATGGATCAGCGTTCATGCTTTTTTGCTGTGCCAGATGACGCTCTTCCCAATACGGTGCGTTTTTGATACCGAATTTAGCAGGGTCAAAGCTATAGCGAGTGACGCCAGCTTTGCGCTGAGCTTCATAGTCTTTAAGCATAGTAAGTGTTGGACGAGCCACGATGAAGATGACAAGAATACCAACAATGTTAAGCCAAGCCATAAGACCAACACCGATATCACCGATTGCCCAGATATAACCAGCTGAGTTTAGACCACCATAAGCAACCATCGCCATGATAAGAACTTTCACTAGGAATAGACCAGTTCTGTTCGCACTACGACCAAGGAAGCGTGTTAAGTAAGCCACGTTTACTTCAGCGATGTAGTAGTAAGCCAGAATTGTTGTAAAGGCAAAGAAGAATACAGCGATTGCGATAAAGACATTACCAAACGTACCGTATACAGATTCCATTGCCATTTGCGTGAACGCAGGAGCATTGATTTCAGTAGCAGCGGCGACGTTCTGTACGATGAACTGACCATCTGGTAATGTACCTTGAATGTTGTACATGCCAGTAGACAAGATCATGAATGCAGTAGCAGAACATACTAGTAATGTATCAACATATACTGAGAATGCCTGAACTAGACCCTGCTGTGATGGATGCTCAACTTCAGCAGCAGCAGCAGCGTGAGGACCTGTACCCTGACCAGCTTCGTTAGAGTAGATACCACGTTTCACACCCCAACCGATAGCAGCACCGAAACCCGCTTGTGCAGTGAATGCATCACCAACAATCATACCAAATACATCTGGAATCAAGCTGAAGTTGCTGAACATGATGATTAGCGCTAGGGCAATATAACCTAATGCCATGAAAGGTACTGCAAACTCAGTAAAGGTTGCAATACGCTTAATACCACCAAAGATGATGATACCTAGCACGACTAAAATGATAGCCAAGCCGACCAAACGCATAGAGCCAACTTCTAGGCCTGCAACGTTCATGATCGTACCTTCGCCCATTACCTGTGCAAATGCACTGATAACACCGTTCGCCTGTACACCAGGTAAGAACATACCACATGATAAAATAGAAGCGATTGCGAAGAGGATACCGTACCACTTTTGACCAAGGGCACGTTCAAAGTAATAAGCTGGGCCACCGCGATATTCGCCAGTTACCACATCTTTTTCTTTGTAAATCTGAGCAAGAGTAGATTCGACATAGGCTGTAGATGCGCCTAGGAAGGCTACGATCCACATCCAGAAAACGGCACCTGGGCCACCGAAGCCGATAGCAGCAGCTACCCCAGCGATGTTACCCATACCCACACGACCGGCGAGTGAGACGGCAAGTGCCTGAAATGATGAGATACCCTGTGCACTAGATTTACCAGTGAATAGGAGTTTGATCATCTCACCGAATAGACGTACTTGTACAAAGCGCGTCATAATGGAATAGAACAGACCGGCACCCAAGCAGAGATAAATCAGCGCTGGGCTCCAAATAATTCCATTTACTAAGTTAACTAAACCTTCCATATTTATGTTCCTAGTACTGTCTCAAGGTGGCACTGTTTGCTAGGAGTAAACTAACTGGTTAACTTACTTATTTAAGTTAAGCAGTTAAAGTCTCTGCATCGACTTATTTATTGTCTAAGTCTCATGTGCTTGGCCACCAAGAATGGACTGTAGTTGTCTGTATTTACCCGCGTATCTCATCAGTAATACGGACTATTTGCATAGCGCTTATCACTGACAATATAAATATCAGCTGCGTTTACTATTATTCTACAACCTCAACTACTGCGGTCTTCTATCATCATGTTATACATCAGATGAGTCATAAGTTGACCGGCGGATAAAACAGGCGGTTATATAATTAAATATCCATCACCATGATGGCATTCAACTTACTATGAGCTGTCTTGAGTAAATACATGACTGGTATGGCGAATTGACAGTATTTAGCGATAATTTGATAGTTAATTGATGTTTTTATTAAGAAATTAACAACTCGCTAATACTAATCAAACTATAAGTCCACTACCAAATGTATTCAAACCGTACGGCTACGTAACTGCAATTTGCCATATTTTTGTACTAATTACTAGAAATTTCTTTATAGACGGTAGATATATTCGTATTTTATTTGGCTGATACATTAGTAGGATTTGGATTATATATAAATAATTGTTTGTACTTTCATAACATTTATTCTGATTGCACCAGACTGCTAAATTTTTGCTCTATATCTATCATGATAAAAACACGTTATCGTTGACACTATGCGGTTGTGTTTTGGTAACGGTCAATTGTAAAAAGCCGTATATAACGCCATCATTAGGACAACTTCTTTTGATATCATGCTGATAGAGTGATGCGAGATATACAATATATAGAGTGCATGACTGCCGTATGAATACCAAGAAAACTTAAAAATATTAAAAACGTGGTACTGGATATTTGTTATTTATCATTATTAGGAGAATCAACAATGACGCGTAAATCTATTATGAAGCCGATGTTGCTAGCCGCTTTATTGACAACTTCTACGGTTGGTCTAAGCGGCTGTGGCTACAACAACCTACAAGCACAAGATGAGCAGGTCACTGCTTCATGGTCAGAAGTGGTTAATCAGTATCAGCGCCGTTCTGATCTGGTGCCAAACTTAGTCAAAGTCGTACAGCAGTATGCCGAGCAAGAGCAAGAAGTCTTCACCCAAGTGGCAGAAGCTCGCTCACGTGCGGGCGGTATCACGGTGACGCCAGAAGTGCTTAATGATCCAGAAGCGATGGAGCGTTATGCAGCAGCGCAAGAGCAGATGACAGGTGCATTGTCACGTTTGATGGCAGTATCTGAGCGTTATCCAGATCTAAAATCAGATGCACTGTTTCAGGACCTGCAAGCGCAGTTAGAAGGTACTGAGAACCGTATTGCTGTGGCTCGTAACCGTTATATACAAGAAGTGCAGGGATACAATACAACGGTACGTCAGTTCCCAACCAACATCACTGCAAAAGTATTTGGTATGGATACTAAGCCCAACTTTAGTGTGGCCAATGAAGAGGCGATTTCAACCGCACCAAGTGTTGATTTTGGCGACTCTGCAGAAAAGTCAGCTGAATAAAATTTAGAATGAACGTGACGACAGAGCGGCATAGGCAGCTCTGTTTATTTAGCTAATGGTTCAATGATGATTAGCTAGAGTCTATCAATTGGTAAAGATGTTATCTGAGGTGGTATAGATTAGATGAATAATTCAAAAGCAATCTTATCAGCATTACTGTTTACGTTAGGTGTCGTCAGCGTGCCTGCATTGCACGCTGCACCCAATGATACAGCGGTGGCGACAGATAACACCTCGGATTTGCAAAACCGTAGTGTCGAAGAGTTGGTGGCCGTTACTAAAGCAGGCGAGTCTAACGAAGCAATCAATGATGCTGTATTAAATAACGATGCTATCAATGAAGCGATGCTCGGCAACGACGCTATCAATCAAAACGCAGATAACCAAAGTACAGCAAATGATACAGCCAATGCCCAAACAACCGCTCAGCCACCTGTACGTTCCAGTACCGAGGGTGTTGACGCTGATAAGTTGATACTCAATGAACCAGTCGTTGATCAAGCCAATATTTTAAATCCTCAAGAAAAGCTACGTCTAGAGGCGCAGCTTCGAAGTATCTATCAGCAGGGATTAGCACAAGCAGCGGTGGTTATCGTACCAACTACCAATGGCGTACCAATATTTGATTATGCATTGCAAGTTGCTGAGAAGTGGGAACTGGGTGATGAAGCTATCGATGATGGTCTGCTGATGGTTGTCGCTGTCAATGATCGTGATATGTATATCTTAACTGGTTATGGATTAGAAGGCGTCTTGCCCGATGCGGCGGTTAACCGTGTCATTCGCGAAGATATCACGCCGTTATTTAAGCAAAATAACTATGGCGCAGGGATAATCGCTGGCGTTGAAGCGCTTAAAACGCGCTTAACTGCTGACCCTGAAGTTTTAGCCCGTGCTGATGCGCAAGCTGCAGAACGCACTGCTCAGCAAAGCTCAGACGAGTTGCCGTCACCTATTTTCTTATTTATCATGGCGATGATTTTTGGTAGCTTTATTACTAATATATTGGGCCGAGTATTTGGTTCTATCATTACTGCTGGCGGGTTTTTTGCAGGTTCAATAGCATTAGGCGGCGGCTTCTTTATGACGCTGATTATGGCAATATTCATCTGGATGTTTTTGATCTCACGCCGCGGTGGCGGTGGAAAAGGCGGCGGCGGTAAAGGTGGTCGCAGAGGCGGCATGATTTTCTTACCCGGTATGGGCGGCGGTAGTGGAGGCGGCTTTGGCGGTGGTGGTTTCGGAGGCGGCGGCTTTGGCGGCGGCGGCGGTGGTTTCGGCGGCGGCGGTGCAGGTGGCTCGTGGTAAGTATTCCACATACGCAAACAAAATAAACTCTACATAACCATCGAAAACGACGTACTTGAGGAAATAATATAATGGTAGAAGACAACGCTTCAAACCCCAGTTTTGCCCGCTGGTGGCGCCAAGTTTTGTTCGTCCCTTTATTACATAGTAAGTGGCTAACAACAGAATCTAAGGCGCGTTTAACAGGTGCTGTGACACGAGCTGAGCGTGGGCATCGTGGTGAGGTGTTCTTGATTGTAGAAAATCATCTGCCTATCCAAGAAGCTTATCGCATGAACTGCCGTGAGCGTGCGATTGATTTGTTTAGCGAATATCGCGTTTGGGATACGGAAGAAAACACGGGCGTCTTAATCTACGTCAATGTATGCGAGCGTAAACTAGAGATTGTCGCGGACCGAGGTATCAGCGCTCACGTTAGTCCAACGGTATGGAATGCAATGTGCGAAAAGGCAGTATCTGGTATTGCTACTCAAAAGACAGAAGAGAGCTTGGCTGAACTGCTAGATGAAGTGGGGCAGGTGCTACGTCAATACTATCATCTAGAGCATGATCCAGAAGGCAATGAGCTGTCCGATACAGTGGTATTTTTAAAGTAGTTTGCGCCTTATACGGTTTTATTAAGAAGGTTGCTTTTATAAGTAGCTTATCTATACGATCAAAGGGTTTTGTTTTAGGCGATATGCTTTTAGTGTTAAAATAATTTTTCTGAGACAGATAACGCCTCATATATGTATGGTTTGATTATCCTACTGTGCAATATCTACTAGGGCTCGTCTCGATAAAACCATTATTGGAATACTATGATTGAATTAATAAAGAAACTACCGAAAGCTGAACTTCATCTACATATTGAAGGTTCGCTAGAGCCTGAGCTGATGTTTAGACTGGCCAAAAAGAACAACGTAGAGATACCTTATGACAGCGTAGAAGACGTGCGCGCCGCCTATAACTTTAACAATCTGCAGACCTTTTTAGATATCTACTATGCGGGTGCCAACGTCCTACTCACCAAAGATGATTTTTATGATTTGACGTGGGAATATATTCTTAGATGTGTCGAAGATAATGTTATTCACACAGAGATATTCTTTGATCCACAGACGCATACCGAACGCGGCGTGCCTTTTGAAGCGGTCATCACAGGTATCAAAGAAGCACTCGCCGATGCCAAAGCAAAATACGGTATTACATCATGCATCATCATGTGTTTCTTGCGTCATCTATCGCAAGAAGAAGCGTTTGAGACATTAGATCAAGCACTGGATTATAAAGATGACATCATCGGTGTTGGTCTGGATTCATCAGAATTGGGTAACCCACCATCGAAATTCAAAGAAGTCTTCCAAAAAGCCAAAGAAGAAGGCTTTAAGTTGGTCGCTCATGCAGGCGAAGAAGCAGACTTCTCGTACATCTACGAAGCGTTAGATTTATTGAATATTAATAGAATCGATCATGGTGTGCAGTCTATAAAAAGCCCAGAGTTGATGCAAAGACTCAAAGATGAGCAGATGCCACTGACCGTTTGCCCGAACTCAAATATCGAGCTAAAAGTCTTTGAGACTTATAAAGAGCACAATATTAAAGAGCTTTTAGATTATGGTCTGAATATCAGCGTTAACTCAGACGACCCAGCTTATTTCAAAGGGTATGTGAATCAAAACTTCATCAATCTATATGAGAATCTACCGATTACGGAAGACGATGTTATTACTTTGGCAAAAAACTCGTTTAAATCGGCATTTATCAGTGATGAGTTAAAAGAAGCTTACTTAGCGAGAGTTGATCTTGCATTGAAATAAGCTACAACGAGCTTGTTTTTAGTAGCAAAGGCCTAACGGTTTATATAAATCGTTAAGCTTTTTTTATTGTCTGTCATTCAGTAATATCTATAAGTAGTAGCAATTATAAAGTAGTAATCTCTTCTATAAGTAGCGGCAGTATTACTCCAGCCTTTTCTGCTAATGTGATATCGACGATAGTATTTGGCGTTGGGTCAGGGTTTACCTCGATAACTTGCGCACAATTTTGTTTGGCTAATTGTGCCAATCCAGCAGCAGGATAAACCAAGCTTGAGGTACCAATACTGATAAATACTTCGCAATTAGCCGCAGCTTCTTCGGCAGTCTGCCATGCCTGTACAGGTAGAGCTTCGCCAAACCAAACAATATCTGGTCTAATATAACCGTCACAATGCGGACAGTTAAGCAGTGTTTTATCAAAGCTCATAGTGCCTTGATTATCGTACGATGCTCTCGATTGATCTTGATAGGGTATCTCACACTGACCACAGCGATTGCGCCACAGATGACCATGCAGGTGAGTCACTGCGCTACCAGCTTGCTCGTGCAAATCATCGACATTTTGGGTGATGAGTGTCACTTGCTGATCGGAGGTTTGCGCATGATACTGCCACTGAGCCAACGCATGATGGGCTGGATTTGGTGCTTTGTCTGCGACCATTTGCCGACGCCACTGATACCATGACCATACTAGCTTGGGATCACGAGTAAACGCTTCAGGGGTTGCCAAGTCTTCGACACCGTAGTTCTCCCACAGCCCTGTTTGCTTATCTCGAAACGTTGGGATGCCGCTTTCTGCTGAAATGCCAGCCCCAGTCAAAATGCAGATACGCTGTTTGGATGCCAGTAGTTGTGCTGCAAGTTTTACTTCTGCTATTAACGCTGGTGATAATTCTGCTAACATGAGCCAACCCTTGCTAATAATGGATATTTTTACTTATGATAGACGGAATTTGGTGGCTTGTCATATTGTTCGCTGTCATCGCAGTTTTATGGTTCGTGGCAAAATCGCGCGGCGCAAAAGTAGGCGAAAAGCATAGCGGCGCAAAATCAAAAAATGCAACACCGAATGATGCGCTGCAAAAAACATCAGCGATATTAAAACAGCATCTTGCTGATTATCGAGTCACACGTAAGGCAAATCATTTGCTCGTTAGCAAACAAGATAAAAAAATTGCGATGATTACGATTGATAAAAAAATTGCTGAAGGTCAGCGCCGTTTGGGTGATGTGCCAGTGATTAATTATCACCGTATACCTAGCCGTGCTCAATTGACTGCCAATTTACAAGATGCAGAGTAATTTTGCTATATAGTCAATCCTCTATAAATTGGCTACGGTGTCAGTCTCGCTCAGTCTACTACTTGTAGTACTTTCACTCGACTTCCTTGTATCCAAATTATACTGAATCGACTATAGGTGAGAGCATTAAAAGTATACAAGCACAGAAAAATCGCAAACATTTTGATATGTAGGTTTGATGAGTATAGGAAGTTTAATATAGTACTAAGGGAAGGGTAGAGCAAGGTTGGAACATAATAGTTGGTGCGCTCGGCGGGAGTCAATGAATTATTATAAGTTATTGATAATAAAATAAATTTAGTAAATATTTTTTAATATGCACAACAGTATGTACAACATTTTTCTATCGTTACTCTATATGCTTACCATAGAAAAGGTGATGACCACTTACAAAAAAATTATGTTAATGAAAGTAAATTATCTGATTTCAACAATTAGTATCTTATAAACTGATTCAACCCATGCTTGCTCACTAGAGTAACCACGTAGTAAAGGATCGAAATCAAAGCTGTTAGTTTCAAAAGTTGTCTTTGCAAGATCATTTGCTAGTATATATTCAATCTCTTGAACTAAGCTGTTTAATATTTCCATATTTTCATTACTCGCGAAACGTAATAGTACGTCTTTATCATTAGCGCTAGGATCGGAATACTCTGCCCACCACTCTTGATAGAAGTAGGCATTCATTAGATATGTAAATGTATTAATCATAACGTCCCATAGTCCATTATCTTTATAATCGTCACTTTCGTCACGCTTCCATGTTTATATCGTCACTTTATGATTTTACCTAATCAGTAGTATATGCATAAGTATTTGTATTGTATGATTAAATTTTAAATAAATAGCTTTTTTATATGCTTAAAATAGGCCTCTAGGGGTGACGAAAAGTGACGAAAACACCGTTATATAAGGATAAGGTACTATGAATAGTATCTATGCTATCTTTATATTGATTTGATTTCTATCAACAACACCTGCCATACCTGTAACTCACCTTTAAATCTGATATAGTTCTCAGTATCTTACTGGACATTTATTTGTTCTATTTTTTTATAACATTATTCAACCTTGCCCAACAAACAATAAGACAATTCCATGACCAAAAACTTCTCTCAAACAGCGGCTTTCATCTGGTCTGTCGCTGATCTATTGCGCGGTGACTTTAAGCAATCTCAATACGGCCGCATCATCCTGCCATTCACACTACTACGCCGCTTAGAGTGCGTATTAGAAGAGACTAAAGCAGCTGTGGTGGCTGAGAGCCAACGTATCGCTGATATGGGTCTGCCAGAGGAAGCGCAAGAGAAGTTTATCATTCGTGCCAGCAAGCGACCGTTCTACAATACCTCGCCAATGGACTTAAGCAAGATGGGTCAAAGCGATATCAAAGATAACCTTAATACCTACGTGCAATCCTTCTCTAAAGACGCACGCGAGATATTTGAACACTTCAAGTTTGAAGAGTTTGTCGGTCAGCTGGCCGATGCTAACTTACTGTATAAAGTGGTGCAGAAGTTCGCCAATACTGATCTAAGTCCTGAGGCTATCTCTAATCATGAAATGGGCTTTGTGTTTGAAGAGCTGATTCGCCGCTTTGCTGAAAGCTCGAACGAGACCGCAGGGGAGCATTTTACCCCGCGTGATATCGTCCGCCTGACTACTTCACTGGTATTTATGGAAGATGATGACGCATTGACCAAAGACGGCATTATTCGCACCATTTATGACCCAACAGCAGGTACGGGCGGCTTCCTATCATCTGGTATGGAATACGTGCTAGAGCTGAACCCTGATGCGGTCATGCGTACCTATGGGCAAGAGCTCAACCCTGAGTCTTATGCCATCTGTAAAGCTGACATGCTGATCAAAGGGCAAGAGGTGAATAACATTAAGCTGGGCAATACTTTGTCTAGTGATCAGCTGGTCGCTGAGAAGTTTGACTATATGCTGTCTAATCCGCCGTTTGGGGTGGATTGGAAAAAGATATCAGGTGAGATCAAAGACGAGCACGAGCAAAAAGGCTTTGACGGTCGCTTTGGGGCTGGCTTGCCGCGCGTGTCTGATGGGTCGCTATTGTTCCTGATGCATCTGCTTAGCAAGATGCGTCCGATTACTGATAATGCTAAAGATGCAGATAACAGCAGCAATCAGGGCAGTCGTATCGGTATTATCTTAAATGGGTCACCGCTATTCACGGGCGGCGCAGGGAGTGGAGAGAGTGAGATTCGCCGTTACATCCTTGAGGCTGATTTACTAGAGGCCATTATCGCTCTGCCTACCGATATGTTCTACAACACGGGTATCGCTACCTATGTATGGGTCTTAAGCAATAAGAAAGCGCCTGAGCGTAAAGGTCATGTGCAATTGATCGATGGCAGTAACCTATACGGCAAGATGCGTAAATCACTTGGCTCAAAGCGCAATGAGATGAGCGATGATGATATCAAGACCATTATCCGTAGCTTTGGTGACTTTGAGGTGGTTGATGCGCGTGTGCTCGATAAGCCTGAAGAGGTGAAGTCTAACCGTGGCCGTCAAGCGGCAAGTCCTAAGGCCGAGCCTGCCAAGACCTTTGCCAGTAAAATCTTTGCCACTCACGAGTTTGGCTATCGCCGTATCACCATTGAGCGTCCGCTACGTCTATCCGCGCAGCTATCTGATGACGCTATAGAAACCTTACGTTATGCCTCTAAACCGTTTGATATGGTCATGCCAGCGCTGTATGAGGCATTTGGTAGTAATTGGACGACTAACGACGACAATAATAACTATGGTGATTTAGCAGCGGTCATTTTAGAAGCGCGTGCAATGATTAAGGCAGACTTTAGTGAGCTGAAAGAAAAGCAAATTAAAGATGTGCTCGATGCCAAGCTTTGGCAAGATCAGCTTGAGATAATGAATAAAGCCAAAGCCTTACAAGCGGCTATCGGTGCAAGCCAATTCGATGATTTCAATGAGTTTGAGAAAGTGCTCAAACAAGCGTTAAAAGATACTGATGCCAGCTTAGATATTAGTCTTGATGCTAAAGAAAAGAAACAACTGCTAGATGCGATCACTTGGAAAAATCCTGAAGCGGAACCCGTCATTAAAAAATCGGTTAAGGTTGCCAACCCGCTCTATGGTGCATTTAGCTATAAACCCGCCAATTCGAACAAGCCACTCAAAATAGTTGAGTTCCAAACTGACAGCGATTTACGTGATTATGAAAACGTGCCGCTGAATCCTGAGGTGACGACTACTGATCTGATTGAAAGCTACTTCGCCCGTGAAGTACAGCCGCATGTGCCTGATGCGTGGATCAATGCCGATAAGACAGATGCCATTGATGAAGAGGTTGGCATTGTCGGCTTTGAGATACCGTTTAACCGTCATTTCTATGTGTATGAGCCACCGCGTCCGCTTGCCGATATAGACGCGGACTTGGATGCAGTCAGTAGCGAGATTATGCAGTTATTGGGTGAGGTGCATTCGTAATGGCTGAAAAGTATTTAGCTTATCCAGAATATAAAAATACAGATTCGGAATGGGTATCTGAAATCCCTGTTCATTGGGAGCCGATCTTATTCAAAAGAGTCATTATTCAAATAAAGGATGGAACACACGGGACTCATGCAAGAGTGAGTGAAGGCTTTCCCTTCTTAAGTGCCAAGAATGTGCTGCATAAAGGAGTAGAAATAAGTGATTCTGAGAGTATGGTTTCAGAAAAAGATTATAAAGAAATTACAGCGAATGGGTTTCCTAAAAAAGGTGATCTATTAATTACATGTGTAGGTACTATTGGACGTACATGTGTTTATGAGTTTGACAAACCTTATGCATTTCAACGAAGTGTTGCTTTTCTTCGTCTTTCAGACTTGGCAGAGCCAAAATTTTATAAGTATTTTGTAGAATCAAAAAATTACCAGTCTCAATTGGAAGCTAATTCTAAAGCAAGTGCTCAAAGCGGTGTTTATATGGGTGATCTGGTTAGCACTTCAACAGTTCTTTTACCAAAAGATGAACAAAAAAGCATCGCCAATTTTCTCGATTACCAAACCGCCCAAATCGATACCTTAATTGAGAAGCAGCAAACCCTTATCCAGCTGCTAAAAGAAAAGCGACAAGCGGTGATCAGTCATGCGGTGACCAAAGGTTTAAACCCTAATGCACCGATGAAAGATTCGGGCGTCGAGTGGTTGGGGGAAGTGCCTGAGCATTGGAGAGTATGTAGTTTAAAGCATATAAAGGCAAAACAGTCTAATGCATTTGTCGATGGACCGTTTGGAAGTAATTTGAAGTCTATTCACTTTGTTGATGACGGAGATATTTTTGTCATAGAAAGTAATTTTGCTACAACAGGAATAATCGATGAAAGTAAATTAAAAAATATAACACTAAGTCATTTTAATACAATTTCAAGAAGTGAAGCTAAGGCTGGAGATATAATCATAGCTAAAATAGGAGCGCGTTTTGGTATGTCCTCAATTCTTCCTAAGCTTACAAAAAGAAGTGTTGTCTCAGGAAATTCATTAAAGCTGACTCTGGATAGTGATATTTGTAACACAGAATATATAAAATTTCTTCTTCAGCATCTAAAAAATGAAGGTGCTATGGATGATGGTGTTAACGTTACTGCGCAGCCAGCACTATCGCTAGGAGGACTAAATAACTTACCAGTTTTGTTACCTCCGTACTCTGAACAAAATGCTGTGATTGAAGAGCTACATAGATTGCTTTATAAGCTCTCTGATTTAACTAACCATGCCGAACAAGCCATTCAACTCATGCAAGAACGCCGCACCGCTTTAATATCTGCGGCTGTCACGGGTAAGATTGATGTGAGGGGTTGGCGGGCGTCTGAGTAGCTGTAAATAGAGATTAAGCGCATATTGCGTTTGATAAACAAGAAAATCAATAAAAGGAGTTATATGATGAAAGCAGTTACCGTAGCAGCTCTATTGGCATCAATGGCCGTGACCACCATCGCCCAAGCACAGACCTATAAATGGCAAGATGATTTTTGCAGTATGAAAGGTGACTTTGATAGTAAAAAATATACCGCTAAGCAAATCAAGAATTCACATTTAGTATTAGAAAGCTTAACCAGATCAAATCTAGAAAGCTTTTTTCCACCGATGGATATTGATGCACTAGACAAGTTATCGATGAAAGACTTAGACAAGCTTACTGAAGAATATATAAAAGTTAAGAATAATATTGAACGACTTGATGTGGTGCCTGACGCAAAAGGTTATAAGCAAGAGTTGGTCAAATCTATTGACGGCGAATATAAACAAAATAAATTGACGATTTTGGGATATCTAAATCCCAGTGAGGCACTCAAGCAAAGCCCGCAAATGTGTAAAACTTATATTGAGCCGTTATTAGAGAATGAAACGGCTGTGCAAAATAGATGGAAGCAGTTTGTTGAAGAGCAAATTCAAGAGCAAGCAGATATCACAGACGATGGTGGTAAGTATTACCGCAGTTTGGCTACCAAGCGCTATCAGGAAGAAAAAGCCAGCAACCCTACTAAGTACGCCAAGATAAACTTGGTTACTTTTGGTTTTGGTAATTGCGTCAATGATCAGGTCTATCATGCCGACTCTGAAGTGGTATTTAAAAATCAGCAAAAACTGAATAAAGCGTTATTTGGTAAAAGCTTTAAGCAGATGTGCGATGAGCCGTAAAACTTGGATTAAGTTTTTTAATGAAGTCGAATAAACCGCCCAACTCGTGCAAGTATGCCGCACCGCTTTAATATCTGCGGCTGTCACGGGTAAGATTGATGTTCGTGGCTGGCAAGCGCCTAAAAGCCGTTAAAATAAATACAGAAAACAATAAAAGGAATAATAGGGTGAAAAAGTTTACCGTAGCAGCTTTATTAGGCGCAATAGCGGTTACCACTAGCGCCCAAGCCGAAGTCTAT
>NZ_CAJHBS010000032.1 GCF_904846705.1 Psychrobacter sp. Pi2-52
ATATAAATATAGTATTGTTATTATTGGGACCATGATTATCTGTGGTTAAGTCTGGTTTCCTTTTTATTATCAATTTACTAGGCTATGGGTAAGCCTGTGGATAAACTGTGGGTTAAATATGGATAACTAGCTCATGAAAGTTATACACAAAATTGTCCACAGTCTTATCCACAAAAAACAAGGTTTTATCCACAGGGTATCTGTGTTAAATTAGGCGCTACTTGATATATACCTTCGTATAGGGTGTTAGTACGAACTCTTTGGTTAGTTGTTACGTGTAATATCGAGGCTTAGATAGCAAGTTATATTGCTAAAAAATAACTATTATTTCAGATTACAAGGTCAGTACTTTTCATGATAGACACAGCAAATATTTGGGATAAATGTCTAAACGATTTGCGTTATAACGTCAAAGACAACGTGTTTACTATGTGGCTGAGACCTCTATCAGCTCATCAAGAAGCGCAAACTTTGATTATTCTTGCTCCCAACGATTATTTTGTGACGTATATCAAGAAGAATCATCTTCAAGATATTCATCAATTGGTGACCAAACACAGCCAAGGTAGTATTGAAGAGGTCGTCGTACGTGTTGATAATGCTGGCCGCAATGTAGAAGATAACAGTCAATCAGGTTCTTTGTTTGTAGAAGACGAGGTCTCCCCTACCCCATCCGAACATAAATTTGAATCTATTCATCATAACAACGCCAAAGCAGATATAGATGCGAACATGCGTCATAATGAGCCAATTGAGTCTGCTGATACAAAATCATTAAGCTATCTGAACCCCGAATTTACTTTTGAAACCTTTGTTACAGGTAAGTCCAATAACTTGGCTTACAAGGCTTGTTATGAGCTTAGTAAGCGCCAATCAAAAAATCGTCACAATCCCTTATTTATATACGGCCCTTCTGGATTGGGAAAAACGCATTTAATGCATTCTGTAGCTCATCGCTATTTAAAAAATAATCAAAGTTTTTATTATTTCACTTCTGAAAAATTTATTAATCAATTAGTTTATTCATTAAGAAATAATAAAATAGAAGATTTTAAAAAGAAAATAAAAAAAGTAGATTTATTAATTGTAGATGATATTCATGTATTGGCAGGAAAGACTAAAAGCAGTAATGAGTTTCTAACATTATTTGCAGATTTTACTAGTGGTGATAAACAGTTGATTTTAGCCTCTGATCGACATCCTTCCCAAATGACGGAATTTGATGAACGATTTAGATCACGGTTTTCTTGGGGATTAACAGTCGCTGTTGATCCTCCTGAGATTGATACTCGAGTACAAATTCTGCAGAAAAAAGCAACCTCCTACGGAATGGTGTTACCAAAGGAATGTGCACTATTCATTGCACAAAATGTGGTGTCTAATGTCAGACGTTTAGAAGGTGCCCTAAATCAGGTGTTTGCCAATGCTAACTTAACAGGGGCACAGATTACTCTTGAAATGGTGCAATATGCGCTTAAAGACATCGTTGCGATGCGTGTGCAAGCAGTGAATATGGATAACATCCGTAAGATAGTTGCTGAGTACTATGATGTCACGGTCAAAGATATTATGGGGCGCAAACGTACGCGTAGTATTGCAAGACCACGTCAAATAGCGATGGCTTTGTCGCGTGAATTAACAGGCGATAGCTTCCCTGAAATTGGTCAGTCATTCGGTGGACGCGACCATACGACGGTGATGCATGCTTGCGATAAAGTAAATGAGTTAAGAGCAGCAGATCCTGCATTTGATAAGGATTATAAAACCCTAGCTCTGATGTTACAGGCAGGATAAAAGCGACAGATATCGTTGTATTCTAGTGGATACAGATGGTTTATAATATCGAAAATACAAGTGCACAGATACTCTGTAGATTATCGTCAGCATACAA
Source organism: Psychrobacter sp. Pi2-52 (assembly GCF_904846705.1). Classification (GTDB taxonomy): domain Bacteria; phylum Pseudomonadota; class Gammaproteobacteria; order Pseudomonadales; family Moraxellaceae; genus Psychrobacter. The sequence goes on from NZ_CAJHBS010000032.1 coordinate 1,892, forward strand.
GGTATTATTGAGTCATTACGAAAAATTTTTATAAAAGAATCATTCAAATAAGAGTAACTAAGCATGCAATTATCGATCAATCGAGAATCTTTACTAAAAGCTATCAACTTGATCGCCAAAGCCGCTGATAAACGCCACAATATGGTTATATTGGGTAATATCAAGCTACAGCTATCAGAATCTGAGCTTATCTTAACAGCGTCAGATTTAGAGGTAGAGCTGACATCGACATTGAAATTGCCTGCTGGTGCTTGTGTTGAAGCCGGTACAACGACGCTTCCTGCAACCAAGCTAAAAGATATTTGTAAATCGCTACCTGCCCAGGCGCAAGTTAATCTAGCAACTCAAGCAAATGAGCGTTGCTTGTTAACTAGTGGTAAGAGTCGTTTTACATTAGGGACACTACCAAGCGAAGACTATCCGAGCTTGGGTAACCCTGAAAATATCACACCTCTGACCATTAGCCGTAATCGTCTGACAGATTTGATTCATAAAACACAGTTTGCAATGGCGATTCAAGATGTACGCTATTACTTAACAGGTATGTTATTTGACGTTTCACAGCAGCAACTGACAACGGTAGCAACAGATGGCCATAGATTGGCATTAGCTCGTAGTGTGATCAATGTAAGCGCAGATCTCAATATGCAGGCTATCTTGCCACGTAAGGCAGTGATTGAGCTTGAGCGTTTAGCTTCTGAGCTTGGTAAAATGTTGGGTGATCAGGACAACGCAGTTACTCTGAGCTTCGGTCGAGAGTTTTTACAAGTAAGTTTGCCATTTGGTGATGTCGATAGTGCAGGGCAAGTTAGCCAAGATCTAATGGTAACATTTACCGCACGTTTGATTGATGGCAAGTTCCCTGATTATCGCCGTGTGATGCCGAGCAATACTGATAAATTAGCTTTATTTAGTCAAGAAAAAATGACAGACGTACTACGTCGTGTTGCCATCTTGAGTAATGAAAAATCTCGTGGTGTGGTCTTTAATTTTGCTAGCGATGGTATGGTCGAAGTACGTGCCAACAATGCTGAGCAGGATGAAGCAGTCGAGATGATACAAGCTAAGTATCAAGGTGAGCCAATGGAGTTGTCATTTAACGCTGCTTATCTGCAAGATGTATTAGGCGTCATCCAAGGCGATTTACAAATGCATATGAGCCAATCGAATGCCTCTGTATTGGTTAATCAACTAAATGATGAGTTCCATCAGTATGTCATTATGCCAATGCGTATATAGAGTGTTTTCTTTAAAAATAAATAGAATTGAATAGAAATAGTACGTTTTAAAGAGCTTTATTTTCAATACTGAATATTGATTTTTAATAAACTTTTGCCTGCTAGATTAGTAGGCTTTAATGGGCGGCTATCGATACCATGATTGAACGTCTACAAATATCCTATCTTAGAAACCTTACTCAAATCAGCTTAGAGCCTGCTGTTTGCAATGTCATTATCGGTGCAAATGGCAGCGGTAAGACCTCGTTGCTCGAAGCTATATTCTTGTTATCAAGAGGTAAAAGCTTTCGCCATCACCAGCCTAAACGTTATATCCAGCATCATCAGAATAATACGACTGTTCATGCTAAGATCAATGATAGTCGTACTTTAGCTATTCAAAAGCAAGCAGATGCTACGACTATACTACGCCTCAATCAAACCACTGTTTACAACCAAAGTATCTTGACAGAGCAGCTACCTACGTTACTGATAGATCCATCGTCAATGGATATGTTGGAGCAGGGAAGTGCGAGCCGTCGACAGCTGCTAGATTGGTTAGTGTTTCACATGAAACAAGGGTTCCATCCACAATGGATGGCTTATCAACGTCTCCTAAAACAGCGCAATAGTTTACTAAAAAGTACTCGTCATTTAACCCAAGTACAGCTTGCTGAGCTGAAATCATGGGATAAAGGGTTGAGCAACCACGCTGCTTTGATTCATCATTATCGCGAGCAAGTATTTACTGAATGGCAGCCTTATTTTGCCAAGAGTATCGTACAGCTATTGCCTTCTTACGCTGAGCAACTGAGCCTGAGCTATAACGCTGGTTATGACACCAGTGTCGCGCTAGATGTGCAGCTTAATGAGCGGTTAGAGCAGGATTTGCAATTGGGATATACCCGTATAGGCAATCATCGTGCTGATATTCATGTGTATTGGCGTTCTGATGAGTCTGTGAACGATCAAACGACAGATGCCAGAACAGCAGCTTCAGCACATAGTGTTCAAACCAAATTACCGACTTTAAAAGAGCAGGCAGCAAATGTATTGTCTCGCGGTGAAAAGAAACTGCTAATTACTGCACTGCGCCTATCGCAACTACCACTGTTGCTAAACGATAAAGAGCGCAGTGACTCACTCAATGATAATTTATCATCGAGAGCGACACCTGTTGTGCTCCTAGATGATATCACTGCAGAATTGGATGATAGAGCTATAGAAATACTGCTATCGACCCTAGCTAAACTCCCTTGCCAAGTATTTATGACCAGTCTAACAGACGATATTTTACCTTTAGTTAATGAACTTTGGTCACAACCAAATCAGTTTCACGTGAAACAAGGTGAGATTCTGTTTACTAACTAATATTTCATTCTTCTGCTTATACTTTTGACGATAACCTATCTACTTTCACCTCTCATTACTCATTACTCAGTACACTAGCCACTACTATTTGTCCTAACAGTTACTATGTTAAAACAACCTTCCTAAGACCGTAAAACTCTCAGTAAACAGTGACTTAGAAGCAAAAAAATGTTAAAATAACCCTTTATTTTTGTCCTGTGCTCAGCAATTTATTTGACAGCATCATAGAAAAGATTTCTATTTTTCAAATATCTATAAGTGATTGATAGTTATGTATTTTATTTATTTCAATAGTTTTAACAATGGCTAGAAAAATAAAGACTATTACTAATAAGTAATTTACTAATTTTATCTCTGTGCGGCCTTTTTTGAGGCTAACGGTGGTTAGTGGTTTAGCTGCTCATATGCACTCTAGATTATGAATAATAGACGTTAATGCTAAGATACCATTATGTAGCGGACTTTTATAAGTGCGCTAATCGTAAATGGCTGATTATGGCTAGATTAAGGAATGTACATGAGTGATTCATTACCTATTGACCACGAGCAATTGATAGACGACAGTGCTACTGAAGCCGCCGTGCCTACTGTAGTTTCAGAAGTGTTGCCTTCTGATTATAGCTCTAAAGATATTCGCGTATTGCGTGGGTTAGAGGCCGTACGTGTGCGTCCTGGTATGTATATCGGTGATACCGATGATGGCACAGGCTTGCATCATATGGTCTTTGAGGTAGTGGATAACTCTATCGATGAGGCGCTGGCTGGTCATTGTGATCAGATCGATATCGTTATTCATGAAGATGAGTCTGTCAGTGTGATGGATAATGGTCGCGGTGTGCCTGTTGATATCCATCCAGAAGAGGGTGTATCAGCGGCTCAGGTTATTATGACTGTCCTGCATGCGGGCGGTAAGTTCGATGATAATAGCTATAAAGTGTCAGGTGGTTTGCACGGTGTGGGGGTATCAGTAGTTAACGCTCTGTCTCAAAAGCTTGAGATGAATATCTGGCGCGAAGGCTATCACTACCATCAGACTTATACTGATGGCGTACCTGATAGCGATATCCAACAGATGGAAGCAACCGATCAAACAGGTACACAAATCCGCTTTTATCCTAGCAGTGATGTGTTTACTGGTACTATCTTTGAGTACGATATCTTGGCAAAACGCTTACGTGAGCTGTCATTTTTGAACTCTGGTGTGCGTATTGTTTTGACTGATGAGCGTATTGATAAGCGTCATGAATTTGAGCATAAAGGTGGCTTGCTAGAGTTTGTTAGCTATATCAATGCTGGTAAAGACGGTATCAACGAAGTATTCCATTTTACCAGCCAGCAAGATGATGGTATCAGCGTAGAAGTCGCGCTACAGTGGACAGATACATATAACGAAAAAGTACTGTGTTTCACCAACAATATCCCGCAAAAAGATGGTGGTACTCACTTATCAGGTTTCCGTTCAGCATTGACGCGTTGCTTGAACAGTTATATGGATCGCGAAAATTTATTTAAAAAAGAAAAAGTAGCCGCAACGGGTGATGATGCTCGTGAAGGCTTAACTGCAATTGTCTCTGTAAAAGTACCAGATCCAAAATTCTCAAGTCAGACCAAAGATAAGCTAGTATCAAGCGAAGTGAAATCTGCTGTTGAATCAGCGATGCATGATAAGTTCAATGACTATCTGTTAGAGAATCCAAGTGCTGGTAAAGCTATTGCTAATAAGATTATCGATGCAGCACGTGCACGTGATGCAGCACGTAAAGCACGTGAAATGACACGTCGCAAGACCACTTTGGATATTGCAGGTCTACCTGGTAAATTGGCTGACTGCCAAGAAAAAGATCCAGTATTGTCTGAACTATACATTGTGGAGGGTGACTCTGCAGGTGGCTCAGCTAAACAAGGTCGTAGCCGTAAAACGCAAGCAATTTTGCCATTAAAAGGTAAGATTCTGAACGTCGAGCGTGCTCGTTTCGATAAGATGCTATCGTCTGCTGAAGTGGGTAACCTGATTACTGCATTAGGTTGTGGTATTGGTCCTGATGAGTATAATCCTGATAAAGTACGCTACCACAAAATCATCATCATGACCGATGCCGATGTTGATGGATCGCATATTCGTACGTTGTTATTGACGTTCTTCTTCCGTCAAACACCTGAATTGATCGAGCGTGGTTATGTATATATTGCTCAGCCACCGCTATACAAAGTGAAAAAAGGTCGTCAAGAGTTATACCTAAAAGATGATGAAGCGCTTAAAGCGTATCTATTGTCTTCAACGATTGATAATACCAAGCTACATATCAGTGCTGATGCGCCTGCGATTACTGGTCAAGCGCTTGAGACACTGCTCAATGACTACAACCAGACACAATTGATCAAAGCGCGTTTACAGATTCGTTTCCCAGCGGTGATTTTGGACGCATTGACGCATACGCCAAAACTTAGCACTGACATGACTTATGATGAGTCTGCCATGCAGGAATGGAAAGCAGCGATGCAGACTAAGCTGGATCACTTCGGTAGCGATCTAAGCCCTGAGATTGAATTGGTTAATATTCATGCACCGCAGCCAAAGAATATGGATGCAGCCGCAGCAGATTTATTGGGTATGACGCCAGTAGTAGGTACCGCAGAAGGCGAAGCGTCAGATAGTGAGGCTTTATCTACCAAGGCACAGTGGCTACCACGCGTCACGGTATACGTGCATCAACTGGCACACCATTATCTATTAGATGCTAGCTTTATCAACTCTGGTGAGTATGGCAAACTGCTACGTTTATCAAGCGAATGGAATACGTTGCTTGAGAGCGATGCCTTTATCCGCCGTGAAGCGTCTGCGGGGACGACTAAAGACATCCCAGTACGCGACTTCGATTACCTATGGCAACAAATGATGCTGGATGCGCGTCGTGGTTTAGCTATCCAGCGTTACAAAGGGCTAGGTGAGATGAACGCCGACCAGCTGTGGGATACAACGATGGATCCTGAAAACCGTCGTATGCTACGCGTTACGATCGAAGATGCTATCGCTGCTGACCATATGTTTACCTGTTTAATGGGTGATCACGTTGAGCCGCGTCGTATCTTTATTGAAGAGAATGCGCTAACAGTATCGAACTTAGATATCTAAATTTAAAATTGGTTACTGACAATTTATAAAAATACCGCTTTAATATTCAAGGCGGTATTTTTGTTTCACGTGAAACTCATTTGTTAGCGTTGCTATTACTTAATAATTATAATTTGTGGGAATCAAATGGTTGAAGTAATTTTACTCGCTATTGCTTTAGCGATGGATGCGTTTGCAGTGTCAATAGGGTTGGGTGCTAAGGCACAGAAATACAGTCATCAATATGTACTGCGCTTGGCTATCTATGCTGCGCTTTACTTTGGTATCGCTCAGGGCGTAATGCCTCTTACTGGATACTTATTAGGTGCGGCAATGTTGGGTTGGCTGGCCGCTGCTGCACCTTGGATTGGCGGCACTATTTTGATTGCTCTAGGTAGCAAAATGCTTTATGAAGTGTTTACTGCTGATGAGTCAGATGATGACAGTGATGATCTGGACGTCAATGATGATGCTATTAACACTGATAGTGATACAGTAACAGCCACGAGTAAGCATGGACATATCAATCACCGCACTATGTTTACGTTAGCGGTTGCAACTAGTATTGATGCAATGGCGGCAGGGTTTACGCTGAATTTATTGGCACTGAATGCGTGGTTAGCTTGCTTAATTATCGCTGTAGTAACTGCTATATTTGGCTGGATCGGGGTCTATTTGGGACGTCGCTCAGGCACATGGCTAGAGGATAAAGCTGAAGCATTGGGCGGTATCGTGCTTATTGCAATTGGTCTAAAAGTGCTGTTTTTTAGCTAATTTATTTAGATTCTTACTGAGTATTTATACAAAAGTACCACTTTGAATATCAAAGTGGTGCTTTTTTGTTTCACGTGAAACTCGAGTTAGTAATTTTGCTTGATGATTACTCTTCGTCAGTGTCAAAGCGCCAAGCTAGTACGCGAGTGCTTTTCTGACCTTGGCTCATCTCGATGATACGCATTTGAGCGACGTTTAGCTGCTTTAATAACAATTGCAATGGCTTAACGTTTTCAGATTTTGATACTAAGGTTGTGAACCAACCAACGTGTTCTGCAAAGCTCTGGCTTTCTTTTGCCATTTTGGTCAAGAACGCAATTTCGCCACCTTCACTCCATAGCTCTTTGTGCTGACCGCCAAAGTTCAGGTTTTGCGCAGCGTTGCCTGATTTGGTTGAACTGCGGCTGATTTGCTCGCTTTCATTCTTACCACGATGGCGCTGCAAATTATGCTGCTTTCGGCTATTGGCTTCCATCGCTTCTTCTAATGAAGCATGAAACGGAGGGTTACAAACCACGACATCAAAATAGTCTTGACGACCAATGATGTTTTTAAAGATAAATTTAGGCTCAGGCTGTAGCTTTACTTTAACAGCACTCTTTAGCTTTGGATTGGCTTCACAAATTAGCGCTGCGGTATTGACCGAGATAGGGTCAATGTCACTTGCTGTAAAGCGCCAGCCATAGCTCTGACTACCAACGATAGGATAGATAGCACTCGCCCCAGTACCGATATCAAGGGCGTGAATTTCCTTACCCGTTGGCGGTGTATTATCAGCATTTACGTGAGTGGTTTGCGCCAACAAGTCCGCGATATAGTGAATATAATCGGCACGTCCAGGAATAGGCGGGCATAGATAGCCTTCAGGAATATCCCAAAATTTAACCCCGTAATAGTTTGCCAACAGTGCTTTATTCAGCACGCGAACAGCCTGATGATCCGAGAAATTAATCGTCGGCTCACCTTTAGGGTTGGTAATAGTATGCTTGGCAAGCTCAGGCAACGCGCGAGTCAATACCGCAAAGTCATAGCGACCCTGATGTGGGTTGCGCGGATGTAGCTGACCGAGTTTTTTGGCGGTCGCCGGCGATCTGTTTCTGTGTTTACTATTTGCAGGGTTACGGGTCATGGGCTTACTTGTCATAATGTCAGGCTACGATATATGGATATAAGTAACCAGTGTAGCAGATTTCGCAGGTTGCTAATTGTTTATCCGCGCTTTATCGGTCGCTTATCGATGACGCAATATCAAGTTGAGCCCTAATACGATCATCGCAGTACCCAATACACGGTCGATCCAATGCTCAAACCTTTGGAAGCGTCGATGTACCGCAGGGATAGAGAGTAGCATGACGACCGTACTAAACCACGCCATCTGTAACACCATCATCCATACACCATAAATAGCCAATTGCCAAAGCGGGATATTAGGCGACAATACAAGAGTAAAGATAGCTACAAAATAGACAGGCGCTTTTGGATTAAAGACATTACAAAGAAATCCGCGACGTAACGTAGCAAAGGTCGATTCGTCATTACTAGGCGATTTTTTGATAGAGGTTTCTTTGGTTGTAGGTGTGGTCTGGCTAGCAAGCGAATCTTGCGAAATGTGAGCGCTTGAACCTACTTGCGGGTCTGCTTTTTCTAAAGCATGTGTTTTTTCTAAAAGGTGATCAGTCTCTAAATCTGCTGGTTTTTTAGGTTTGGCTTGGATACCTTGCCAACCTAAATAAATCAGATAGCCGCCCCCCAACCATTTAATAGTAGTCAATAATGGCTGCGAATGAGCAATGACAGTCGCCAGTCCTAATACAGAATAGATAATATGGACGGCAAGACCCAAGGTAATACCGAGACTACAAATCAAACCTGTGCGTCGGCCTTTTGCTAATGTCTGCTGCGAGACTAAGACAAAATCAGGGCCAGGTGAGGCCGCAGCCAATAGATGTACGCTAGTGATGAGCAAAAAACCGTGCCAAAATTCCATAAAATACTCTAAACAATACCTAGACCTGCATCATAGTTGCACTTATCGCAAATGAGGTCAAATTTTATCGATTTACACTTTATTCGAGTCAGTTCTATTGCTTGTGTTATCGCGCGAGGGTGTCTATATTAAAAGTGGGTTTATCGACAAATTTCTACGAATGAAGTACCGAGATTCGACTATACCTATTGTATGACAACCTATTATATAACCACTCATTATATAACAATGATTATTTCAACAAGGACAGCACCATGACTACGGACAGCAACGCCACAGAAAACCGCATCACTTATAACACCCAAGGCCATGTTTGCCTTGTCGGGCTAAACCGTGCCAACAAACGCAACGCCTTTGACAGTCATATGATTGCCCAACTGTCTGACGCCATGACTCGCTACGAGCAAGACGACAACTTACGCTGTGCATTAATATTTGCCCATGGAGATCACTTCACTGCTGGGCTAGATTTGGTAGAGCTACAAGACAAGCTAAACGATGGCGTGTTTGAGTTTAATGACGAACAAATCGACCCATGGGGTATCAGTGGAAAACTGCGTACCAAACCAGTGGTCGTCGCGGTAAAAGGTACTTGCTTCACTGTGGCTATCGAGCTGATGCTAAATAGTGATGTGGTCATCGCTAGTGATAACTGCAACTTTGCTCAAATGGAAGTCCAGCGCGGTATCATGCCATTTGGCGGGGCAACGGTACGCTTTGTCGCAGCGGCAGGCTGGCAAAAAGCCATGCCATATCTGCTTACTGGTAAAGCATTCGATGCGCAAACGGCAGATAGACTGAATTTGGTCAGTGAAGTGGTGGCAAATGGGACTGAGTATGAGCGTGCATTAACGCTTGCCCAAGAGATCTGTAAAGCTGCACCTTTAGGTGTCAGAGGCGCATTGTCGTCAGCGCAAGATGCTAGCCGTAATGGCGCAGCGACTGCATTGGCTAATATCCATAGCTATCTACCACCGCTGTTTCATTCAGAAGATGCGAAAGAAGGCGTAATGGCGATGGTTGAGAGACGTGAGGCTGAGTTTAAGGGGCGTTAATACTTATAAATTTTAAGAGTTGTTTCCCATACGCAAAAGATAAAAGTTCGACACGTGCACTTACCTTTTAAACTTCCGTAAAAATCTTATTTAATCAAATATACCACTCAAAAAAAACCTCGCAATCGCGAGGTTTTTTGTTTTATCTAGTATGACTGACTACAACAGCGTCAGTGTGGACCACTCAACTATAATTATTTAGCTTTTTGGTAGTAGTCAACCATCATAGTACCTAAAGTGCCGTTGTCATCGATCGTGACGATTCTGACCGTACCTGATTGTGCTGCGGTACTCGACTGCACTTGTCCAGCGTTACCTAAGACGACTTGGTTGTCTTTGGATGCTTTTGCCTCATTACCGATAGCAATACTGTTCATGCCGCCTGCCATAGATTTATTACCGACCGCGACTGAAGTTGCGCCTTGAGCTGATGACGCTTCACCGACAGCGGTAGAGCGCATACCGCTTGCATTGGCTAGATGACCAAACGCTTGTGCGCGCTCAGCGGTGGCTTTTGACTGCCAACCGATAGACGTTGAGCCTAGACCTGCAGCATTGGCTTCACCGCCTACGGCAGTGGCTGAGTTGAGACCTGCATTGGCTTTATTACCGACAGCAACCGTATCATTATTGCCACCTGCCATGGCTGCTTCACCGACAGCAGTAGAGCGTACACCGCTCGCATTGGCTAGATGACCAAAAGCTTGCGCACGTTCGGCAGTGGCTTTTGACTGCCAACCGATAGAGGTTGAGCCTAGACCAGCAGCGTTAGCTTGACCGCCAACGGCAGTAGCTGAGTTTAATCCTGCATTGGCCTGACTACCGATGGCAACGGTATCATTGGTGCCGCTAGTTGTGGCAGCGTTGCCGAGAGTGATAGCGGTGCTGCTAGTTGCGTTTGCAGTCTGATGGTCAGTTCCTGTTGCCATAGCAGTGCAAGAAGCGGTTGCGGCAATGGCAAAGGTGAGGGCACTAATCTTTAGTACTGATTTCGGTAAAAAGTCCATTTTCATTCTTCATTCCTTTTTGTTAGCCTTGATGGCTTATTAGATAGTTTGGGTAGATGTTGATAGATTATAATCATGGCAACATCAGCGCACTCTGGCATAAATAACTTTACGATAGATAGAGTCCGAAACCTTAATGTAGCATTATTTTTTAACCATTATTCAAATAATGTTTACTTTATATCTTTGAAGGTTATTTAAGCCGATAAATGGATAATTAGAGTCTAAAAGCACTTTAATTATTTGTAAAAAATCGAATACGCCTTAATCTACTAAAGCAGATAGCGTAGCGTATATTTATAATATAGTGCACATATTGCGCTGTGTTTTTGACGTTCCAAGCTATTATTATTCCAAATAAGAAGAGTACCAATGCAATATAACTTTGATGAAATAATCGACAGACGCGATACCGGTTCACTCAAGTGGCACTATAACGATGACACGATTGCGCTATGGGTAGCAGATATGGATTTTAAGGCTGCCACACCGATATTAAGCGCGGTTGAGCAAGTCATGCAGCATGGCATCTTGGGTTATACCAAACCTACTGACGCTTTATATAACTCGATTATTAACTGGCATGGTAAGCGTTATGACTTGCGGTTAGAGAAGCAGAATATCTTGTTTTCCCCTGGTGTCGTGCCAAGCCTAGCGCTGATGATGAATGTCTTTACCAAGGTAGGCGAGGCGGTAATGGTCAATGATCCTATTTATACACCGTTTATGACCAAGGTTGAGGGCCATGGCCGCAAGCTTGTGCTCTCTGCATTAAAGGAAGTTGAAGGTAAATATCATTTAAATTTGGCTGATATCGAAGCCAAAATCATCGAACATGACGTTAAGCTGTATCTACTCTGCAATCCGCACAATCCGGGTGGGCGCGTGTGGACGGTTGATGAGCTTGAAGCGCTGCTTGCGATTTGCAAAAAGCACAATGTGGCGATTGTCAGTGATGAGATTCATCAAGATTTAACCTTGACTGGTCATACGTTTACGCCATTTCTGATACTTGCAGAAGGCTATGAGCACAACGTCGTCAGCCTGACATCAATGACCAAAACCTTCAATATCGCAGGTATCAAAGGCTCGATGATATTTGCTAAAGATAAAGCGCTAATCAAAAAAATCAGTCAGCAGCAGCAATTAAATGATGAGTACGAGCTGAACCTATTTGCGTATACAGCCATGCGTAGTGCTTACGAGCACGGCGGTGAGTGGCTAGAGCAGGCGCTTAGTTATATCGAAGCCAATATTGAATTGACCGTGCAGTTTTTAAATGAGCATTTGCCTGATATTAAAATCATGCGCCCAGAAGCATCTTACCTAATTTGGCTAGATTGCTCAGCATATAGCCAAGACGATCAAGCATTATATGAGGCGCTTAGAGCTGCCAAAGTTGAGCTAAACGCTGGCATTAAATATGGTGAGGAAGGATATTTAAAGATGCGCCTAAATGTGGCCTGTCCTAAAGCAATATTGAGGGAAGGTTTGAATCGTATGCACTTAGCTTTGAGTGATGTTACGTAGTAAACCTAGCAAATGACTGATAAACAGAGAGGAAGATAGTTTCCTCATAATTGGGTTTGCTGTCTACTCTTTGCTTATTTTTGTCATTGCTTAGAGAGTAATTATTCAAATTGAGGGTATGTGCCAATAATAATCGCGAATAATTAACCATCTAATAGCCAATAGAGGGCGTAAACTTGTTAAAATAGGGCACCAATTTATCTATTGATGGATATCGATTTATGACCACTGCTGCTGCCACTCCTGCAATCAAAGAAGATCGCATCTTAATCCTCGATTTTGGCTCGCAATATAGCCAGTTAATCGCCCGCCGTGTGCGCGATTCAGGGGTGTTTTGTGAGATGTTCCCTTATGATATCGACACTCAGCGCATCATCGATTTTGGCGCAAAAGGCGTCATTTTGTCAGGTGGCCCTGAGAGCGTCCACGCAGAAAACAGCCCACGTATCAACGATGCGGTATTTGATCTAGGCGTGCCAGTACTAGGTATCTGCTACGGTATGCAAGCAATGGCAGATCGTTTTGGCGGGCAAGTTCATGCCAGTGATATTCATGAGTTTGGTGCGGCGACTATCGAAGTAAATGGTCACTCGCAGCTGACTGACGGCATCGAAGACAGCAAGACTGACGGCGCTGCTGCCAAACTAAACGTTTGGATGAGTCATGGTGACAAGGTCATCGAAGTACCTGAAGGCTTTGACATCATCGCTAGCACGCCAAGCTGTCCGATCGCGATTATGGCAAATGATGACAAGCAATACTACGGCCTACAGTTCCACCCAGAAGTCACGCATACGCTACAAGGTCAAGAGCTGCTTGGTCGTTTCGTGCATCAAATCTGTGAATGTGCAGGTGAGTGGACGCCAGACAATATCGCTGATATGCGTATCGCACAGTTAAAAGAGCAAATCGGTGACAAGCAAGTATTGCTAGGTCTATCGGGCGGTGTTGATAGTTCAGTCGTTGCCGCGCTATTGCACAAAGCCATTGGCGATCAGCTGACTTGTGTGTTCGTTGATAACGGCCTATTGCGTCTGCATGAAGGTGACCAAGTCATGCAAATCTTTGCAGAAAACATGGGCGTAAAAGTCATCCGTGTTGATGCAGAAGACTTGTTCTTAAACGCATTGGCTGGCGAGTCTGATCCAGAGAAAAAACGTAAAATCATCGGTAAGACGTTCATTGACGTATTCGCTGATAGCGCGCGCCAAGTGAGTGAGCAGAGCGATGGAAAAGTCGTTGAGTTCTTAGCACAGGGTACGATTTACCCAGACGTTATCGAATCTGCCAAGTCGCATCAAGGCAAAGCACACGTGATTAAGAGTCACCATAACGTAGGCGGTTTGCCAGATGATTTGGCATTTAAACTGATTGAGCCGTTACGTGATTTGTTCAAAGATGAAGTGCGCAAACTGGGTATTACTTTGGGTCTACCAGCCAAAATGATCTATCGCCATCCGTTCCCAGGTCCAGGTTTGGGCGTGCGTATCCTTGGTGAAGTTAAAAAAGAATACGCTGATATCCTGCGTTTGGCAGATGCTATCTTTATGCAAGAGCTTGAGCGTTCAGGCTGGTATGACAAGACTGCACAAGCATTTGCGGTATTCCAACCAATCAAATCTGTCGGCGTGGTCGGCGATGGCCGCCGCTATGCGTGGGTAATCGCGCTACGTGCGGTTGAGACTGTTGACTTTATGACCGCTCGTTTTGCGCATCTGCCATACGATTTGATCGAGACTGTATCGAACCGCATTATGAATGAAATCGCTGAAGTATCACGCGTGACTTATGATGTTTCGAGCAAGCCACCTGCAACGATTGAGTGGGAGTAAGCCCTCAGTCAGAGCAAACTAAAAATCTAATTAGTTCAATATAGCAATGAAAAAGCACTCAACTTGGTTGGGTGCTTTTTTTGCTTTGAGATATTGTATTGAATAATAGTAGCTTCGATGTTATCAATTTTATCTGTTAGTCTAATATTAAACTCTATAGTGAGTCCTAAATAAAAAGAGTACAGCTTTTACGGTGTGCTACTGGTATAAATTTCCTTTGCTTGCTGTGCGACTCCGTCATTCCAGAGGCTGCACAAAATTTATCCCAGTAGCACTGTATTTATTTTATAGTGGATCGACTATAGATAGGCGTGAGCTGTGCTGTGGAATTTTTTAAATATTTTAAAGATGAGAAACTTATTGCTTAGAAAAAGTAAAGATTTTATATCTTATGATACCGTCATATATAACTATTTAATTCTAATTTCTAGTCAAAGACCATAGTTATTGATACAGTTACTCTAACAATATTAGTTGTCTAAGATAACGAAAGAAATATAACTTCTATCATCATAACTATTTAATTCCCTATTCAGTCCTTTGGTTTGCTTATTGATAACAAAGCAGTTTGGATCTCTGTTTAGCATCTCCTTTAAATATGCTTCACTTTTTTGCAAATTAACAAATACTTCTGGGTAGCCATCACTTGCAAAAATAACATGGTCTCCAGCTCTCACATTGAACACATTAATCATTGAATCATTAATAGGCGTTCCATTTAAAACAGCATAGCCGTATGTTCGATTTACATTTTCAAACTTATACTGCTGCTCTAACAAAGGCTGGATGAATGCTCTGCCATGATCTTCACTGAAAATTTGCTCTATAGACTTATCACTATGATAAAACTTAAGTACATCACTTCTGATATTAGCCAATAGAGTATCGACCGATTTTGATTTGGTTATCAGTTCATTATTTATCATCACTTGACAGTCACCGTATGACCATATCTGACCATGATAGGCGCTATAAATCACTATAGAAGCCTTTAATAAATTATTCTTATCTATTGTATCTAAAGATGCCTCAGCTAAAAGTACGTTATTAAGTGCGTCGAAAATTTCTGCCTTTGATAATTTATGACTTAGTGTTGGCAACGCTTTGATGATGATATTTTTGGCATGCTCACCGCTTTTCCTACCTTCCCAAAGCTTATGGCCTTTAGCAGTAACGCCGTCAATCAACACGACAAAGTGCTCGCTGACATAGATGCCATCCTCGCATCTAGTACCGTCTTTATATTTACTGGATATAAATTCTTCGATTATTTTCATAAATTACCAATTTCCATTAGCGTCAGAAGATGAGCAAGGGTTCCAGATACTGAAGGAAGAACAGCATAAGACTCATTGTTGAAAAATATAGAATCTGGAGAAAGGTAAAATTCGCTTTTCTTAGACAAATCTAGAAATGCTAGCCTGTTGCCATCAACAATAGTTTCATATTTTTTGTCTTCTATTTTTAAGTTTTCAAGGAAGTACTCTTGAACTTGTTCTTCACTTTCATTTATTTCAATATAAAACAAAAACTGGGGTTTTCCACCTTCTATAAGCTCCCTATATATAGCTATCAAATGTTTATCTATCGAAAAATCATGGTGGTCTATAATTAATCCTAACTCATCATTTATTTCTTCGATAACAGCTTTTTCAAGACCTTCTAGATGAAAGTTATAATCTTCATCGATACAATATCTTGTTTTTAGCGAAGCAGCTACACTTGAACCTAACGTTCCTTTTCCAATTGATACATCCATACTACGTTCAACAAAGACAATTTTATTATCACTAGTTTTTATAAATATATTGAAGCCTAGATGGTTTGAAAGTAATGAGTTCTCGAGTAAATCTACATAGGGTCCTGGATTCAGCATATCTCTAACAGATATACCATTTGGCAATGGGAAGTCGATTACTCTATTGGTTACTAAAGAGTCATAGTATTGCGTTCTCGATGTATTAAGTATCACAGAGTCTACATCTTCTGAAATACCATCTAAACGGATATTTATTTGATTATATAACGTCGAGGTAGAGTGAGCATCCATTAGGTGTTTATAATTGTCTTGAATGATATCTGGGAGGGTATATCTCTTATTTTTATTATCTTCAATTTTAATGGATTTGATTCTCAAACTGTCTTTAGTCATATCTTTTTCGATTATGACTGGAAATGTATATTGATCTTCTTCTTTTGTATGCTTAGTATCTACCTTTGTACGGAATAATTCTTTATTGCTAGAAGAACATGATTGATTATCATAAGTTACAAAATTCGTTTCAAGGGGATACCTCCTAATCAAAGCGTTATAATCTCGTTCGATTTTGATATAATCTTCAATTTTATTTATAAAAAAACTAGATATAATTTCACTAATTTTTTTTAATAAATATAGTGCTAAAAA
>NZ_CAJHBS010000033.1 GCF_904846705.1 Psychrobacter sp. Pi2-52
ATTTCTCGCATCGACTCAATAGATGCGGTATTGTAACTATTATTTAGGGCTTATCCAATTGAAGACATGCCCTAGTACTGCATAAAAAGAATACCTTAAAGAATAACTACATTACAAGATTCTATTGTTAACGTTTATGCGCCTTTAAGACCAACTAAAGCTGCTGGTTTATAGCGTCTATAGACCTTAACCAAACATCAACAAGGTTTACTATATACGCAACTATATTTGACTTATTTTTTGGGTAGTATAACTCCTAAGCCTATTATTCCTTTACGAATTTTAGTGCGATATCAATTTAACGTTAAGCAATGCTGAAAACACAGATAAATAAATGACAGATGAAGTCACCACTATCTCAAAGGATATCAAACCTGTGTAGGCACTCTTTTAATGATTTAAAAGAGCACTCTCAATCTATTAGCTAGGACTTTTTATGAATAATAATATCGATCATACGGACCCCGCCAAAGACATGAATACGGAACGTGGCAATGGTGGTGAAACACATCAGCGCGCAGGTGACGACACTAAAGTATTAACCACGCAACAAGGTGTGGCCATCGCTGACAACCAAAACTCTCTAAAAGCAGGCTCACGTGGACCGACGCTATTAGAGGATTTTGTATTACGTGAAAAAATCAATCATTTTGACCATGAGCGTATCCCTGAACGTATCGTCCATGCTCGTGGTAGTGCAGCACACGGTTATTTTGAGCTGACAGAGTCACTAGAAGAATATACGACTGCCAAAGTATTGACAGAAACAGGCAAGCAAACGCCACTATTTACGCGTTTTTCAACGGTAGCAGGTAACAAAGGTTCAAAAGATACGCCACGTGATGTGCGCGGTTTTGCTGTGAAAATGTATACAGAAGAAGGTAACTGGGATATCGTTGGTAACAACATGCCAATCTTCTTTATCCAAGATGCGATGAAGTTTCCAGATTTGATCCATGCGGTAAAACCAGAACCAGATCGCGGTTTCCCGCAAGCGGCGTCTGCTCATGATACCTTTTGGGATTTTGTATCATTGAGTCCTGAAACCATGCATAACCTAATTTGGCTGATGAGTGATCGCGGTCTACCACGTAGCCTACGCATGATGGAAGGCTTCGGTATTCATAGCTATCGATTAATCAATAAAGACGGTAAGAGTACCTTTGTACGTTTCCATTGGAAGCCAGTACTAGGCGTACAGTCAACTACATGGGATGAGGCAGTGAAAATCTCAGGCGCTGATCCTGACTATCATCGCCGCGACTTGTTTGAGTCAATCAACAACGGTGACTATCCTGAGTGGGAGTTTGGCGTACAGTTATTTACTGAAGAAGAAGCAAACGAATTCCCATTTGACCATTTAGACGCTACTAAGCTGATTCCAGAAGAATTGGTGCCAGTTAAAGTCGTGGGTAAGATGGTATTGAACCGCTATCCAGATAATTTCTTTGCAGAGACTGAGCAGGTAGCATTCTGCCCATCGCATTTGCCACCTGGTGTTGATTTTAGTAATGACCCACTATTGCAAGGTCGTCTATTCAGTTACTTGGACACGCAGCTATCACGTTTAGGCTCGCCAAACTTTGCCCAGATTCCTATCAATGCACCGAAATGCCCGTTTGCTAATAATCAGCAAGATGGTCATATGCAAATGCAGGTGCCTAAGACACGTGTACTCTATGAGCCACAAAGCCTAGATCCAACTCGTCCTCGTGAAAGCGCTAAACGTGGTTTCAACTCATTCCATGAGCAACTAGATGATGGCGTAAAAGGTCGCGTACGTGACGAGAGCTTTGCAGATCACTATAGTCAGCCACGTATGTTCTACCGTAGTCAGACAGCAACTGAGCAAGCACATATCGCAACCGCTTATGCGTTTGAGCTAGGTAAGGTAGATACAGCCCATGTACGTACGCGTATGCTTAGCCATTTGATTCATATCGATGAAGACTTGGCCAGTCGCGTAGCAACGGCATTGGGTATGGAGCTACCAGAGCCAGCTGACGCAGCTGCACCTGTCCAAGACTTAGGAACCTCTAAAGCGGTACAAACTATCGGGCTAACGCCTGATAGCCTAAAAGGCCGTATGATCGGTATATTAGTCGCGGAAGGTTCTAATAGTAGTGAAGTTAAAAAGTTCGAAGATGCTGCCAAAGCGCAGGGTGCTAGCGTTAAAATCGTAGCGCCTAACAAAGAAGTCGTATTGGATGATGGTACACGCATACAAGCTGATGAGCGCCTTGCTGGTGGTCCGTCAGTGATGTTTGATGCCGTCGTTAGTATCATCATGCCTGACCAAGCTAAAAAGCTCGCAAAAGACAGTTCAGCATTAGATTGGTTCAACGACGCGTACAATCATTGCAAAGCCATTGCCTATTGCGGCGCGACTGATGAATTTATCCTAAGTAAGCTCCCAGTTGAAAAAGATGAGTTCGTAACGCCATTGGCCGAGCTAGATGCCTTTATTAGCAATGCTAAGTCTCGTCTATGGGAACGTGAGCCAAAGGTTCGTGATCTTGCATAGTTAATAAGTAGGTAATTTACGAATTATCCAAAATACTAAATAAGATACTAAGTGTTTCCTTAAACCCAGCCAAAGTGCTGGGTTTTTGCTTTTTGCTAATAAGGTGAGAATTATCATAGATAGAATTATATAAGCAATTATTAATAGTCAGTTGTCCATAATTAGTTGTTAGCTGCATAGTCTCTGTATGCCGTATGGTTTCTATATATAGTCACAAGCGTTCACTCAAAATCATTTCATTTGTGGTGACGGGCGCTATACTAAAGATTGGCTATAAAACTGAACAAAAGCCTCACAATAATAATGACGAATGAGGTAGGGAACACCAATGAGTCTATGTGAAATTGTACGTTTAGAAGGATATATCCAGAGTAGCTATCTGGCAGTATATCCAGATAAAATAATGCTGTTAGATGGCTGTTGTCGTGCTGATGTACCGATGGTGCTTGACTATATTGAGACAACATTGAAACGACCCATCACCGACCTAAAAGTAGTAGTAGTCACGCATATGCACCCGGATCATGCAGGCGGTGCGAATAAGTTTCGAGAAAAGACTGGCTGTCTAATTATCTCCGCTGATAAAAAGAAGCAGTGGTATAGCGGTATTGGCGGGTGCACGATGCACTTCGTAGATATACATCTAGGATATTATGTGGCCAGACGTCAAGGTAGGCCATTTAAAAACCTATATTACTCGGCAAGTCTGAAACCAGATATCACCGTCACAGATGGTGAGCTTGTGCCACACTTTGATGAATGGCAAGTATTAGAGACCCCAGGTCACACGGATCGCGATTTGTCTTTGTTTCATCTGCCCAGTCGCGAAGTATATACCGCTGATTTAATCATTAAGTTGCGACACAAGTTCGTAGCACCATTTCCTGTCTACTACCCTAAAGACTATGTTCAATCGCTAAAAAAAATCAGGGCATTGCAACCGTCAATGGTGATGATGGCACATGGTCGAGAGCTAGCGATGAGTGAGGCAGAGTTCGATGAGTTTATTGCTCATGCACCTAAGCACCCACGTACCATCAAAGATACGATCAGACATAAACTACTATGGCGCAAGAGAGATAACTTTAGACTATTTAAACGCAAGCATAATAAATAGAGGTATATAAAAGCTAAGAAACAACATTTAAAACGCCCAGACGAAAAAAAGCCCAATTACTAAGATAGTAACTGGGCTTTCTAAATATGGTGGGCTGTCCGCGACTCGAACGCGGGACCAATTGATTAAAAGTCAACTGCTCTACCAACTGAGCTAACAGCCCTGAAGAGTATATAAAAAAGCGATGCTTTTTAACTCTACAAGAGAAAATTCTAACTAAAGAACTTTCTAAAACTAAACATCTTAACGATGTCTTTTAAACTTATCTTTATTAGTCTACTACCGGATAGGGTAGAACGACTAATAAAGATTAAACTAAATATGGTGGGCTGTCCGCGACTCGAACGCGGGACCAATTGATTAAAAGTCAACTGCTCTACCAACTGAGCTAACAGCCCTAACGTTTAAAGTGTTTGTATCCCTAAACGTGAGAGCACATTATATATATTATTATGACAATTACAACCCCACATGATAAAAAAAGTGTAATTCTCTTATAAAATCGCCAATTTATTCCAGTTTCTTTAAATTTTTGCCATTATATCGATATTGACTGCTCTATTTTTGGCTAAAGCGAGTCAATAATCGATTATTAGTCTCGAGAAAGTGCTTCAACAGGATCTAATTTGGCGGCATTACGTGCTGGCAAGAATCCAAATACTACACCAATTAACGTCGAACAAACAAAAGCAGCAATAATAGAGGTTGATGAATAGATAACTTTGAAATTATCACCGCCCACACTATTAATCAGCTCACCAATGGCAAAGGCCAGTCCAATACCAATCAGCCCTCCTAAAATACAGACCAGAACGGCCTCAATAAGGAACTGCTGCATGATATCGCTCTGACGTGCGCCTACTGCCATACGTACGCCAATCTCGTTGGTGCGCTCGGTGACAGAGACGAGCATAATATTCATCACCCCAATACCGCCGACGATCAATGAAATAACAGCGACTGATGAAATAAGTAGAGTCATCGTTCCTGTCGTCGACTCGATTGTTTGACGAATAGAGTCTGAATTACGCAGCTCAAAGTCATCTTTACCATGGCGACTCTCTATTAAATCAGAGATGGCCGTCTCTGCGGCACTAGAAGAGATACTGTCATCTAACAACGCCACAAAGCGGTCGATATTGGTACTACCAGTGACGCGCGACATCACCGTCGTATAAGGCATATAGATAGTAGGCGTCGTTACACTGGGACCAAAGCCACCGTCGCTCTCTTCGAGGACGCCAATCACGCGTCCAGGCACACTACCAACCAATATTACCTCGCCAACAGGGTTATTAATATCTGAGAAAAAGGTCTGTTTAGCGTTGTCATCGATGATGATATCTTGACTACGTAATGTAATGCTTTTTGCATCAAACCCTTGGCCCAATGTTAATGTCTCACCAGTGACGTTTAGATAGTCTTCACCAACGCCATTGACGGTAGCATCCTCTTGTATATTACGATAGCGGACACTAGAGCTGGCATTTACCTGAGGGCTGACACTGATAATATAGGGCTGATTGCCGACCGCCTCTGCATCTTCTGGTGTCAAATTGTCATCATTATAGCGGCGTCTAGGATCGCCTCTAGGGTAGCCATCATTGACGGTAATGGTATTGGTACCTAACGAGCTGATATTGGCAAGGATTTGCTGCTGAGAGCCTTGTCCAAGGCCTACGATAGATACGACTGCGGCAATACCGATAATAATGCCGAGCATAGTTAGTAGAGTACGCATCTTATGCGCGCGCATGGCAAGCAAAGACATTTTGAAAGCTTCAAGCAGTCGATCAATAAAACTACCAAAGGCACTTTTTCGATGCTCGCCAAGGATAGATTCTGGTTTTTTGTCTGTGTGCTTATAATGCTCAGTTTGATAGTCAGCGATGACATGGCCATCTTTGAGCTCAATCACACGCTCCGCTTGTGCTGCTAGTTTTGGATCATGAGTGACCATGATAATGGTATGACCTTGTGCGCTGAGGTCATGCAAAATCGCCATGACATCTTCGCCAGACTTACTGTCTAGGGCACCAGTTGGCTCATCTGCTAAGATAACATCGCCACCATTCATCAGTGCACGAGCGACAGAAACACGCTGCTGCTGTCCACCTGAGAGCTGATTGGGACGATTGTTGACCTTATTGCCAAGGCCGAGGCCAGTTAGTAGCTTCTCAGCACGATTGGTGCGTGCCTCGGTATCCATGCCCGCATACACGGCAGGGACGGCGACGTTGTCTTTGGCACTGATATCACCAAGCAAATGATAGCGCTGAAAAATAAAACCAAAGTGCTCACGGCGCAGTTCTGCTAGCTGATCGGCATCAAGCTTACGGGCGGATTGACCATAAATCTTATAATCACCAGCAGTGGCTTGATCTAGACAACCTAAGATATTCATCAAGGTGGACTTACCAGAGCCTGACTGTCCAATGATAGCGACCATCTCACCTTGGTGAATCGTCAGATTGATATCATGCAAGACGCGAATGGTTTGCTCACCAGCAGGGAACTCTCTGATAATGCCAGACAGCTCCATAATGGGCTTGCCTGATGCAGAGTGGGTAGCGGTATTGGTTTTTGCTGAGTTGCTTGAGCGATTAGCAGAAGTGTGTGACCCTAAGTTTTGAGCCGTGCTACTTTCAGAGCTATCTTCACTCGACGGTTTAGGAGATTGAGATATAGTCATAGCAGTGTCTTTAATAAAGGCTAATAAGCGTTATAGTGTTGTTATGAAAGGGCTGCTATGTTTTTAGCAAGCCTTTCTTACTCAACATAGTCAAAGCACAAGTTACATTTGAGGTCCACCAGGTACGCGGCCGCTATCTGATTTCTTACCGCTCTCTTCACTGATGATTACTTCTTCCCCTTCTTTCAAACCACTTAAGATTTGCGCATTTACTCGGTTATCAATACCGACTTCTACAGTACGCTCTTCTACGGTTCCGTCATCTCTTAATACACGTACAAACTTGCCCGTTGTTGATTTGCCTTTTTCTTTAGTTCGCTTTTCTTGTATCACTGTTGATGGTACTAATAGAGTATTTTTGGCTTCGTTGACGATGATATATATCTGTGCCGTCATATCGATTCGAAACAAGCGGTCAGGGTTTGGTACTTCTACGTAGCCGACGTAATAGATAGCAGCGTCTGTCGAGCTGGTGCTACTGATCTGCTCTGGGGCAGGTTCGATAGCGGTTAATGTCGCATCATACTGTTTGTCTGGATTACCGATAATATTGAAATAAGCAGGCATACCAGCACTGACGTTAATGACATCAGCTTCTGAGATTTGCGCGTTGATACGTACGGTCGATAAATCCGCTAGCGTCACCAATGTGGGCGCCGTTTGGTTGGCGTTCACGGTGGTGCCTTGCTCAGTCGTAATAGAAACGACGGTACCTGATATCGGCGCACGAATAGTGGTATAGCTCAGATCTTCTTCAGCGGTACTGACGTTGGTTCGTGATTTGCGTAATGCTGCTTGTTGGCTGTTTATATTGGCTTCGGTAGTCGCAATCGCGGCTTTTGCTGTATCAATAGCTGCACGTGCATTGGCAACGGCTGCTTTTGCGGTCTCGACACTGGTCGCTTGCGTGTCATATTCTTGCTGCGAGATAGCGTCGATAGCGACTAAGTCTTGCAAACGCGCAAAATCAGACTGTGCTTGTTTCAGCTCAGACTGACGGCTGGCAAGATCGGCATAGGCACTTTTTAGACTGGCTTGTTTGCTTAACGATTCTGCTTGAGCGCTTTGTAGCGCGGCTTCGCTTTGTTCAAGACTGGCTTGTTCATTGCTCAGGCTATTCTTCTGAGTCACTTGATCAATCTGTGCAATCAAATCGCCTTGTTTGACTTCGTCACCGACTTCGACGTATAGGCGTTTTACTTCACCAGATACCTGTGCCCCTACATCGACGGTATTTAACGCTTTTACTTTACCGGACGCCATGACATTGTTTTCAATATCACCGACTTCAACGGTTGCGGTTAAATAGTTAGGTGTGGTTTCTTCTGGTTTTAAAAAAGTATAGGCTAAAGCCCCTAATGCTACGATAATTAAGGCAATAACACCCCATTTTATGGCAGACTTTTTGCTTATTTTGCGCATGACAACAATCCAATCACAATTAAATCAAGTGTAGATATAGTAGAGACTTCACCTACAAAAGGGAATGGAAATTAGTTTACGAAAGGTTAAGGTAGCCAAGAATAGAGATAGGTACAGAAAAGAAACGCTTACTAAAAATCAATAAAACGGAGATTATAGGAGAACAAAATAGGGTAGTAGAATCTGAATTTACAGCGTTTAAATGTATAAACCAGTAAGAAAAACGTATAAATCAGTAAGAGAAGAAGTGGATAACTTGTTAATAAGAGAAACAATAAGAGGTGGTGACAGGCTAGTCTTAGAGCATTGCAAATAAACGCTTACCTGCCAGCTCCAATGCTGCTTGCAATAACAGCTCCCATGCTGGCTGACGAACAAGACCTTTAATAGCTTGGTCACATCGGTAAAGCAGAGCAGGCCATTCACTCGTTTGTTGTTTTGACTGACGGCGGCAAGCTTGTTGGTATAACCCTTGCTTACTACGCCAAATGCCTAATGCTTGAGGGTCTTGACCGTCCATAAGTTGAATAATTTGACGCATGTCTTTGCTAATAGCCCAGAGTATTAAAGTAGTGGGCTCATCGGTCGACTTTAGCTGAAACATGATCTTGGCAACCTGCGTACTATTACCCGCGAGCATCGCATCAGACAAATCAAACACACTAAACTGAGCGTCGCTGACCAATGCTGCTTGTAGGTCTGCAATATCCAATGCCACATTATTCACAGGTTGTGAAAAGCTATTAGATTGTTCGGTGCTATTGTTATTAGCACTATCTTCATTAGTACTGTTGTTAGCAACTAGCTGTGGTGCAAACAGATAAGACAGTCGCCATAAGGTTTGATAAGCACTCAATAGATGATGCTCAGTGTGTGACATGAGTAGCTGCCACGCCTCTTGAGACAGTCGTAAGCCAAACTTCTGAGCTTGTATTTGTAGTAGCTGTTGGCGCTGCTGCTCATTGTATAAATTGCAATCAATGACATTGCCATATTGCGCAAAAGGAGCAAACCATTTGCTGCTCTGGCTGCGTTTGTCTTGCTTAGGTGTAAGCCACAACACACTATGACCGTGTGTGCCAGCTTGTGCCTCGACCGCAAAACGTTCCAGCTCGGTGATAACTGCTTTGTCAGGTTTATGATTACCCGTCACGATTACCGCGCTAGCATCATCAAATAGAGACTGGCTGCCAAGCTCGGACAGTACTTCTTGCCAGCTCTTGACAGAAATCAGCTCTATACGTTTGATTGCATAGTTCTGCGCGCGCCAGTGTGGACGCAGCGCATCTATCAACCATTGACTCAGCAGTGGCTCGTCACCGTGCGCCAGCCACAAGCCCGCTACCGCAACGGAAGGCTGCAGTAGTTTTGGATAGGCTTTTATGAAAGTATCTTGCATAGCGTGGTGTTACACAGGTTGATGAGCAGGTAATACCAATTCCAAAAATATGATTAGTAGTATCAAGCTAGCCCAGTCTACTCAAGGTAGTACTTACACTCGCTTAGTTTTCTACTCATATTTCTAGAAATGGTATCGTTTGATAATCAGAACGACTAACTATTCCGGTTGTGGTACGACGACGACGGTTGGTGTCACACCTTTATTCATCTGCACAGATTGTTTGACAGCAGGTGCAACTTTTGGAAGCGAGATAGCAACATACTGGTCAGTGATACGGCGAGCTAAAGTATCATAGAGCCAATCGCGAGTCTGATCGCCTTGCTGATCGTCAGTACTAACAGATGCTTCGTTGTACTGATAGCTTCGCTCGACCTGAATGGGGTTGCTCAGTGTTACAGGCTTACCATTTTCCATCGTTTGATAGCTGACATCTGCTGATAGTACCAAGCGAATTTCTGTTAATACGCCAACCAATTCGTAACGCTTAAAACGTACATTACGAATGTCGATAGCGGCAATAGACTCAGCCCCTGCTTGTTGGTTATTACGGGCAACTTCTTCTGAGCTCATATTACTAATAACATCGACACCTAACGTCTTTAGGCGACGCGTCAATGGTAGTTTCAGCGGGAAGGAGGTGCGATTGTCTTCGATAATGACCGCTGTTTTTTCGACGTCAAGCAGCATCGCTGAGTCGTAGCCACGTAGCTGGAAGCCGCAGCCGCTAAGAGCAGCGGCTGCACCTACCACGGCAAACATTGGCAGCGTGGCAAGTAAGACTGCTCCGAGCTTTTGGCCATGGGACTTTCTATTAGCTAGACTGTGTGCGCTTAATTCTGGTTGCGCCTGCTCAGCTCGATGCTTGTATGACATAAACGCTATCCTCATATGATAAGAAGGCTTAGAGCACTAAGCCTAAAATACTTAGCTCAAGATACCTCAGCCTACAACCACGATGTTAACCAATTTATTAGGAACGACGATTTCTTTTTTGATCTCGCCCGTGATGAATTTTGCCACGCTTTCCATAGTGCGAGCTTGCTCTTTTAGCTGCTCAGGATCGCTGTTTGGTGCGACATCCATCTTACCACGCATCTTACCATTGACCTGTACCACCATCGTGATCATGTCCTGTACCAGCGCACTTTCGTCCACGGTTGGGTAGTCTAAAGTTAATGTATCAAGACCCAATTGCTCAAGCAAATGCTCACCGACGTGCGGCGCATAGACAGACAGCATAATCAGCAGATTGGTCAACGCTTCGTGTTTGACGTGCAGCTCTTGCTCATTACTCGCGTTAAAGCCAGTCAGCTCATTAGCAAGTTCCATCAGGCTTGATACTGGCGTGTTCAATGCCAGACGATCACCCAAATCACTGTCAATCTTAGCAATTGTTTCGTGCGTTTTACGGCGTAAGTTTTTGGCTTCTTTGCTTAGACCGTCTGTGTTCAAGGTAGCACTGTTAAGCGTATCAATGCTGATATTGGCGGCCGTTAGCGCTTGCATATGGTCGGTTGCAATGCGCCATACTTTTTTCACAAAGTTATAAGGGCCTTTTAGCGCGTCGTCTGACCATTCAAGCGTTTGATCCGCAGGCGCAGTAAATAGCGTATATAGACGAACCGTATCAGCACCATATTTATCAATGGTTAACTGTGGATCTACGCCATTGTTCTTTGATTTTGACATTTTTTCGATCTTACCAATCGTCACTGGCTGTCCATCTGACTTCAAGATAGCTTTGATTGGTTGACCGCGTTCGTTGAAATCGATATCGATATCTTCTGCAAAGTAGTAGGTCGTACTGCCATCTACATTGACGCGGTAGAACGTACCAGCAAGCACCATACCTTGGGTCATTAGATTGGCAAATGGCTCGTCGCCTGTGACTAAGTTTTCGTCACGCATCAGCTTATGGAAGAAACGCGCATACAATAGATGCATCACCGCATGCTCGACACCGCCGACGTATTGATCAACAGGCAACCATTTATTGGCAGCAGACTTGTTGACCATATTTTGTGCATCATTTGGGCTAGCAAAGCGTGCATAGTACCAGCTTGACTCTACAAAGGTGTCAAAGGTATCGGTCTCACGCTCAGCAGGGTTGCCACATTTAGGACAAGTAGTATTAACAAACTCTGGGATGTTCTTGAGTGGGTTACCGCGACCATCAGGTACGACGTCGGTTGGTAACACAACCGGCAAATCTTGCTCTTCAACAGGTACCGTACCACAATGCTCACAGTTGATCATTGGGATAGGGCAGCCCCAATAGCGCTGGCGAGATACACCCCAATCACGTAGGCGATACTGGATCTTTTTCTTAGCCAGCTCTTTTGGCTCAAGTTTGGCTAGCATTGCTTCAAATGCTTGCTCAAAATCTAGACCGTCAAACTCACCTGAATTAACCAAAGTGTTGCGTTCAGTATAAGCAAGATTCACTTCACTATCGTTCGCTTTGGCATCTGCTTTTAGCTCATCAAAATAGCCATCAGGGGTATTGATGACTTGTTTGATTGGTAGGTCGTACTTAACCGCAAACTCATAATCACGCTCATCGTGAGCAGGTACTGCCATGACTGCGCCTGAGCCGTAGCTCATTAGCACATAGTTGGCAACCCACACTGGAACTTCTTCACCAGTTAAAGGATGCGTCACAGTGAGGCCTGTATCCATACCGATTTTTTCAGCTTTGGCCAAATCAGCTTCAGCTACTGAGCCTTTTTTACATAATGCACAGAATTGAGCGATTGCGTCATCTTGCTCAGAGGCATACTGTGCAAGTGGATGCTCTGCGGCAACAGCAACATAAGTCACACCCATCAAGGTATCAGGACGAGTGGTGAACACGTCTAAGGTGTTTTCTTCACCAGCAAGCTCATAAGGGAAGTGGACTTCCATACCGGCACTACGACCAATCCAGTTGCGCTGCATGGTTAGTACTTCAGACGGCCAGTGACCTTCTAGCTGATCCAAATCATCCAATAGCTCATCAGCATAGTCAGTGATGTTGAAGTAGTACATAGGGATGTCGCGCTTTTCGACGGCAGCTCCACTACGCCAGCCTTTGCCATCGATGACCTGCTCGTTTGCTAAAACAGTGTTGTCAACAGGATCCCAGTTGACCGTCGATAGCTTTTTGTAGACCAAGCCTTTTTTGTACAATTGCAAAAATAACCACTGCTCCCACTGATAATACTCAGGGCTACAAGTGGCAAATTCACGTGACCAATCAATAGACAGGCCTAGCAATTTAAGCTGCGCACGCATGCTGTCGATATTAGCAAATGTCCACGCAGCAGGTGGCGTTTGGTTAGCAATCGCTGCGTTTTCTGCTGGCAAGCCAAAACCATCCCAGCCCATTGGCTGCATGACTTCATAGCCTTTTAGGCGATAATAACGGCTTAATACGTCAGAAATCGTATAGTTACGGACGTGGCCCATATGCAGCTTACCACTCGGATAAGGGAACATCGACAGCATGTAACGGCTTGGCTTGTCGCTTGGCTCATTGCTTACTTCAAAGCGCTTGTCAGTGGCCCATTTGGTCTGCTGCGCGGCTTCTATCGCTTGTGGGTTATAATAGTTGTTTTCTGCTTGGTCTGCTGTCACGGCGTTGCTCATAGTCGGCTCGAAATTGGTTGATACTGATTTGTTTAATATGAATTTGTTTAATACTGATCAAAATAGATGGAATTTGACAATGCCATAGCATAGCGTAATTTGGCGAAAATTGCGACGATATGATGCAGTTGCTTACTAGGTTTGACGATTAAAAGTAAAGCATTCTCTATATCCAGTCAGCCTTAGGTATAATAGACAAGTTAATGAATATTTATGAGGAATCACTATGACCATCACCATTTACGGTATCAAGTCTTGTAGCACGATGAAAAAAGCCTTCACTAAGCTAGACGAGCTAGATGTCAGCTACGATTTTCACGATTATAAAAAACAAGGTATCGATAAAGAAGCAGTACAACGCTGGGTAAATGAGCTAGGTATCGATAAAGTGCTCAATAAGCGTGGTACGACATGGCGCAAGCTAGACGACAGTCAAAAGCAAGCAGCTGATGCTAATGTAGACAACGCGATAGGTTTACTCGTGGAAAATACCAGCATGATTAAACGTCCGATTGTAGAAGGTCAGTTGGCAGATAGAGATCAAGCCGTATTACTATGTGGCTTCGATGAGTCTGAGTTTAATAAAGTTTTTTCGTAAAATTGAGCTATAAAAACTAAGCTAGGCTGATTATTAAAGACCCCACTCTCAACTTGAAATAAGCAAATCAAACTGAAGAGGCGGATTACCAAGTTTTTTGTTGAGTACAAAGCACAGATTGTGTGAAAGAATCTTACGAATCAATCGATGAGACAAATGCCATAAATCTCTTGCTCGTACCCTTTGTATATTAAATCGTTCTGATAGCTGACCAATGACTGTTTCAACGATACGGCGGGCTTTCATTAGCCGCCTTACCACAGGTTTGGGTCTATCCTCTTTCATGTTGGCTCTGAGTGGCGTTTGTAAATCCACGCCTTGAGCGTCGTAGTACGATGTCAGACTAGGGCTGATATACCCTTTATCAGCGCCAAGTAGCCCATGAATATGAGTGGTGATTTCTGGGGCAACCGCTCTTTCATCAACATTGGCAGGAGCAAAGGTAAAGCCTTTAATCATGCCCGATAAGTTAACAAGCAAATGTCCCTCAAAGCCATAGTATCTCTCTTGCTTAGCCGCACAGTAGCTAAAAGCTGCTAAGTCTTGATAATTCTTATGCCGATAAGCGCGTCCATAATGACAGACGGGTATCGGAAAGCCATCCATAAAATGAATGTTGTCACGGCCTTCAATTTGACTGACGTTATCTTGTATCTGCTGTTTGACTTGCCACAGATTGGCGCAGTGCTTTGCGAAGTTAGGGTATGAGCCGATGGCTGGAAACCAGTCTTGCCAATGCTGGGTAAAGTATTGCCAAATTTGTTTGTCTTGATCAAGGTGTAAAAATTCACCGACCATCTCCATGCAAATAACCTCAGGATCACTTAGCTTTGGCGCGTAACCTGCACTTCGCAAGGGTTTGGTGACGACTATTTTTTAATATTGCTCTACCATTAAATAGATATTGATGATAAATTCGTCTATGGGCATCTCACAACTCCATTGTATTCTTGGTCGAAAACAATAGATTAGTGAGGTGCTCTTCTTTTTTCAATCACTTTCGAAGTTGAGAGTGGGGTTATTAAAGATAAAAATGCATAAAAAAGCCCGAGCGTTTATATCAACTCGGGCTTGTCTACATTTAGCTTTTTCACATTTAGCATTGCTATATTTTTCTAGCTCAATGATGAATCTATTTCTCGACTGATGAGCGTACCAACCCCTTCGTTGGTAAAAATCTCAAGCAAGGTCGCATGAGGGACACGGCCATCAACGATTACCGCGCTTTTGACGCCGCTACGTACCGCATCAAGCGCACATTGAATTTTGGGAATCATGCCGCCTGAGATAGTGCCATCTTCGATTAAGCTATCGACTTTCTTTGGCGTGAGTCCAGTTACCACTTCGCCATCACGGCCCAATACACCTTTGATATTGGTTAATAGCATCAGCTTTTCTGCTTGTAAAAATTCCGCTACTTTACCTGCAACGAGATCAGCATTGATATTATAGGTATTGCCTTCAGCGTCAACGCCAAGTGGCGCGATTACAGGGATAAAATCAGAGGCAATTAACATGTTAATCACGTCTTTATTGACGCTGACCACATCACCGACGAATCCTAAATCAACTGGTACAGCGATACCATCTGCGCCAATTTTTTCCATCAACAGTTTTTTGGCTTGAATCAAGTTGGCATCTTTACCTGTAAGACCAATCGCGCGACCGCCATGTTTATTAATCAAGCTAACAATCGATTTGTTGACGCTACCGCCCAAGACCATCTCTACGATATCCATGGTGCTTTTGTCAGTGACGCGCATGCCATCGATACGATCTGATTGACGTCCGAGCTCTTTTAGCAGGTTGTCAACTTGCGGGCCACCACCATGTACGACTACTGGGTGCATACCGACGGTCTTTAGCAAAACAATATCACGAGCAAATGAGCTCTCAAGCTCAGGGTCGGTCATGGCGTTGCCGCCGTATTTTACGACGATGAGTTTATCAACAAAACGCTGGATATAGGGCAGAGCAGTGGTCAATACTTCAGCGGTGTTTTTGGCATCATCTAAATTAAGCGTCATTACAAACTCCTAAGGGCCGGTTTTAAATTGGTTGTTTTTCTATTATATCTAATGAGACAGTGATATGTTTTATGAGGCTACTCCGCAGGAATAGCAAGAATCTGTTCAGCTAGCGCTGCGTTAAATGGTCGGCATAAAACGGCAAATGTCGCCTGAATATCTTTTAGGTCATCTATACTGTCACCCGCAAAGCGCGCGGTCAGGCTATTGCTGGTATTTGATTGACGCAGTACGCCAAAGCCATGCGCAAAATCTAAACGCACACCATCGATACAGCTCAGCTTGGTTCCTACAGGTAGTAATTCATGCCTCTGTTTTAATGCTATTTGCGCTTTCGCGGTAGCGCAAGTACACACTGATGACTTGCATGTCGTGGCAGGCAGGCAAGTATCTTTTAATTGCTGATTAGATGAATAATCAGTAGGAGTAGACATATCTACTAGATGCTGCAAATAATGACAAAATCTCGTTAATTGCTCTACGAGAGAGCAGTCGGTAGTAGCCGTCTGCGGCATTGGCAAGTAATGGTCAGCAGTACTGACTATAGTAGGTAAGCTATGGATGATATCTGCTAGCGGTTTTTTATCACTAACACCGTCATTAGTTTGGTCAAGCCAATGCAGCAACCGTAATGCGGCATACATCGCATCATCGTAGGGAATAAAGCGGCTGTCATTAAAGATGAAATGCCCTGATAATTCACCAGCGAAGACAATCTGATTGTCAGGATGCTGTACCTGCTGGCGCATAAAGCTGCTGCCAGTCTTGCTAATCACAGGTGTAGTACCAAGCTCAGATAACAGTCTTGGTAAATGATGGGCGCACTTAATATCGAAAAGAACTTCAGACGCTAATAAAGAGGCGCTAAGAGAGTTAGGGTGCTCAGTAATAGCAATACGTGCCAATAGATAGAGCAAATGATCGGGCGTAACTATTTTGCCGTTGTTATCAACGACCATTAAACGATCGCCATCACCATCAAACGCTAGGCCTATATCTGCTGCATGCAAAACAACGGCTCGTTGCAATTCGTTTAAGCGGTTTGGTTCGGTGGGATCTGGATTACCAAGGGGAAAGTTGCCATCAGGTGTGTCATTGAGAAAAATAACATGCTGGCAAAAACGTTCAAACAGGCGTTGAGCAATGCTCCCAGTTGCGCCATGCATACAGTCAACAACTATGACCAAATCAAGTTTATAAGCGCTTTTCTGATTGTCTGCAGTTGCCGAGTGATTATGCTGAAATAATTGTTCAAATACCTGCGCAATAGCATCGATATAAACGTTTGCTACTTGATAAGCAGGTAGTTGCTCAAGCAAGTCGCTTGGTAATTTTGAGTCATAGTTATTATCAATGCTTTCAATATTTTCTGAATGAAAGATAGGATTGTTAGCTTGGCTATCGGGATAAGCGTGACAACTATGATGATCGGTTAGCTGATGATAGAGCGTATGTATCTCTGAGCTACTAGGGGACTTGTTATTTACTAACCATTTAATGCCTAATATGTCTTTAGCAGAATGGCTCGCTGTTGCAACTATGCCATGACCTTGATATTGCATTGCCCAAAATGCCATCATCGGCGTGGTAACCAGACCTAATTGGATTACGCGTAAACCCTGCTGAGCTAATACAGTAGAGAGTGTATGTGCAATGGCTTCACTACCAATACGCATATCATAACCAATAACGACAACATTCTGCTTAGTCTCAACAGAAGTATTAGTACTGATGTTTTGAGTCGGTTGGCTATCTTGGGCATTGTAGAGAGTAGCAAAAGCATGGCCTAACGCTTGTATAAAACTGCTAGTGAAATACTGGTTGGCACCGCGAATATCATAAGCACGGAATAAGGATTGCTGCGCCGCAAAAGGTGGCATTGCTTACTCTCCTTATAACCGTGATAGGTGTTCAATGATAAATAAAAATTAATAGCGCAAGGTTTTATATATAGCTTAAGCAAAACCTTGAAGGCTATCTAAAAATTACTAGCAGAATTGACCGTCAAAATAGCTATTATTGACGACCTGAATGTCCAAATCCGCCCGCACCGCGTACGCTTTCATCACTGAATTCTGCAACCACTTCAAACTCAGGACGGGCAACAGGTACTACGATGTACTGTGCCATACGTTCAGCTGGATTAAGAACAAAGTCATCCCCACTGCGGTTCCAAATACTAACCATCAGCTCGCCTTGATAGTCGGCATCGATTAACCCAACCAAGTTACCCAAGACGATACCGTGCTTATGACCAAGACCTGAACGCGGTAAAATCATACCTGCATAATTAGGATCTTGGATATAAACCGCAAGGCCTGTGCCAATTAAATGGGTTTCACCTGCTTTAATCGTTAACGGCTCGTCAATACAAGCACGCAAGTCAATACCTGCACTGCCATCGGTGGCACGAGTTGGTAGAGAAAATGCTTCGTCTTCAGTAATTTTAGGGTTTACCACTTTAACTTGTACAGCTTGCATAACACACTCACTTAACGATTTGATGGTTTTTAAATTATGATTTAAAACTAAGGCCTTGAACTAAGGTCTAAATAAATCTTATTCGAAATTTTTATACAAATAACAATTCCATATTTTAATTATTCAGTAATTCAGTAATTCAGTAATTCAGTAATTCAGTAATTCAGTAATTCAGTAATTCAGTAATTCAGTAATTCAG
>NZ_CAJHBS010000034.1 GCF_904846705.1 Psychrobacter sp. Pi2-52
TGCTTTTTTACTTAGTTTACAACGGGTTATCTTCATAAAAGTAGTCTAGCATAGTGCTTATCTACTACAGCCCCTAAATTTATATTAAGTTAACAATCTATTAAGGTTAATACCAACTTATGCGGCACTGTTCAGCAGTCTATAAAATACAAAGATAGCTAATGATTTAGCGGTTATTTTTTGGTCACTCGGTAGATAGCGACGTCTGCTAACAAGTTAGGCGCTTGCCTAATTAACGCCTTCATCAAAGGTGTATGACCTTTTTCAGAATCGCTAACGGCAAAACGATTAATAATATGAATATCATGCTGCGCACATAACAGTTCAAAATCTTTGAAAGTACATAGGTGAATGTTTGGTGTGTTGTACCATTCGTAAGGCAGCGCTTCAGAGACAGGCATCATACCTTTAAGCCCTAAATGAATACGGTTTTGCCAATGTGCAAAGTTAGGGAAGGTAATGACTGCTTCACGGGCAACTCTCAGCATATCAAGCAACAACTCGTCAGGTGCTTTTACTGCTTGTAGGGCACGTGCCATGACGACCGTGTCAAAGCTGTTATCAGCAAAGCGCGCTAGACCATCGTTGAGATCCTGCTCGACAATTGATAAGCCATTACCAATTGCCTCATTAATTTTGTCTTCATCAATCTCTAGTCCGTAACCTGTTACACCTAGTTTTTGCTGTAAGTGGGCAAGCAGCTCGCCATTGCCACAACCTAAGTCCAGTACGTGTGCTTGCGGCGCAATCCAGCGCTCTGCCAGTTGGTGATCCATTCTCATGAGCGCTCTCCTGTGGCTGGGCGGCTAGGGGTAATAAATGGCGCAGTCAAAAATCCTTTAACCGCACCCATGTAGCGAGGAATATCAAATAAGAATGAGTCATGTCCGTGCGGCGCGTCAATATTGATATAGCTGACTGGTTTGCCAGTGGCCATTAGCGCATCGACAATCTCTTGTGAGCGCTCAGGTGCAAAGCGCCAGTCAGTGGTAAATGACACAACCAGATATTGGCATTGTGTATGAGCAAAGGCAGCTTTAAGCGCAGAAAGCTCTTGCTGACGATCAGACTCAATATCTTCAATCGTCGTTACCGCATCTTCTAATTCACTCTGTGCATTGGCTTTGCTAGATTCGACTGACGCCGCGATTGAGTCTTCTATTTGCACTGCCGACTCTGTAGTATCTTTTGCTACGGTTGATGGGTAGTCGCGTATTGGATAGTCGCGCGTCGGATCAAAGTAATCTAAGGCTTTAGTCATGAGCAGATAGGTATTGGCATCAAAGTTTTCACTAAAGCGCTCGCCTTGATAGCGTAGGTAGCTTTCGACCTGAAATTCAACATCGTAGCCATACATGAATTTACCTGATTTTAAATCACGGCCAAATTTGGCTTTCATCGCGTCATCAGTTAAATAGGTAATATGGCCAACCATACGCGCCAATATCAGTCCGCGACGAGGATAAGTGCCTTCTTGTATATAGCGACCATCTTTAAAGTCAGGATCGGATAATATAGATTGGCGCGCTACTTCGTTAAAGGCGATATTTTGAGCAGATAGCTTTGGCGTACTGGCGATAACCACACAGCGCTTCAATCGCTCTGGATAGTCAACAGACCATTGTAGCGCTTGCATACCACCCATTGAGCCGCCGACAATAGCGTGCCAAACGTCGATGCCTAAACGATCTGAAAGCATTGCTTGGGTTTTCACCCAGTCTTTGATGGTGATCAGCGGAAAATCAGGGCCATACACTTGCGGCTCATCGCAGCTATTTGCATCAAGGCTGTCCGAACTAACACTATCCGAACCAACGCTATCAGGGTTAATAGTGGTAGGCCCTGTTGAACCAAAACAGCTGCCGATATTATTGACACACACCACATAAAACTGATTGGTATCAATCGCTTTATTAGGGCCAATCATATTGTCCCACCAGCCTGCTTTTTTGTCATCAGCATTATGGAAGCCAGCTGCATGATGATTGCCTGACAACGCGTGGCAAATCAGAATTGCATTTGATTTGTCGCTATTGAGCGTACCGTAAGTCTCTACCATCAAGTCAAACGAGGGCAGGGTACGGTTGCATTCTAACGTTAAGGGCTCAGCAAAATGAAAATTCTGGGGCGTAACGACACCCACAGACCCTACAGCACTGTCGGTATTGGCTGAGCTACTAGGGTGAGGGTGTGAATTAGGATGCTGGTCACTGGTATTATCAGAGCGTGCGTTCAAAGCTACCTCGCAAGACTACAATCATCAATAAAATAAAAGCAAAATGGCACGTTGCTAACAGGCTATTTTACTTACACGGTTTTTATAAACTGGGCCTGCCTATTGTATGGTGATGCGCGTTGGAGTACAACCATTGAGCGCGCCTTTCGAGCGCATCGATCATAGTTTTTATAGAAGGTGCGCTAGAAATGAATAACGAGTAAGCTGCCAGCATCAAGTAATCAAGAGTTAATAAATAGCAACTGCGTATCAAATTGTATAGGGGCGCTTTTAGCCCGCGTCATTAATAGATAAAATGCTACACTAATGAGGTGTCCATTCAACTGTGTCTTAACAGTATCGTCTCTTATTATTTTGATCTTACCCTTAATAACTTACTGCTAATAAAGTGCTGCTATGAAACCTAAATTGCCCCCACGTATTGCCGTTTTGTTAGTGAATCTTGGTACACCAGATGAGCCAACGGCACCTGCCGTACGTCGCTACCTCAAACAGTTTTTGTCAGACCCACGAGTGATTGAGATTCCCAAATTCCTATGGGCTATCATTCTGAATCTATTTGTCTTGCCCAGTCGTCCTAAGCGCGTAGCAAAGGCTTACGCCAGTATCTGGGAAGGTGACTCACCGATTCGTAAGATACTAAAAAGCCAAGTTGAGCTATTAGAGCCACGTTTGGCTGATAGTGTGGCGCCATTTCGTATCTCTGTGCATCCTGCGATGAGCTATGGTAATCCTGGTTTGCCTGATGTCATGGACGCGCTACGTGGTGAAGGGGTTGATCACTTTGTCATACTGCCGTTGTTTCCGCAGTACTCTGCCTCTTCAGGCGGTGCGGTATATGATGCTCTGACAAAGTGGACGCTAAAACAACGCAACTTGCCAAACTATACGATTGTCAAAGACTACTTTGCCCATCCCCTATATATTCAAGCTTTGGCCAACTCTATTCGCCGTTTTCAAGAGAAGCATGGCAAGCCTGAAAAATTGATGTTTAGTTTTCATGGTATCCCGCAGCCTTATGCCGATAAAGGCGATCCTTATCCTAAACGCTGTAAATGTACCGCTGCACAAGTGGCACATGAGCTTGGCCTGACAGAAGATGAATGGATTATCAGTTTCCAGTCTCGCTTTGGTAAGCAAGAGTGGGTTAAGCCATATACCGATGTGGTGTTGGAAGATTGGGGTAAGTCAGGTGTGCGCTCGGTACAGGTAATCAGTCCAGCGTTTTCAGCAGATTGTCTAGAGACACTAGAAGAGTTAGCCATTGAAAACCGTGATAACTTCCTTAATGCTGGCGGGCAAGAGTATCATTATATCCCTGCATTAAACCTTGATGAGACACATATTGAGTTGCTTGAAGCGTTGAGCTTGCCTTTAGTAAAAGGTTGGGCTGGCACGTTAGATGGATGGGTTTAGTTAGTCGAGAGTCGCTGTTTTAGTAAATTGAATAGTAGAATAAAAAAAGCACGCTTAATATAGTTAAGCGTGCTTTTCTATGACTAAACATTGTATCAACGGTTATGTTAAGTGCTAAAAATCATCATCGTTGCTACGTTCAGCCGCTTCTCTATCAACAATATCCATCGCATCTGGATAATCACTGTCATCAAGATTGTCCTGAACCAAAATCTCATCGACACGTGACTCATCGATATTTTGACGATGCGCAGGTGTTAGTCCTTGGGTCGCATCACTACCGACTTCTGAGTTATTAAATCCTGCACTATTATCGATCACATCATCGTTATCAATGGTATGCAGTATAGGATTGTCCAAATCGACCAATTGGTTGTCTTGTTCATCCTGATTGTTGTTATCTAAGTTATCGACGTTGTCATTGTTGTCACGACGATTGTCGTCAATATGATCCATCTCTTCTGGTAGTGGGTTTTTTGAGTTTTCCATGAATAATTCCTTATTGTAGTTATTAGATGTTGCCATCATTAGAAGTAAAGTATCGTACTGATTTATCAGAGCAAAGCGTGTTGTAACATGAATAATATGCTTCTCAGTTTGTACGCTTATTCAACTTTTCACTAGTAGTAAGGTGTGACAGGATGTTCAAAAAATGTAAGACGATGACTAGAACGCAAAACGACTACTCAAGATGAGTAGCCGTAATTATTTATGAAATTTATGCTAAGTCTTTGTACGATAGCCAGATCGCTACATAAATAATAAAACTTATAGTTTTAATTATTGGCGTGGTCGAACTTATAATTTAACTTCTGAACCAGACATGACTGATAGTCAGCCAGTTTAAATCGCCATAAATAGGTCAAGGCAATACCATAAATGGCAGTCTCAGCCAGCTCTTCGACAATTTCACCAAATGTATGCGGGAACATAATAGCATTCTCACCCATGTACTGAATGATAGCCAGTACAGTAATGCTAAGATAGGGCGAAACTGGCACGTTTTTTAGCACTGCCCATAGGTAATGCCTCGAATAGACCAGCAAACCAAGCGCGACGAGATAGATAACGGTAAGGACGCTGTCCTCCCACCAGTCATAAGACTGACCAAGCATCGAAAAATCGCTTGGAACCAGTAAGTCTGGTAGATAGTTCAACTCTCGACGAATGACAGAAACAAATATAAGTACTGCTGCTAGCCAAAAAGCCTTAATTTGTTTGACATGACTTTTCATAACATATTATGAACTGCGCAATAGGCATATTATCAAAAGTATAATGCCAGGGACTTCAATGATGCCATCTGAACTCAAAATAACTGGCTCCTGCGTATCAAAAAGAATGTGTTAAAAACAAAAAAGTGAGCCCAAAGGCTCACTTTAAAGCAAAAATATCGAATAGTTAGTGTTTAACAGATGACCTATTGTAAACCCCGTACCTAGATATTACTGTTATGAAATATAACTAACTGGTCATAAGTGATTGTTAATATAAACAATATATAATGACTCATTGTAGTATCAGTTATCAAAAACTCTCATATCTGCAAAATATATAAATAATCGTGCCTTACACGCTTGATAAAATGGCAGTTAGTGACAGTTAATGTCTAGTGCGCCTCATCCCAGTTTTGACCGCTATCAGTCTCGACTAATAAAGGTACTGCAAAGTCTACATTCCAGCCTTTTTCTACTGCTGTAGTCGTCAATACATCTTGCATAGCATTAGTAATTAGCTGGCTAACTTCGTCTACTTTATCGGCATCTACTTCAAACACCAATTCATCGTGAACCTGTAGCAGCATTTTGGCTTGTTCTTTTGGCAGCACTTTATCAACGGCAATCATAGCAAGCTTGATTAAATCGGCAGCAGAGCCTTGTAGTGGGGCGTTAATCGCCGCGCGCTCAGCACCTTGCTTGACCATACGATTACTATGATTGATATCAGGAGTATAGAGCTTACGGCCCAATATTGTTTCGACATAACCTTGTTCATAGGCGCTGGCACGAGTATTGATCATATAGTTTTTGACGCCTGGATAACGCTCAAAGTACATATCGATATAGTCTTGTGCCTCGCCGCGGCTCATCTGTAGCTGCTTGGCAAGTCCAAAGGCACTCATTCCGTATAACAGACCAAAATTAATGGCTTTAGCATTACGACGTTCGGTCGAAGTGACGTCTGCGACATCCTTACCAAGTACTTCGGCAGCAGTAGCCGCGTGAATATCTAACCCTTCGTTAAAGGCATGGGTTAGGTTTTCATCACCTGAGAAATGCGCCATTAGACGCAACTCAATTTGTGAATAATCCGCTGCGAGAATCACGCGGCCTTCTGGTGCGATAAAGGCTTGACGAATTAAGCGACCAGTCGCAGTACGAATTGGGATATTTTGCAAGTTAGGATCTGTCGATGACAAACGACCAGTGCTCGTTAATGCCTGATGGTAGCTAGTATGTACGCGATCGGTTTCGCTATCTGCGACATTATCTAGCGCATCAGTATAAGTGCTCTTAAGCTTGGACAGTCCGCGATACTCCAAGGTGATGTCAACCAATGGATGATCGATTTTTGATAGTACCGCCTCACCAGTCGAGTATTGACCAGATTTGGTTTTTTTACCGCCAGCTACGCCTAGCTTTTCAAACAGCATCTCACCGAGCTGCTTAGGAGAGCCTAAGTTAAACTCTTCACCTGCCACTTCATAGGCGCGCTTCTCTAGAGCAATAATTTCTTCATCAAAGCGTTTAGATAGTTCGTTTAAGAATGAACGTTTAATCAAAATACCATGCGCTTCCATTTGGCAAAGTATCTCTGCCGTTGGAATTTCTAGCTCGTGTAACAATTTGGCATTATTAGCATCGTTAGCCAGCTCAACGCTGAACACGTCAAATAATTGATAGGTGATATCGGCATCTTCACAAGCATAATCGCTCGCGATATCGATGGCCACTTGGTCAAAGGTAACTTGCTTAGCGCCTTTACCTGCTACATCTTCAAAGCTGATGGTTTGCGTTTGCAGATAATGGCGTGCCAAATCATCCATGCCGTGGCGAGTGGCTGCCGCATTGATGACGTAGCTGGCAAGCATGGTGTCCATTGCCCAGTTATTTGGCTGCTCATGTATGGCGCCGACTAGATCGATATCATAGTGAGCGAGGATATGCGCATCGTACTTTAGATGCTGACCGATTTTACCGATATTAGGATTCTCTAGTACAGGTTTTAAGCGAGCTAATACCGTATCACGATCAAGCTGCTTGGCTATCAGATCATCACCTTCTAGGCTATGCGTAAGCGGAATGTAATAGGCTTCGTGTGCTTGTAACGCAAAGGATAAACCGACAATTTGTGCGTCACGCCAATGAACGCTAGTGGTTTCGGTATCAATGACAAAATGCGGAGCAGCTTCTAACAATTCGACCAAGCTGTCAAACGCTGGCTCGTCGAGTACAGTGTGCCACGCTTTATCATGGTCAGTACTGTCTTTAATATTGTCGCTCTTGGTGGATTGGAGCGATTTTGCCACTTGTGCCTGTGACTCCGTATCGGCTTGGCTATCAGCAACACTTTTCGAACCATTGGCAGGATGATTTGGATGATCAAGCGATGCTAGCTCATTTCTAAACTCAAGCTCATTATATAATTCACGCAATTCATTTATATGCGCACAAGGGTCGGTATTGATTTTTAGATCATTCCAATCTTGACCGATGGCTAAGTTAGTGACGATGGTAGCAAGCTTTCTGTTAAAAGGAATATCGTCAGCATGCTCAATCAGACCTTTCGCCCCGCGACCTTTGATAAAGCCGATATGCTTGAGCATATTTTCGATATCACCATACTCAACGAGTAGGTCTTTAGCGGTCTTTTTACCGATACC
Source organism: Psychrobacter sp. Pi2-52 (assembly GCF_904846705.1). GTDB lineage: Bacteria > Pseudomonadota > Gammaproteobacteria > Pseudomonadales > Moraxellaceae > Psychrobacter. Next base: position 7,536 of record NZ_CAJHBS010000034.1, read on the forward strand.
AGGTACGCCTTTGATGCCGTCAGAGGCATCGCCCATTAGCGTTAAGAAATCGATCATTTGGTTTGGGTTAATACCGAATTTATCGATTACCGCTGGTGTATCCGTGACTTTACCTGTAAAGCTGTCTTCCAATATCACGCAGTCATTGACAAGCTGCATCATGTCTTTATCACCCGTTGAGATGACCACATGATGGCCTTGCTCGACAGCGCGATGGGCAAGTGTACCGATGATATCGTCAGCTTCCGCACCCTCGATACGCAACAGTGGAATACCTAATGCAGTGACTAAACGATGAATATAAGGAATCTGCTCTACCAGCTCGATATCGATGGGTGGACGAGCAGCTTTGTAATCAGCAGACATATGATGGCGAAAAGTCGGTGATTTAGTATCGAAGCAAACAGCCATATGAGTAGGGTGATAGCGACGCATCAGCTTGAGTAATGCGTTAAGTGTACCGCGTATCGCATTGGTGATTAGACCCTGCGAGTTTTGCATGGTTTTTGGCAAGGCGTGATAAGTGCGGAACAGATAATAGGAACCATCAACCAAAATAAAAGGCGGCTGATCTTTGTCTACATGACTGGTATCCATCAGCGCCACATTAGGCATGGTATCGAAGTTCGGTAGTGCTTTGGGGTCAAGCGCTTGGTGAGAGTTGTGGTCGTTATCGGTGGTATTGTCAGCTATGTCATCAGTCATAAAAGTCACTTATCAGCTATTAGATAAAAATATATACGCTTATTATAACGATAAAATCATCGTGTGCCGAACTGCTTAACCGTTACGAGATGTTGTAGCGATAATCTTTTTCACCAAGATTTCAAACAAAAAAAGAACCCAGACTAACTGGGTTCTTTTATAATTAATATATTTTTCATTATTAGTTGATAATGGATCTCATAATACGTTATTTTACTTCTGAAGAGACTTCAACATCGATATTACCACGTGTGGCTTTAGAATATGGGCATACTTGATGCGCTTTTTCAACTAACTGTTGAAACTCATCCGCTGACAAGTCTGTATTTTCACCAATGACATGAATTTTGGCTGCAAGCTTATATTCGTGGCCTTCGCCTTGTAGTAAATCTACTTCTATTGAAGTAGTCGAGTCAAATTTTGCCTTTTCCATCTGTTTGACTGCACCAAGGGCACTATCAAAGCAGGCGCTGTAGCCCATAGCAAAAAGTTGTTCTGGATTATTACCTTCTTTTCCGGAGCCTGGTGGTACCATGTTGATTTCAAGATCACTATCGCTTAAGGTTGCTGTACCCATGCGACCGCCAGTAACAGTAGATTTGGTAGAGTATAAAGATTTCATGACACATCCTTTGTTGTGAGTTTTTATGTTTATATTTAAGTGGTAAATCTTAATATTAAACCTAGCATAACAAATCGCTCACGCAGCTCAGTGCATAGAGAGTAAATATATACTACTAGTTTGTAAATGAGATTTCGGGCACAGTTTTATTCGTTTCTAGATTTACAAGCTTATTGTACAGTCGTCAAAGAGGTGCAATAGCGGTAATGAGCCATATATATTATCAGTACAGATAATAGAAATCTGAATCATAAGGACATTGTTTGATGAATAGATGGATTGCGATACCTAGTGTTTGTTTTTTGACGACGCTCGCTTTGATAGGATGCGAGGAAGAAGACGGCGCTTATGGGACGGCTAGTAGCAAGATTACATTGACAAGCTTTGCTAATAGTTATGATAGCAAAGCCAATGCTACGGCAATTGCGCGAATTGATGAAACGTATCGTACTGGTGCGCGCGAGATCAAAACAACCAATCTCATCAACAGTTATAGCAACCAAAGCCTGAATGATTTAGATAGAACCGTGCTGGCAGATGACTTCGAGGGTCGACTTGAAAATAAAGACATCGAGGTTAATAATCGGACGGTCAAACGCCCCATATATGAAAAAAACACCAACAATCAGCTAGACTATCAAACTACTTATAAGACGCTCAATTTGTCGGGTTTGCGTGCGAACAGCTATGTTGCTAGTACAAACGTGAACAATAGATACGGTGTTATTACCGACTTAAACAACTATTCTGAAATTCCGACCAATGTTGCCTTTCCTGAAGGGTCAGTTTGTTATATCCCTGTGGTAACTAGTGAGCGCTGGTTTTTGGCATTTAATGAGAAAAACAAAAGCGGATACGCTACAATAGATGAATGGCTTGATGCAGCCAAACAACGCTCTAGTGACAACAGAGATCATAGAACCTCTCAGTTCGGAGTGGGCATAGGCAATCAGAAACAAGCCGCGCAAGTCATGTTTTTTGAGTATGATGATCAGCCTGCTTATGAATATAGCGGTGTTGAGTATGGAAAAGACGTCTATGAGGCAAACTATGTCGCCAAAGGTAGCACCGACCCGAACACAGACAGTCGTTTTGACGTAGTTGATTGTACAATCGTCAATGAGATAGCTGGCGACTTCTTGGCTGAGCAAATCGAACGCTACTATTGAGATGAATTGATGACTATTAGTCGTGCTAATTAAGCAGGATGATCGTAATTAAAAAGCCCAAAAACACGCTTCGTTTAAATAACGGGGCGTGTTTTTTTATACGCTAATTCTGCACCCTGATGCTAAATCCGCTACAATACGCCCATTATTTATTTTATTTATTTATTTAGAGTCACTTCTAAATCACATAACTGTTGAAGCTGAAAATTATGAGCGTAGATCCAAAGAAATTAAACAAAGAAGTTGCTAAGCGCCGCACCTTTGCCATCATCTCGCATCCCGATGCTGGTAAGACCACCATGACCGAAAAACTCCTGTTATGGGGTCAAGCGATTCAGGTAGTGGGCGAAGTAAAAGGCCGTAAGACAGATCGTCATGCAACCTCAGATTGGATGAGCATGGAACAAGAGCGTGGCATCTCGATTACGACGTCTGTCATGCAGTTTCCATATAAAGACCATATGGTCAACCTACTAGATACCCCAGGTCACGCCGACTTTAGTGAAGATACTTACCGTACTTTGACTGCAGTGGATAGTGCGCTGATGATGGTCGATGGTGCAAAAGGTGTCGAAGAACGAACCATCAAGCTGATGGAAGTGTGTCGTATGCGCGATACGCCTATCATCTCATTCGTCAACAAGCTAGATCGTCAGATTCGTGAGCCGCTTGAATTGCTTAGCGAAATCGAAGCAGTATTGAAAATCAAATGTATCCCAGTGACTTGGCCTATCGGTATGGGTCAAGACTTCATTGGCGTCTATCATTTGACCGAAAATAAAACTTACTTTTACGAAAAAGGTAATGGCGGCAAGATGACGGTCTCTGAGACCCGAGAAGGCTACGATTATCCAGATATCCGTGAGCGTCTAGGACAGCTAATGTTTGACGCTTTTGAAGAGTCGCTTGAGCTGGTACAGATGGCGCTAGAAGAGTTCAGTGTTGAAGCGTTTTTGGCTGGCGAGATGACGCCAGTATTGTTTGGCACAGCATTGGGTAACTTTGGGGTAAACATGGTACTTGATACCTTGGTCAAATATGCACCGCCACCAAAAGCCCATCCAACTACTGAGCGTGAAGTATCAGCCACCGAGACAGATTTTACAGGCTTCGTCTTTAAAATTCAGGCCAATATGGATCCACGTCATCGTGACCGTATTGCGTTCTTGCGAGTGTGCTCTGGTAAGTACGAGAAGGGTATGAAAATGAAACATGTGCGTCTGGGGAAAGACGTACGTATTGCTGATGCTTTGACCTTTTTAGCAGGTGACCGTGAGGCGTTAGAAGAAGCCTATCCAGGTGATATCATTGGTTTGCATAACCATGGCACCATCTCTATTGGTGACAGTTTCACTGAAGGCGAGGAGTTGAGCTTTACGGGTATTCCGCATTTTGCCCCTGAATTGTTCCGCCGTGTGGTATTAAAAGATCCGCTCAAATCAAAAGCTCTGCAAAAAGGTCTTCAACAATTAAGTGAAGAGGGCGCAACGCAGGTGTTTATGCCGCAGATTAATAATGATTTGGTTTTGGGTGCAGTCGGTGTCCTACAGTTTGAAGTGGTCGCGCATCGTCTAAAAGAAGAGTACAAAGTTCAATGTACCTTTGAGCCAGTATCGATAGCTACGGTACGCTGGGTTCATTGCGATGATGAAGTAGCATTGGCGAAGTTCAAGAAAAAAGCCCATGACCAATTATCATTAGATGGGGGCGGTTATCTAACGTATCTTGCACCGTCACGGGTCAATCTACAGCTAATGCAAGACCGCTATCCAGAAGTGACTTTTAGTAGCACTCGCGAACATTAAATTTATTTATACGCTTATATCGTTCATTGATTAAGACACGCTAGCCGTGTCTTTTTTATTGTCTGTTATTTATGTGATAAATGCGAGGAGATAAGCATTTAATTGTCAACAGAACCTTAAAAACACAAACAGTGTTCCTACAATACAGTGCAATTGTTACGGTAGAATGATAAACAACATTTTATATTTATAAAAGAGGACATATGCACACTACGACTCAAACTGATGATAAATCTATATCGGCTGATCTATTTTCGATAAAGGTAAGCCAGAGACGTTCAATTGCTATGTTGACTGGCAGCCTATTATTAAGTGCCGTTAGTATGTCGGTAAATGCAGGAAGCTTTCTTAGTAGCACTGAATATCTACCGTATCAACTACCCAGTAATATACAAGAGACATGTGACAAGCGTGATAACTGTCCAGAGATTGAAGTTAAATATCTCAAAAGTAGTCAAAACTGGATAGATGAGATTGCCAATGCCCGTATCGATAACTTAGTCGTCAATAGTCAGATGACAGAGTCAGCACCTATCAAGGGTAAAACCAGCAAGAAAGAAGTTACAGCTGCTCTTGATAGCTTTGTGAGCTCGCAATTCCGAGATATGCCTGATGATGTGTCGTGGGGTTATAATCTGATGGTAACGCCCAATTATCTAGGTCATGTCGATGAGTTTGAACTGTTTGAGATTAGCTCTTACGTCTATACGGGCGGTGCACACGGCATGCCTTATAGCGAGTACCTAGTGTTTGACCCAAGTACCAAAAAGCAAGTCACGCTTGACGACATGCTTATATCAGGGCAAAAACCTCGTTTTGAGGCGCTTGCCTATGATGCGTATAAAGTGTGGGTCAAAACGGTTGCCGAAGACGTGAACAGTTATGAGAAAAACTGGCCATTTACGTTGAGCGATAATGTGACTTTAACAGACACGGGCGTTAGCATTCGTTACCAGCATTATTCTATCGGCCCATATGCTTACGGTATGCCTGTCCTTAATATCTCGTATAGTAAGCTTGATAAAATTATAAAACCTCACTTTATACCAAAATAAATACTGTATGGTGTTTGAAGAAAGTACTTAATAAACCGTACTAAGCAAATTTTATTAAAGAAATAGCGACAATACTTATCATAAATTGGCAGCAATATTTTAGAGTTATTATTTTTAGCATCATTGGATACTCAATAGAAAAATAAGGAGTTATAACATGACAAACGAGACAGATAGTATGAATACGGCAGCAAGTACAACTTGGCAGCTGAATGCACTGACGGAAGCGCTAGGTGACCTAACACTGACAGTTAGTGATAGCTTATCTATAGGTCGTGGTAGTGATAACGACGTAGTGCTAGGTAGTAAGCAGGTTTCTCGCAATCACGCGGTGCTCAGTGTGCTAGATGGTCAGCTCTACGTAAAAGACTTAGACTCTTCTAATGGCACGTTTATCAATGAGCAACGTATCGAGGGCAATAAATCTAGTCATCTAAAAGCAGACGATACGCTTGGCTTTGCAAGTTTTAGCTTTCAAATACAGGCATCTGCTGCACCTATGACGACGTCGGAGAGTGACACGCTAGCGCCAGTGACTACAGAGGAGTTAGTAGCAGATGTAGATACACATGAGAATGCTGACACGGCTACTGTGCTAGAAACTCCTGCTAGTGAGCCTGTGACCGAAGAGCAAGTAGTTGAAGAAAGTGCGAGCAAAGAAACTCTGATTGAAGAAGAGCCGATCATAGAGCAAACAGTTAATGAGCCAGTGATCAAAGAGACTGGCATCGAAGAAATGTTGCCTGCTACAGATGATACGGTACCTGTAGAGCCTTTACCTGTAGATGCCGGCTCAGATATGACCGAAGAATCAGTAACCCCTGCGCACGAAACCGTTGAACCGGCTGTTGAAGAACCAGCTGTTGAAGAGCTAGCTACTGAAGAAGCCGTTGCTACAGAGCCAGTTGTCAAAGAAACAGGTATCGATGAAGTACTGTCTGACGCGGATGCGGCATCGCCTACGCCAGTAGAAGAAACGCTAGGTGCCACAGAAGGGGTAGATGAAACAGCAACTGAAACAGAAGCTGTGACGTCTACAGAGCCATCACAGGCAGCATCTACTGATAGCGTGCCAGTGGTAGAAGAGCAGCCAGCAGTGCATGAAGAGCCAGTAGTCCAAGACGAACACGACAAAACGACAAAAACAGAGTTACAAGAAGAAGCTGACCCTGAAGTTTTAAAAGCCAAACAAGCAGCTAGTGCACAGTTTTCAGGCACGGCTAATTTAGGGCAGGCGCGCGATCTTGGTACCGAAGGCAATAATGCGATGGATCAAGAAATCAGCAACCCTGCTCATGCAGGTCATGTAGAGAAAAAAGCGAGCGGCGGCTGGTTTATATGGGTATTTGTGACCATTCTAATTATCGGTTTGGCCTTATGGTTGTTTAATATGGGCGGTGCATAATTCAACTCTACACTAGGTCTTTGTCGTAATTTTTGACAGAGGCCCTTGTGTGCTTACAGTTTTTTAAACAAATGACTCATTATAGCGTCGATATTTTAGCGAATATTGGCGCTATATTTTATAGAGCAGCTTATAGTTTTATTATTGCCTATAAGGTGCTAAGAGAGCGCTATTATGATGACTTTTGAAGAATACCAAGCTTTTAGAGATAGAGGCTTTAGTCACGCACCACTAGTAAAAAAACGTCTGATGGATGCGCAGACTCCCGTATCTGTATTCTCCAAAGTACGTGATCTAAACGGCTCTGCCTATTTGTTTGAGTCTGTGGTAGGCGGTGAGCGCTGGGCGCGATACTCCATGATTGGATTGGGTAGCGATCTGATTTTACAGTACGCTGATGGCAATATGACGACCAAACGAAACGATCATATTGATACAGAGTCAGTAGAGAATCCCTTTGATTACCTACGTGAGCTGATGGCGCAATATCATATGCCAACCGCTGAAGATGTGCCGACGATGCCGAGCTTTAGTGGCGGTCTAGTCGGTTACTTTGGCTACGATATGGTACGTGTTATTGAGCCAAGTGTCGGCTTATCTGATGCGCCCAACCCAATGTCGATGCCAGATATGTGGCTGATGCTTTCGATGAGCATTATTGTATTTGATAATTTAGAGAATACGCTATCAATCATCGTCTATGCTGATTGCCAGTCTGAGGATGGCTACAGTTCAGCTATCCGTGAGCTAGAACAAATCGAAGAAAAGCTAGCAGAGCCATCCAATTTGCGCGCACCTGTAATGCCTACGCCTAAATTTATATCGCAAACAGGTGCCGAAAAATACTGTAGCGATGTCAATAAAATAAAGGATTACATTGCCGCAGGTGACGTCATGCAGGTAGTGCCAGCGCAGCGCTTGACAGCGGACTATACAGGCGACTCTCTAGCCGTCTATCGTGCGCTTCGCTACCTTAATCCGTCGCCTTATCTGTTCTTGGTGCATGGCTATACACTCGATGATCACAAACGCTTTGATATTATCGGTGCTTCTCCTGAAATCCTATCCCGTATCGAAAATGGCAAGGTGACGGTAAGGCCGCTAGCAGGGACACGGCAACGTGGCCGAGATAAGGCTGAAGACCTCGCGCTTGAGCAAGAGCTGCTAAATGATGAGAAAGAAACAGCGGAGCATTTGATGCTCATTGATTTGGGTCGCAATGATCTTGGCCGCGTTTGCGAGTATGGCAGTGTCAAAGTTACAGAAAAGATGTTTATAGAGCGCTACTCACAAGTGATGCATATTGCATCTAATGTTGAGGGTACGATACGAGCTGACAAAGATGCACTAGATGTATTTTGTGCCACTTTCCCAGCTGGAACGCTATCAGGTGCACCCAAAATCCGCGCCATGCAAATTATTGATGAGATAGAACCAGTACGTCGAACGGTATTTGGTGGTTCAGTTGGTTATTTAGGTTGGAATGGTAATATGGACACTGCTATTGCTATCCGTACTGCGGTGATGCGCCGTGGTGAGATACATATTCAAGCCGGAGCAGGAGTCGTAGCTGATTCTGTACCAGAAAAAGAATGGGGTGAAACCAATAAAAAAGCATTGGCATTGATAAAAGCGGTAGAAATGGCCTGTAATGGCTTGCGTATTCGCTAATTAAATGGCCGGTGATATGATAAAAACAAAGGCTGATAGTAAAAAGCCAATTTATTGCCATATTTTTATTTATAAAAAAACTAGCTTAATCAGTGACTTAAATATTTATATCAAATTAATTTAAAAAAAGATGAAAAAGTACTTGCGCATCTCAAAAAATTTGATAGAATAGCCACCACTTTAAGAGAACAAGCCGACTTAGCTCAGTTGGTAGAGCAACTGACTTGTAATCAGTAGGTCGCCAGTTCGATCCCGGCAGTCGGCACCATCTCTCTTAAAGTAGCTTTTTATGAATTTGTCTTAAATGTAAGTCATTTTTGTTCAAAGCAACCTAAGGTGGGGTTGGGGAGCGGTCAAACCCAACAGACTGTAAATCTGTCGCGAAAGCTTCGAAGGTTCGAATCCTTCCCCCACCACCATATTTTCTAAAGTTTGTCATAGCGCCAAGCATACTCTCTATATCTCATAACTCTCGATTAGAGTTATCCTGAATAAGAGTAAATGCGGGTGTGGTATAATGGTAACACCTTAGCCTTCCAAGCTAATGACGCGGGTTCGATTCCCGCCACCCGCTCCATATATACACCATCGCAAAGCATAACAATAAATCATCACGAGAGTCAGTAATTATTGCTGCATCGTGATATTTTTTTTAGTGCAACTCAAAGGTTTCAATATACGCTCATATAGCTCAGCGGTAGAGCACTCCCTTGGTAAGGGAGAGGTCTCGAGTTCAATTCTCGATATGAGCTCCATTTATTGTTTATACCTTTTATGCTTGTTTTGCTATTTATATAACTTTGCGTCGATATCGAAATTATAGAATATTGAAATATATAACAGTAGTGCGGTAGACAATGATTCAAAGGTGACACTGAGGTGTTGCCTTTTAGTGCTGTCAGTATATTAATAAATATTGGTTTTGATGGTCTTATATAGAGAAGACTAAAACTAATAGGTCAGTATGCAGACATTAATACATTATTTTTTGCACTTTGGTTTTCCTCTTTTTATCGCGATTGCGTTTTTTAGAAAAGAGTGGAAAAAAGCATATCTGATTTTGCTTGCGACCATGTTGGTTGATATAGATCATCTGGTAGCAAACCCAATATTTCAGGCAAATAGATGTAGCATTAATTTTCATCCGTTACATACTTATTATGCGATGCTAGTGTATTTTGCTTTACTCTTTCTTCGTAAGCCTTTTAACATCATTGGAATTGGATTGCTGTTCCATATGTTAACGGATTTTACGGATTGTTTGATGATGTCGGTCAGCTAATATCGCGACCTTGCATATCAAGATAATTATACGGTTATAAGAAAGGTTATAATCAATCGAGCTTTATATCTACTAGCTAGAGAGAAGTTGATTTCGATTGAGAGATGTATGACTATTTAAGACAAGTCAGCGTATAATAACGGATACAAGAATTAGTTCGGAGCATTGTTTAAGCAGTGGTTCGTGCGGTTGATAGCTAGGTTTATGATGATTTAATTCTATTATGAGCCATTAAACAGCTTTTTATTGATCATTCACCAAAAAAAGAGGAAATACCCATGGCAAAGGCCAAGTTTGAACGTAACAAGCCACACGTCAACGTCGGTACAATCGG
>NZ_CAJHBS010000035.1 GCF_904846705.1 Psychrobacter sp. Pi2-52
AGTTAACTGGGTTATCAATGTGTAATCTACACACTAGCTACTTCCAGCTCGTCTTGATGAGGTGCGTATTATAGACGCTATATTTATTTAGTCAAGAAGTATTTTCTATTTAATTTAAACAATTTACATTATCCAAATCAGTAAACCACTTCCCTTTCGACTGGGTGGCATTATACGGAGTTTTAGATAGAAAACAAGGAAACTCTATAAATAATCTCAGTTATTTTCTATCAGCGATACTCTATTTACCTAACCTATTGTTATCGCTATCAAACTTTAAATACTGTCTTTTATATCTATAGATTTAGCTTTTTTATATGGGCTGGTGTACTTCAGCAGTATATAGAGTGCGTAAAAAAAGGAACTTACCTGACGGTAAGTTCCCTTATATAAAATCTAAATACAGTATCTAGCTTTTCACTTTCGTTTTAATCGTAGTCACGATACCTGATAACGCATAAATAATACCGATCGCTAAGATACCAACAGGAATATCATAGAGCACGATGCTCATGACTAGCACCCCAATGATAAGCACTACAAAAGGCACTTTCTTTTTATCAAATTCTTTAAAGCTATAGTATTTGACATTGCTGACCATCAGTAGACCGCAAGTCACGACCCAAGCTGCAAACAATAGCATGACGGCTGTATCGTATTTACCAATCCACTCGTTATGATCGACTGCAACCATCACAGCGGACGTCACCAATATAGCAGCCAGCGGACTTGCCAAGCCAACAAAGTACTTTTTATCGACGATGCCGACTTGAACATTAAAGCGTGCAAGGCGAAAAGCAGCACAAGCGGTAAAGACAAACGCACAGCCAATGCCGATACGACCCAATGGCTCTAAAGCGAAGCTATAAATCAAAATAGCAGGGGCAACACCAAACGCTAGCATATCTGCTAAAGAGTCGTATTGCTCACCAAATGGACTTTGCGCATTGAGCATACGTGCGACACGTCCATCTGCGCCATCAAGAATAGCGGATAAAAAGATAGCCAAAGCTGCTTTATAGAACTCGCCTTGGGTGCTCGCCAAAATCGAGTAAAAACCTGACAGTAGCGATAAAGTGGTAATTAGATTGGGTGCCAAATAAACACCGCGACTAACCACTCGCTTACCTTCGGCTACTTCAGCTTCAATCACCTCAAATGTCAAACCATCATAGCTGTCGTTATTTGCTAGACGGATATTAAACTCATGCTCATCGACAAACGGCGGCTGAGTAGCCGCACTGTCTTGCAATAATCCATCGTTTGAAGACGTACTGTTTGATTGACTGTTAGGTGGCTGAGTCGTCATCTTAATATCCTTATTGGCCGTTATTGCTATTCGCCGACGAGCCAGCGCACATTGGTCGCACTATCAGGCGTCAAGTTTGGCGCGTCTTCTACTTTTAGTACTGGCTGTAAGAAACGTAATATCTCACGTGCATGATTATCAAACTGCCATGGCGGATTGATAACCAGTAGACCTGTACCGTTCAGACCAACCGCAACATCATTAGGATAAATGTTTAGCTCACAAACCAGCTGACGTCTCATTTCAGTACGTTTGAGCTTTTTGTAGAAGAGCTCTACGGCTTCGATGTTTTTGATTGGGAACCAAAGCGCATAAGTTCCTTGTGGCCATTTGTTATAAGCCGCGACCAATAAATCGATCAGGCGCGTAAAATCTTTGTGCTCTTGCTCATAAGGAGGATCAAGGAAAATCAAACCGCGCTTTTCTTTTGGTGGAATAACAGCGGTGATACCTTCAAAAGCATCACGATGCTGGATACCAATTGGCAACTTATGCAGCTGATAGTTCAACGCATCGTATTCAGTCGCTTTGGCTTCAAAAGCCTCAGCACGCACGCCAGCATCAGGCTTTTTAGCGGCGGTTTTTTCGACATGATGAGCCACCCACCATGGCGAACCAGGATAGACTTTATTGTCGTAAGTGAATTTGGCTTGCTTGATGCCTTCCATATAATCTTTGACAGCAGCTGGGGCCTTTTCGGTATCTGCTTTCAGAAAAGCTTGAATACCACCTTTGGCCTCACCTGTTTTGCGCGCTTCTTCACTGCTTAGTGAATACAGTCCACGACCGCCATAAGCGTCAAGCACATAAAAAGGTTTGTTTTTCTGCCCCAGTTGATTAAGCAGTTGTACCAATAAAATGTGTTTAACCACATCAGCAAAGTTACCAGCGTGGTAGGCGTGTTTATAGTTCATAATCTCAAAAGTTTAAATAAGAAAAATTGCATCTATGGTAGCATAGGCAGAGTAAAAGATAATGTGGTTTTAGTAAGTGCTTTCAATAAAAACGCATTGAATGACGGTATATTGACAGCTGATTGATAATAATGAGATGAAATGACGCAGATTATTAGCAACCTTAACAAGACAGCGTTGGTCGTTGATCATCCGATAGGTCAGGATAATCCACCATTACTGCTGCCAGATACTCGTAATGATAGCCAAGAAATTCCTACTCAGCATGTATTGCAAATGTCTGACTTTGCGGTGGACTGGGAAGATAAGCTGACGGATAAACAGCTTGATACCTTTGTCACTGATGGCTGGCTCATTATTGATAACGTATTCAATAGTACTGCCTTATTAGCACTACAAGCAGAAAGCGGTTTTATTGACTATCGTGATGCAGAGCTGACCGCGGGTGTTCGCATCAGTGATATACGTGGTGATAGAATACGCTGGATTACTGAAGACTTTTTTGCAGGCTACTATTATCTGCAAAGTATTAATGCGCTGGCCTCGCTATTCAATCGTAGTTTATTCGCTGGTATTCGCCATAGTGAAGCACATTATGCGTGCTATCCGACTGGCTTTGGCTATCAATGGCACAGTGACAACCCTGCTGGACGTGATGAACGGGTTATCTCGGCAGTGTTTTATCTCAATGATGATTGGGAATCAACCGATGGCGGCGCACTAGAAGTCGTCGATAAGCATGGCACGCACCATGAAGTGATGCCCGTTGCCAATAGACTGATTATTTTTGATAGTGATTTACGTCATCAAGTACAAACTGCGCATCGCCAACGCTACTCTATCGCTACTTGGATGCGCCGTGATGGTCTTGTACCCTTTGTCGAAGTAGCCGTTTAGCACTTATTCTCTACTATTCATTTATATTTACCATTTTAATTTATTATACAAAAGGCTTATTCATGTCTGACTCTCATAACCAATCAAGCACGTCGCAACACACGACTCATCAGCAAGAAACATTAGACTTAAGTATTGCACTGTTAGAGCGCCCTTCAGTAACGCCCGATGACGATGGTTGCCAAGATATGTTGTCAGCACGGTTAGAACAAGCAGGCTTTGATTGCGAGTTTATGTATTTTGGTGATAGAAAACAAAGCGGTGAACATGCCGAAGTCAAAAACTTATGGGCACGCCGCGGTACTAGCGATCCAGTGATTTGCTTTGCTGGTCATACTGATGTCGTACCAACAGGTGACGAAAAAAACTGGACATACCCTCCGTTTACTCCAACTATCGCTGATGGGTATCTGTGGGCACGCGGTGCCGCCGATATGAAAACGGGTATTGCAGCTTTTACTGTTGCAGCCGAACGTTTCGTCGCCAATCATCCTGAGCACAATGGCTCTATTGCTTTTTTAATCACTTCGGACGAAGAAGGGCCGTCAATTAATGGTACGGTCAAAGTGATCGAAACTTTAGAAGCTCGTCAAGAAAAAATCACCTACTGTCTCGTTGGCGAGCCGTCAAGTACTGATACGTTAGGCGATATCATCAAAAACGGTCGTCGTGGCTCGCTAGGTGCTGAGCTTACCGTTACAGGTAAACAAGGCCATGTCGCCTATCCACATCTGGCATCTAATCCAATTCATGCGGCGATGTCTGCCCTTGCTGAATTGACTTCTACCGCATGGGACAACGGCAACGACTACTTCCCAGCCACATCATTACAAATATCGAATATCAACGGCGGCACTGGCGCAACCAATGTCATTCCTGAAACGCTAAACATGGTTTTTAACTTCCGTTTCTCAACTGAAACGACTGAAGATGAACTAAAGGCAAAAACGCATGCTATCTTTGATAAGCACTTTGCCAATAGCAAAGCGAGCTACGATATTCATTGGAAATTATCTGGTCAGCCGTTTTTGACCCCTGAAGGAAAACTGGTTTCAGCCTGCCAAAATGCGATCAAAAAAGTAACCGATGTTGATACGACATTATCTACTTCTGGCGGTACTTCCGATGGACGCTTCATCGCACCAACTGGTGCCCAAGTCGTTGAACTGGGTGTGCGTAATGCGACGATTCATCAAGTGGATGAAAAAGTAGAAGTCGATGACCTAGGAAAGCTTGCGCAGATTTACGAAGGCATTTTGGAAAATTTGTTGCTAGATTGAATGTAGTATTAATTGCGACTGTCTAATTGATGACATCCGCTCAAAGAAAAAAGCGCTACCTGATTTAGGTTAGCGCTTTTTTTGTCATTATTTTATCAAAAATGGCTTGATCAGCTTAAGTTACTTAAGTCAATTAATAGCTTTATTCAATACCAATACAGACATCAACTTGACCGTATTCTAAGTTACCACCGATATAATGCTCAAAGTCTACAGCAAACGTTCGGGTATGCTCACAATCGGGCGCATTGAAATACTCCCAAGCACTTTCCCATGCATTCATCACAGTGTTAGGCATGTAACCTTCTTCAGAAAATACCAAGTACTTTCCTGCAGGAATATCAACCGTCACTACGTTACTAGTACTGGCTACACTGTCGCTTTCTGATTGTGCATCTTGCTCGCTGGCTACTTTCCAACTGGCCACAACGTCAAACGCTCCTGCTAGATCATCGCTTTCGTAGTTGTGATAGACACCATAAATGTCTTCACCCTCAGGGAGTTCACCCGCGTGATTTTGATAAAACTTCTGCCATAATCTGCCAAGCTTGGCAGTGTCATGGCTTATCTCAGCGTTATTAGTGGTACGAACGCTGATACCGCGACAAGCTATCGCTTCTGGTAGCTCTTTAATTTGTGAGGTCATGATGCGGCCTTTTTTATCTGTTTATTTAGTTTTCTGTTTGTAGCAATGCTGGCAGATCGAATCGATTAATCGGCTTCATCAATCCAGTTCATTTGAATGGCTTCTAGGATGCCTTCATTTGATTTTTGTGGATCATCATCAAAGCCTTCAAGTTCAGTGACCCAGCGATGCAAATCAGTAAAGCGAATATACTGCGGATCTGTTTCTGGGAATTTCTCATAAAGCTCAATCGCGATATCTAAGCTGTCTGTCCATTTTAATTTTTGTGGGGTCATAACGGTACCTTTTTTTAGTCGTTTTGAGAATCATCATATTAAAAACGATGCCATCGTCCTAATACTGACGACTTGATGGGCTCTATCCTACCAAAATTCAGCAAATGATTATAGCCAAGTTACTTTACGATGTTGTTTTTCAATACTGTTTGGCGATGTGGCTTAGGCTGATTTGGTCGATTTTACCGCGACTTGGTGCTCATTCCATGTGTTAATCGTATCTGTCAACTGCTCGCCCATCATATCTAATACTTCTGGTGTGCGCATACCTTTACTATCTGTAAAAACAAACTTGGTCATACCAACGCCCATCAGCTGATTTTTGACAAAAAACCGATGCTCAAAATACACGTATTTATGATCCCATCCTGCGACTGCACTGCTAAGCGTCATTTTATCCAAAAATTTAATTTGCTTAAGATAAATCATCTCTTGCATGGCAATCACCCAATTCAGCGACTTGATGCCTTTTTGGTGACAGCACGCCTTTACCCAGCGCGTGACGTTGAGCTCAATAAATGATAAATAACGATAATTGGGCAAATGATCGCGAAACCCCATATCGTGGGGCAAAATTCGATAATGGCGGACGGTCGGTGCAGTCAATGTCTCTAGACTGATAGTTTCGCTCGTCGATTGATGCTTGAGCTGTTGCTTAAGTAAGCTAACCATAATAAAAAAACGCAGTAACATGTTCATAAATCTTTCTCTTATTTCATCGTATTTATAATTGGTGATTGTCTATCGTTGAAGCAGCTCACATGGGCTAAAAGATTAATCAAGCGCAAATCGTATACTGAGTACATAAAGCGCAGTTAATATTGTGATCATTAAAAACTGACCATAATTGGAAATAACCTCAGTCCATAGTCGGCTTATAAATGTCGCCCACTTTAACGCAAAAAAAGCCACCTCAGTGACTTTCTTTATCTAAAACTTATCTGTAAATAATCATGGTTAAAAACATAGCTTAGAGATTAATGACCGCCGCCATTGATAGTACGTACCATCTCTTCTACCATTTTCTTGGCATCGCCAAAGATCATCATCGTTTTGTCCATGTAGAACAAGCTGTTATCCAGACCTGCATAACCAGTACTCATTGAACGCTTGATGACCATGACCGTCTGGGCTTTGCTGACTTCTAGAATCGGCATACCGAAGATTGGAGAAGTAGGATCATCTTTCGCAGATGGGTTCACAACGTCGTTCGCACCGATGACCAACACCACATCTGTACTCGCAAAGTCTGAGTTGATCTCGTCCATTTCTAAAATATCATCATAAGGGACATCAGCTTCAGCCAATAGGACGTTCATATGACCTGGCATACGACCCGCAACTGGATGGATAGCAAAGCGAACGTTAACACCTTCTTCTTTTAACAACTCATATAGCTCTTTTACTGCATTCTGTGCACGGCCTTGCGCCATACCGTAACCTGGTACGATGACCACGCTACTGGCATTAGACATCAGGAACCCTGCGTCTTCTGCTGAGCCTGCTTTGTAATTCTTCGGTGCCCCATCATCGCCGCCTGCTGCCACAGCTGACGTGCCCATGCCACCAAACAAGACATTAAGTAGTGAGCGGTTCATGGCTTTACACATGATGTAAGACAAGATCGCACCTGATGAACCGACTAGCGAACCTGCGATAATCAGCATCGAGTTGCCAAGCGTAAAACCAATACCTGCTGCTGCCCAACCTGAGAATGAGTTCAGTAGTGATACGACTACTGGCATGTCACCGCCACCGATTGGCGCAATCCACATCCAACCAAAGATAACGGCAATCACTGCCATCGCATAAAATGCTGGTAATGAGTCAGTAACGAAATAGACGCCACCGAAACCAATCATCGCAATGAACAATAACGCTTGGACAGGTTTTACCCAGCCACCAACCAACGTTTTCGCCCAGCTTTTTGCTGCTAACTTACCAAAGGCAAAGACCGAGGCTGAAAAGGTAATCGCACCGATGAAACAACCAATGAACAGCTCAACTCGGGCAACCGCGCCATGCTGCTGTTCAGTGTGCAATACCGTCGCTAATGCAATGGCTACTGCTGCCAAACCGACGAATGAATGCATCAAAGCGACGGTTTCTGGCATTTGGGTCATCGCAACCGTCTTTGCCTTCCACATACCAACGAGGGCACCCAATATCATCGCGCCAATAATTAACCAAAGCACAGGGCCTTCTGCTAAGAAGAATGTCGTGACGACCGCAATCGCCATCGCTACCATGCCAAAGCGGTTACCACGGATAGCGGTCTTTGGGCTAGACAAACCACGTAAGGTTAAAACGAAAAGAATCGCGCCGACTAGGTAGAACCAATCTGCATTTGCTGCAATCATTACTGAGAAGTCATTCATGCATCACCTCCAACATCAGGGGTTGCGACTGGCGCTTTTTTCACTTTCGGTTTGAACATCGCAAGCATACGCTCAGTCACAGCAAAGCCACCGAAAATATTGATACTGGCTAAAAATACCGCAAAGGCACCAAGCAAACTGGTCGGTGTAAACATTGAACCATCAATCGTGACGGTCTGTAGCATCGCACCCACGATGACGATACTTGATAGAGCGTTGGTTACCGCCATCAATGGCGTATGTAATGCAGGCGTTACGCCCCAAACCACGTAGTATCCGACAAAAATAGCGAGCACAAATACAGTGAAAATCGCTACAAATGGTGTGCTACTCATGGCCGCACCGGCTGGCGCTGCAGCTAAAATAGTGGCAATCATCTAATCCTCCTAAAAATTTATTCATTACTGGCAAATGTGTAGTGACGAAATATGTGGTAATAGACTGTTCAAACTAGCGTTTGGCCAGTCGTACCTGACTGTCATGTGTCACTGCCAGTGCGCCCTGAATCTCGTCTTCCATGTCTAAGTTAAGTGCCAAGCTAGCCGATGCATCATCGCCAGTAGGTGCAATCAATGTCGTAATAAAGTTAACAAGGTTATTGGCATACAAATCTGACGACTGTGCGGCGAGCATAGATGGGATATTGGCGGCACCAACGATACGTACGCCGTTGTCTGTGGTGATGGTTTCGTTAGGCACGCTGCCTTCGACATTACCACCGGTACCAGCCGCCATATCGATCAGTACAGAACCTGCCTTCATTTTGGCAAGCGTTGCGCCATGTACCAAACGCGGTGCGTTACGACCAGGAATCTGCGCCGTGGTAATAACGATGTCAGCATTACTGAGCGCTTTATCTACGACAGCTGCTTGATCTTTAACATATTGCTCTGATGGCGTCCATGCATAACCACCGGTAGACTTAGCTGTTTCAGCCTCCTCTGCACTCATCGGCACATCAAGCCATTTACCACCGAGTGATTCCACTTGCTCGCGAGCGGTCGGACGTAAGTCACTGGCTTCTACCACTGCACCCAAACGCTTGGCTGTCGCAATCGCTTGTAGACCTGCAACACCAACACCTAGGATAACGACCTTAGCTGGCTTAACCGTACCTGCTGAAGTCATAAACATTGGGAAAGGACGTGAATACTCATTGGCCGCGAGCAATACGGCTTTATAACCAGCAAGGTTGGCTTGTGACGACAATACGTCCATATTCTGTGCGCGTGACAGTGTACGAGGCAATAATTCCATCGCAAAGACTGTCGCGCCTTTGGCTGCATAAGTGTCAAGCTGAGTGTTGCGATACGGGTCAAGCATGCCAATGACGATCTGACCAGATGATAAGCTTTCAGTGGCTTCCGCTGGTAGGTCATTGACGGTGGTAATAATCTTAGACTGGGTAATCACCTCGGTACGACTACTGGCAATGTCGGCACCCGCAGCCTGATACAACTCATCAGCATAGTATGCTGCTTGACCTGCACCTGACTGAATGACGACTTCAAACCCAAGTTTACGCAATTTTTTGACTGCGTCTGGGGTTATGGCTACACGGCTCTCGCTCGTGATATCTGCACTGATTACACCGATTTTCATACCGTCTCCTTACTTACGTCCAATGACTATATTTACGTCTCACGACTACCTTTAATACCCTCAACGCACATCTAAAAAGCACAGGGGACAAAACCCATTGATCATGATTAATCCATTACAGCGACCAAAGGTTATCAATTTAATAAATGATAGCTACTTTACCATCATGCCTTTTTATTATAGAGATATCGTTCGTCAAGTTTCATTGTCTAATGATGACCCACAAGTAAAATAAAAATTTAGGTATTTACACCATTGGCATACTTTTTGTTGGTATATTAAAGCCTTTTATTTTTCCGAAAAACGCTTAGCCCTTATAGATACAGGCCTAACTCTACTTATTTCCTAATGTTACATCCGTTCTTTTATTAAACAAATAACGTCAATGAACATAAAATGAGCAAGGTGAAGTCAAGTTCCACCCATGCATACCGTATAATAAGAATACTTGACACTCGAAAAAACCCGTCATCGATTCATTATAATAAGGAATAACCATGTATTTTTTGCTCTCCCCTGCAAAATCCCTGAACGAAACAGACGCTATACCACTAAATTTAGGCAATTATTATAGTCAGCCCGAGCTAATCGAACGCTCACAAGAACTGATGAAAGTACTGAAGTCAAAAGAGCCTGTTGACCTACAAGAATTGATGAGTATATCTGACGATTTGGCTCAGCTTAATGCCACGCGCAATCAACAATGGCATTGGAGCGAAGAGCAGCCATTTACTAACGATGCCTCTGATAACGCCGCCAAACCTGCAGGCTATTTATTCGATGGTGATGTCTATACTGGGCTTGACATGTATCATATGGACAAAGATACCGCTACTTATGTCAATGAGCACTTAGGCATTTTGTCTGGACTGTATGGAGTACTAAAGCCACTAGATCTTATCCAGCCATATCGCTTAGAGATGGGTACCAAGCTGAAAAATGAGCGCGGTGGCAATCTTTATGAGTTTTGGGGCGAGGAAGTGACTAACGTTATCAATGCACGTATGGCTGACAGCGATGACAAAACATTGGTTAATTTAGCTTCCAATGAATACTTTAAGGCGGTAAAGAAAAAAGCACTAAAGGCAGACATCATTACGCCACGATTTGAAGACGAGAAAAATGGTCAATATAAAGTAATTAGCTTTTATGCCAAAAAAGCACGTGGGCTAATGGTCAAATATGCTGCTGACAATAAGCTGACTAATGCTGAACAACTAAAGCAGTTTGACTTGGCAGGATATTACTATTGTGAAGAAGCTTCCGATAATAAGACGTGGACGTTTAGACGAGATGCGGCGGATCAGTAGCTTGAGATAATACGAGTCAAAATTATAAAAAACCCATCATAAGCCGAAACTTATGATGGGTTTTTTATTCTCCAACCACTAAATTTTTTAGTACCTATACTCTAAAACGCAACTTATCCCTTGAAACATCAAGTACTACTGTTTCATTATAAATATTATAGGTATGGAGACGATCAATATCAGTCTCCCAATTCGGTTCAATATAACGTACAAAGGTTTCTTTATAAGAGGTCGGTGTCAACTCCTCTACTAGGTATAAAGCCACCCTACGCCCATATCTAAGAGTGCCATCCTGAGCAGTACGAAAGAGCTGACCGTCTTTTCGGAATAATGCGCCTGCTAATCGAGATCCACGTACGTCAATTTTTAGAGGCGCCGAAGGATGAATGGTCCAATTATCTGCTTGCAGCTTGTCAGAGGTATAAATATACAGCTCTAAATCCATAGTAAATGCTGAAATTGAACCGTGGGTTGTAAAAAGATACCATAATCCATTATGCTCAATCACGGCGCTATCTACTGCCTGAACGCCTGAAACTAACTCATGAACTTTTTCCCACTTACACGGAAAATCTGTCGCTTTTAATAAGCTAATACAATTGGTTTTTGCAGCCTCTGGAATCATATAGACAGCATCCTCATACTCGAATACATTGGGAAAGCTTAAGTGCGTGCTAATACCCAAATCAGCTTTTCCTGAACCAATAATTTGATGGCTTTCATTCAGCTCTATCCACTCTATTCGACCAACATTCTCTTTGTAATTTAAGCTTTCAAAAAATATGTAACGTCTTGAGTCGTGTTCAATATAAAAAGGATCAGCCCAAAAGCAGCCTTTCGCAGGCGGTATTTCTGTATATGTATGTATTGGTTGATCAACAGATCCAATAAAGAGGCTCCACTGATTGAGATAAAAACTCTTATAAAAAGTTTTGACAGTATAATATTTTAAGAATCTAGGTAAGTGTTTGATGGTCATTGATAAGTCAGGTTTGTGATGAGACGTGTGTTCGTCAGTTGTCTTAATAGACTTTCCGGTATTAACTCCAACTCTATTCCTGTGGAAGTACCAATATAATATCGATGCTGCTATCCCATTTGACTTACGCTTAGTTAAGTTATAATCCCAGTAAAATAGCGTGCCATAACCTTCCTCTACTACTTTATCTACATTAAGATGTTCATTTAATAATTGCAAAGTAACGACACTACTTTCCCATTGTTCAGCAAACTGCCAATATAACGTAGGCTTATCATGTTGTATCGCATTATTGCCATAATGAAAAAAAAGCACACCGTTTTTTGTAATACTTAAAATTTTTCCTGTCAGCGCTCTGAAACCAATATTAAGCAGGTAATCTAAATCCGCAGCTTCGATTTTCTCAATCACTGAATCTTCAATTTCTTCAGTGTACTCACCCTGCTTCGGTATAGACATGATAGTAGGCATTGAGCCATTTTTTGATAAGTCGTGAATAGAATAATGCTTAGCATTACTCTTAGTTCGAGAAAGAAAAGAGAATATTTTTTGATTAATTAGGGGAATAGACTTTAGTACACTGCGTTTCTGTTTTATATTTCGTTGAATAGCAATACAAACCTCGACAACTCCTTCATCCACCAATGATTTAAGTGGTTCAAAGTTGTACCACGCCAAGGTCTTATCTTCTATAAGGATTCCAAGCCTAATCTTCTTCATCGTTATCACATTAAATGGCACATGATATTTTGCGCATTCTGACCCGCAACACGTGTCCAAACTCCTTTTGATTGAATTGTCACTCCATTATATATTCAAATAATAACATATATAGTAGTACTTGTTAAAAGAAACTCACCATTGAAATTAGACACAAAAAAGCCCTGCTATCTTCCGATAACAGAACTTCTAATAGCCAAATAGACTTTATGACAAAATCATACTTTTAGCGAAACGCGATTCATCGAGAAAGGTCAGAAAATGGTCAATATCAAGTGAAGTGCTGAACAGCTAAAGCATTTTGATTTGGCAGGATACTATTACTGCATCAAGGCGTCTGATGGATAAGACATGGACATTTAGAAGAGATGCGGCGCTTCAGTAGCTTCATATAAAACTACATTTACTACAATTGCTAGAAGTCATTAGAAGCATTGAATTCAGTGCTTCTAGCTCATTCACCAGATATCTTCGAGTTGAACTTATGAACGGATTATAACAATCCTTCTTGTTCCATCATTTTTTGTACCGAGGTGCGGTTTAGCATGGCTTGATAGTGTGCATCTAGGTGTGTCCAATCCTGTGCTCGACTCGCATATCGCTGACTCCAGTGAGCGATCATAAATAAATGAAAATCAGCCCCACTTAATTTATCGCCCAACAACCATGGACCATTACTCGCTAACTTCTTTTCAACAATATCCCAGCAGTGGGTTAGCACATCATTCGCTTTATCTTTCACTTGTTGCAAATTTTGCTCGCCGCTGATGTACTGCTCGGGATGTGCCCAGCGATTAGCGGCTTCTTGTAGTGTAGAAGACACCCAAAACAAATACTGGTAATAGACACCGCGCCTAGGGCATCCTATATCAGGTGCTAGCCCAGACTCTGGGTGCTGATCTAACACATACATTAAAATTGCCGCAGACTCATAAATGACCTACCCCTGATGCACCAACGTAGGTACTTTGCCATTTGGATTAATGGCTAGATACTCAGCTGATTTTTGCATGTTCTTAGACAGGTCTATTTCTATCATTTCATAAGGCACGCCTAGCTCTTCAAAGACAGCATGGGTAGCCATATTGGCGCCACCCTTATCCCAATATAAAGTATAAATAGTTGTGTCCTTCTTGCTGTTGCGATTAATGCATAAAACCATTGCACTGAGCGATAAGAATTATTCTCTAACGTGAAACAACCGACATGATAGCGTCCGCTAGTTGAGGGATTTCCGTCATTTTCAAACCTGCAATATTAATTCTACCATTTGGCATGCCGTAGATAGCGAACTCATCTTGCAACATGAGCATTTGGTTTTCTGTTAGCGGTAATAGAGAAAACATGCCTTTTTGATGCGAAATGTCCAAAAACTCTGCGGGTGCACCTCTATCTTTTAAGGCTGCGCCTAATGCTTGGCGAATAGTATTTACCCTACTACGGTAGCTTGCTAGCTCTACTAGCCAAACATCTGGGCTGTCTAGCAAACAAGAAGCAACTGCGGCACCGTGATTGGGCGGCATGGAGTAATTGGCGCGTGTGATGGTTTCTAAAAGTGTCTGTATATCTGCGTGACGCTCATGGTTCGTCGTCATCACCGTAGCAATACCCGTACGCTCGTTGTACAGCCCCATATTTTTTGAACAGCTGGCGGCGATAAATGCAAAGTCAGCGTCTTCGATCATTAGACGAAGACCTGCAGCATCGGTATCAGGATCATCGCCAAAACCTTGATACGCCATATCAATAAACGGGACAATATTTTTCTGTTTACATTTATCAGAAAACAGTTGCCACTGCTCTAAAGAAGGATCTATACCGGTAGGGTTATGGCAGCACGCATGTAATAACAGCACGTCTCCTTCTTTTGCTTTTTCTAGCGCGGCAAAACACGCATCAATGTCTAACTGACCATTTTTATTTTGCCATGGATACGTATCAACTCTTAATCCAGCACCTTCCATCAGCGGACGATGATTGATATAGCCAGGGTCACTGATCCAAACGGTTGAATCTGGAGAGAGCGTGGCGATTAAATCAGCAATGAGTCGTAGCGCCCCTGATGCTCCAACCGTCTGAATCGTGCATTGGCTTTTTAGACTTGGACTGTCACCCAGTACAAATTTTGCCATTTGCTGGTTAAAATTAGCGTTACCCGATAGCATGCCATAAGCCTTTGAATGAGCTTCATGAGCAAGATGTATCTCTGCGTCTTGCACGGTTTTCATCACAGGCGTATTGCCATGCTCGTCTCGATAGACACCAACCAACAGATCTATTTTATGTTTACGTTGGTCAGCGCGAAACCTACCTAACAATGCCCATAGTGGATCGCCATTGATAACAGGCATATTATCTAACATCATGATACTTCCTTAATTAGTTTATTTCGCTCGATTGGACAAGATGACGCCAATGGTACTGAGTACGATGCCGCATATCATAATGACTGATAGAGACTCATTAAGTATCAGCGTAGCCAGTATAGCGGTTAATCCTGGGGACAAAGAGCCAAGTAATAAGGTACGAATGGAGCCCAGCTTTTTGACTGCATAAGAAAACGCAATGGTTGATACCACCCCTACACCAAGTCCTTGTACTAGGATAAACGGAAGCGCTTCATCAAAAGACACAGAACCTACATTCGTTTCCACAATGCCAGACAGAACCATCATCAATGTCAGAAAAAACGAGGTATAAGAGAGCACGATAGCGATAGCTATTGGACTTAACTTGGTGCTTTTTAACCCCAAGGTATAACCCGCCCAAATCAGGCTTGCCATCAACAATAACCCCACACCGTACAGAAGACTATTAGGCACTGACTGTGCACGCCCGCCAATCATCGTAGCGATACCAAAGAGAATAAGGATTAATGCGGCAAATTTCCTCAATGATATTCGTTGACGATAAAAAATAAAAGACAATATTGCGGCAAAGAAGACTGGCGTACCTGTCAAAATAGTACCAACGTAAGCTGCTGGTACCGTACTTGCGCCAAAAGCAGCCAATAAAAGAAAAGGCACGCCACCAAGTAAAACAAACATGATATCTGGCAGTCTGATCTTTTTGACTTCATTCAAACTAGAGAGTACCCAAGGAGTCAATAAGACCAGCGGTACACTGAAGCGAATGAGCATGACATCGGCAATGCTTAGCGACGATGCTCCAACCGCTCGTACAGTCAACGCAAATCCTGACCAAATCAATAATACAACGCTCATCGCCACATAGCCTTTGGTTAGTGGCGACATCATAAACAAAGGATTTTTGCGCGATGAGGGATGGAATATCGTATTCATAGTCGTGTCTTATGCTGGTATACAAAGACCAATTATCGATTAAAATACGCGCTTTTATCTCTATTTATTCATTGCAATTTTGCAAATATTTGGTGGATAATGCTAACTAAATCAAAATTATTGGTTTAAAAAGCCAAAAGGTAAATTATGGATAAAATCGACCGCCATATCTTGGAAGTGCTCCAGAAAGAAGCGCGTTTATCTACAGCCGAACTGTCCGAACGTATAGGGCTGTCGCCGTCTCCTTGCGCGCGACGCCTAAAGCGTTTGGAGGACGAAGGCTATATAGAGAACTATCAAGCAAACGTAAACAAAGCCAAAGCGGGTATTGCGATGAGTTTCTTTGTGGAGGTCAGTCTCAACAGCCACCAAGAAGAATCTATCGCAGCTTTCGAACGCGCTCTGTCCAACATGGACGAGGTGATTAATGGACATGTGGTATCGGGTTCTTATGATTATTTATTAGAAGTAGTGAGCCCTAATCTTGATGGTTATGAGCGGTTCACCCGTAAGCTACATAAGCTTGCTAGCGTAAAAGATATACACACTCATTTATCAGTGAGAAAGGTAATCAATAAGACAACTTTACCTATTTTTGTTTGAAACTCTTTTATACCGACTAGCAGCACAATATCTCGCTCAATAATTAGTGAGTAGCAAGACCCGTAATAAGTTCATTTGGATTTGACAGAATATGGCTATGATAAAGAAGTGTCTGACGATAAGATGTGGACGTTTAGACGAGATACAGCGGATTAATAGAGTGTTTGATGAGCTTTAACTATAAAGCCCTAATATAGAAAATATTACTAGGACTTTATTTTAGAGGGATAAGTAAGTCATTCATAGTAAGTAACTTATTAACAATAGATTTGTATTCACCGTATTATAGGGAAATCTCAACTTCTATTTTGATTGGACGTTTTAAATAGACCTCTTGCAAAAGTAGTAGAGTATTTTACAATAACTCATACATTAACAACTGGCTAAGAACCATGCCAAAC
>NZ_CAJHBS010000036.1 GCF_904846705.1 Psychrobacter sp. Pi2-52
CTATGATCTTAGAATGAAGCTATTCGCCGGTGTTGTTAATTTCGAGCTTAACCTATGACTTTTGCAAGAGGTCTAATTTACTAGGCATATAATGCCATAATAAACTTGAACAGTTTATGAGAGATTATACTAGCCCAAAGAGGATAACTAGTATGACTACTAAACGCAGAGAGTATACTCAAGAATTTAAACTTGAAGCCATTAGCTTAGTAGTTGATCAAAAGCGCAAGATTGCGGAAGTAGCAGAGTCGCTAGGGATTGGAGTTTCCACCCTAGATAACAGGGTAAGTAAGCATAAAAAAGAGAAACAAGTTCAGCACTACAGATGGTTAATCACACCAGAGTTAAGCCAAATGCCGTCCTATTTAACTCTGATCAAGGTACGCATTACAACAGTAAGACGTTCGCTGAATCCGTGGTTAGTTATGAGGGTGTTATGACGCAAATTATGAGTCGTAGTGGCAACTGTTGGGACAATGAGCCCACTGAGCGCTTCTTTAGAAGTTTAAAAACGGAGTGGATGCCAAAGAGTGCCTATGAGGATATTGCTGAGACTTCAAGTTCCATAAATGATTATATGTGAGGCTACTATCAATCCGTGAGACCGCACAGCTCCAATGATTATCTATCACCAGTTGAAACAGAGAAATGTTATTTTAATCAAAACCTCTTATCAGGCGTCTAAAATTAGTTGACCACTACAAAAATATGAAAAGCTACTTCTAATACAGGATTTATAATAAATGGATATTACCAGCCAAAACAAGAATATATATCAATTCTTTCAACAACGTATTGACAGTAGTATAGATTTACCTCTACCAGACAATATGGATTTATTTTTCTGGGGAGACGAAAAAAACATAAATATATATATAGATACCTTGATTTCGTACTCGGCACTTATACAAATTTCAGAATCTGAATATCTTTACAAAAAAATAATTATTATCAATACCAATCTAAATATAGATATCGAAAAAATAGAAACCCACTATAACTCAATACTTAAAGATAAATTAACCCTCGAGTTCATTACTGCTTCTTACTTTAATACTTCAGAACTAGAAAGTATCATAGACAGTATGGAGAACGCATTCGTTATTGTTTTAAATACTGAGAAATACTTACCTTCAGACTATGACCCTAAACTGACTCAGATATTAAACGGCAAAAAGCTAACTGATTTTGAGCTTAGATACTTAAATGTTGCCAATACTGTTCTTAGCTTTGAGAATAGAGGCAGTAGTAACTTTATTATATTTGACACACAACTGTATATGTTAGATTTAGACTTTATTTCACCACTATACGAGATTGAAGCACTGAGTATTTGCGGGTTCACTAACACAATGAAGAATCAAGAACAAGACATAAAGCTTAAAATTCAAAATATGATTGATGACAATGCTATTGCTGAACTCATTGAATATATAAATAATTTAGAAGGTATTGATGATAAAGATTTTTTAAAATTACAGGTCTACTCACAATTAATGGATGATAGAGGTTTTTTCAAGAAAGAAATTGATTCCCTATTCGAGTCAATTAATAAGAATAACTTGTCATCGCATCATTATCTAAAGTTAGCTGAAATTTCTAAAAACCTCTATACAAAAGAGACAACTATTGGTCTACTGAAACAAGCATTAGCCTTAACTGATGACTACTTTTATCTAGCAAAAATATCTGACTTAAGTGAAGGTCTAAATGATGAGATATATTTTGAAGTTACTAGCAAGATAGTAACTCTATTCCCAGAGTCTAATAAAGCTAAGCTATACAAAATTAATGAAATGATTAAAAGTAAGAATTATGAAGATGCGTATAATTTCTCCTTGAACAATAGCTTTGAGCAGGAATTCATAGATTATATGCTCTATCTCAAAGATAATATAAATGAACTAGATACGAGCCCCTATGTATTCTTTACTAAAGCTATAGAAAGTATCCATGATAGATACTTAGTTTCATTATTGCATATAACTAAAGAGAAATTGCTATCTGAAGGGAAATATATAGAATTATATCATTTGATATTAAATCATCGTGATTACTTTGATAATATCTTTGTTTATTCACAATTGGTATCTCTAGCTAAAATACTTCTTTCTAAACCCCATGAAGAAATAGGAGTTGACTCTGATTTACTGTTAGACATACTTGAATATGTCTTTGAATTAACAAATACTGAGAATCAATCAATCACTTATGTTAAGGATAAATTAGCTGAATTAGTTGATTATGCTAGTAACTATGGATATGGCTTTGCTTTTATTGTTAGCTATATCTACAATAAATTTACAAGTGATGGCTTTGTACTAAATGATATTGATGAAATTGATAGATCTAGTATAACAACTGATATAAATACCCTAAAAAAAGAAACAAAATCTATTTGTGATGAGATATTTTCTACTGGTACTTTAATTATAGGAGAATATCATGCGTTTCCACAAAATTTTATTCCAGAGCAAAAAGTTATAGAAGACCTAATCAGACTACAGTTCTACGGAGCTTTGGATAATTTGCAGCAAAATATAGAGGAAATTAACGAAGAGGTTGAAAGTATTAATTACGCGTTTTCATTAATTTATAATTTAGCACGTTTTTCTTCCTCCAAAAATAGTGACTTACATTTCTTAAGAGTTGTTCTTTCAGTTATGACGCTAAAGCACGATAGTCAGAAAATCAGAGACTATCTACAATACTTACTCTTTATACCAAAAACATTAGAGCGTAAAAAAATTGGTCTACTGGGCTATGCTGATGTGTCTCATAGAATGAACGATACAGATGAAGCCTTAACTTGTCTGGCGCTATCAATGGAGCATGGTGAAATTAGTGTGAACTCATACTACTTAACAGGAATCCTTACGGCACGAATTCTTAGAGATTTAGATTTTAATGATAAAGCGTTAAAAGTGCTTGAGATCGTCGAAAGAAATATTGGTGAATTTAATAGAGATATTCTTGATTCAACTGCGAATGAAATTAAATCTATTCGACTAGCAGTCAAATTTAAGGCTTGCATACGCCAGGTTGATACCGATATAACGAAACTGATAAGCCTATTACCTGAATTACTTGAATTTTATGAAAATGAATTGAAACTTCATCATGATATAAAACCATCTCTAACTTTAGCTATTCAGTCTTATAAAATGCTTCAAGATAAAGAGGTTGATACTCAAAAATTTGATGACTTCTTTAGGAAATTAGACTCCACTAACTCTAAGCTACCAGACTTTCTATCAGCGTTAATACATGGTGATTTTAATTTCATATTTAACTTGTATCTTAAACAAGAAGGACGTTATTCTGAAAAGTCTTCAGAAGACTTTACTAAACTAAAAACACTATCACACATGTATTTAAATGATATAAATAATAAAAATGAATATGAAATTCTATTTTGTCTAGAGATTCTCGCAGAGCATGCTATAAGAGATAGACATTCTTATCAAATAGATTCTCCAATAAAGCCTTTTGCTACTATCGATGAATATATAGCTAGCGTAAATAATTTGAGAAGAGATGCGGATATTATTTATTTAGGTCTTAACCAAATTAATCAATTGGTAATTGCTAAAATTAGAGAAAGCATAATTGAGATTGAAAAAATTAACACTTTTAACCTTGATGCCTTTATTGAATGGAATAAGTCTTTTCCAAAGCAGTATGGCTATTATGATGCTAACGAAGAACCAAATTTATTTTATGACTCAATAGAACTATTGGGACTGAATATAGAGACAACACGCAGCACGATTTTTATCTTTGATACACAATTACATTCCTTGATACCTAATCTGTTTTTAAATGAGGGTAAATTTATAGGAGCGGAAAACGTCATAACTACTGCTCCCTCTATAACATGGTTAAATTATGTAGTTAACTCAGATGAGGGTCAGAAAAAATCGTCATTAAAAGCATGGATATCTAATGCTGATACAGAAGGATGGACTTTAAAGACGATTATTGATAGGTATACTGATAATAATACATTTGAAAATTATAATATAGACTTAAATACTAGCCATTATTTGCCAACAAGCTTACAGAATAGTAAATTGGCTTTGATTACTGCTCATGGAGGTACTACTGGAAAAAGCAACTATTTTTCATCAGTTAGCGATGAAGGGGGGTTCAAAGTTCATTATCAAAATTTTGCACAAAATTTACGTAATTGTGATGTCGTTATTCTATTTGTCTGTAATGCTGGAAGGTTCAATAACCATCCTTATCTATCAACTACAATCAGCTTACAGAAAGAACTATTGAGAAATGGGTGTGAAACTATTATTGCTTCACCTTGGCCATTAGATGCAATGATGACACCAAACTGGTTTGAATATTTCTTACGAAGATGGGTTGATGATGCTTTAACAGTTGCCGAAGCTGTTTTTCAAACCAACAAGCATTTCTATACTAGAGATTATGAGGCCGATAAATACTTAGCTTTAAGTGTATTTGGGAATCCATTTAAAAAATACTAAGGTATGTGTCATCAATTAGTTTAATGAGATAGGTTGTACAAATATCGTCAATGAATTTTTAGTATAGACTCGGCATGTGCTTCAAAGGTTCGTAGCTGGTTGCTGCTTTTCCAAGTCTGATATTTCATCTTCAATAGCCCTCATAACACTTTCACTTAAGGATCTGAACTCTTCCATAGTTGCGAGCTTACCTCTCAAAGACTCTATTTTATCTTGATTCGCTTTAGACTCATCTTTATCTGGATAAAGGAATCTAATATTAGCAACGGGGTCTTCTAAGGGCTGTGCTATTTCATTAAGCCAGCTCTTGGTATCTTCATCTATAGTTTCTTTAATGGCTTGGTCAATACAAAAATATATAAGGATACGGGCAGTTTTATCTAAAACCTTCGACATTTTAAGCCAATTGTTCAAATCCTTGTCATTCTTATCTGAAGAGAGCTGAGCAAATGGATTAGATAAGTATCTATTGTTTTGATTATTAGGATTTAGCGAAACCAATGTTTCTAAAATGGGTTCAAGATTTTCAAATGGACGTTTACCATCAGGAAATGACGAGTGTCTTTCCCAAAGGCTAAGTATAATGTCGAAGCACTCTTGCTTAGTATCCTCATTATCAGTTTGTTCAGCTAATAATATTTTTTCAGCGATATAGTTACACATCCATGCTGTTATCTCATCAACTTCATTGTCTCTGAAATTATCAATTAAACGCTTACCTAAGTTGATAACGCTTTGTTGTGTCTCTAAGCTTTCCATCTGCAGATAAGAGGAAGGTTTTGCTGTATGGCGGGATGTATCCGAGGTCATCGTCATTACTCCATCTACTGAATGAGTCTTTATATCTTCTTTTAATGTCAACTTGTATGGCAACTTCTACGTTCATTTGCTTGCATATGAGGGTCAATAAATCTAAAGATGCTAACGCTTGATTACCATTTCTTATATAGTCGTCATTATGACTTGGGTTATCCTCGCTCCAATATCTGCTTTGTAAGCATGGCTTAGCATCAAGTTGCCAGTCTTTCATATCACGACTATGAGTACAATCAATTACTTGGGTAATATCAGAATGCAACTTAAATGGCTGTATTCTCCTGACGCCACCAAGGGAGGGATCCTTAGAGCCAACACCGTATTTCTGTCTATCTAACTCAAGTAATTTTACTGCTGTAAATACTTTGTCGTCATGTCCATCATTGATCGAGCAAAAGTCATAGAGAAAGCATCTATGGATATAGTTCTCATGATTGATAGTAGTGTGCAGTAAAGACTGACTAAAACGCTTGGATACTAGTATGCTTTTAAATGAGACGCGTTCGATTCTACTATGTTCAACCTCTTCCCATTCGCCTTCTACATTCAACCAAGTATCATTACCTTGAGTGCTAAGTAGTAAATCAATAAAATCACTCTCTTGTATTTGCCATTGCCATTCTTCACTGTCATCTGCAAACACCCAATCTCTTCTATCGATAGGTATATAGTCTCTGCTTTCTGACAACAACTTAAGATTATCATCTAGTAATAGGTGTCCATCCAACCATTCTAACCAAGACGATTTTTCGTGATAGCTGACCTGAACAACTGGCATGGCTTCAATTAATTTTGAAGCTACCGCAAACATCAAATGATAAGAGATATAAAAACCATAACTATCAATATCGGGGTAGTCACCACCTCTGCCATACATATCGTACTGACGTGAATGGCTATTTAGTTTTTTCCAAAGATTTTGTCTACTGTCATTCGTCCATTTACCATCAAGTACCATCTCCCATTCATTAAATAGAATATCTTTTGCTATATCTTCTACTTGTTTTGTTGAAATACCAAATACGCTTCCGAGAGGTGGAAGCCAAGATTTATCAAAATCATATCCAAAATAGAATTCAGGTAAGGTGACGTTAAACTCCCCATCCTTATGCCATGGCGAATTTGTAGTGTAAGTATATTTGTTGTCGTCAACTTGAGGGAGTTGAGATACGCATTTCTGCTTGATAGCACTTAAAGCTGACTCATTGAGAATATCAGGACACTTCTTGTATATTTGCGAGCATATTTGTTTAGCGTAATATTGGAGTAAGATACCTTGCTTGTTATCTAACGTTATAGAGATGAAAGTTGTCATATATTTAACTAACGGATCTACTTCTATTTGAACACAACGCGTCAATGCAACTAACAGATACAGTTTGGCATGTAGCTCGTAGAAATCATAAGCTGGTGGAATAAAAATATCTAACACTCCATTAGATAGACAATCCATCAGTAAGTCTATTTCCTCATAACATTTCAATTGATATAAGCGTATTACTGCATGTACAGCTCGCCAGCGCTCCTCTACAAAAGGCGATCCTAGGTTTGCATAGATATAATTAACTATTGCATACTCTATACTGGTCGGTAATAGAAACTCATCATTCCATACGCCGTCTGCATATTCTGAATCGATATATTTTTCAAAACGAGAGAGGCCGAAGTCTACCAAGTCTTTAGCTTCTGCAATAGTTAGTTGCGATGCATAATAACGCGCAAACTGAAAAAGTGAACCTGCATCTTCAACCAGTCCAGTTTCAGACAATCCTTTGGTTGCTCCTAGACGAATCGCTTCTCTAGAAGTCTCATTAATGATAAAGGAACCTAAGAAGTTTTTCTCGTAACGATTATTATGTGTGAAATTAATAGGAAATCTAGAAGCTAAGTGACTTATCAAGATAGACCAGTGACTCAATAAAGCGGGTCGAGCTTTCCATTGTTCTGGGATAGCTTCGAAGGCGTCCCTTATCTCATGAAAGCTTAATTCTTCTGAATTGACGACTATATCTAAAAAAACTAGTGACTTTCTAGAACTTACCTGCTCAAAGCAACCTTGCCAAAAATAATCATCATACTGTCTAGACCTTCTGTTATCTTTAAAAATAGTAAAAGCCTCTCTAAAGCCATTCTTTGTTAGAATATCTACATGGCCGTAGCGTTTTAGCCAGTTTTGAGTTTTTTCGCCGTTATCTTTCTTTTTAGAGAAATTATCAATAGGTACCATATTAAAATCATTTTTTTCATCCATCTCATTTAATCGTTCTAAATCATTTAATTCATTATTGCTTAAACTGTACTGGCTCGCTATGTCTTCGATGGTGTTCCAATCTCTACCGACACGGCCTTTAACTCTTAAATCTCTAATCACATGATCAAGCATAGTCTGCTGACTATGATTATCAGGTGTCATAGCAACGATCTTATCAAAAAAATCTACCAAACTATTATCAAAACTGAATGCTGTGAATGCCCATAAGTTAATCGGATTAATCTCTTCAATGTTTAGAACACCATTGACGAGGTTTGAAATACCAATCCATCCAACATTACGCTCTTTCCATCTACTTGCTATTGCCAACGTTGTTAAAGGCGATAACTTTAAGCAAGTAGAGAATATTTGTCTCTCATCCCAATAGTTTTGCCCTGTAACAGAGTCACCGATCAGCTCTGCCACGCGCATGTAACGATGGGCAAGCTTTGGAGTATATAGTTTGTCTTCAACGCTACGCTGAGCTATAGCAGATATTGCTTCCCATCTATGGGCTACTTCATTGCCAAAATTTGTGGCTTTTTTTAAGCCCGTATCGAAATAAACTGATGCGGCATCTGTATCGATAGCTAATATTGCTCTAGCAAAACTTATATAACTATCGGAATACGTCTCTGGTGACTCTTCAATATCAAACTTGTTTAAAAGTTTGTGTAAATCAGACTCAAAGAAATCAACTAATTCTTCAAGCTCCGGATGTTGACAACTAGTACTTAGAAAATAAAAATTATTCTGAAAGCTACGTTTGATTGTGTCTGTCTTAAGTTGTTTGATAAATATATCTATAAATAAGTCGGATTGTCCAAAGAGTATTATCTCAAACTTTGCTTTAGTTGCTAAACAAGCTTTAGGGTCGTAATCTTGATAATAACTAGAATGCGGCTTGGTAAAAACCTCTTCGTTCTTATTCAAGTGACCTAAGCTTATAATGTTTAATCCACTAAGTACTTTTATCCTTAAAATATACAGTGGTAAAAACTCATTGATTAGAGCACAGCTATCTTTAAACTCCTTTTCTGACTCGTAGTCTTTTTTATCATCCCTTTGAAAGCATTTTTTAATAAATGCCTCACGATCTACCTTAAAGTTATCTTGAAAACTTGCTTGTAAGGATAAAAAACGTAAGAAATTCTCTACTTCGTCCCCATGAGCTCTTATTTCTGAAAGAGCGTATAAATTGGGTAGACTATAATAATAGTTTAAACCTCTTCTAATATTTTTGATCGGTAGCTTCTCTACTAAACATGCTTCGAAAAAAGATAAGAAAGTATTGTTAGAATAAGAGCTTTTCTCAAAGCTATGCTGATTATGCTTATTAAGTCGTGTTTTAGAGTTAATGATTAGATTAAGACATCGTGTCAAGCATTCTCGTGGCGGTGTTATACCTACTTGCATAAGTGCTTCAGTTACTGCAAGTATAAAATTAGGATCACTCTTACCATGAGCCGCCATTTTACAAACAGTATTTATATCGCCCTTATTAATTAGCCTCTTTACAAATGGTAAAGTGATACGGTAGATACTTTGTAGCGGTCTAAAACGCAAAAAGCAGTCCACACAATATACATAACCATAAATATTGAAACGTGCTGAGGTAAGCTCTACGATATCAATGTCGTCAATCTGTTCATAGAAATGCCCATCCGTATCTTCATTGTGCTTAGCTCTTTTTTCAAAATAGCGGCGTAAAAAGTGTTCAGCAGAACGCAGATAAACTGTAGCCTGTCCTTTTGAATCGGGTAAGCTTGCGAGTAATGACGCCGAATACACTAACTCAGAGCCTTGCCACTTTCCTCTTATGACCTTTTTGTGGGCTAGTTCCGTTATTCTGCCTTCTGATAGATTTTGAGTGACTAAATCAATATTATTTTTGAGTACTTCATTTTGACGCTCGTTACTAGCAATTTCTTCACCCGCTAATAATGCGAGCTTAGTAGCGTCATAAATACGATTAACTTTTAGTGAGGCTTTGAAAGCATACTGTAAACGTGTGATCTTAATTAGGCTCTTATCGTATGGACTGCCTTCAGGTAGGTATTCATTAGACAGTGCCAATGCCACTAATTCATCATACTTTTCAGACTTATGAAGTAATATGGGTAGAGCTTCAGCAATATATGGGCTAACGATATCAAGGCGTTTGATAGCATTAATATAGTTTGATATTTGATCTTTGGTTGCACTAAAGTTGTCTTGAAACCATTTTTCGGTAGGTTCGTCCCGAAACTGAACAGCGTGGTCTGTTAGCCATAAAGGACGTCCTAAATCTGCTACAAAGCTTTTTACTAAATCTACTGGAATATTTGCAATAGTGGCCAATACTGATAAAGGAATAAAAGGCGGTAAGGTTGCCAATCCTATACAAATGCTATCTATGTCCTGTCTATAAACTAATGGGAAGTTATCTTTTAATTCATTAACAGCCTTTGCTAGCTGTCTTTCTATTAAATCCTCAACAGTTATGATTGTTGAGTTAAACGACAATAGTAACTCATGTAAGGACTCATGGTTTAAAGCTAATGCATTAGCTTGCACTCGAGGGTTACCACCCGTCAAACTATTAAACTCTTCTGCTTGCGCTATATTTACATCAGCATAATATTGACGAAGATTTTTTAGCGTTTCTTCAATGGTAAAGGGTGATAGCTCTAGTGGTACGATAGAGCTTGGTGGATCAAGTAGCTCCAGCCTTTCAGGCCTACAGGTAAAAACTAACCGACAGTTATCTGGCACATCTTCCTTCAAAAGCTGATTAGCAAAGCAACTTTCATTGAACTCATCTGCCGCCATCATGGCGTTATCTACAGCATCAAATACGATGACCAGTAATGCTTGAGGATGGTCGGCTATTAAGTTGCTACAAGCTTCATCTATCCTGCCTAGAAACTGACGAATCCAATGTTCATCAGGCTCATTTCTAGTAGGGATAATTTGTAGGCAATATCCATCTTTGGCTAATTCATTGATAACCTGCGTCATTGCATTTTTAACAGTATGTCGTTTTTCGCTGGTCTTACGATAGCCTCCGTTACCAAAGCAGTCATAAGCAATCACTATATTAGGTATAGGTAAAATATTAACTAAATTGCTGCTTAGAATTGACTTGCCTATACCCCCTGATGCCGTGATGATAGTGTGAGTGTTAGTAGATTGAATACTATTGATTATGGTGTCTTGCTGTTGGCGAGGAACATAGTTGTTTGGAAGGGCTTCAAATTTTGGTGGTGCAGGGAAAAAGTCATTAATATCAGTAATATTAAACGCTTCAAGAATGTCCTCTTTTTTTATCGTGTTACTCTTATTCGGTTCTAAGCGTTCCCAAACAGTTGCTACCAATAAATGCTCCATATCGGTAACGTTCTTTGATATCCAAATTCTAGATAGTTCTTTATGAATATCTTGCTTTTGTACGTTAAGATTGCCTTCGATATCATACAAATTAAGATGTGAACAAAAATCTCTTAACTTTGTTTCACTAAGCTTTGTATATTTTTTTAATGTATTGACAGAACGAGTATCTGCAGTAAGCCCTTTAGCAAGGTTATCGACAGTTATTTTAAATTTAGGGCATATTTTTCTATTGGTTATTATAGTAAATTCAAAGTCTGCATAGTCTTTACTATCTTTTGTATCTACAAACCTTTGAGAAAATCCAACAATAGTATCTTTGAGATCGGATATCTTAAAGTCTTCATCGGCTCTAACAGTAGAGTGTTTTAGCTGAAAGTATTCTACTGACTTTTCTCCATCAATTGACTGCCTGTATTCAGCTAGATCAACTACATTTTCACCACCTTGATTAAAATCGTCAGAGCCTTCTATCGTAATATGAGTCAAATCAGTATCGAAATCTAATAACTTTAAGCATCTTTTGACAGCCCAGCGATAGTGAAAAATATCACCAGCTCTTGAAAAATTAATGGATGTTGCATTCTGATTCATAGAAAATGATTCGTCCAATATAATAGTTGAAAAAAGCTAGGAAATATTTCATGACTTGCAAATTACTATTTGAATTCAAATATACCAACACCCCACAAAAATTGATAGGTAAAAACCATACTAAACGTCATTAGATGTTGCATCCAGCCAAATCAAACCTGAGAAAAATCCAACAATAGCTTAAAGTAGCTCTACCAAGGCAAATGCCTAAGATATCTTATTACAGGTCGATATCTGGTGAGAGCAAGCAGGTTATATGATAAATTACCACTCAGAATATTAAGCACTAAACATGCCAGCCATTTACGGCTGAAAATAAAGAAGGAAGTGAGGCGATATGCCTATATTGAACTGGTTGAATAGGTAACCCTCCCAAACTTAAGACACCTAATAAATAGAATTAAGCTGCCTGATTGAGTTTCTGTATCGGTGTAAAACC
>NZ_CAJHBS010000037.1 GCF_904846705.1 Psychrobacter sp. Pi2-52
TTTACACCGATACAGAAACTCAATCAGGCAGCTTAATTCTATTTATTAGGTGTCTTAAGTTTGGGAGGGTTACCGTGGAATATAGAAAACCAACTTGAAAAACTCTAAAGCGTAGAACTAAAGTGGAAGTAGTATCTAAACAGAATTTTGCTAAAAAGATCCCTTGTTGGATAATACAGAGTTTATTTAGCTAAATAAACTCCTGTAAATCAGACTTTTATTCTATCTAGTATACTAGACATGATTTCAGTTATTATACAGATTGCCTTATAGCCTAAGGTCTAGTAAGGTTTAGTGCATAGATGTTATATACTTATTCAAGAGCATATCAATAAGAGCGTTCATTGAAAACTAATATGAAAAAATCGCCAAATAGAAAACAGTTAACCAGCCGTCATGCAATACATCACCTTATGACCGCTTTGGCGACTGGTATATGTTTTACAGTGACTTCACACGCAGCAGTAGCAGATTTCCAAATCAATAGTCTAGTGGCGCAGGCAATTCAAACGCATCCTTTAGTAGGGTCGGCTCGAGCGAGTCAACAAGCAACTACCGAAGGAATTAATGCGGCCAAATTAAACCTTTTACCAACACCAAGCGTAAGCTCAGGTTACGATAGAGACAATGATTTTGTCTCAGAGGTGACCATTCGCCAGCCCCTATGGACAGGGGGTAAGCTCACCGCAGATGTCAATCAAGCCATATTTGATGACAAGGCTGCTGTAGAGTATATCTATGAGCAGCAAAACCTAGTGGCCAAAACAACGATTGATGCTTGGCAAAGCTATATCCAAGCTGTCGCGACACAAAGTGTCCATGTGGAGAATTTAAAAGAGCTGAATGATTTCGAAGCCATGATGCAGCGACGCGTTGGTCAAGGTGTATCAGCTCGTATTGAGCTTGACCTGGTGACTAACCGTATATTGCAAGAGCAAACATCTTATCAAGCGGCAGTTGAGCAGCAACGTATTGCCGCTGCTAGGTTAGAACAAATCATTGGTCAACCACTGTCTCAGATGAGTGTCACGAGCATACCGAATCTTAAGGTATTGGTAAATCAAGCCAAGCAGCAATCCGTTGACTTTGAAAGAATGGCCTTTGATAGGGCAGGGTTTTATAATCCTACCGTTGTAAAAGAACACTTCCAAATTGAATCCGCTAAGCAAGGTGTCGAAGCACAGCAAGCGGCTCGTTACCCAACCATTTATGCCCAATATGAACATGCTTACTATCATGAGGACAACGAAAACGATGGTAAGTTCTCAGTGGGGTTGAGCTATGCACCAGGTGCTGGATTTTCTAATTTTGCGCTAGCACGAGCCTCACAGGCAGAGGTCAACAGCCTAGTACAAAACCAAGAAGCCGCACGCCGTAATGTCATAGAGAATATTCAGGTACAGTATCAGCAGTTTGTCAGTGCCAAAGACAGGGAAACCTCGTTGGTTGCGGCTGTAGCAGGGGCACAGATTGTAGTCAGCTCTTATCGTCGGCAGTTCATTGCAGGACGCAAGTCATGGCTAGAAGTACTAAATGCTGTCCGTGAGCATAACGATTATCAAGTCCAGCTGGTACAAACTCGTGCAGAAATGTTGGGTGCATTTTATAGATTACAAGTAGATTTTGGCATCATGCAGTGGCAGCAGTTTTCTCATAATCGTGACCCAGTGACTTTGTTTAGCCCAGCTAACTCTGTCAAGCAATGGCTCAATAAGCAAGACAAAAACAGCGCTAGTCGTCATTTTGGTTATGGAAACAACTCAGCAGAAGAATATATCGATATTAAGCTGCCCGCGACGGCAGAGCAAAGTTTGAACAATGGTGAGTATCTCATGTTAAATGATGATTACAGTATTACGCCGATAACTGATCAAGAGAATATGACACATAAGTAAATCAAAAAGTCATATACATAGGCGTAAATTACCCTACATACGCAACCATCTAAAATATTAAATAAGCGATTAATATGAGTGCACAATTACAAAAGACACCGTCTCAGTCTGTTGACCACCATGAGCTGCAACACTCAGAGCAGGTTGATCTGACCGAAACGCTGACTGATGCGATTAAGCATTTACTCGGACAGCAAGGCTATCCAGTAGACAATATACGGCTCCATGATGTCGTCAAACGTCATAGTGAGCAGTCGGACAGACAAGGTCAAAGCATTCATGAGTTAGGCGGTGTCATTGCAGTATTACAAGGCATTGGCATAACCGATACGCCAGAAATACTAGAGCAGCCTGATGCCGCTTTTTTGCCCTTACTGGCGTATCGAACGGATTTAGGTTGGGGCGTGATTGACAGCCAAACGCCGCAAAAAAGTTGGAACTTTAGACAAGTGAACCAGCAGGTACATACGCGTGCCGAAGAATTGACTTTGGTCATGCGTATTCGTTTGAAAGAAGATCATATTAAACAGCGAAAAGCCTCATTTTCTGATCTATTAAAGTCTGATTTGGGTAATTATAAAGGTATTTTAGCTGAAGCCGTTATCGCCACTTTTCTGATTAATATGTTGGCATTAGCCGTTTCTCTGTTTTCTATGCAAGTTTATGACCGTGTCATACCAACGCGTAGTGAATACACGCTGATTATTTTAGCCAGTGGCGTCTTCTTAGTGATTATGTTTGAAGCGTTTATGAAGTTTTCGCGCTCAAGAATCATGGATAAGGTCGTCGTCGGTCTAGACCAGTACCTATCTCGAGAAGTGTTCCAACGTCTACTCAAAGTACGTATCGACCAAATGCCGGGGTCAGTTGGCTCTATGGCAGCACAGTTACGTGGTTATGAGCAAGTACGTAGCTTTTTTACGGCGAGCACGCTTTTTGGCTTAGTCGATTTGCCCATGACCATTATTTTTATCAGCTTAATAGCTTTTATTGGCTCGCCATTAGTCGCTGTTGTACCAGTGATAGCGGCGGTCATCGCAATTACGATGGGACTGATTGCACGCAAACGCATCGATGCCATCGCATCAGAGGGCGCGACTGCCTCTTATTATAAGACGGGTCTGTTGGTAGAAGCTGTGGAAGGCGTCGAGACAATAAAAGCAGGAGCAGGCAGTTGGAAGTTTCTCTCGCGTTGGCTAGATGTGATGGATGTCACCATCAAAAACGATTTGGATATGAAGCATGCCAATGATAACTTAACGTATTTTACGCAGATGCTACAGCAAGTAAGCTACGTTGGTATCGTAATAGTCGGGTCGTTTGTCGTCATGCAAGGTGACATGACAATGGGCGGACTGATTGCCTGCTCGATACTTGGTGGTAGAGTGTTAGCGCCTGTTATGGCGATACCCAACCTGCTAGTACAGTACGCTCATGCCAAAGCCGCCAAAATGAATATTGAGAGTCTGTTTGCACTGGAGCAAGACAACCAAGGCGTTGCGTATCCATTATCGCCTACGCATATAAAAGGCGCATATCAGTGCGATGGATTGACGTTCAATTACCAAGGCAACGATCGACCAGCCATTACAGTTCCGCAACTGTCGATTAAACCAGGAGAGCGTATAGCGATACTTGGGCCTATTGGTTCAGGTAAATCTACCTTGCTTAAGGTGCTGGCAGGACTGTATGCACCAACGGAAGGACGCGTGTTGTTAGATGGACTTGATATACATCAGATCAGTCGTGAGACACTTAGTGAGCGCTTGGGTTATCTGCAGCAAGACCATCGACTGTTTCAAGGAACCCTGCGTGAGAACTTATTAATCGGTATGGCAGCGCCCAATGATGATGTCCTTCAAGAGACTTTAAATAGGACAGGGCTAATCAACTTAGTATCCAGTCATTCAAGTGGTCTTGACCTACCGATCAGTGAAGGCGGTAAAGGCCTATCGGGGGGACAAAAGCAACTAGTGGCATTTACCCGTTTATTATTGACCAAACCTGATGTGTTTTTGCTGGATGAGCCGACAGCTTCTATGGATAACCGACAAGAGCAGCGCTGTCTACAAGTGCTACGTCAGGAGTTGACGAAAGGGCAAACGTTTATTGTGTCGACCCACAAGACAGCATTGCTAGACTTGGTAGATCGTCTGATCATTATGGATAACCAGCGTATTATTATTGATGGTCCAAAACAAGCTGTACTTGATGAGCTCAGAAAAAACGATCAAGCAAAAAATAAAACCACCATGCAGCAAAAAGGTAAAATCGTTAACAAAGCCAACCAACCGTCAAAAGAAGGTGCCGACGAAAATAAGCCTGCTACCTCTAGAGTTAGAAACATCAGCGTAAAACCCATCAGTGCTAAACATTCAACAGACGATCAAGGGAAGTAGGCATGTCAGAGTATAAGTACACACCCACTAAACCCCAAGTTAATCGTTCAAGGTTGAGTATTTGGATAGCATTAATCGGGATCGTCACTTTAATTATTTGGGCATCATTTGCCAAGATTGACCAAGTGACCCGTGCGCAAGCAACGGTAATCGCCAGTGCTCGAACGCAAGAAATCCAAGCATCAGAAGGCGGCGTATTGACTCAGTTGGCTGTCACAGAAGGTGAAGAGGTTAAGGCGGGTCAATTATTGGTAGTGTTGGAGGAAGAGCGTGCAAAAGCAGCTGTTGATAACTCTGCTTCTAAGACAGCTGCGCTAACTGCTAAATTAGCAAGACTAAATGCTGAGATTTTTGAAAAACCGTTGGTATTTCCTAAAGGGGTACAGGACTATCCTGAGTACGTGCAAAACCAAAGGGCGCTATACAACAGACGTCGTCAAGCTATCAACGAGGAAGTCTCTTCTCTTGAGAAAATGCTAGTGTTGGCACGTCAAGAATTACGCATGAATGAGCCTTTATTAAAGTATGGCGATGTCAGTCAAGCCGATGTC
Organism: Psychrobacter sp. Pi2-52; assembly: GCF_904846705.1. GTDB lineage: Bacteria > Pseudomonadota > Gammaproteobacteria > Pseudomonadales > Moraxellaceae > Psychrobacter. The sequence goes on from NZ_CAJHBS010000037.1 coordinate 4,846, forward strand.
ATTAAACTCAGTCGTCAAGTTGCTGATATCGAAGCGCAGATTAATAACAAGCGTAATAAGTACTTCGAAGAAGCACAGGCTGAAATGACCAAGGCTCAAGAAGAGCTAGATACCGAGCTTGAGCAATTGCGAGATCGGGCACAAGTACTTGAAGAGAAGCGCTTGATGGCGCCCACAGAAGGTAAAATCAAAAATATCAACGTGACCACTATTGGCGGTGTCGTTAAGCCGGGCGAGGTCATTATGCAGATTTTACCGACCAGTAGTGACTTGGTTATAGATGCCAAGGTCAGTCCTGCTGATATTGCTTATGTCAAAGAAGGTCAAGAAGCGACGGTTAAGCTCGATGCTTATGATTACTCTATCTTTGGAGCCATGAAAGGTACAGTTAACTATATCAGTCCAGACACGCTAATGGAGCAAACACCTAAAGGCGAAGAGCCTTACTACCGTGTATTAATTGTGATTAATGGTGCTGAGTTTAAGGGGCGCGGTGATGAGATTGTCATTAAACCTGGTATGACAGCTTCTGTTGATATCAAAGCGATGGAGCGTACGGTATTGTCTTATTTGACTAAGCCAATTACTAAAACCTTATCAGAAGGTTTGGGTGAGCGCTAACAGCTTAATATTGTATGTTTATTGATAAGATAATAAAAACCCCAGTTAATTGCTGGGATTTTTTTATGTATAAAGGTATTTGGTCTAATTGGATCATCAACCATACGGCTTCTAATATCAATTAGAATTTTCAGGAAGCCTTTGGCTATTCGCCTCATTTCTTAACTGTTGTTGCTCATCAATTTTCTGCTGATTACGCTTTTTAACTTCGTTGATAGCCGCACTCAATTGATCGTTTATCGCTTCCACTTCAGATTTTGCTGAAAGATAGTCTTTATCTATTTTGACGTTACTTTTTTGAGCAGGGACGTCTATATCTAGCAAGCTTGCATTGTTCTTAATCTCTTCCAATTTATCATCAGTACTCGCAACTATAGACTGGGTAGTGCTATCAGTTTGGGCATCTAGCGCCTTTTCCTTTTGCGGAGGATTTTTGTTTGCTTGTACTGATTCTATCGATGTAGAAGCTGGTTTTTTAGATTTATCATTGACGTTGTTGGCAGCTGAAGAAGGGGATGCTTTTCTGCTTTCCACGTTGGCTGTTTGCTCATCACTACTTGTTAGCTGAGATGCTTCAAGCTCATTACCAATCTCAGATTTTTTATTGACCGTGTCTTCTACATTGTTGTTAGTGTCATTAGATGTCTTAGTGTTGGTGACAGTAGTGGTATAGACCTTTTCAGGTAGATCTACATTGTTGATAGCAATAGGTTCAGTCGAGTTCGTTTGACTCTCAGCTACTTCTACCGAATCCGTCTGATGAGTGTTGAGATAGAAAATAAAGAAAACCCCAACATGTACTAATATTGCAAGGCACAACGCCCGAAACCATTTTTCGCGGAACTTCATCATTATATGGCTTTACCTTTATCATATTAGTACACGTGCGACACACCTTGAGGTTATCAAATAATAAAGATTATTGGTAGATAGAATAGGCTAAGCCTGTTCAGTACTATCTTTAGTTTCAGAGTCTTTATTTCCAGAGTCATTGCTCTTAAAGTCACTGTTCTCAAAATCAGCCAACATTTCTGTGATTAGTTGATCTTTTTGATGCCATATTTGCTCTACCCAATCAAACATCTGTGCTTTTATCGCTTCATCTGTCTCATAGCCACCTTCTTTAATAGCCGTAAATAGTGCTGGAGGTATCTCGATATGTCGCACATCGACACCCAGACGTTTGATATTGCCTTTCCACAGGTCACTATAAGTAGGCACACCGTCAGGGTAGACAATCGTCATGTCTAAAACCCCATCAATCTCTTCCCCTAATGCACTCATAGCCAGTGATAACCCGCCAGCGCGTGGCTTAAGTAAATGCGTATATGGGGATTTTTGTTTATCATGTTTACTAGGAGTGAAGCGAGTTCCTTCTAGATAGTTCAATAGCGTAAAAGGCTTGTCCTTGAGCAACGCACACGCTCGTTTCGCTTCTTCGATATCCTTACCCTTTAGAGCAGGGTTTTTAGCGATGGCTTCTTTGGAATGACGACGCATCATAGGAAAGTCGAGAAAGTAGAAAGCTTGACCAATGACGGGGATGTATATGAGCTCAAACTTGGTAAAAAAGCGCGTCAATGGCAAGCGTTTTTCGCTGATATATTGCACGATACTGGTATCAACCCAAGACTGATGATTGCTAACCAGTAGATACTTACCGTTGGTATGCACATCATCAGGTAAGTTAATGCGCCAGTCTTTACGTGGTAATACGTTATCGATCAATGCATTGTTGCTATTGATCCAATAGTTCGTCACATCGATAACGGCTTTGTCAGCGATGGCAGCACCGGTGATAGCCTTGGTAGCACCCATTACCCATACAGGTAAACCAGCTAACATACTATTAAAGGTAATCACACTGGTTGCTGTCGTCAGTGAGGCAGCTTTGCCCAGTTTTGGAGCGCGTTCATGTAGTTTTTGAACGATTGATTTCAATCGCATATCGAATCCTTTTACTCATGCCTATGATGAGATATTGATAATGTTGCTGCATGATTTTAGCAGAAATCAATCTCAGTGTACGAGTGTTAACAACAAATAATAAACAGCATTGATAAATCAAAATGTACAATCGTATTGAGATTTAGCCGAAACGAGAGACAAATCAAACCATAAAAACAGTCTGTTTTATCTATAAAAATAAACCGATAAAAAATGAAATACAGATTAATTAAAAGGGAACATGTTTATGATGATATTTCGAGCTCAAATATAGCCCTTATATGCTGGCTAGTCTATGAGTTTCGTCTAGAACCTCTTTTTATAGATTCACAGTGCTACTCACACATTAGTACCGAGCAAATACTGATGAAGTTAAGTATGAAGCGACTGCGTTTGATAGCAGTTAAGTTATCAATAAACAAAAAAAGGGCGTATCAAGAATTATCTCGATACGCCCGCTATAATCTAACCAATGAAATTTGATTAGCTAAATAATCGAATGAATCAACACTTTATATTTACTATATCAATTAACCGTGCATACCACGGATAGGGTAGTTATTTTCTGGGTTTCTAACAAAAGCCAAACCATTTGCCAAGGCTTCAAAATCTGGTCTAGAGAACGGTGCGTTCGAGATATCAACGATATGTACTTTTCCTTCAGCATTGATAACGAATACAGCAGGTTCAGCGAAAGGATGGTCGGTTTCTTTCTCTGAACGTGGGTCAGAGATATATAGACCTAGCGTATTCATCTGTTCGATAGTCAGACCATGAGCCATAGGGAAGCTAACATCTATTTGATCTAGATGAGCTTCTAACTGCTCTTTACTGTCTGCAGATACTGCGATGATATCGACACCGACGTCATAGAAAGACTGTTTTACTGTCTCTAAAGTATTTAGATACTTTGTGCAAATTGGGCAATGCTTACCACGGTATACAACGACCAGTTTCCAGTCATGACCGTTTTCAGGTTTGCCTAACGAAGTCATTTCACTGTTTAATACTTGTACTTCCATTTTAGGAAACGTAGTACCGGCTTGAATTTTTTGAGCATAATCTGTTGACATAGTTCTTATCCTTTTTAATAGTATTTTTATGGTTAGTTGGTATTTAACAGCGTTACATTAGCAGTCTTAAGTGCAAAAGTATGGGATGTTTACAGTCGTCCCAAGTAGTAACAGGAAAAATTAACATTACCTTTAAAGTCGATTAATAAGACTACTTAAGTAAGCTAGTAAGTCATAGACATAGACAAAGCGTCTATTTTTTCGCTTCTTCAGTTGTCTGAGCATATAGTTTATCTTGAGTTTTTAGCTCGAAATCTGAGGCATTATGACGTTCGTGTAATTGCTCAGCAGGTTCACCCCAAGTGCGGTTTACCTTGCGACCACGTTGCACAGCAGGACGCTCTAAAATCTCAGTTGCCCAGCGACGCACATTTGGATAGCTCTCAACTTGTAGGAACTCTCCTGCATTATATGCTTCGCCTAGTATTAGATTGCCATACCAAGGCCAAGTGGCGATATCTGCAATCGTATACTCATCGCCACCTAGATAGCGATTTTCTGCAAGCTCTCGTTCTAGTACATCTAATTGGCGTTTTACTTCCATCGTGAATCGATTGATAGGGTACTCAAACTTTTCTGGTGCATAAAAGTAAAAATGCCCAAAACCACCGCCCAAGTAAGGAGCAGAGCCTTGCAACCAGAAGAGCCAATTCATCACTTCAGTACGTGCTGCTGCATCTTTAGGCAGTAGTTTTCCGAATTTTTCGGCAAGATAAAACAAAATAGCGCCACTCTCAAAAACACGGCTACCAGTCTCTGTATCCAAAAGCACAGGGATTTTTGAGTTTGGATTTAGCTCAACGAAACCTGATGAGAACTGTCCACCTTCACCAATTTGAATCAGGTGCGCGTCGTACTCAGCTTCTGTCTCACCCAACGCCAATAATTCTTCGACCATAATGGTAACTTTTTGGCCATTAGGGGTGCCCATTGAGTAGATTTGCAACGGATGTTTGCCGCGAGGTAGATCTGCTTCATGCGTTGGGCCAGCGATAGGGCGGTTGACGCTTGCCCACTTACCGCCGCTTTCTGCATCCCATGTCCAGATGCTAGGTGGCTCGTAATGATTGGAGTTTGACATAATGATGATACCTTTTTATATACTGTGCTCAATAGAGGGTAATTGGTAAATCAGATCCAGTTTATTGTTTTTATTCTGGCATGTCTGCTAGTTGCTTTAAGATGTTTTTGTAGTTTTCTACACCTTGTGCACCGCTCACCAGATGACGACCGTTGAAGATAACGGATGGTACGCTTTGAACACCTTGCTGCTTTGAATGCTGTACGACTTCACGTATCACAGTGGCAAAGCGTTGATCTGCGATAACGGCGAGTGCTTCATTACGATCTAGTCCAATATCTGCTGCGACATCTGCCAGTACGGTACTATCAGCCACGTTTTTATTATCAACGAAATGCGCAACGAACAATGCTTGTTTTAGGTCGTGCATACGTCCTTGCTGATCAGCCCAATGCAGCAACTGATGCGCATTAAAAGTATTGTAGGTACGAAACTCATCGGTAAACTGAAAATTAAATCCAGCTTCTGCACCTGCTGTTGTCATTCTAGCTCGGTTCTCTTTAACGTCCTCAGCAGTCGTACCGTACTTCTCCATAATATGCTCACGATAGTTTCGTCCTTCGTGCGGCGTATTAGGGTTTAATTCAAATGGATGCCAGTGAATCTCGTGCAGCGTGTTGGTTTGTTTCAATGCCTCGGCTAGTTGACTATAGCCGATAGCACACCAAGGGCATACAACGTCTGACACGATGTCTATTCGTAAGGGTTTTTTTGCCTGTTCCATAGGATCTCTCATTAGCGATAAATTAAAATGGAAAACTGCTGCCCGAAGATGTTTCGAACAACAGTATGAAAACATCAAATGGACTGTGTCAGCGTTAGCCGAAAAACGTATTAGTCAGCTTTATGCCATTCAAATTTCTGAAATGGCTTGTCGACTGGTGTATTAGCTAGGTGGTTCGTATAGTTGCTCATCACTTTTTGAGCAGTACCAAGAATAACTTCAAGAATCTGACGCTTAGTGTAGCCAGCATCTAAAAACGCTTGAACCGCGCTGTCATCAACGTTACCACGACCACGTACGACAGAAAGTGTAAAGTCACGTAGCGCTTCTAGACGTGCAGTTGGTAGTGGCGTCTCATCACGTAATGCATCAGTGATAGCGTCATCTACTTTCATGCTCTTAGCAATACCAGTATGCGCAGGCACACAGTAATGACAAGCATGTTCAACGTTGATAGTTTGCCATACAACAGTGGTTTCTTCATCATCAAAGCTGCTGTCTAAAAACAGTTGATGTAGCTTTTGATAGCCTTCTAGCAAGCCAGGCGCTTCAGCCATCACGGCGTGTAGGTTAGGTACCATACCAAATGCTTTGATTGAAGAGTCAAGTAAATCTTTGCTTTCTGCTGGGGCTGTGTCTTTATCGTGTAGAGTAAATTCGGTCATAATATAATTCCTAACAATAGGTTTGAGATTTGGTGTGTTTTAGAGTTTTCATGCTCGTTTCAAAGCAATCGCTGATTTACATTTAATTATTGGCTTAAGCAGTTACTCAAAATTAGCAACTTTGCTTAGTAAGCGAGTCAATAGAGACTACTATAAATGATATTGAGCAATCGCTCAATAACTGTTTGAGTAATCGTTCAAGTAAATTGTAATGGATCAATTACATTCCTCTGCGTAATTCATATTATTCTATTAATATCAGTACCTTAATAAGGTAACACTGTGTAAGTAGTAAGAAAAAATAATGGTAAAAAAGTGATTGTTAGCGTTAATAACATTATTTTCTCTAGGGCGTGTCTTCAATTCATCTTACAATGAACGATAGTACACGCCAGATAAAGCATTGACTTAAAATTACGAGCTAACTTCTCATAGCGAATGGCGATACTACGAAAGTGTTTAAGCCTTGCAAACATATTTTCAACAAGATGACGCAGCTTGTACAAATAGCTATCA
>NZ_CAJHBS010000038.1 GCF_904846705.1 Psychrobacter sp. Pi2-52
GAATCAACTATGAGTGAGTCTATCAATGCTATACATGAAACTATAAAAGAGGAAGAGCATAGCATATTAGAGTTGTCAGAAAAGGTACACAAAGTAATTTTAAACTCTTTCCGAAAAGGATTAACAGAATCTAAGGTGGTAGAGTACTCTAAAGATAATAAAGATATCAGAGAGAATTTATTAGATTTAGGTTACGATAAAAAAAGGCTTTTTAGTGGAAATATTGATTATCAAGTGATAAAAGAATATTGTGAGAAATATGGCATCAAGCTTTCACCATATAAACCAGACAACGAACCTTTATTATGGGACTCTGAAGTTATAAGGTCTATCAAACAAAAACGTAATGCATTGGCACATGGATCGGAGTCATTTTCGTACTGTGGTCAAAATATGCCTGTCGATATAATGAATAGTAATTTGCAAAGTGTAGAAGCAGTTCTTATGGGGGTTTTTAATGGATTAAATAAATTTTTAACCTGTCAAAAATATTTACGAACCCCTCAGCAGACTTAGTCCAACTACCTCACCCAAACGAACAGGCACAGCATTACCAATCATTTTCCCAACGGATTTAATCATAAGAACGCCTTTATAAAACTGATAATCTTCAGGAAAGGTCTGAAAAATTGCTGCTTCACGTAAGGATATAGCCCGATGCTGTGATGGATGACCAAAGCGTCCATTACCAAACCCGAAACACTGAGTTGTCATTGTTGGTGCAGGCTTATCCCATTCCATACGTCCATATACTCCACCATAAGACTTTCCTGATTCTTTGCTATGACATTTAGCAATCAAACCTTCTGGCCAGTCTTTCCAAGTCCCACCCGGCTTTGATGCTTTAATACGCCTCATATTAAGATCATTCAATTTTGAGCAAATATGCAGCTGATCTTCCTTATTTTGTTCCCCAGAGCTTAAGCGTGGTAAGTCTTCGATCACATCTCTAACAGTTACAGCTTCATCATGTGTCGGTGATATCAGTGCAATGTCACTAGAAATAAGACTGGCTAATAGCACATGGCGCTTACGTGTTTGTGGTATGCCATACTTTACGCAATCTACTCTACTAGCTGATACCGTATAGCCTAACTCTTCAAGCTTAGCAACGAAGTCATGATAAACTTTGTGCTTAGTTACATCTGGTACGTTTTCCATTGTAACAAGCTCAGGTTTTACCTCTTCAATTAACCTCATAAAATGATAAAGAAGTGGCCACTTTTTATCTAAAGTAGTGTCTTTTCCCTGATTATAGGTTGAAAAAGGCTGACAAGGGGCACAACCAGCAAGTAGACGTACTACGCCTTTAGAGTACCAATCGTTAATCTCTTGAGCAGTAACATCAGCCACGTCTTTATGCACAAAGGTAGCGTTATTATTATGTTCATAGCCATGACGACAGTCAGACTCAATATCATAGCCTGCTTTAACGCTAATTCCAGACTTTATAAGTCCTGCGGTCAGTCCACCTATACCACAAAACAAATCTACTGCTTCTATATTCATAGCTAATATTCCTCTAAGTCAGAATGATACACTAACTTGCCTTAAAACTCGAGCAGCTATATATAATATTTTTTTTATGAGCATACCCTAGCGGAACCATCTATTTCACCCTTCAAGCCTATTAACAGACTACTTATAACAGACTGGTATAATGGAACCACTTATAAAAGACTATTTTAGGTGTTTATGTTTATCAGAGCGTATCTACGAGCGTCTACCAAAGAACAAGATGCTAAGCGTGCCAAAAGCGAACTCATAGCATTTGCCAACGATCATGGACACAAAATTGCCGCATTCTATATCGAAAATGAATCAGGAGCTATTTTGGTGCGGCCAAAGCTTATGCAGCTGATTGAAGATGCTCATAAGGGCGATGTGATCTTAGTTGAGCAAATTGATCGCTTGGCACGTTTGAACCAAGCTGATTGGGATACTCTCAAAAGAATGCTATCTATCGTATCAAAAGAGCTGCCTACCTCATATATGGCGCTTCAGTCTGAAAGCAGCACTGAATTTATGAGCAGTGTATTGCAGGCCATTAACTCAATGATGCTGGATATGCTCGCAGCCATTGCTAGAAAAGATTATGAGGATCGCCGTAACCGTCAGATGCAAGGTATTGCTCGTGCTAAGGCAGAAGGTAAATATTCTGGACGTAGGAAAGATACCGTTAAGCGTCAGATTATTGCAAGCCTGTTAAAGGCTGGTCACAGCTATTCTGAAATACAGGGTATGGCCAAGTGTTCGCGGCAGCTGATCGCTGATATCGTTAAAGACAATAAGAGGCTGATAGATCAAGATGTAAAAGCAAGCGTTAAGTGAGCATAGGCACACTATAAAATATTTCGATGTCTCATCACTAAATAATTTACATCTAGTTTGCCTAGTCATTGTATTAGTGCCATAGTTGTTCACTGAACGTTCTGGACAGCCATACTGGATAGCCACTAAAAACGTACTTGAACACTAGGTAAACAATGAATATATCGGTGACAAAAGCAGCAAAAGAATGGGGTGTCTCAAGAACCACTATTTATCAGAAAGTCAATGATGGCGAGCTTTCTAGAACCGCCGACAAGAAAATTGACACTGCGGAAATGCTTCGTGTATTTGGTGAACCTGTTTCCAAAAAACGTACTGAACACTCACTGAACACTTTTGATAATACGCACTCTAACAGTCAAGCTGTACTGTCCAATACAGTATTTGAACACCAATTAGAGCTAGAGAAATTAAAGAATGAGTACCTACAGCAACAAGTCAGCGAACAAAAACAGTTGATAGAGAATTACCAGCAACAGATCATTCAGCTAAATAGGACGTTGGAGAAAGCCAATGCCAGTATTCACGATTTTGCGCAAGTGAGACTGCTTGAGTTCAAAAAATCTGAATCTAATGATGAAGTACAGGCCGAACAAGATCAGTATGAGCCACCGCCTCCTACAACGGACAAAAAGAAAAAATGGTGGAGGTTCTAGAAGCTCATGAGAATACCTTAAACTTTGTATAACTGTCTTTTAGTCTGAAGGCATAATGACACGGAAACCTAGTACACTTTCATTGAGTCAGTACCCATCTACCCTCATTATAGTCAATCGCTCTACTATAAAAACCCACCTTGCCAAATTCCATTAATACCCTACCGTACCTCGGTACGATGATTTCGTCTGTCTCAACCGTCTGACTAGAATAGTAAGATCCCCAAGACTTTAGGAAATGACGACCCATTAAAGCATCACAGTAGGTACAAGAATTAGCAATGTAGCTGCCATTTACCGTTTTGCTGTATCGGCTTCTCAATGGCGCGAAATTATAATGCTGAGCAAAGCTATCATTGATAAGCTCTATCGTCTTGCTATCACATTCATCAACTTCTTGGCTGATACTGCTATAGCTATTCTCAATACCATAAAGCGTATTTTTAAACCTAGCTTTCACAACGGTATTGGTCACTCTCTTGCAAGACCAACACTGCATTCTGACGATATCTAGCGTGAGTTTGGAAGTATCGCTATATGTTCGGTGAAACTGTATTTTGCTTGATACGAGTTTCTCGACAAAATCATTCAGCTCTAACTCGGTTTGCTCTAGCGGATCGGGGTTTAATCGCTCCTTTGACGCGGCTTTACAGACGTTATAGACCTTATAGGTACTGTCAGACTCTTTTTGATTTCTGTAGATCGAGAATACCGGCACACATTTTGTTCTGTGCAAAAAATCACCGACTATAGCGTCCCTGTCTTTCACTGAGCCACTTCTAAGTAGCCATGCACACCTGACACCTGAGTCCTTATAAACTTGCTGTCTGCGCTTTGTTTCAACGAAGCTTTGACGACTCCACTGAACCTCAATGGCAATCTTAAACTTGTCCTTTTCAGCGTATATATCGGCTATCCATACATCGCCTTGACTAGATACCCCTCGTTTTTCAACCTCAACACTCCAGCCACATTCAAATAATTTTTTGCTGACTAAATATTTGATATGAATATGCTCAGGAGTCTCGCCACCCTTAGAGCAATCATTGGTTTTAGGCTTGACCTTATGAGCAAAAAACTGTGTACCAAGCTTGCTTGTTTTTAAAATCGCTCGACTGCCGCAGCAGGTCATTTTAAAGGTAGAATCCTTATCTTCTTTGAGTGCGATCCAGTCCGCTAAGCCATACTCAAAGCTATAAATTGTCTTATCGTTTTTCACACAAGAGAACGCCACGTTTATCCCTCAACTGATCAATTTGAGCCAATCCCTGACTGAGTTTTTATAGCATTACTTCTTAATTTTTTGAACCCAACCTCTAATAGTGTCGCCTTCATAATCTCTCGCTCTAGCAAGCTCTACTGTCAGACGATTAATAAATTTGAGCTTCGTTGCTAGCTCATCTTCTTCATCAAAATCCTGAGCATATTTTTCTATTTTTTCTCGCGCCACGCCTTCAGAAATACACATATTCACCATCAGGTTTACTTCAGTCTCAAGATAAGAATTTGAGTTTTTTATTTTAAGTTTTAAATCTGCAATCTCTGCTTCTTTGGATTTTAGCTCATCGTTTCTCGCAAGTGCTATCAAATTTTCATAGCGATTTTGAGCATCTTTATAAATATCACTGATGTCAGACATTAGACCATTCATGAGCAGTGTCTCTACATAATCGGTCATCGTTGTTGGTGCATTTTCTTTCAAATGACGGTACAAATCAGGCGCAATCCTGACATTGAGTTTTTTACGATTTAACATAGCTTTTAAAATCCATTTGTGACACACGTTAGACCCCTAAAACAAAGGGATAAAAGCACAATATATCATATTTGTACCACACGCGTAACGACTCATGTGGTACAAGCAAGGCTTTACGCTGTAAGGTTTTGCGCGTTTGCAACCAGTTGCATGGTGTGTGTACTTATATTCTGCCGTCGGCACGACAGGCTTTTTGGCCAGTTTTGCTTAACTTGCCAAATGCGTTCATCAAAATTATTTTGCTGCGGATTTTGTGGTTTTTTTTGGGCTGCTTGGATGTTCTAGGCGGTAGTTTTTTGGTGAAATGAGAATTTGAGAGATCAAATTAGATCGGGTGAAACGTCAGATTTTATTTTGCTGATCTTGTCAGCTGCTCTATAAAAATTGGAAGCCTAGCCGTGATCATAATTTTTCTGACTTGAAGGAATATTCCTAAGCTGCTGCTTAGGAACTTTTGATTAATTCTTGATGCTACAGATAACGATACTGATCACTTGTGTTCCATTTGGTCAGTAATAGCGTTCACACTGTCACTAAGAAAAAGTCGTCTTATGAACTGCGACCAACTAAACCTTATCCAAAAATACCCCATTTTTGACGGCGGTAGCCTATCCTGCAATCCTAAAAATATCCTCTACCACCTCCATTTTTCTATTTAGGTTCAACTTACTAGCCTCATTAACATGATTTTTAAAACTGATACGTTCATTTGGTTTCATATGCGTTCAAATAGATTCATTAGCGTTCAAAATCTCTTTTCAAAAGGCTGCAATACGTTCAAATAGTTTCAAATACATTCATTTTGTTTCATTGGTGTTCAAAGGTACTATAGGAGCTACCAATGATGATCAATCAACCATGCAGGGAATATTATGGCAAAAAGTAAGCTGACGAAAAATGCTATCCGCTTCATTATCCAAAAGCGAGAGGATTGGTATGTTAACTACACTTTTGACGACATTGCTAAGTTATTAAAACAAGAGTTTGATATCAACATCACTGAACAAGGGGTTAGTAAGAGTTATCGTAAGCACAAAGATGATAAGTATTTTCAAAGTGGGCAGCTTGTAGCTAATAACGGTGATACTGAGGTTATGTCAAAAAAAGAGAAGTATGAACGTAGGGTTAGATCGCGTCGTACAGATAACTCTGTGCCTGAACCTTATTTAGACAATAATGACCAGCGTGATTTTGATGAGAGTGCAGGTAAAAATTATGATGTGAACGAATTTTTCTTGAAGTAGATTTTATTAAATAAAAAACAAAAAAAGGTTTTTAATGTTTTTAAAGCTTTTAAAAGCTTTTAAGTCCTCCGTAAGCATTGGTATGAGAGGGTTTCACTGCCAATAAGGTGACGTTTACCTACCAATAAGGTGACGTTTACCTACCAATAAGGTGACGTTTACCTACCAATAAGGTGACGTTTACCTACCTTTTAGTGACTTATATATATTTGTCACTATTGTGACAATAGACTTTTTGTGTCACTATAATCATATTGATAATAACTAACACAGTAAGTCACTGATGTTAGGTTTACGGGGCGTGAACCGAGGTGAGCTATGTGCAACCATAGAGAAAATAAAATGGGTTTAGTAGTCAAAACCAATCGGCTTAACACGGTAATACAAAGTCTATCTTTAGCTGAAATACGTTTAATACAAGTTGGCATTATTGATAGCAGAGATAAAAATCAGGGCTTAAGTTCTGATAAGCCTCTACGTATCGAATCTTCACGCTATGCAGAAGCGTTTGGTGTAACTCGGCAAACAGCTTACGAAGTCATGCTAAGCGCTGAAAAAACATTATTTGAACGACAATTTAGCTTTATTGATGAATACAATGATAAGGTGAAAACACGCTGGATTAGTCAGGCGAAATATATTAAAGGTAAAGGCGCAATTGAGATAATATTTACTCCTGCTGTTGTTAAGGAAATAACACGTATTGACGGTAAAGAAGACTTCTTTACTCAGTATCTACTGCGTCAAACTGCAACATTAAATAGCGTCTACTCAGTGCGTTTATATGAATTGATAGCGCAGTGGCGATCAGCTAAAAATACGCCAGTATTTGAGCTTGAAATATTTAGAGGCCAATTAGGTTTAGGTGTTACTGACTATAAAAAAATGAATGACTTTAAAAAACGAGTGTTAGATTTAGCAGTCAACGAAATTAATGATAAAACTGACTTAAAAGTTGAATATGAGAACGTAAAAGAAGGACGTAAAATTATTGGATTTAAATTTACTGTCCATGAGAAGCCAAAACCTAAGAGCAAACCAGCCGCTGATGCACGTAATGCTGATAATGGAGATATGTTCACCGTTGATGGGCTAAGCGATAAGCAGCTTGGGCGTATTGCGCGTAATCCGCAGTTTATAGCAGATTACAACCACATGGTTAGCTCTACGAGCGCCGCTGGTCAAGATGAAAAGGCGTGGGAGTTTGAGATGATCAACCGCCTGAAAAAAGACGCTTCACAATTCATTAAGAGACCTATTCATGAGTATTTAGCTTATTAAAGATCGTAGATCGCTCATTTTGTTAATATAGGTAATTGATTTTATAGCCAGCTTTTCCCTCCCAATAAGAGATTTATAGTATGCAAGTAAGACCATTTGATAGAAGCGAGCATGTATATCATAGTGAGGAATTTGTAGAGCTAGTAAAAGATGCTATACGGTTTTTCAACGGTACTCCTGTTCATAAGATTCCATTAACAGAAAGGTTTACTGGTGCAGGTGTTTACGCAATATATTACACGGGAAATAATGCAATTTATGCCCCTTATGCTCAAGCTAACAGACTAGAATATAAAAACCCGATTTATGTAGGAAAAGCTGTACCAAAAGGCTGGAGACAGTCTCGCACATCACATGATTCTAAAGTACTCTCTACCGAGTTGTATTCGAGAATACGTGAACACTCCAGAAATATAGAAAAAGTTGATAGTTTAGATATTCGTGATTTTTCATGTCGGTTCGTTATTTTTGAGGCTGAGGGTTCGGATATGATAGGAACTATAGAGGCCGCTTTAATCAAGTTGAATCAACCATTATGGAATTCTGCGTTAGATGGCTTTGGAAACCATACGCCTGGTAAGGGTAGGTTTAATCAAGCTAAATCAGATTGGGATGTCATTCATCCTGGTAGGGAATGGGCTGATAAATGCTTGGGAACGCCACGCAGTGAAGCCGTTATTTTAGAAAGAGTTATGAAACATCTGTCTATTATGGGGAACTAATGAAGTCTCTTGAGATATTTTCTGGTGCTGGAGGTTTGGCAAAAGGTTTAGAGGAATCAGGGTTTGATAACTTGGCTCTAGTTGAGTTTAATAAAGATGCCTGTAAAACACTCAGAGCTAACTTTAACTCTAGAAACGTACATGAACTGGATATAAGAAGTTTTGATTTTACGCCTTTTAAAGGAGTGGATCTAATTGCTGGTGGTCCACCTTGTCAGCCGTTCTCCTTAGGTGGAAGTCATAAGGCTTTTAATGATGAAAGAGATATGTTCCCATATGCTATCAAGGCAATTGACGAACTAAAACCAAAGGCTTTTGTATTTGAAAACGTTAAAGGTATACTTCGTCCAAGTTTTTCAGAATATTTTGATTACATTCTTTTGAGATTAAAATATCCTTCGTCTAAACCTCAGACTGGATTAGATTGGTCTGAACACCTCTATAATCTCAGAATTTTTCAAAAAAACAATCCTATACCAGAGTATGAGGTAAGTTTTAAGCTAATAAACACTGCTAATTACGGCATACCTCAGACTCGTGAGAGGGTGATAATAGTTGGCCTTCGAGCTGATATTGAAAATGTTTGGAAATTTCCAAAAGAAGAGTTTAACTTGGACAGGCTGCTTTGGGAGCAGTTTGTATCGATGGAATACTGGGAGCGTCATCATATAGATTCGCCTCTCAAATACTCACATAGTCCGACATTTCTTAAAAGAGCTGAGAAGATACGTAATAAATACGGCTTAATACCACCTTCTGGTAAGCCTTGGCGAACAATGAGAGATGTTTTGGGGTATTTGCCTGATCCAAAATCCAAGCATGGTATTGAGGATCATAATTTTCGTAACGGAGCTAGAAGCTATCCAGGGCATACAGGGAGTATGTTTGACCTTCCATCGAAAACTATAAAAGCAGGGGCGCATGGTGTACCAGGAGGAGAGAATATGATTCGATATGCAGACGATAGTATTAGATATCTAACTGTGCATGAAGCGAAACTTATACAGGAGTTTCCTAGTGACTTTGTTTTCTCTGGTGCATGGGGAGAATCAATGCGCCAAATTGGAAATGCCGTACCAGTTACTTTAGGTAGGAAAATAGGTAATCAGCTAGCTAATATTTTGAGTTTAGAGAAAAATAAATTAGATTTTGAAAATGATTTGAAGGCTAGTATCAATCACTGCAAGCATTTGGTCTAATTCGAATATTTTTAACAGGGGTGTTTATTGTGACCTATCAAAACGAGCTTTTTAATAAGCTAAACTTTGCAGAAGTTGAAAAAGAAATTAAAAGCAATCAAAAGCAATTTGATTTTGATATTAGAGAGTACCCGATTGAAATTATTGCCATGAAATTTAATCCCTCACAACAAGACCCTGAAATATTTATACCGGATTATCAGAGAGAGTTTGTCTGGAGCGAGAAGCAAAAATCTTTATTCATTGAGTCCTTGCTTATAGGCTTGCCTATTCCTTATTTATTTGTTGCTGATATTGATGAAAGTGAAGACCCTTATACCGAAGGTAACGTGGAGGTCATCGATGGCGCACAGCGAGTTCAAACAATTTATGCCTATCTAAATAATCAGCTAACTTTAACTGGAATGGAACGTCTTAAAATTCTAGAAGATAGTAAATTTTCTGACTTGCCACCTGTTAGACAAAGGCGTTTTAATCGTAGCACTATTAGAATGATTGAACTAAAAAATGTTGATGAGGATGCCAGACGTTTGATGTTTGATCGTTTAAATAGTGGCGGTACTAAACTTACTGATATGGAAAAATGGATAGGAACAAAAGACAGCGATTTTATAACATTTATTCGAGAACTTGCACTTAACGAACAGTTCATTAATATGACACCAATGCCAGTTTCTAAAGAAAGAAGACGTGAAAGAACAGAATATGTTCTGAGGTTTTTTGCATACAGAGATAGGTACTTAAATTTTGGCAAGAGAAGTGACGGTACAAGAGACAATAGCGTGCTCGGCTTCTTGGATGATTATATCAATGATATGGATCAGGACTTCAATGAAGATAAGAAAAATGAGCTACAAACTCAGTTTACAGAGACACTGAACTTTGTTGAAAACCACTTCTCAAATGGATTTAGGAAATCTGCTACCTCAAAAGCTGTATCAAGAATTCGTTTTGAAGCAATGTCTGTTGGTTCTAGCTTAGCTATGGCTGAAAACTCTGAAGTATTACCTACCGATACTTATTGGGCTTATGAAGATCCTGATTTTTTAGCAATGATACGTTCAGACGCTAGTAATTCAAGACCAAAAATCAAGAAACGCATAGAGTTTGTGAAAAATAAGCTTTTAGGGTGTGAGGTGAACTTAGAAGATGAGGCATTAACTGATGCAAATTGATAATATAAATCTGCAATTTGCTTATGAGAACTTTCAAGAACGGTTACAAGAAGTCCAAAAATATGTTGATTTTGTAAAATATCTAGCAGATATATCTCATCCAAGCGTAATCAATGAAACTTTAATTCCTTGGAGTGAGTCTCCTAGAGATATACCACCTCAAAACCATGAATTTGAGGTGTTTATTAGTCCTAATTCACGCTATGAAATAAACAGAGATCTACAAAAAACTTTGAGAGCTTCGACTTATCTTTTATTATATAACCTCATGGAATCAACTATGAGTGAGTCTATCAATGCTATACATGAAACTATAAAAGAGGAAGAGCATAGCATATTAGAGTTGTC
>NZ_CAJHBS010000039.1 GCF_904846705.1 Psychrobacter sp. Pi2-52
AAAAAAATGCCTTGATGGACGGCTTTGAGCAGACCATTAGAGCAGGGTTAGACGTTGATAGAGTAAGTGTTAGCTGGATTGAGCATCGAGATAAAGGCAGGTTAGAACTGAATTTTGTCTTTGCTAACGTAGATTTAGAACACGGCAGAGCATTTCAGCCCTATGTCCATAACGTCGATAAGCGCAGAGTCAACGCATGGAAAGACATGCAAAACATCGAGCATGGTTTTACAGACCCCAATGACCCAGCCAACAAGCGGCTCATGGCACAGCGTGACAACTTACCAAGACAGGTTAAAGACGCAAGACAAGCCATTACTGACGGTCTACAAGCATTGGTGATTGAGGGCGTAATTACCAATCGTGCTGATGTTGTCCAAGCATTGACGAGTAGTGGCTTTGAGATAGCACGAGAGACGGATAAAGCGATCTCTATCAAGAACCCAGCAGGGAAACGAAATATCAGGCTGACAGGCGGATTATATGAGCGAGATTTTAACTTTAGCAGCGAAATTCAAAACACAGTCACAACAGCAAGCAAAGACTATCGAGCAAGAAGTACAGAACGCTACGACGCAGCTAAACAGCTTTATGACAGCGAAGTTGGAAGAAAGCGAGACTATCATCAAGCAAGGCATGGAAAGCCTAGACACCAGCAACGAGCAGTTGCTAACCATGTTAGCAAAACATCAAACCGATATGTCTACAGCCCTCGAAACCTATACGAACAACGTCCAAGCCCATACCACAGAACATTTAGAGCAGTTCGCAGAAGAGATGGAAAGGACGATAGAAGCCTACACACAGCACATCAAACAACTCATAACGCAGCGAGAAGACCGGATAGCGCAGGTTATCAAATCAGAAATGAAAAAATGGGTGATAGTCACCAGTATCGTCGCAATCACGGTAATGATGTTCGGCATGCTCATAGGGGGAGCTTTGGTCAACAAGTTCTCAAAACCGACCTATATCAATCCACCGCAGCAGCCACCGTCACAACCGCAGATCGACTACAGTCAGGGGTAAGTCATGGACAAGAGACTACTAGAGCAAGTACAGCAAGCCTTGCAAGCGCAGCAGGACACGATCAAACGCCAAGAGCAGATGCTAGACGACCAAGAGCGATACACACAGCAGCAGCTACGCAAGAAAGACCAGGATATAGCCGAATTGACAGCCTCATTGAACAAATTGGCAAGAACGAAGACGCAAGAGTTAGAACGCTTACCGACGTTGTTCAAACAGTTGCAAACTTCAATGATAGAACAAACGGACGTGTTCAATGGATGGGTCGCATATCGGAAAGAGCACGTAACAACGCAAGCATTATTGATAAGCGAGTTATTAGCTTTAGGAAACGTACAAATGCAGCTCGTAGAGCAGTTGAAGACGTATCAGAGCACGATAACACCGCCCGATTATCTAGAGAGCGATACGACGCAATTAGAGAGCGATACAGTAAAGTTGGAAGGCGAATTGAGCGAGTTAGTGAGCATACAAGTCAAAATAGAGGCGTCACAGAAGAAAATAACCGGCTCACAGGCAGGAATACAGACGGAATTGAAGGAATTAAACAAATTGCTGAGCAAGTTAGAGAAGTGATAAATGAGAAGGAGCAAGAGCTTGAGCGTGCTAGAGCGCACACAAGGTCACAATCTCCAAGCATGGGGCGCTAGCTAAGCCAGAAAATAATAAAGTAAACAATGAAGCTATAGTTCGATGCCTCTACAGCGCACCAATCACAATTTGATGAGATAAATCCAAGTTTTGACGCACCTCAAAATAGTTAGACCATTAGCAAAAACTGGTTGTCGAAGTTAATGTTGAGCGTCTTTATCATGGTGTCATAAAGACGCTTATTTTTATTTCTAATATGTGATGACTATGACTTCTTAATAATCATCACATTTAGCATCGCGAATAACTTTTTCTGTGGGATCATCCCACGACCTCATGTTAGACACTCTATAACGCGAACATTTACCATAATGACCGATATACCTAGTTGTGTGTCGATCATCATTTATGACCATATCTATAGCATCTCGTTCGGTTTCTTGAGTAGACCAAAGGCATTGAACTGGTCCACACGCTTTCCAGTTGCCATTCGGTGTTTCCCATGTAAGAACCGTACCTGTATCGGCTAGTGCTGCACTTGAATAAAGTGCGCTCAATAGAATAACTGCTAAGCTTAATATTTTCGTTTTCATGTAAACCTCCATGCTTACATTTATAATTGTAGGAGTTCAATACCGCAAAAGAGAAATATTGAATTTAACGTAAAATTATAAGAAAACGCATTATCTTGCTGAAGTATTCAGTATTAGTAATATATGAATTGATATGAAGATTCAAGCCCTTTTTAATTTAATCAAGAATATCTATAGTTTTTTTTCTATCATCTTACCTACTGATAAAATGAGAAAAACCTCGAATTATCCCCTTTTTGGACACTGTTCGGACACCGAATAAATATAATATTATATAAACAATTTAAAAATCAGATACTTAGAAAATAATCATCCTCAAGGGTGGCTTGGGGGTGATTTGGTTCCTCGCATAAAGGTACATTATGGTAAATGGTTTTGAGGGTAGAAAATCACCGGAATAAGTGCTTGAAAATATGTCTGCTATCATGGTGATATTGCACAAATGTAAACCCCAAAAATAAATCATTAGAGACTCGCCATGCCCCTGCTCAAAATCCCATTGATTCGTAAAACCACCCTGTTTTTAGTCTCTGCTATGTTTTCTGTGTCGGCTATGGCGGTAGATATTAACCAAACTATACGACTGGCTAATCAAGGCGATGCTGAGGCTCAATATGATCTTGGGTTGATGTACTACGATGGTGAAGGTGTGTATCAGGATTATGCAAAAGCGTTCGAGTGGTTTGAGAAATCCGCTAACCAAAGTAGTCCCTATGCTCAATACAACCTTGGTGTGATGTATTTCACAGGCAGAGTTGTACGTCAGGATTATGCAAAAGCGTTCGAGTGGTTTGAAAAATCTGCCAACCAAGGGTTTTCGTATGCTCAGGATAATCTCGGGTTAATGTATTACCATGGTTATAGTGTCAGTAGAAATTATGAAAAATCTGCTGAGTTATTCCAAAAATCAGCTAGTCAAGGATACGTCAAAGCCCAAAGCAATCTCGGGTTAATGTATGAGAAGGGTTATGGTGTGCGTCAGGATTACAGTAAAGCTTTTGATCTGTATCGAAACGCAGCTAATCAAGGATATGCTGAAGCTCAACATAACCTAGGTGTTATGTATGAGAATGGCAATGGTGTGCGTCAAGATTACAGTAAAGCTTTTGATCTGTATCAAAAAGCAGCTAATCAAGGATACGCCAAATCTCAAAACAATCTTGGAGTGATGCATATCAAAGGCGATGGTCTGCCTCAAAGCTATAGTACTGCAAAAGATTTATTTGAAAAATCTTGTAGGAATGGCTTTCAGGGTGGCTGTAATAACTATCGAAAATTAAATCAAAGATAGAGCGATGTATGCCTTGAATGACGAGGCTTTACGAGGAAATTGCTAATTGACGAAACAAGAATGAGAGCGTAAACTCAAGTGCTAGAAACGACTAACCCCCAGCGACGGCAATCACTAGGGGTTAGATGAATTTTAATCTGTGTCAGCAGATATAAAACCCATTTTTCGATACGGACATTTTATATCAGCAGGCGCACCAACACAAGTGTGCGTGATGTTAATACTACCGGAAATATACGAAACACTCCCCTATAAGCCCTATTGCACCGATGATTTAGGTAATCTTGTCATTCGTCCTAGGCAAACTGCCGTCAAAATGCGGTACATCCAGCATAACCCCCCTTGCATGACCCACTTCATTTGCTTAGACATTGATCATAAGCATGGCGCAATGCGTTGGGCAGAAGAACACCTACCACCGCCACGGTGGACAAGCCAAAATCCCTCAAACGGACATGCTCACATCGTTTATGAGCTAAAAACGCCTGTTTGCACTAGTGAGCATGGTAGCCGTAAAGCTCTAGACTACCTTGCCAAGATACAAGCAGGGCTTGTCAGAGAGACAAGAGCAGACGTCGGCTATACCAACTTCATCACCAAAAACCCCATGCACGAACATTGGCGTACCGAAGTATGGACAAAAGAAGCCTACGAGCTGAACTATTTAGCGGATTTCGTTGATCTCAGACCTTTAACGGCTATAGAAAAAGAATATGGGCTTGGTAGGAACTGCACCCTGTTCGATACCGTTCGCCATTGGGCGTATTCTGCCATTAGAGGGCACCGAGCAAAGGCTTGGGAGCAATGGTATAACTCAGTACTTAAACATGCTCAAAGCGTGAATATGATGTTTTCAGAGCCATTACCGTACTCAGAAGTCAAAGCTACTGCCAAAAGCATCGCTAAATTTTGCTGGAAGCGTGATGGATATCACTATAACGAGTTTATCTATCGCCAAGCACTCAAAGGTAGCAAAGGTGGCAAGGTATCTAAGCGTAATCCTGTAGCTACGTCAGAGCAGTCATTAAGGCCTTGGGTAGAATTAGGTATATCGGAAAGTACATATCATAGACGGAAAAGACTCGGCAAAATTTGACAGTGGATAAGCCTAAGTCAGATAACAGCCTTTTTCGCTTAGGCTATCCTTTAGGTTCACAAGACTGCCAAAGTCAGGCTTCCTCTTCCTCTTTCAAGTAATCTTCATTTTCAGCTGCATCTAATAGTAACGTCGCGTACTTGTCTAGCATTGTTAAAATTACTTCGTGTATGCTTCTGTACATTTCGAAATCTATCTCAGTGTAATTCCCATGGGCTATTGAGTTTCTTTTGCCTACTATTGTTTCATCTAAGAAGTTACCTTTTAGATCAAAGTATTCGATTATTGGGCTACTCATATCTATGCACAGAATTCTTAGTATGCCAAAAAATTGCTCGCTGTTTATGTTAGAGAATTTACTAAGCTCTGTAAATCCGTCAACCCTAAACACTTCCTCTGCATGATTAACTTTGTCTTGGAAATGTATGTCGTATATCAGAGCTTTAGTGAATTTAGTGTTTATATCGCAGTACGTTTGGCTAATATAGTGAACAATAAATTTTTCGTTCAAGTTTTGGTACGTTAGTCTTTGGCTAGATAGGAAATCTAGGTACAAAGCGGATGCCTTTTTCACGAAGCCTTCCCAATGCGAGTATAAAATAACTATTGAAGCTTTTATGCTCACTTTTTGGGAATATTCCGTTTGGAGAGCATTTATAGCAAAGATATCTGCACACTCTTTCTTTCTCCAAGCAATATCCTTCTCTATTTTCGTTTGAAGTTTGTCAATGGTACTGATTCTTGACATCGTTGCAGCCCTTAGTTACTAGTTAGTTTTATTTAGCTTAAGAGCTGTCTTCCTAAAGGGATTAACTTTGGTAGTCTTTGATTTGCTCTGTAACCAGAGCCGCTGTTAGCAATATAGTCTTGCTCAGTACTCAATTCTTGAGAAACAGCAATAATTTTCTCTTTCAAGAGCTGTTTATCTAATCCAGGATTCTTGCTAAAAAGGTAGCCTACACCCAACGCAAGCACTTCGTATATTGACAATAAAAATGGACCTTTATATCTATTACCATCATATTTTCTAAATGAATCTTCACCAAGAGCACTATTAATAATTTTAAAAGTCTCTAAGAAGATTACCCCTTCTTCCTCATAGTCAAAACTAGGGTTGTTGGCTAGCTCCTTGGTCTTCATGGTTATAAAGTCATTGATATCCCGAATTTCAGATAGAAAAGATTCTTCGATGTCTTTCAAGATGATAAATCTAGTAGCTAGTTCCATATAATATTGAATTTCGACTTTGTTTTCTGAAATAGGTAAAGATGCTGTAAATTCCGGTAAATTAGATAGGTCTTTTAACCATTCAAACATCTCTCTATTCATCATTATTAATAAGCAATTTCTTACTTCTTGATCGGAAAGCTCACTTCCATAGGTATTGAGACGTTGAAACAACTCGTACTTCATCATGGGATCACTTTCATTCTTGATTATTTTAAAATCTATCTTCTCTCTTTTGAAAGTTCTTTGAAGTTCTTTTGGCAGAGAAAGTTCATTCTCTTTGTCCCAATACATGCCTTCTAAGTTTAAATGCTCTGTTTCCACGAGTCTTAGAGGTTCAGTTATTTCGCCGTTTTCATCTTTATAGATACCTATAAATGAAAAAATAGTAGATAGTCTCTGTAGGCCATCAATAACGTCCCAAATGCCATCAGACCTTTGTGATACGAAAAAGGAAGGAAGAGGTATACCTAGTAATATGGATTCGATTAATCTACTTTTTTGAATGTCAGACCACCTATATAGTCTTTGAAATTCAGGATGAATATCTAACTCATTATCTCGGTATAAATTTATAATTTCCCCTAAAGACATAGGATAAGAATCAGTATTTATCTCTTTCCTCAAAATTCCTATTTGCTCGATAAGACTCATCACTACATCCTTTAATTTTTAATTCAAAAAATATTATCATTACTTTTTATACAGTTTCTGGCATTTCATCAAAGAATCTATATTTCTAGATATACAAATTAAGTATCGGTTAACTGAAGTCAATGACATAGTTTGGCCGCAGTTAATCTGACAACGAATATTAGAACAATAACACTTATACCGCAATGAATAAATCTACTATAATATTTATAAAGCCAGCATATACCGTGGGTACAATATTCACTTCGTTACTATTGACCCAAGGCATACTGGTAAGGGGAAACCCCTTAACCCCAACCCCTCACAAAAAGCCGTGAGGGGCGAAAAACAACCGCTAGAGCGAGGCTAAAATGGCAAGGACGAAATGGCTCAAAATAAGAGTTTCTGATCAAGAAATTGCAGACATCAAAAAGCGTGCAGGTCAGCACGATATGTCTAACTACGTTCGCGGATTGGTACTTGATCAGCCGGTAGCTGCGCCTGAACCAAAGGCCAAAAAAATCGTACACAGTGCTGATCCCGAATTGGTGCGAGCGATTAATCGCATTGGCATCAACATCAATCAAATCGCCAAGCAGACCAATACAGGGCAAGAAGTCGGCAACTCAGTGTTGATTGCCTTACTCAATTTGCAAACCACGCTAGACAAAGCCCTAGCATCGAGCATGCCCGATGATCGTTAAATTCTTCACTCATGGCACAGGTGGCAGCAAAGGCGTGTTTGATTACTTGCTTAACGACAAAGAGCAGCCAGACGGCAAACGCCTTGGTGCCGAAGTATTGAGGGGCGACATAGACAACCAAGCCTTGCTCATTGATAGCCTCGACTTTAAGCAAAAATATACCAGTGGTTGCTTATCGTTCACTGAGACAGCCGACCAAGTCACTGTAGAACAAAAAAATGCCTTGATGGACGGCTTTGAGCAGACCATTAGAGCAGGGTTAGACGTTGATAGAGTAAGTGTTAGCTGG
>NZ_CAJHBS010000040.1 GCF_904846705.1 Psychrobacter sp. Pi2-52
TTTTATGATTATGTTTGATGACCGTATCAGTAAGCATTTAATCTAAATGGCAGTTACACAGAATCTGGGATGGTCTCTTTGGTGGCTTGGATACTGATCTTTTTTTTGAAAATCTTAGTAAGAATTAATATCTTACAAAGAATTAAAACTGAGTGGTAGATAAGCCGTTAGAACCTATTTAATTATTTTTATAACTAGGTGGGAACTTCTCTTTTCCATATATCCATAAGAACTTATCAATATCTTTCGCATTTTTTCCGTTAAGATTATAATACGTAATAAAATCTAAAATCACTTGGTGAAATTTTTTAAAACTCTTTAAATCTTTCTTCTTAAAGTCTGAAAAACTATCTCTTTCCTTGTAGGCGATGAGTGTCTTTTCTACGAAGCTGTCATATATAGAATAATCTATTTGGTTATGCCAATTGCAATACTTAGTAGCAAAAGAATAAAAATTGATTTCTTTATTATTCTTTTTAGTACGAATGTTATGTCCAGTAGCGATTTGATGTACAAGCTCCGGATTTCCTGCCTTTATGTTTTCATCGACATCACATTCTAATATATGCTGAGCCACCTTGAAAACACTATAAATGCTAGTGCTATATAGCTCATTAATCACACTGACCTTTAAAATAATATCTTCAAGAGAAGTGTTATTTGGAAATGCTTCGAACAGTTTTATTATTGCACTATCTCCATACTTGTACCTTTCATCTAATTCGAATTTATCCATATACTGCTTTATTAAATCTTCAGTAGGTTCATCTAGAAAATCATTATTCTTCATATTCTTTCTCATATCATTTGAATTTTTGAATCATAGGACTTTTAAGTTACAAATACGGACTTACCATAATTATTGCACTTAGCCTAATATTATTCCACAAGAGTCTAGAATTTTTTCATTTAATTCAACTTTCTTTGGCTAGATATTTAGTAATCTCAAGTATATGTATTAATAAACTTTAACTACAGTTTTATAGTCAAATAATTTAACTACAATTCCGTAGTCAAAACCCATCACCCTATTTAGCAACTAAATAAACACTATCTTACGTACTGTTCGCCCAGCTCTGTTAAAGTAAGTCATGCAAACACCTTAACAAAAGGCTACCCGTCATGACCTTACTTGATACTCTAAACTTAACCTACCCTATCGTTCAAGCACCAATGGCAGGAGCAACCACACCTGAACTGGTAGCGACGGTCAGTAACTTTGGTGGACTGGGTTCACTAGGATCTGGTATGACTGATCCAAATGTTTTGACCAGCCAAATTAATACCATTAAATCGCTCACCGACCGTCCGTTTATGGTCAATCTCATGGTATTGTCTGAGCAAGAATCTACGACCTTTGATACCGAAATTCCCGCTTGGCTAAGTCAATACTATCAAGACAATAATATTGAATTTACACTACCTGAACGCCCAGCGCAGAGCTTCGCAGAGCAGCTAAAAGTGCTCTATGACAATCCCGTTCCCGTTGCCAGTTTTACCTTTGGCATTATCAGTGCTGAGCAAGTTCAGCGTCTGCAAAGTTTCGGCACACGCGTCATCGGTACCGCCAATCATCCACTAGAAGCGAAAGCATGGAGCGAAATTGGCGCAGATGCGGTATGTGTACAAGGGGTTGAAGCGGGTGGACATCGCGGTGGTTGGTTACCGCAAAGTGAAAGCGATCCATTGGGATTATTGACTTTGATTGCCCAAACCCGTGCCTGTACTGATATTCCTTTGATTGCAGCAGGTGGCATTATGACAGGACAGGATATCAAGGCAGTACAAGCGGCAGGTGCTGAGCTTGCACAAATGGGGACGGCGTTTTTGACCACCGACCAATGCGGTATCAATGATACTTATAAACAAGCCTTACTCGATGCCAGTCACAGCAGGCGCAGCTCAGAAACGCGCTTAACTCGACTATTTTCAGGTAAGCTCGCTCGTGGTTTATTAAACGATTATCTACGTGATTTTGCTCAATTTGAAAGCGCTGATGAGCTACCGCCCTACCCACAATTAAATGCCATGTCCAAATCTATGCGAGCTCATGCCTCTAAAAATATGGATGCAGAACATCAATCTTTATGGGCAGGACAAGGGGTAACTTTGGTCAAACGAGAGAGCACGTTTGAACTGCTTGAGCGACTGGTAAAAACGTTATAGGCTTAAATATTTTTATCAGTTCGCACTACTCTAACAAAAAATCTACCGCCGCCGCTGCATGAATCGCTGTGGTATCAAATACAGGTATCGGGCTATCGGCTTGTTTGATAAGTAGATCAATCTCTGTGCAGCCCAAGATCACACCCTCTGCCCCTTGCGCTGCCAAATCTTTAATCACTTGACGATAATACTCTCGTGAGCTGTCTTTAAATTCACCGACACACAGCTCTTTTTTGATAATGCGATGTACTTCTGCTCTTGCTTCATCTTCTGGTATCAATACTTGTAAACCCGCATCAATAAGACGCTGCTTATAAAAATCTTGAGTCATCGTAAACTGAGTACCAAGTAAGGCTATTTTGATAAGATTTTGTTTTTTGATAGCATCAGTAGTCGCATCAGCGATATGAGTCAATGGTAAGTCTGTGGCGGAGCGCACGTCATCGACCAATTTATGCATCGTGTTAGAAGCAATCATGATTCCTTGTACGCCAGCTGCTTGTAGACGCTGAGCACTACTAGCCATTATTACACCTAGCTCGTCCCATCTGCCTTGCTCCTGTAACGTATTGATCAACGCAAAATCCACACTATGAATCAACAAATCTGCTGAATGTAGTCCGCCAAGCTGATGCTTGATACCTTCATTAATCAGACGATAATAGCTCTCGGTACTCTCCCAGCTCATACCACCGATGATTCCTAATGTTTTTTGTTGAGACCCTCGTTGTTCTTGAGCTGCCATACTATACTCCTAGTTGTTTTTGGTCTTAGTTATAGTAAGTTATCGTAGCAAAATCGACTGTTGAGAACGCGCTATTTTTAGAGATATTCGTTTTAGAAATAATCTCTTCAAAAAGCTTTAAAATGCTGCCTTAAAGACAATAATCATATTAATAACATATCGCAAACCCTACCATTGATAATAACGATTTTACCTACTCATTTTCGAAGCGTATCATGTCCGCTCGCAGCCAACTATCTTGTCAGTTACGCTTATTTATTACCGCATAATTATATTTGTGCCATACGCCAGCATCATAGGCTGAGCGTCATTAATTGCTATCATCCTGTAGGACACCAAATACTATGACCAACTTCCCCACTATCAGAATACGCATTCGTCGCAAGCTCTATCGCCTTATCTTTACAGGTCTGATGGCGATGATGATGTCGCTTATTATCTCGTCAGCGCTATTATTGGTAAAAGTAGGCTACGTTGATGGCTTTTTTACAGAATTGATGCATTCTTGGGGATTGGCCTTTATTTTTGCGTGGCCAAGTGCGTACATCTGCGCCTATCTAATACAAGAGCATGTACTGAGCAGGATAGAGTTTTATTAATTATTCCTGCGCACTACAGCATGTTTCCCAATAATATCGTTATCTTAAATTTGCCATAACTATGCAATGTCCTCATCAGTAAGCAACAACGTTACTTAACCAAAAAAGTACTGATAACAATCCATCAAAGTTGCTACTGTTGTTAGCTGATTGCACTCTTTCTTCGAGTGTCCATCACCAACAGACAATCAAATAACTAGAATACGATTATTAAAAATAAACAAAGGAAATCATCATGCGTAGTGCTATTCATAACAGCTTTGGCAAACCCTCCAACGTGTTGAGCGTTGGCGACAGCCCGATGCCGCAGCCAGCTGCCAACGAAGTCCGTATCAAAACCATTCTCTCCCCTATTCACAACCATGACTTGCTAACGGTAAGTGGTCAATACGGCTATAAACCTGAGATGCCAGCCATCGGTGGTAGTGAAGCGCTAGGTATTATCGATGCCGTGGGCGATGATGTCGCAGATTTAAGCGTTGGCCAGCGTGTGGCTTGTGCCAGTGTGCACGAGACATGGGCGGAGTATTTTGTCGCTCCTGCCAGCATGGTATTTAACATGCCTGATAGCATCGAAGACGAGTTGGCTGCCCAGCTGATTGCGATGCCGCTGTCTGCCCTAATGCTATTAGAATTCCTAGAAGTAGATAAAGGTCAATGGATTATTCATAATGCGGCAAACGGCGCTGTCGGTAAAACGCTTGCGATGTTAGCAGCAGCACGCGGTGTAAATACGATTAACCTCGTACGTAGTAAAGACGCGATAGAAGAGCTGACCTCACTCGGTATCAAAAACAATGTGGTCACTGCTGATGATGACTGGAAAGACCAAGTTCGCGCCATCATCGGTGATGACAAGATCACAGCAGCCGTTGACTCAGTCGGTGGTGAGTCGAGCAACGAGCTACTATCATTACTGGGTAGCAAAGGCACGCTAGTCTCATTTGGTATCATGTCAGGCAAGCCAATGGCATTAGACGCTGGCAGCTTGATCTTTAAGCAAGCCGTTGTAAAAGGCTTCTGGGGCAGCAAAACCAGCCAAGAAATGGATCTAGAAAACAAACAACGTCTAATCGATGAGCTACTAGAGCGCGCTTCGAACGGCGACCTAAAGCTCCCTATCGAAGCCATTTATAGTCTGGACGACATCACAACTGCAGTCTCTGGAAAAGTACAATCAAGCAAAAAAGGTAAAGTTATCCTAAAGCCTTAAGCAATACTCTAACCTTGCATTGATTGTCATTAAAGGCATCATAAATATGAAAAGTCCATTTGTATTACTGGTTAGATAATACTATGGGCTTTTTTATTTTAACCGTGCTGTTGTCATGATAATTCTGATGTAAACATATATATAAGCAGTTACCTATCAGAGTAAATAATAAGATTTAATAAGGATATAACCATGTCAAACGATATAACATTCAAAGCATTAGTCGTTGAAGAAACCAGTAATGGTGAATTCAAAAAAAGCATTCAAGAACGCAAGATTAGTGACTTACCAGAAAATGACTTGCTCATCGAAGTACATTATTCATCGTTAAATTTTAAAGATGCGATGTCAGCCACTGGTAATAAACGAATCACCAAACAGTATCCGCATACCCCTGGTATCGACGCTGCTGGCGTGGTCGTCAGTGACAAATCAGGCACGTTTAGCGTAGGACAAGAAGTATTGGTATTCGGCTATGATCTCGGTATGGACACAGATGGTGGTCTCGGTCAAATGATCTCTATACCAGCAGAGTGGGCGCTACCTTGCCCAGAAACGCTGACGCTAAAAGAAGCGATGACCTACGGTACTGGCGGTCTAACCGCAGCACTGAGTGTCCAAAAACTAGAGAAAATGGGTGCAAAACCAAGTGATGGCCCAGTTGCTGTGACTGGTGCAACAGGCGGCGTAGGTACGATCAGTATCGCTATCTTAAAGCAGCTCGGCTATGAAGTAATTGCATTCTCAGGTAAGCCAGAACAAAGCGAGTATCTAAAAGAGCTTGGCGCGAGCGAAGTACGTCATCGCGATACCATCAATGAAATCGGTAACAAGCCTGTCGGCCGTGAGCTATGGGCAAACGCCATTGATACCATCGGCGGCGACTACCTATCTAACTTGCTTAAGCAAACCAAAGCAGGCGGCGCGGTGACGAGCTGTGGTCTAGCAGGTGGCGCTGAGTTTTCGATGACGGTCATGCCGTTCATCACTAGAGCAGTGTCATTACTGGGTATCGACTCGGTTTATATACCATTGGCTGATAAAGAAGCCATTTGGAAACGTGTTGCCACTGATATGAAACTGCCTAACCTTGAGAGCTATGGCGAAGAGATTACACTTGAGCAAACGCCAGAATACCTAGATCGTTTTATGTCTAGCAAAGTGGTTGGGCGTTATGTGGTAAACGTGAAGGATTAGGTTTTTTATAAGTTTATGTTATGAATAGTAGTGGCTTTCCATTTGACACACTGCCTTTATTTCTAACATAAACTTTAGACTACTTTTGATAATATTTATTATAAAATTAAGAAAGTCATAACTGACAAAGAATATAATAATCGCCCTCATATTTTTAAAGTGGTCAAGAAGAAGAGGATAGTACGTGAA
>NZ_CAJHBS010000041.1 GCF_904846705.1 Psychrobacter sp. Pi2-52
AAACTATGTTGACCTATAAACCTAGCGTATTATTATAAAAGTAATAGTAAAAAACATATCCGAATCTTAATATGAAAGGTGTACAAGTAATTTCTGACTAAAAATGAATATTTACAGAGTCTAACAATAATTAACAAAAGTTCTATAAACTGTTTGTTAATTAGATTTTTGTTGATAGAATGCGTTATTAAGGAAGGTTGGTACTTCTTTTATAGTGCTGTTATAACTTAGAGAATATTTTGTTTCTATATTCGTTTTTTTTGAATTCAAATGGTTTGTTAAATTATTTTAAACAATAAGATATATAGTAAAGTTTTTTTAATGAGAGGTTTGTAGAAGATTGTGAGAAAGCTGTCTATTTAGTCAGGATTTCAGTTAAGTTTTAGTAAAAGATAGAGAATAGTTAGCTTTATATATAAATAAATTTTTACAAGTGCAGTTAACCAAAGTTCTTTGAAAAAAGTGATTTAGAAGTGTTTTTCATTATCGCCTTATGAAATATTAATATTTTATCGAACAGCTGTGTTTATATTTGGTCAAAATTAGTCAATCAAGGATGGTTTTATGAATACTATAATTGTGAAAGTTAATAATAAAGTTGAGACAGTTGCTGAGCATACAGTGGTCTTAAAAAATGAAACGCCTACAGTGATTAAAGCTGTTAATAGAACTAATTACGAGCTGCTTGATACAACCGTTAATCGTGCACCAAATAATGTTGTTACTAAAAGAGTAGATAAAAACCTTCATATTTCTTTTGAAAATGACGGACAGGGCCCAGACCTCATTATTGAAGGGTTTTATGATAATGCAGATAGTGCATTAATAGGTATGGCTGAAGATGGTAGCTATTACTACTATCTTCCTGATACAGGTGACGTGGCAGACTATGTCACTGAACTACAAATGGGTGAAGCTCAAAGTCAATCATTAGCTGGAGATACACAAATAAGTCCTTGGTGGGTTGGGGCCACAGAAGCTGAAGGTTTTGCGGCTTTACCATGGTTGTTGGGTCTAGCAGGTGTTGGTGTGGCGGCAGCGGCTTTAGGGGGAGGGGGCGGTGATGATAACGATAACGATAGCGCACCAGTAGACACCACCGCGCCTGACGCCCCAAGTATTGATGCTTTTAATGGTACTACCGTCACAGGTAACGCTGAGCCCGGCAGTCGCGTAGACATCTTAGATGCAGATGACAATGTCATTGGTACTGCGACAGCAGATGCTACCACAGGTGCCTACGAGGTAACTCTTGATACACCGCTTGCCGATGGCGAGACGATTAACGCCGTTGCTACTGATGCAGCAGGTAATACCTCAGCAGAGTCTGATCCAATAAATGCTCCTGACACTACCGCTCCTGATGCTCCAGAGATTGATGGCTTTGATGGCACCACGGTTGTTGGTAGTGCAGAGCCTGGCAGTACGGTCAACATCTTAGATGCAGACGATACTGTCATTGGTACAGCAACCGCCGATGGTACGACAGGCGCTTACACCGTGGTCTTCGACCCAGCGCTTGCTGATGGCACACCGATCACGGCCACGGCCACCGATGCGGCAAACAATACGTCTGATGAATCCGCCGTCTTCAATGCGGACACCGCTACCGACACCACCGCGCCTGACGCCCCAAGTATTGATGCTTTTAATGGTACTACCGTCACAGGTAACGCTGAGCCCGGCAGTCGCGTAGACATCTTAGATGCAGATGACAATGTCATTGGTACTGCGACAGCAGATGCTACCACAGGTGCCTACGAGGTAACTCTTGATACACCGCTTGCCGATGGCGAGACGATTAACGCCGTTGCTACTGATGCAGCAGGTAATACCTCAGCAGAGTCTGATCCAATAAATGCTCCTGACACTACCGCTCCTGATGCTCCAAGTATTGTTATCGGTAATGGTGACGCCTTGATCACCGCTGATGAGATTAGTGATGATCAAGTCACTATTTCTATTGGTTTGCCAGATAATGCGTCTGTAGGTGACACTGTTACTGTCAATGGTGTTGATCAGAAACTAACTAATGATGACATCGCAAATAGTACGGCAACCGTAACTATTAATGCTCCATTAGAAGGCCAATCTCTGCAAGTCACTGCCAGTATCACAGACGTAGCTGGAAACGAGTCTACGGCTGTTACAGCTAGTGCTACTAGAGATACAGATGATGCGCCTGAAGCACCAGATAGTGTAGCTATCGGGAACGGAGATGCCTTTATTACGGCTGATGAGATAGCGGGTAACCAGGTAGATGTTATTGTTGACTTGCCAGAGAGTTCGAGTGTTGGTTATACCGTGATCGTCAACGGTGTCGAAAAAGTTTTAACTAATGACGATATTGAAGCTGGTAATGTTGGGGTTGAAATACCCGCACCAGAAGAAGGAGCCGCATTAAAGGTTTCTGTCAAAATCGAAGATACGGCTGGTAATGTTTCCCCTACTGTAACAGCCAATGCTGTTCGAGACACCACGGCGCCTGACACACCGCTTGCAGCACCTGTCATCACCGACAACGTAGATGGCAATGGCGATCCGCTTGACCCTGCAGAAACCATTGCAAATCAAGGCATCACCAACGACAACACCCCAGGCGTGGTTATACCAGATAGTGAATTGGCCAGCGGCACACCAACATTGTTGGTTGATGGTGATCCAGTACCGGCCACTTTAGTGGGGAATACCCTAACACCAAACACACCGCTTGCTGATGACACCTATAATATCAGCTATACCATCACAGATGCCGCCGGTAACGTGAGTGACGCATCTCCTGTGACGATCATAACGGTAGACACTAACGAAATCATTGCAGCGGCTGATAATTTCGTTGACTTCCAACTAACAGCTACACCTTTAGAAACTGAGAATCTAACACCAAGTGATCTGAATAAAACTGGTTTTACCGTGGTTAATGTAGGTTTAGGCCCAGTATTAAACGCAGGTGTGCTTGATGATGTTATTGCCAATTCAGTGGTACTTGAAGTAGGTGAAGATCAAGTACGAGAAGTTAGAGTTCAAGGTGCAGCAATTGGAGTTCAAGTTCTGAGTACCATAGATTTGAGCTTGTACAAATTGAATGAGTCTACAAATGAATGGGAGTTACAGGAAGTAAAAGAAGACTGGGTAGTATCTTACTTATTAGGCGGCGCATCTCAAGAGACCGATTTTAGCTTGGATGAAGGAGAGTGGCTGTTTGTTATGTCTAGTGGTGAAGGTGTCTCTGCGCTCACTAATTATACCTTAAACTTTCTCTCTGATACTGTTTTGGACTATTCTCAAGCAACAGCGGTCAGCGGCTCTATTACAGGGAATGTGCTAGACGATGTCGATGCAAGCTTTGGTTATGATGAACTACCGACGAATGCGACGGTTACCTCAATTACGTCGGTCAATGGTGAAAAGCCGCTCGTAGAAGGTGAGGAGACTATTCAAGGAGAATACGGTACGCTGACAATATTCTCTGATGGCAGTTATGAGTATGAAGTGGATAGCAGTTTCCGTGGTCCGTATGGCAGCGAGGATAGCTTTACCTATACTGTGACATCACCTGATGGTAATAGCTCTTCTGCAGATCTTACTATTCAATTGAATATCTTACCGGTTGATAATCAAGTCAAAATAGATGAGAGCCTTGTAGTAGATATTACGCCAACCGAAGTTCCAGATACGGATTTTGATTCTATTGATGACGTTGGTGGATTTAGTATTGCTAATATAGGAATACTAGGGCCAATTCTTGATGCAGATGCTTTGAGTGGTTCGGGCGTCATGCAATTCACTGTCGGTGATAACCAAGTACGTGAATTGACCTTTGAAGGTACAGGTTTTGGATTGCTTTCATTAGCTGTTGATTACGATCTGATTGTTTATAGACAGGACGAGTCAACAGGCAATTTCGTTCAAGTGCATCTAGAAGACGACTGGTTTAGAGCACCTGTAGCTGGTGGCAGGACCTCTGACCCATTAGAGTTACAGCTTGGCGAAGGCAATTATAGAGCCATATTGATTGCTGGTGACGGTATAGGTGTAGCTGGTGGCACTGTACTGAGGGTTACTGTGGATAAACTATTTGACTACAATGATCCCTCTACTTTTACTGGTTCGATCGCTGGCAAAGATGCAACTGACGATGCAGGCATTGTATTACTTAAAGTGGACGATCAGATAATGGAGTTAAACGAACCCACGGTCGTGCAAGGTGAGTATGGCAGCTTAACAATTAATATTGATGGCACCTATGATTATACTGTCGCAAAACCTACTGATGCAGGTCCTGACTGGGTGCCGCCTTATGGAGAAGTAGAGTCTTTCAATCTAGTGACTAAAGATGCAAATGGTCTGGTCGCTGTTGACACATTGAATATCAAAATCAGCACTCATACTGCGGTTGATGATTTCAATAACGTCACAGTGCAAGAACAAAATGTGGTAACTGACATTGTATATGAGGAACCAGATGTTATTTTTGGAAACTATGGTGTTTCTTATTCTCAAACATTCACAATTGATGAAGATAAAGTGGGTACATCCTTTAACATAAGGGTTGAGGGTGAGTCAAATGGTGTGTTTGATAGTGATATGACAATTAGCTATACACTTGAAAATACAACGACAGGTGAAACGTGGACATCTACTACTAATGCAGAAAACGATGTTATTCTAGATATAACACGTAATGATATTCCGCTAACGGCGGGTCAATATACATTGCTATTAACGTCGATAGATGGGGTAATGGAGAAAATTGACTTTGTCGCTAATATCGTTGATACCGATAGCTTCGAAGTGTCTACTATTGATCCAACTTCTGGATTCCTGTTGGATAATGATGTGGGTAGTAATAATATCTCTGAGCTAAAAGTGGGTGGTAAGTCTGTATTTGTTAATGATCCAAATCAAGGCGCAGAGTCGATTGATATCGAAGGCTTGTATGGCACCTTGACAGTTAATAAAAATGGCAGCTATAGCTACTTACCAAACGGCGAAAGTTTTGGAATTGAGCGCTTTACCTACGAGACGACTTCTGTAACTGGCGATAAAGAAACCGCTACTCTAGAGCTCAATGTTGGTAAAGGTATCACTGCCTCTGAGTTTGCTGATACTGCGGTTAGCTCTGCTGCAAATGACAGCTTTGTTATGGGCACAGGAGCTGATACCTTAGTCTTTGATAACTTAAATGGTACAAATGGTGGCAATGGCAACAACGGTGTTGATACTTGGAGCGACTTCAGTGCTCAACAGGGCGATCAGATTGATATTACTGGCTTACTTGACGGTAACCAAACGCTAGGTAATATCGGTAATTACCTGAAATATGAGAATGGTATGCTCATGGTAGATCGTAATGGTAACTCTGAGTTTGAAGAGATGTTGGAAGTAGATGCAACTGATCTTGATGATTTGTTAGGTAGCATTAACTGGGGAGCAGAAGCTGGTGGTAGAGTCAATTTGATTGGAACGAGCGGTGATGACGTCGTTGATATTGCCTATAATATCTCTGATGTGTCATTGATCAATCTAGGAGATGGCTTTGATACTATCAACTTAACTGGATCAGGCCAGACGCTAAGTCTATCGGATATCTTCCAAACGGAGGCGCTCGATATTAGCGGTTCAGGTGCCAATACACTGCTAGTTCAAGCAGCAGATGTTATCAACTCAGGAACCACGAATCCTATCTATGTAAGAGGGGGTAGTGATGATACAGTAGATTTGGGTAGTAATGGCGATGATCTTAGTGATGTAGATGGCACTAATAGTCCTTCAGCTTGGATAGATTCAGGAGTTGATGTTACAGATACTAATGGTCAAGTATATAATGTGTGGCAATTAGATAGTAATGCTGCTACGCAGATTTATATCGATACGGATATCAATGTTATCTAATATTAGCTGATGAAATTTTGATATAAGAAACGCTTCCGAAATGGAGGCGTTTTTTACAATGTCTATTTAATTAGTTGTAGATGTGGGGTAATCCCCCCAATAAATAAGAACACTCATAAATAGAGAGTAACTGCTAGAATACATCAGCAGGAGAATCCTATGA
>NZ_CAJHBS010000042.1 GCF_904846705.1 Psychrobacter sp. Pi2-52
AATTGATATATAAACATCTTTTCTGTTTCATGTGAAACAAAGTTATACACAGTTCCATGTGAAACACGTAAATCAATTACTATTTTATCCACATTCTAAGCTTATTCTTATGATTTGTGGACAACATATTTATACGAAGAATATTTATAAAGGTAATAGGGTTAATTTGAGATCTGGACCAAGCTGTTGATGACTTTCTATATCAAACCGTAACTGCTGAGCAAGGGACATAGGATTGAAATCAACCATTGGACGTGCCTGTTCACCAAGTAAACAAGGTGCTTGATACACGATTAGCTCATCTACCAACTGTTGACTCAAAAAACTACCTGCAACACTAGCACCTGCTTCTACTAACACGTCGTAGCATTGATGCTCACTGACTAACTTAGCCAACAACGCCGGCAAATTATCTTCATGCCAATAGATAGTATCTGGATGCCGACACAGCTGATAATCAGACTGTAGGCTGTGCTTTAAACGCTGACGCCTATCAAGTATGACTATCTTAGGATTAGGTACTTTCTCAGGTGGCACGTCCAGCTGTCTTGAACGTACATTGAGCTGTGGGTTATCAGTTATTACGGTTTCACTGCCTGTAATAATTGCGCCACTTTGTGCTCGTAGTTTTTGTACATCCTCGCGAGCAGCTGTTGAGGTAATCCATTTAGATTCGCCAGATGCCATCGCTGTGCGACCGTCTAGACTGGTCGCTATTTTCAATCGTACATATGGCATCTGAGAACGCATGGCTTTTAGAAAACCACGGTTTAGTGCCTCTGCCTGCCTTGTCAGAACACCGACTGTCACTTCTATGCCAGCTTGCTCTAATAGTTTCACACCGCGACCTGCGACCTGCGGATTAGGATCTAGACCTGCAATCACAACTCGCTTTACCTTAGCAGCAACTAATGCCAACGCACATGGCGGCGTACGTCCCGTATGACTACATGGCTCTAATGTAACATAAGCAGTTGCCCCTGCTGCCTGTGTACCAGCCTCGTTAAGCGCGAATACTTCTGCATGTGGCTCACCAGCTTTAGGGTGAAACCCTTGACCAACAATCTGCTCTGCCTGAACAATAACGCAGCCCACTGCAGGATTGGGTCTAGTAGTATACAAACCGCGCTTTGCCTGTTCGATAGCAAGCATCATAAAGTAGCGGTCTTGTGCATCTTGAGCATGGCTTTGAATAGACATATGGCTAGGCTTAATAAATAGTTGAAGATTCTATATAAGAAAATAAGGTTTGAAAGCTGATTGGTAATTCTGATTAGTAATTAGGAATCACTTATCAACTAGGGCTTATTTAAAAGCTTGCTTCACTTATTTTTCATTTGGACGAATATTGGCAATTTCTTGATGAAATGCATCGATATCTTGAAAGTCGCGATACACACTGGCAAAGCGTACGTAGGCGACATCATCCAAAGTTTTGAGCTCACTCATGATGATTTCACCTAGTACTTTACTACTGATTTCTCGCTCACCCATTTGCCTAACACGTTTTTCAATACGACTAATCATTGCCTCTTGTTCATCGATAGTGATAGGACGTTTTTGTAAGGGTAGTAAAATAGAACGGCGCAGCTTTTCGTTGTCATAAGGTTCAATCTTGTTGCTTGATTTGATAATCCTTGGCATGACAACTTCTACCATCTCAAAAGTCGTGAAACGTTCTTGGCAGCTGTTACACGAACGGCGTCGACGCACTTGTGCCCCTTCCGCAGCAAGACGTGAGTCAATAACCTTGGTCTCTGACGCATTACAGTACGGACAGTGCATAGCATTTCCTTATTTTACGATTGAGAATAAGAACAGTGTTTTAAATATAGCTAATTTATTGAATAATAAAGAACACCATTTACCCGTTATTTACCAATACAAAAGCTGCCGAATATCTTACCCAATAAGTCATCGGCGCTGAACTCACCTGTGATTTCGCCCAAGCTCTGCTGTGCCTGACGTAAGCTATCAGCAACCAATTCACCCGCTTCGAATACCGTTAATTGCTCATGGGCTTCTGCCAAGAAATTAGCTGTCCGTCTAAGCGCGTCTAAATGTCTGGTACGAGCAATTAAACTGTTTTCTGGTGGATGAAAGCCTACTTTCTCACATAGTGCTTCAACTAAATCATCAATACCAATACCTGTTTCACATGAAACATTGACTTGCTGATAACCTCTGTTCTTGATCTCAGCTTGGGTCATAGCAGCACTTTTTTCACTACTATTATCGCTCAATAAATCGCTCTTATTAGCAATGATTAGTAAGCGTTTGGCTTCTGGCAGTTCACCAAATAACTGTTCAGCAAGCTGTAACGGTGTACTTTCTTCTTCAACATCGCGAGTCACATCGTAGACCATCAGTAGCATATCAGCTTGCGTGATGGCAGTACGGGCACGCTCGATTCCGATACGCTCCACAGTGTCTTCTGTCTCGCGTAGGCCTGCCGTATCGGTCAGATGTAGTGTCAAACCATTGAGCACAACTGTCTCTTGCAGCGTATCACGTGTAGTACCAGCGACATCAGTCACGATAGCACGCTCTTGCCCTGCAAGGCGGTTGAGCAAGCTAGATTTACCTGCGTTTGGCCTACCTGCTAGCACAACATGGATACCATCGCGCAAAAGCTGACCTTGCTTTGCCGTTGCTAAGACTTGTTGTATCTTATCTTGCGTCTGCTCAAGCTTGCTTTGTATGACACCATCAGACAAAAAGTCGACGTCTTCTTCGTCAGGGAAATCAATCGCTGCTTCAACATGTAAACGAAGGTGAATGAGTTGTTCTAGTAGCTGGTTAATTTTTTGTGAAAACTCACCGCTCAGAGAACGAATCGCACTACTGGCGGCGGCAGCACTGGTGGCATCAATTGCATCAGCGATCGCTTCGGCCTGCACTAAGTCCAATTTATCATTATCAAAGGCACGGTAAGAGAACTCTCCTGCACTTGCTTGCTTGGCACCTAGCTCAAAAACTCGCGCGAGCAACTGGTTTTGTAAAATAACACCACCATGCCCTTGCAGCTCAATCACATCTTCACCTGTGAATGAATGCGGACCTTTGAAAAACAAGACCAATCCCTCATCAATGACAGTACCATTAGCTTGATAAAAACGACAAAAGCTGGCCATCCGCGGGGTAAAAGCAGATTTACCTGTTAGAGCACATGCCATATCGTAAGCACGGCTGCCTGATAGACGTATGACACCCACACCCCCTCGCCCGAGCGGCGTTGCAATCGCAGCAATTGTGGCTAATCCAGATGTATTAGACTTTTCAGAAGAATTAGGTACGGCTAATGCTGTCTCTAAGGAATCCACAATGACTCTCAATATTTAAAAGCTCCATTATAGACGTCTGGACTCATACTGACAAAGCAAACTTTGAAAGGTAGCCGCAGCAGACATATTTTCGTTTCAATATTTATAAACTGTGGATAATGTTGATAAGCTGTGGATAACATTTACCACTTATCCACCACCTATAAAAAAACCACCGCTTGCGCGATGGTTTTTGGTGTTTCTAAAAAAGAACTAATTAATCGACCACTTTTACCGTACGACGCTTCTGCTCTTCATCGACTTTCTTATTGACGATATATTGCTGAGTCATACTAAACAAGTTGTTGACTGTCCAATATAAAACCAAACCTGCTGGGAAGAACAGCATGAATGCTGTGAAGATAATCGGCAAGAACTTCATGACTTTTGCTTGCATCGGATCTGCTGGCTGCGGATTCAACTGCTGCTGTACAAACATTGACGCACCCATTAGCAACGGCAAGATAAACCATGGATCCATCGCTGACAAATCTTGAATCCACAAAATCCATGGTGCGTGACGCAACTCAACACTCTCTACCAACACCCAATATAAAGCCAAGAAAATAGGCATCTGCATCAAGATTGGTAGACAACCTGCCATCGGATTGACTTTTTCTTCTTTGTATATCGCCATCATTTCTTGCGACATTTTCATACGATCATCGCCATGCTCTTCTTTGAGCACTTTGAGTCTCGGCGCAATGGCACGCATTTTAGCCATCGAGTAGTAGCTCTTATTAGAGAACCACATTAAGGCAATTTTTACTAAGATAGTCAGTAAAATAATTGACCAACCCCAGTTACCAACAACCTTATGCACACCTTCCAAGATAGCAAACAAGACCTTTGATATTGGCCATAGCAGACCATAATCAACTGTTTTGTTAAGGCCTACAGCAACGTCTTTTAGCTCAGACTGAACTTTTGGACCTGCATACAGCGTTGCATTTAAAGTAACTTGTTTGTTTGGTGCTACGTTCACTGGTTGGCTATTGAAGCCGATAAAGTAATCACTACCTGTTTCACGAGTGAAGAATTTGCCAGTGAAGTTTTCAGGCGTCCAAGCAGATACAAAGTAATGTTGTACGATACCAACCCAGCCTTTATCGCTAGTCGTCGTCAACTCACCATCACTAAAGTCGCCAAATTTTAGCTTATTATAAGGATCATCTGGTGTACCCCAAGCACCGCCTAGATAAGTCGCCATGCTCAGCGCGCCTTTATCAGACATACCAGGGTCTTTACTATCATCACGCTTTAATTGCGCAAACATCTGACCTTGCCAAGCATTGGTAGACGCGTTTTGGATCTGATAACTAATATCGATTGGATATTTATTTTCAGTGAAAGTGAAAGTCTTGGTAATCGTCACGCCGTCTTTCTTATAAGTAAGCGGCACTGACAACGTTTGCTGTCCATCTTCCATCACATAATTGTTAGCAGTATGGCTATAAGTCGCTCTACCTTCTGCTGTATCAATACCGTTCTGACCAATAAGTCCAGATTGAGCCACATACACACGGTTACTGTTGTTTTCTAACAATACGAAAGGCTTATCGCTATCGAGCGTTGCGTCATACTGCTTGAGCGCAGCATAAACAATATCACCACCTTCTGGGTTGATTTTTATATCATAGCGATCAGTTGTTACCGTGATTAGACCAGCGTTTTTCGCAGGAGTCGCTGTCACGGCACTGTTATCCACAGGTAATGTCTGTACCGGGATATCACCTGCTGCACCAGTAGTAGAAGGAATGTCAGCACCTACCGAACTCGCAGTTTCTGGCACCGCATCTACAGCTGGAGCATCGGCATAATCATCTCGCCATGCCAAAATCAGCAGATAAGCGGTAATTAGCATCGCAATGATGATCATCACCCGAAATATCTTTTGCATAAACCTTTCCTAGATTAAAAAATTAGGGAATGAAAAATTAGGGCATGTGTCATGACTGACCTACACAGCTGTCCTGTCACATTGCAACTGAATTAGTAGTCATTTACATAAAATGTGCATCATTTTACTAAAAATCTGTCTCAAATGATACCAAGAGTGTGGATAACTTGTGGGTAACTTAATAATGGATCTACCTGAGATTAAAGAGGTCGACTTTATGTTGATTTCATCAAATGATTAAGCTGTGAAACATAGCTATTATTGTCTCGATAGACACCTAAACCCTGATTATCAGTATTTAATACATCAGTAAAAGATATGTATTGATAGTTATAAGAAGCTAAGGGTAAGGGTACAAAGTCTATGCCATGCCCACCTAATGGGTGACACCTGCTAAGACGTTTTAAAAGCAACCAACCACCCTTACGAGCGCCATGCCATGTTAAAGCTTGTTTGCCATAATTAGAGCATGTCGGATAATAACGACAACGTGCAGGTATTATAGGAC
>NZ_CAJHBS010000043.1 GCF_904846705.1 Psychrobacter sp. Pi2-52
CGTCTATAATACGCACCTCATCAAGACGAGCTGGAAGTAGCTAGTGTGTAGATTACACATTGATAACCCAGTTAACTTGTTGAAACAAATTAAAAAAAAGAAGTTGACAGACTATTAAAACATGATATGATGGTCAGCTCGCTAAATAGGATAAGCCACATTGGCTGACTTATTTAGTTTGAAATACTAGCACTGGACGACAGTGTCAGACATTATTTAAAAGCATAACTAAAGAACAACTTGTGTGGATTTTTGCTGATTCAGAATGCTAAAAAATAAAGTTGACTATCTTTTCTTTTCGGGAAGATTATTAACTATAAAAATTATCATTTAAGACAGCAGAAAAACTCAAAGTTAATTCATTACGAACATAATTTTTAGCGATTTTGCCAGATTAGATGAGCCAAGTTTAGAAGCTTCTTTAAAGAGCTTCATAGCAAGA
The DNA here is from genome assembly GCF_904846705.1 of Psychrobacter sp. Pi2-52. GTDB lineage: Bacteria > Pseudomonadota > Gammaproteobacteria > Pseudomonadales > Moraxellaceae > Psychrobacter. Next base: position 443 of record NZ_CAJHBS010000043.1, read on the forward strand.
TTAAACTGAAGAGTTTGATCATGGCTCAGATTGAACGCTGGCGGCAGGCTTAACACATGCAAGTCGAGCGGAAACGATGGTAGCTTGCTACCAGGCGTCGAGCGGCGGACGGGTGAGTAATACTTAGGAATCTACCTAGTAGTGGGGGATAGCACGGGGAAACTCGTATTAATACCGCATACGACCTACGGGAGAAAGGGGGCAGTTTACTGCTCTCGCTATTAGATGAGCCTAAGTCGGATTAGCTAGATGGTGGGGTAAAGGCCTACCATGGCGACGATCTGTAGCTGGTCTGAGAGGATGATCAGCCACACCGGGACTGAGACACGGCCCGGACTCCTACGGGAGGCAGCAGTGGGGAATATTGGACAATGGGGGAAACCCTGATCCAGCCATGCCGCGTGTGTGAAGAAGGCCTTTTGGTTGTAAAGCACTTTAAGCAGTGAAGAAGACTCTTCGGTTAATACCCGGAGACGATGACATTAGCTGCAGAATAAGCACCGGCTAACTCTGTGCCAGCAGCCGCGGTAATACAGAGGGTGCAAGCGTTAATCGGAATTACTGGGCGTAAAGCGAGCGTAGGTGGCTTGATAAGTCAGATGTGAAATCCCCGGGCTTAACCTGGGAACTGCATCTGAAACTGTTAGGCTAGAGTAGGTGAGAGGGAAGTAGAATTTCAGGTGTAGCGGTGAAATGCGTAGAGATCTGAAGGAATACCGATGGCGAAGGCAGCTTCCTGGCATCATACTGACACTGAGGCTCGAAAGCGTGGGTAGCAAACAGGATTAGATACCCTGGTAGTCCACGCCGTAAACGATGTCTACTAGTCGTTGGGTCCCTTGAGGACTTAGTGACGCAGCTAACGCAATAAGTAGACCGCCTGGGGAGTACGGCCGCAAGGTTAAAACTCAAATGAATTGACGGGGGCCCGCACAAGCGGTGGAGCATGTGGTTTAATTCGATGCAACGCGAAGAACCTTACCTGGTCTTGACATATCTAGAATCCTGCAGAGATGCGGGAGTGCCTTCGGGAATTAGAATACAGGTGCTGCATGGCTGTCGTCAGCTCGTGTCGTGAGATGTTGGGTTAAGTCCCGCAACGAGCGCAACCCTTGTCCTTAGTTACCAGCGGGTTAAGCCGGGAACTCTAAGGATACTGCCAGTGACAAACTGGAGGAAGGCGGGGACGACGTCAAGTCATCATGGCCCTTACGACCAGGGCTACACACGTGCTACAATGGTAGGTACAGAGGGCAGCTACACAGCGATGTGATGCGAATCTCAAAAAGCCTATCGTAGTCCAGATTGGAGTCTGCAACTCGACTCCATGAAGTAGGAATCGCTAGTAATCGCGGATCAGAATGCCGCGGTGAATACGTTCCCGGGCCTTGTACACACCGCCCGTCACACCATGGGAGTTGATTGCACCAGAAGTGGATAGCTTAACCTTCGGGGAGGCGTTCACCACGGTGTGGTTGATGACTGGGGTGAAGTCGTAACAAGGTAGCCGTAGGGGAACCTGCGGCTGGATCACCTCCTTATAGACGCATTCGGTCAGCAAGAATTCACAACAAGTTGTTCTTTAGTTTAAGCTTACGTTTTTAACAAACGTATTAGGGTCTGTAGCTCAGCTGGTTAGAGCACCGTGTTGATAACGCGGGGGTCGGTGGTTCAAGTCCACCTAGACCCACCATTTTACAATGGGGCCATAGCTCAGTTGGTAGAGCGCCTGCCTTGCACGCAGGAGGTCAACGGTTCGACTCCGTTTGGCTCCACCACTACTAAGACGGTTAAGTAAGCTTTAGATGCCAATAAATAAATAGGTATTAAATAGAAACAAGTGATTTTAATTGATTACTTCTTTCTGTTTTATACAGAATCTGTGACTCGACGAGAGCATAGAGACTATTTAAAAACATAGATATGAGTCTGGGTTAGGAAGAGCGTGTTCACGCGCACTTCTTAACCTTAATAACTCACCTCTTAACGACATCAGTTGTTATCCCAGGGGTGAGTTATTAAAAAAAGTAAAGAGAACTGAATCAAGCGTATAAACATAGGTGATATCGTTATCATAATTAGATTGTATGACACTTAGAAGTCGAAAGACTACTTGGGGTTGTATGGTCAAGTAATGAAGCGCACATGGTGGATGCCTTGGCAGTCAGAGGCGATGAAAGACGTGACAGCCTGCGATAAGCTTCGGGGAGGCGGCAATATCCTGTGATCCGGAGATTTCTGAATGGGGAAACCCACTTACCATAAGGTAGGTATCCTAATTTATTAGGAAGCGAACGAGGGGAAGTGAAACATCTCAGTACCCTTAGGAATAGACATCAATTGAGATTCCCCTAGTAGCGGCGAGCGAACGGGGAGAAGCCGATTAATTCTAATGTAGAAGAACAGCGTGGGAAAGCTGACCGTAGTAGGTGATAGTCCTGTATTCGAAACATTAGAGTTAACATATTAAGTAGAGCGGGGCACGAGAAATCCTGTTTGAAGATGGGGGGACCATCCTCCAAGGCTAAATACTCCTGACTGACCGATAGTGAACCAGTACCGTGAGGGAAAGGCGAAAAGAACCCCTGTGAGGGGAGTGAAATAGAACCTGAAACCGTGTGCGTACAAGCAGTGGGAGCCCACTTGTTGGGTGACCGCGTACCTTTTGTATAATGGGTCAGCGACTTATATTCTGTAGCAAGGTTAACCGTTTAGGGGAGCCGTAGGGAAACCGAGTCTTAATAGGGCGTTTAGTTGCAGGGTATAGACCCGAAACCGAGTGATCTATCCATGAGCAGGTTGAAAGTGCCGTAACAGGCACCGGAGGACCGAACCCACTGTCGTTGAAAAGCCAGGGGATGACTTGTGGATAGGGGTGAAAGGCTAATCAAACTCGGTGATAGCTGGTTCTCCCCGAAAGCTATTTAGGTAGCGCCTCGGACGAACACCATTGGGGGTAGAGCACTGTTTCGGCTAGGGGGTCATACCGACTTACCAAACCGATGCAAACTCCGAATACCGATGAGTGATATCCGGGAGACACACGGTGGGTGCTAACGTCCATCGTGGAGAGGGAAACAACCCAGACCGCCAGCTAAGGCCCCAAATTCCTAGTTAAGTGGGAAACGAGGTGGGAAGGCATAGACAGCTAGGAGGTTGGCTTAGAAGCAGCCATCCTTTAAAGAAAGCGTAATAGCTCACTAGTCGAGTCGGCCCGCGCGGAAGATGTAACGGGGCTCAAACTAGGAGCCGAAGCTGCGGATTTGAATTTGTTTTCAAGTGGTAGGGGAGCGTTGTGTAAGCCTGTGAAGGTGTGTTGTAAAGCATGCTGGAGGTATCACAAGAGCGAATGCTGACGTGAGTAACGATAATGCGAGTGAAAAGCTCGCACGCCGGAAGATCAAGGGTTCCAGTCCAACGTTAATCGGGGCTGGGTGAGTCGACCCCTAAGGCGAGGCCGAAAGGCGTAGTCGATGGGAAATCGGTTAATATTCCGATACTTGTTTATAATGCGATGGAGGGACGGAGAAGGTTATGTCAGCCTGGCGTTGGTTGTCCAGGTGAAAGGATGTAGGTTTATAGCTTAGGTAAATCCGGGCTATTTTATACCGAGATCTGATAGCAAGCTGTACTTGTACAGCGAAGTGGCAAATACCATGCTTCCAGGAAAAGCTTCTAAGCAATAGTTATAAACGAATCGTACCCTAAACCGACACAGGTGATCAGGTAGAGAATACCAAGGCGCTTGAGAGAACTCTGCTGAAGGAACTAGGCAAAATGGTACCGTAACTTCGGGAGAAGGTACGCTGTTGATGGTGATAGGACTTGCTCCTTGAGCTGTTGGCAGTCGCAGATACCAGGCTGCTGCAACTGTTTATTAAAAACACAGCACTCTGCAAACACGAAAGTGGACGTATAGGGTGTGATGTCTGCCCGGTGCTGGAAGGTTAATTGATGGGGTTAGCGTAAGCGAAGCTCTTGATCGAAGCCCCAGTAAACGGCGGCCGTAACTATAACGGTCCTAAGGTAGCGAAATTCCTTGTCGGGTAAGTTCCGACCTGCACGAATGACATAATGATGGCAGCGCTGTCTCCAGCAGAGACTCAGTGAAATCGAAATCGCAGTGAAGATGCTGTGTACCCGCGGCTAGACGGAAAGACCCCGTGAACCTTTACTACAGCTTTACATTGAACTTTGACCTGACTTGTGCAGGATAGGTGGGAGGCTTTGAAGCCAAGACGCTAGTCTTGGTGGAGCCAATCTTGAAATACCACCCTGGTCATGTTGGGGTTCTAACTCAGGTATAACAATACCGAGGACAATGTATGGTGGGTAGTTTGACTGGGGCGGTCTCCTCCTAAAGAGTAACGGAGGAGTACGAAGGTGCGCTCAGACCGGTCGGAAATCGGTCGTAGAGTATAAAGGCAAAAGCGCGCTTAACTGCGAGACCCACAAGTCGAGCAGGTACGAAAGTAGGTCTTAGTGATCCGGTGGTTCTGTATGGAAGGGCCATCGCTCAACGGATAAAAGGTACTCTGGGGATAACAGGCTGATACCGCCCAAGAGTTCATATCGACGGCGGTGTTTGGCACCTCGATGTCGGCTCATCTCATCCTAGGGCTGAAGCAGGTCCTAAGGGTATGGCTGTTCGCCATTTAAAGAGGTACGCGAGCTGGGTTTAGAACGTCGTGAGACAGTTCGGTCCCTATCTACCGTGGGCGTTGGAAATTTGAGAGGATCTGCTCCTAGTACGAGAGGACCAGAGTGGACGAACCTCTGGTGTTCGGGTTGTCACGCCAGTGGCATTGCCCGGTAGCTACGTTCGGATGGGATAACCGCTGAAAGCATCTAAGCGGGAAGCCCACCTCAAGATTAGATTTCCCTAAAGAGCCGTTCAAGACTAGGACGTTGATAGGCAGGGTGTGGAAGCGCAGCGATGCGTGTAGCTAACCTGTACTAATTGCTCGTTTGGCTTGACCATACAACACCCAAGTGGTTTGTATACAAGTCTAATTAATCTATCTTGTATAGCTCAGGCTATAGAATAAGAAAGAACATTTCGATATCACCTTTAACCTTGATTCAGTTAGGTTACAAGTTGATCGACTAAAAGTGAATTCTTGAAGTCAACAATAACAACAACAGACTCATATCTAACCCCCTTTGCTGACGACAATAGCGCGATGGCCCCACCTGATCCCTTCCCGAACTCAGAAGTGAAACATCGTAGCGCCAATGGTAGTGTGGTTCGCCCATGTGAGAGTAGGTCATCGTCAGCTC
>NZ_CAJHBS010000044.1 GCF_904846705.1 Psychrobacter sp. Pi2-52
TTTATGATTATGTTTGATGACCGTATCAGTAAGCATTTAATCTAAATGGCAGTTACACAGAATCTGGGATGGTCTCGAACTTTCCCTATAATAGTCAAATAAAACTCTTATACGAAAAATTTGTCTAGAAAATAACAGATCATGATACGTATTTCTTGTCCAATATAAATACGTTGTGATGAATTGCTTCATTAGTCTTTTGAATATTAAATGTTTTCTTATCTTCAGGTAATCGTAGTACCTTTGGTAGTCGTGCTATTGCCATCTTTTCATTAGCAATGGCATAGTGACGATAGTATTCATTTAAGACTTCATTGCAGTCAAATTCTACGTAAACAATATTATCACTATGTTTTTTAGCTAAATTTATGATGGATAGAAAAAACTCATTTTTCGCTTCATTCTTTGAATGTTCCACATCTTCTAAAGTATAATTTGGTGGGAAACCGACCTTTATTTTTTGCCAAATACTACCATTTTCCTTAGTTTCAAGATAAAATTTTAATTTTTCTTCTAATTGATTTAACTGTATCAGGTTCTGTTCAGTACTATCGAAAGCTTCCTTGACAATTGCAATTATTTCTTTAGAAGCATTAGTGAAATTTTTAATCTCAAATTTTTTATCCTCTAATGAATCATAAATCGTATCTAGAAAATATTTGAAGCTAATTAGCCTGGCAATCATAACTTCTACATTAGAAGAATATGTAGCGATAGGTCGTAATTGAAAGTTTTGGAGATTATCTATAAGTTTATTAAAAATTTTAGTCAAATAATAAAATAAATAGTATCGATCATCACTATCAGTGACTGCATTATTAATTATATTAGGTAATTTATTCAAAATCGAAATTGTGATTTGGTGCTCATAGTCATTCATACGCTTACTGATATGATATTCTGTCTCTTCGCCGTCTTTTTTCAATTCTTTTTTGAGTAGAGGTATAATTTGTGTCTTACAAAGATGTTGTGCTTCTGCTATAAATTTGATGATTGTGTCTGATACACCAGCATCCAAAGTGTATAGTCGACTTGTACAGTATTTAACGTGTCGTATATAACGTTCTTCATCTATAAGCTCTTTTCTAATGACAACGTGTGTCAGATATACAAATAAATCATTACTACCGCCATCTTCATGTAAAAAACGTTTAATAGAATAAGGATTTTGTCTTGATTTGTCGGCAATACCTATTAAAAACCAGTAACGCTCACTTTCAATGACAAAGAACTTTTTACGCTTTGCCTCTCTTTTTATAATATCAGGTAATTTGTCTTGTTCCTGAAAGTCTATATCAGTAGAATCCCATGCGCGAAAGTCTCGCCCCTGAATCTTTTGCTTAATAAATACTTCTTTAAAGTATGTTTTTACGATATCAGTATTTAAGTGCCTTATACCAGGTTGTACTATAAGATTTACATTATCGATCCAAAATGCTAAATCGTATAAAAATGCTTTTTTTATACTTTCACGACTTTTTTGGTCTAAAATATGATCACCTATATCAATACGGTTAAGATAATCGATCATCGCCTCTACTTTATCAGCAAGTTCAATAGCATCATATGAATCCGGCTTAGACTCAATAAATTTCAACATCTGTATAGCAATTGCTTTTAGCTCTCGATGACGAATTGCTGTTTTAGATAACAAACTTCTCAAATCATCTGGAATGATATAAGTAAAATTTGGGCTAATGTTCCTTTTTGATAATATTTTTTCGTACACACTTTTACGACTGGGTATATCGAGCTGCGGCAAAATACTGATAAGAATGGTTTTCCAGTTACCACCTAATGCTGGGTCTATCGATTTTAATTGATAAACTTGGTATTCTGAGAGCTCATACACATACATATTACAATTTCCTTTACAGAACTAATGTTTGCACAAATACTCGCTATCTTAGCATCTATCAAATAACTATCACAGCATCTTTATTGCTCAGGCAGCTAGTTTAATAAACTAAGGCAAAATTATGACCACCTCAAAAGTAACCTATCAAGGCAATTTACGCACCCAAGCCATTCACTTACAGTCGAATAATCAAATCATCACTGATGCGCCAACGGACAATCATGGTAAGGGCGAAGCGTTTTCTCCTACTGATTTGCTAGCGACCAGTTTGGGCAGTTGCATCTTAACGATTATTGGTATCAAAGCCGAAGCGATGGATATTGATATCTCAGGTACGACCGCAGAGGTTACCAAAGTCATGGCGGCGAAACCAAGACGTGTGAGTGAAATACACGTTGTAGTCAATTTCGCTAAGACATTGGACGAGAGTACCTTAAAGCGATTTTATAAAACCGCATTGACCTGCCCAGTAGGCAATAGCTTGGATCCTGCTATCACACAAAACTTAGTGTTTAACAATGGCATAAAAGCCTAATATGTCCACTAAGACTTTACTCATCGTCGCTCATGCGCCATCGCCTAATACTCAGAAATTGGCGCAGGCAGCTTATGACGGTGCGAATCATCCTGATATAGATATCACTGTCATTTTGAAATCACCGCAGGATACGCAGCCTGAGGATGTATTGGCTGCTGGTGCGTTGCTGTTAGGTACGACCGAAAATCTAGCGTATATGGCAGGGCTGACCAAGGACTTTTTTGATCGTTGCTACTATCCTGTATTAGAAGAGAAGCAAGGCATGCCGTTTGCGGTATATATACGCGCAGGGCATGATGGTACAGGTACCAAGCTTGCGCTCAAAACGATTACAACGGGGCTACGTTGGTCATGGATTCAAGAGGCGCTGTTACTACAAGGCGATTGGCAAGAGAGCTTTGTTGAGCAAGTAGAAGAGCTTGCTATGACGCTTGCTGCTGGGGTAGAGGCAGGTATTTACTAGTAGTCAGTTGTTTGGTAGTCAGGCAGTATTAGACAGTGCTTATTCATCTACTGCTATCAATACTGAGAGCATAAAAAAAGGTCTGGGAGGATAGTAATGCATGACGATAATCTGGAGAGTGATAATCCAAATAATAAAGTAGATATTTCTGCATTGCCTTTTTCTCAAGCGTGTGAGAATAATAAACAACCTATTTTAGAAGTACTTCAAACAGAGCTACAAGGCTGTAATCATGTATTAGAGATTGGTTCTGGAACGGGGCAGCATAGTGTTTACTTTGCGCCTAATCTGCCTGAGATACAGTGGCAAACTAGCGATGTGACTGGTAATCATCGCCATATAATCGCTTGGCACAATGCGTATCCTGCACCCAATCTATATTCGCCATTAGCGTTTGATTTGAGTACGGATGCCGTACCTGTCAATAGCCAGTTAAACTTACCTTATGATGCAATGTTTACGGCTAATACGCTGCATATTATCAGTTGGGCTTTGGTTGAACGGTTGTTTACATTGGCTGGTGATGCGCTACCTACTGATGGCAAACTGATTGTATATGGCCCATTTAACGAGGATGGTAAATATACCAGTGAGGGCAATCAGCGATTTGATGCGATGTTGAGAGCAGGTAATCCTGACAGCGGCATTCGCGATAAAGAAGATGTCGTTAATCTAGCAAATGCTCATTATCTACAACTCAGAAAAACGTATGCGATGCCTGCCAATAATCAGCTATTGGTATTTCAAAAAATATAAAGCATCAAATTCTTAGAACAGAAAAGCCACTTCAATTAAGATTAGAAGATGATCGATTGAAGTGGCTTTTTAGTTAGGTTTTCTTATTTAGGCTTTCTTGTTTTTTACGCTGTTAGACTATTTATATTCTTCTGCTAAAAAATCCAAGTAGCGTTTCCAAGAGCGCTGATCGGCGCGAGCGTCATATCTATCGCTGCCAAATACGCTAAAGGCATGTGGTGCGCCACTATAAGTGACCATCTCATGAGGTACTTTGGCTGCTTCTAAGGTCTTGCCCAAAGTCGCAAAGCTCTCTAGCGAGACAGATTGGTCAGCAGAGCCATGGAATACTAGGATTTCTCCCGTAGTTTTGTCATAACTTTGACCAGTTGGAATATCAAAGGCACCGTGGAAAGGTACAAAGGCTTTTTGCTCAAAGCCTGAGCGTGCTAGCTCTAACGCGACCGTACCGCCGAAACAATAACCCATGGTCGTGCCTTTACGCACATCATTGCCTTGTAGTTGTCCTGCCGTCAGTGCTCCTGCCAATATGCGGCGCATTTTATTACGATCATCATATAGCTCCCCAGTTAGGCGTTTGTTTTCTTCGATAGAAGTAGGGTAACCCTCCCAAACTTAAGACACCTAATAAATAGAATTAAGCTGCCTGATTGAGTTTCTGTATCGGTGTAAAACC
>NZ_CAJHBS010000045.1 GCF_904846705.1 Psychrobacter sp. Pi2-52
CAGGAGTGTAGGTTTGTTTTTTCATTGTCGTATTCTCTCAGAATGTTGAGTCTCCGACAATCCCGGGGCGGTTCAGACAATGGTAAGCACCTAGCTTCCAGTTGTCTTTTTCAATCACTCTAAGTGTCTGTTTAGAGCTACAAATAGAACAAAATCTAAATTTGCGGTTTGTAAATCTTTTCATGTTCATTATGTTTTTCCTCCATGTTGCAGCAGTATTGATATATCCATCGCAAAAGAAATTAGTGTTTGGGTGTAGTATCCATTTCTCGCAAACGTAGTAACACGGTATGAGAGAAAGGATTACAATACTTCCAAGCTTTGAATTTTGGTGTATATCTACCACCACCTTCTTTGCTCCATTGCTTCAGTAAAGCTATAATCTCTGGATTATAACTGACCGTTTTTACTGAAATACCTCCATCGTTAAATACCCATGCATCCACCCATACATTATTAATAATAAAGCGATGTTTAACATAATTGTTGATGAGCTTAGATTGAGATTCTTCACTATCATCAGCAATGTGGTTCGTATTGATTTCAGGTAAAGGCGTCGTACTTAACCAATCTGCCAACGGCTCGTCAGGTTTCTTAGCTTCAGGGTATAACCATTTTTTATTATCTACTTGTTCTAGAATGAACTGCTCTGCTTCATCGCTGGGAATGCAGACATTGCGCTTTAGTAGTTCTCGCAAATCTATCTCAATGGTCTTGATATTTAATTGTTTGATGAAATTGAGTTTGTGAGTATCTACAAATGATGTCACGGCAACTTCGATAAAAAGCATCTCATTATCAATACTTGCTAATAAATCAGGACGAATTGAGCCAACAGCTTGTTCTGCTACTAAGCTAGAGAACTGCCAATTTTTTGCTTCAGTCTCATCTGTTTCTGGCAAGGGTGGCAATACCACACATTTTTTCTCCATAATGACTTGCTTAGCAAACTTGTGTAGGATACTTTCAGGGTTGATATGGCAACTTTCTTTATTGCTAGAGTGAGCGAAATGATGCTCATTTTTCTCTCCCTTTCTAGCAACAACGGGTTCGCTACATTCAAAACAATAACAGTTACAAGCGAGTCCTCTTTCCACTTGTTTAATACCAACAATTTTATCTAGATCATTAATAGCAATATTCATTAGCATGGTTACTATCCTCTTTAGGGTTTGTAAAAACTGAGGTTAGTATGAGCTGAGTATTTTTGCGTAAACACCCCTAAAAGGGATAACAAACGGGTTTGAGTCGGTTTAATACTAATGAAAAACAAATACTTAGAGTTATTTGAGAATTTAAGCAATCGTCTTGACTTGTATCATAACGAAACTAAAAACCAGCGTTATTTACAGATAATGTTAGAGCGTAGGCTAAAGAGCCTGCCAGAAAATGAAGGTGATGTTTACGAACCTGACAAAATTACTCGTAAAATAATTTATGCCATTGATAAGAATGTCAGTCTAGATGATATTGATAGCAAAGAAGCCCAACAGCAGATAAATATTAGTAAGATCCAAAAGTATTTGTCCGATTTTGTTCGAACTCAAATGGACTCCGAAATAATTAATCGTGTTGGCTATATACCTGTAATTAAGGTTGAATCTTCAAGAGGTGGTCGAGGTAATGAAAAGGCATTTTGGTTGGATATTGAACCTATCGAATTATTGCTGCCCTCTGTGGCATTAGAAGATGAAGATTCGCCTGAAGACTATAGCGAGATAAGTTATGTGAGAGAGCATAACTCGACAATAAAACCTTCAGTTCTCACTCGAATTTTTTTTAAGAATGGTGAGCTAAAAATGTACAGCCCTAAAGGCTTACTGTTGACTGCTTTGATGCTTATCAGTCTTCTTATAGATATACTGATCGTCTTGTTCGCAGTTTTATTTATTATATTCATAAAGGATTTGCCATCATTAAGCTTAATATCAGCATTAATTATATTAGCGTTCATACCATTCGCTTATATGAATTTTATATGGTTCTTTAAACCCTTACATCACTTAATGACCCACCGTATCAGTAAAGCGCCTTTATTGTTTGCAAATATAAATACAGACAATGCTGACATTGAAATGTATAAGGGAGCTGATGGCTATAGAATAGCGAGAATAACGGCCTTCACTTCCATTTGTCCAATTTGTACAGCCCCTATTGAACTAGCTGATGGTAAACCTGATCAAAAGCAGCCGTTAGTGGGTCGATGCAGAGAAGCACCTCATGCTCATGTGTATAGCTTTGATAGGATGACTTTGAAGGGGTATTTTTTAGGTCATAAAGGTTATTTGAAGTAATGGAAGGTATTAATCAAGTAAATCGAATATTTTCACACTAAATAGTTAAATCAACTCCTTGTAGTCTTTCTTGGTTAAAAGTACAGCCCAAACAGCCGACTGTTCCCATAAAAGTATCTTATGGCAAATAATGTTAGATAGAAGGATTCGGTTCCATTGGGGCATAGTCTGTTGATAAGTTGTTAAGACAATCAGTTGTTACGAACAGGTTTGTACAATTGAGCCTTGAAACTTTATAATGCTCAATGAAATCAAAAGGTAAAATGTATTGTCCACGCAGTTCAACAAAAATCACCTTTTGAGATAAGTTTGTAGTCCAACTAAGGTTATTGAATGAAACAGTATCTAGATTTATGTCAACGTATAGTTGATGAGGGTGTATGGGTCGAGAATGAACGAACTGGAAAACGCTGCTTAACCGTTATTAATGCTGATTTAAACTACAATGTAGGAGCTAATGAGTTTCCCTTAGTAACTACTCGAAAGAGTTATTGGAAAGCAGCTATCGCAGAGTTATTAGGGTATCTACGTGGTTATGATAGCGCAGATCAGTTTCGAGCTATTGGATGTAATACATGGAACGCTAATGCCAATGAAAATGAAGCTTGGTTAGCTAATCCTTATCGTAAAGGTAAGGATGATATGGGCCGAGTTTATGGTGTACAGGGACGCAGATGGCGTAATTCAGTAGGAGAGGAGTTTGACCAACTTCGTAAGATTTATAATAACTTGCGAAACGGTATTGATGACCGAGGTGAAATTCTAACCTTCTACAATCCAGGTGAGTTTCATATGGGATGTTTACGTCCTTGTATGCATACTCATACATTTTCGTTGTTAGGTGGAAAGCTTTATTTGACTTCATCACAACGTTCATGTGATGTACCATTAGGTCAAAATTTTAATCAGATTCAAGTGTTTACCTTACTAGCTCTCATGGCTCAAATTACGGGCCACGAGGCCGGAAAAGCTTATCATAAGATCGTAAATGCACATATTTATGAAGATCAATTAGAATTAATGCGTGACGTGCAATTAAAACGCGAACCTTATCCGGCACCTAAGCTTCATATTAACCCTGAAATTAAGTCTCTCGAAGATATTGAAACATGGGTAACATTGGATGATTTTAGAGTTGAAGGATACCAGTATTATGAGTCTATTGCCTATCCATTCTCAGTTTGATATAAGCATAAAGTGAAAGCTGAGAAAAGTGATAAATTTCTATTAGGCATAAAGTATCAGTATATGTGATTTATGCTATAGGGTATATGCTTATTAGCTAAGCTCTCGCTAGCTTTTAAGCAAGAGGAAATCAAGATTATGCTCTTTATAGAATAGATAGTTTTTGACAGACTAGTGCATAAGCTGTTTCGATCTTGTATCTTCTAAAACTAACATTTTTCTCAATTTCTCAATTTCTTGTCTGGCTTCTGATAGGGATCTCTTATCTGTGTCAGATAGTGTGGTAATCCCCCCAATAAATAAGAACACTCATAAATAGAGAGTAACTGCTAGAATACATCAGCAGGAGAATCCTATG
>NZ_CAJHBS010000046.1 GCF_904846705.1 Psychrobacter sp. Pi2-52
AGATTTATCTAAGTTGGATGCAGAAGGTACAGCTAAAGTAGCTGATACATCTATCAAAGAAAATCACAAAACATCAAGATTTAATACTCTAGCAACTGTCATTGGCGTATCTGTTAGTGTATTAGCTGCCTTCTCTTCAGCTAAAAATTCTTCAAATAATAACTATAAGCTAAGACGTCCTAGAAGCGTATCAGAAAAATTATTTGGCGATAAAAAGTAAAATAAAAAAACTCTAACTAACTATATTCTGAAGAAGCTAGCTAATAGCTAGCTTCTTTTTAAAGACTAATAACTGAGTCCCACTGACTAAGTGCGAGTTTTCGACTTTACAAATGTTTATCCCTAACGGTCACACATTTATAAAATCAAAACATCGGCAGGGGTAAACCCCCACACCCCCAACACTACGAAAAGACGTAATGCTAAAAAAGCGGAAACTGATTATCTAGTAATTTTAGAATATCGCTATGTCTTATGCTTTTTAGGTTGATAACCTAACTTTGCAAGATAGGGCATATACTGGGCTTGCTTATTTTCGTCTACAAGATCATTAGCAATAATAGCGGCAAACTCAGCAGTGCTTTTACCAATAGGTGCATTACTGCCAAGTTCAGGTAAGGCAGCAAGCTTGGCGCTGAATGTTTTTACTTGGCTGTCTGTCATCTTGATGAACGCATCATCTTTGGCTATCGGCTCAGGTGCTTTTTTTTGTTTGAATTTGAAGGACATAGCGGTAATAGTGCGACCTGTTTTGTGCTGCTCGTAATTGACCGTAATATCCGTATGCTCATTAATCTGTTTGATAGCAAGGTCAATAACTCTTATCTTGAAGTTATACATTTCTTTATACTTTTCAGGCTCAACGCCTAACTTTTGGCGTAGATCATCAATCTTATATCGCTGTGTAAATCCTTGTTCACGCCATGCCACGCAAAGCTCATATAGTCGAATAGCATAGCTACTGCTCAGGTTCGCTACTTTCTCGATTTCATAACTTGTGAAGTGACTTTCAAGCCGTGTTATCAAGGGAACAACATCAGACGTAAAGCGCATATAAACGATACCGCTATCAGGCTCAACGCCTATCTTATCTACCCAGCGACAATGAAACGACCTGTCTTTGCCGTTCTTTGGGTTTTTGTCGTGGTAGGTGACATATCGGTCAAACAGTCCTTTACTGGCATCTTTGACGACCGTGTACGCTGTTTTATCATTTACCCCGAACTGCTTTGCGTAACTACTTGCATGGATTTTTAGCAGACTGTCATGCGTGATACCTTGGCCTGAATTGCGAGCCTCAATAATTGCCAATAGGATTAGTCGCTGTTCTGCTAAATCGAGCGTATAACTTGCATTGATTAATGCGGTATCTTTAACGACTAACTCAGACATAATGACGGCTTATTATCGAAATGATTTTAATGATGATAGCACAATTAACTTACTTTGTTTACTGACGTAAGTATAGGTGCGATAAACGTAAGGGTATTGGCTTAAATTGGTGCGATAAACGTAAGGGTATGGTGCGATAAACGTAAGGGTATGAACGCTAAACGCCTTTACTATCAAGGGCTGTCAGGGACTCTAAAAGCTCTTTTAAAAGCTAATTATTTAAAAGCATAAGAATTATTTTTTTGATTGTTAATAACTTTATTTTGAATTGATGACTAAATCAGGCTCAGAACATCATTAAGGATTAATTAACCCCTGATTGGATAGATTGACTCAGATTTGAATTATTGGTTATTGGTAAAATTATCACCAAGCTCAGGTAATCATCAAATAATTAGTAATTGCTCATATTTTCCCTGTAAGCGTCTTTGATTGCTCAATAGCTAACTTACTAGGTCTTCACCCTTAGAATTGAAATTTGAGCTAATCAGACAGTAAATAAGTGCTATTTCAGCTCATATCATTGATTATTGGTTTGGCTATAGGCTAATGATAGGAAAAAAGCACAGCAACCAGTCCTATAATTCAAGAGTCTGTTATAGATGGTTCCATTATATCAGTCTGTTTTAAGTAGTCTGTTAATAGGTTTAGAGGTCAAAATAACTGGTTCCCTTGGGGCATTGTCCATAGTTTTTTTTACGGCAGGTGACAATCATCTAGTAAGTTCAGTTAGCACAAATAGATGAATATCTTGAAACTACCTTTACGTAATGGGTTAATATGTTTTATTTGATTTTATAAACTATATTTTGGAGATTTTAGATGATACCTGTTGCTGTTATACCTGTGATAAAGGCTGCTACCGCTTCTACTACAGCTAAACAACTTATGCAAAATGCGCCAGCTGCTCTTGCTTTTTTAAAAACATCAGAACCTAAAGACTGGACAGAGTCTGATATGCAGCTAGTAGAACAGTTTTATGAAAAGCTTAGTGATTTTAGCTTTCAAAATGGTGAAGCTCTTGTAAATAATGCTATACGTTTTCAAGAATTATCACATGCTCAAATTATGGAGATATTCTCAGAGTTAGATTTATCTAAGTTGGATGCAGAAGGTACAGCTAAAGTAGCTGATACATCTATCAAAGAAAATCACAAAACATCAA
>NZ_CAJHBS010000047.1 GCF_904846705.1 Psychrobacter sp. Pi2-52
AAATTAATAGGATTTGTAATATTTATAATTAATTTAACGTTTGTTATCAGTCGCTTATATTATTTTTCATAAGATTGGTATGTAGATTGCATCAAGGTTAACGAGAGTTTAACTTACAAATACTCGAGGTGAATTGATGAATACTGATAACGTTCAAATTTTTAAAACTGCTCGTCGATTGTTGACAGGTGAGAACTCTAGTTATCTGCTACCTGAAGAGATGGCTAGTCTAAATGTAAAAAGACCTTTAATTGTAACGGATAAAGGTGTCAGAGACGCTGGCATTATTCAACCAGTCATTGATAATCTTAAATCAAATGGTGTTGAAAATATATTTATTTACAGTGATATTTCAGCAGAGCCAGAAACCCACATTGTTGAGGCTTGCTGTGAGACTTTCGAAGAAAATCAATGTGATGGGGTTATCGCTATAGGAGGTGGTAGCGCAATGGACACGGCAAAAGCCGTTGCGATTTATAGTGGTGAAACAAGGTCATTGAACGAGTTATTCGGTGAGGATAAGGTAGCACCTCGGAAAATTCCTTTAATTTGTATGCCAACAACAGCAGGGACAGGCTCTGAAGTTACTAATATATCAATCTTGTTGGATGTTCAAGCACAGATCAAAAAAGGCATAGTAAGTAATGAGTTACTACCAGATGTTGCTATTGTCGCTCCTGAGCTAACATTAAGTTGCCCAGCATTTGTTACTGCTGCAAGTGGTGTTGATGCGTTAGTACACGCAGTAGAGAGTTACTTATCTAACTTTGCTTCCGAAATCACTAAATCTTTATCCATTGCTGCAATCCGAATGATCGTTGATGCATTGCCCATTGCTTATCAAGAGCCTACCAATATAGCCGCACGTGAAAAAATGGCTACAGCTAGTCTAATGGCGGGGTTAGCTTTTGGTAATGCTGGCGTTGGAGCTGTACACGCGCTTGCCTATCCGCTTGGTGGTAGATTCCATTTATCTCACGGTGTTAGTAATGCGGTTATGTTCTCTCATGTAATGAGGTGGAATAGCACTAGTTGCCCAGACAAGTTTATCGATATTGCGATTGCTATGGGTGCAAACCACTCTATTAGCGAATCTGATGCAGGTGATTATGTGGTCGCCAAAATTGAAGCATTATGTGTAGCTGTAGCTATTCCTAAACAACTTAGAGAGTTCGGAATTAAGTTTGAAGATTTAAAAGAATTAGCTATCGCAGCTAGTGCTGTTGATAGATTGCTGCGAAATAATCCTAGACAACTTAGTGTCAAAGATATTGAAACTATATACCAAGAAGCCTTTTAAGGAGGAAGTCTGCTATGTCTTTATGGAAGAAGCGAACAGCAGCAGGAGAAGCATCTTATTATCCCCTAGGACCATTTAAAGTCCGATTACCCTTTCTACATTACCGTTTTGAATGGCCTGATTATTTTCAAGGTCTACTCATGTGTGCTGTTGATTTAGCCGCTATTCCGCTAATGACAGAACTACTGGGCATGCCCTTTGAAGCAGCACTTGCCATTGTGATGATCAATGGACTTTTTTATCTATTCCATCACCTATTAGGTGATCCTGTCGTACCTGGGTGGATCACACCTGCTATACCTCTACTTATTATGTATGTATCTACTTTTCCTGAAGGAGAAAGTAGAGTTCATGCGCTCTGAACCGCCCCGGGATTGTCGGAGACTCAACATTCTGAGAGAATACGACAATGAAAAAACAAACCTACACTCCTG
>NZ_CAJHBS010000048.1 GCF_904846705.1 Psychrobacter sp. Pi2-52
CAAGGTTGGATGGAGAATAATCTACCTAAACTATTTCATAATATGGGTTGTACTTCTTTTATTTTGGATTGACTATATCAAAATAAGTAGGTGCGATAGGTAAGTATTTTGAGTTATCTTTAATAAAATAAAGATAAGCTAAAAGAGAATAATTCCTTCCAAAAATTTTAATCAACTCACCAAATATTTGTTCGTCATTTGATGAATGATAAAGGTTAAATAAAACGCTCTCCATTTCTTCTGTCTTAACAGGGTTACCAATTGCTTCAAAAAGTGGTTGATGTGGTCGATTTTGTTCGCCATAGCGATTTTGCCATGGAACTAAATTATTATCTGGAAACTCAATGGCCTCAATGGTTGCCAATATAATTTTCCCACTTCCAATGTCATAATTTTTCCATGTATGAAATGAAAGCTTATTGCGAGCAACTCTGTAAATCTGATACTTATATCCTTCTTGTTGATCTGTATAAGGATGTGAAGCAAAAGACACAAAAGCTATATTTGACTTTTCTTCCACAAACTTTATAAAAGCATCGTACTGTTTTTCAAATAGGTATGGGTTTATTATTGAGGTAACTGTTTGCATGACATTCCTTCGACTTAGGAGGCTACAAGTTTATTAGGCGTATATGATTAAGCTGATTTCACTTTATATAACTTTTTTGCTTTCGTACACAAAAAATCCAGCTCAAAGGCTGGATTTTCATTTTTAAACTAAAACCGTATGTTACTAGATACTATTTACTCTGGAACCAAGTATCGGCTTTGCTACGGGCACTAGCAATGTCTGAGCTTGATAAGTTCAATGCCAACTGACCAATTTTGCCGCGAGCTTTGTTGCGTACTTTTTCATCTAGCATGCCATCACGGGCGGCCAAGTCATACCATTTATAAGCATCGACCAAATTCTTTTGCTTTTCATCTAACAATGCAAGCGTATAGCTGGCACGGTTATCACCACGCATGGCGGCTTTTTCTAACCAGCCACGGGCTTGTTGTAAGTTAGGCTGAACACCTTCGCCGCGCAAATACATGATGGCAAGATTCAACTGAGCAGGGGCAACGCCTTGCTGAGCGGCTTTGGTATACCACTGGATTGCTTGTTGGGTATTTTGCGCAATACCTTCACCTTTTTGCAAACGCTTGGCCAGATAGAACTGAGCGTGATCGTTACCTTGGGCGGCACGACTAGACAACTCGCTCACAGGCATAAGCTCAAAACGTGAGGTATCAAGCGGTACGTTTGATATTAACTCAGCATTGGCTAAACCAGCACAAGAAAATAATGCAGTAAACAACGCAGCTTTTAATAATTTCATAGCAGCTCCAAAATTAGGCAGTTAATAAGCAAAAAAAATTGTACCGCTAAACATTGTCTCGCTAAAGACAGTCAGACGGCGATAACAATTAGGTGGAATCTTGCGATATGAACTTACCTAATCATTAGCAAAAGGGGGTTGTCATCTCTAAATCAGAGATTTCACCCTAACTGATTAGACAAACGGTCGTAATAGTGGGGTGGCTGACAATATTTTGCTAGCTTAACACCCAAACTTACGAAACTCAAATACTAATTACAAGGTCTCATAGACGTTTGTACTTGATTGTCCTTAACAAAATCAGACAGTTACTAAAAAATTAGGGGCTGTAGTAGATAAGGATTAAATATCACACCATTTTCTCAAGGTTTTCAGCTGATTAGATGGTGAGCCATAGTT
>NZ_CAJHBS010000049.1 GCF_904846705.1 Psychrobacter sp. Pi2-52
ATTATGACAATTTAACCCTGTCAGGCATGGCTGCCTGACTCAAGTAAAACACTCTCCGATATACTCGGGGCGGTTCAATCCCAGTTATCAACGATGTGATCGACAGTTTTCGATCCTACTAGCAGGATATTTTCTACTGTTTCTGCAAAGCCACCAGCTGTTTCTCCTGGCGCTGGATCTAGATGTTGAAGAGTAGTCTCATTTGGATTACCTTGGTCAAAATTCACTGTACCACGTAAGCTCATGATGCGTTCAATACCTACCGTTCTGTTAAGTACTTGTGCTATTGCAGCGGCTTCCATTTCAGTGATAATGTAATCATCTGCATTATATAGTTCAGCTATATATTGAGCTTGTTTTGACAACCCTGGACCATGAAAAAAGGTATCTCCTGTCATATGAGTGCCTACGGTGATAGCTGGGCTCCGTCGTGCTGCTGCATCAGGATATTTCATTCGATATGCGCTGGCTTCTTTTGAATCTTTTAAAGCAACTGACTGGCTTAGATGTAGGTTCCATTTTAGCAGTTCAGAGTTAAGTTGATAGCGGCGAATATCTTCGTAGCCTTTACGGGGTGTAAACGTAGGTGCACCTTTTTCACCTTCTTCGGCTTTCCAGCGGTGACCTAAGTCGTAATCTACGAGCCAAGACGCCCAGCTGACATCACCTATCGTGCCTTTACTCGGTGGTGTTCCTGCGACACCGCTTAGAACGAAGTAGCTTTTGCTAAAGTCAAATTTAGGAAAAAGTGTGATTGCTTGCATGGACGCTGAAGACCCTACTTTACCCATTCCTAATACCGAACCACAGACACCTTCGGAGTTACAATAAACTGGGCTATGAGCACCTTCTACTTTTATAGGCTTACTATCTGTAAAGTATTTATTATACCAATGCTGAAATTCGCCTGCTTTATCTCCACTATTTTCACCAATTTCAAACATTGCTGCGATAAATACCTTTACTTGGATTTTATCTTGATGAATTTCAGCTTGTGCATTACTGCAAAACATAAATATCATGGTAAAAATAGATAAATGAAAAAAATGTTTTTTTATAAACATATGGGACGCCTATTTAAAGTATTTAAGTCTGGATTTATAGTTTAATTAGCAATAACTAAAAAATTTGCTAAAACTAAATAAATGCTTATATATATCCAATATAGAATAGCATAATTTGTAGACAGGCTGGAGCGTTCGGGCAGTGTAGAGGGTAGGTCAAAAGGTTTTGGTTGGAATAGATTTTCCTTTTTTACTGATTTTATTTAACTATTTACGCTGTGTAGTTAGTTTTTTGATAAAAGATTTCTGCTATAGTCAGTCCAAAATAGAAAAGGTACAATGCTTTTAAACCAAGCAAAGAGAAATATAAAAGATGACCTACTCAG
>NZ_CAJHBS010000050.1 GCF_904846705.1 Psychrobacter sp. Pi2-52
GGTAACCCTCCCAAACTTAAGACACCTAATAAATAGAATTAAGCTGCCTGATTGAGTTTCTGTATCGGTGTAAAACCGCCATTGCCCATGTTTGGGCGCTTATGATTATAATGGTATAACCAGTTTTCTGCTTGTGCGCGTACCTGCTCTAGATTATCAAACAGCTCCTGATTTAACCAATCATATCTCATGGTTCTGTTAAAGCGCTCTACATACGCATTTTGCTGTGGATTGCCAGGTTCAATATAGCTTAAGATGATACCTTGCTGCTCAGCCCAGTCTTTGAGCGCATTGCTGATGTATTCAGGGCCGTTATCGCATCTTATCTGCACAGGTTTGCCTCGGTACTCAATAAGCTGATTAAGACTGCGTATGACCCTTTGCGCCGGTAGCGAGAAGTCGACTTCAACGGTGAGTGCCTCACGGTTGTAATCATCAATGACATTGAACAGTCTAAAGCCGCGGCCATCAGTTAAGCTGTCGTGCATAAAGTCCATGCTCCAGCTTTGGTTAATCCTATCAGGTACTGCTAATGGTATTGGTTTAGCACGTTTAATGCGACGCTTAGGTTTGATTCTAAGGTTGAGTTCAAGCTCGCAGTAGATGCGATATACCCGCTTATGGTTGTACGGCAGTCCTAGCACATTACGCAAGGTTAAAAAGCACAAGCCAAAGCCCCAGTTCTTGTTCTCATCGGTCAATTTGATAAGTAAGTCCGCTATTTGCTGGTTCTCATCTGTTGCCACCGACTTGTGATAATAACAGGTGACGCTGATGTTAAAGATACGGCAAGCACGGCGTATGCTAATGCTACGATCTTCAATATAGTGACAAGCCATCTGCCGGCGCCTTTGGGGCGCTACCACTTTTTTGACATAGCATCCTGTAGGATGTCGGATTTAAGACATTCATCAGCGTACATCTTCTTAAGACGTGCATTTTCAACTTCAAGTTCTTTTAAGCGCGCAATTAAAGAGGCATCCATGCCGCCATACTTTGAGCGCCAGTTGTAAAAGGTACTTTGGCTGATGTTATGCTCGCGGCACAGCTCAGTGATAGGAACGCCTTGTTCGGCTTGTTTTAGGATGTTGACGATTTGGTTGTCGCTAAAGCGTGTCTTTTTCATAGGATTCTCCTGCTGATGTATTCTAGCAGTTACTCTCTATTTATGAGTGTTCTTATTTATTGGGGGGATTACC
>NZ_CAJHBS010000051.1 GCF_904846705.1 Psychrobacter sp. Pi2-52
TTTTATGATTATGTTTGATGACCGTATCAGTAAGCATTTAATCTAAATGGCAGTTACACAGAATCTGGGATGGTCTCCGTCCCTCGCGCAAAAGCATTTATTATGTAATAAGCCACCATAAAAATGGTGGCTTATTGCATTGTATAAACTAGTTTAGTTCATACCGAACTCTTCGACTAATATATGTATGAAAGCTATCTGAAGAAAAATGATTTTATTTTTGATTAGTAATAAACCTCTTACCGACTCGACGTTACTATACTCATTACCATGAGCTATAGCGTGTCTACTTCTGTTCAGATCGTCTAAAAACTCTTCCCAAAATGTTCTATTGTTGCCCGCACTACTAGTCTGTTCGGAAAAACAAGGATTATGACTTTGATAAGGAAAAGTTTTACTAAGGTTGCTTATTTCAGTGATATATTCAGGTATTTTTCTCTCTAAATAGCTATTCTCTTCGCGAAACACTTGTTCGTACCTTGAAGACTGTAATCTTTTGAAAACTTTTCTGACGCCCAATCCTTTAAATAATTTTTCAATAACATCAGGTTTCGGGTTGTTATTTCTATCGAATAGAAAGGGTTCGTGATTCAAATCAGCATTCAGAACATCAAAATTTTTAATTAATTTGTTAGTAATTTCATTTTGTATATTAGGACCAGATTTTTGATCTAGAAAGTTTGAGCAGAAACCTCTCTTAATTGCGTCAGGTAAATCAACGAAATCATAATAGTCATTTATATCATTAATTATGCTTTTGATAAGCTCTTTGTAGAACCCTTCTAAGTTTGCGACCATAAGTACAGTTACCGACCTACAGATAGCATCGTGTAAATCAATATCTGTCTCTATATGATCTTCAGCTGATGCGAGTAATATCGTGATTTCATTCCAACGCCTTTCTAAGTCGTTAATTAGTAAATTGATATAATTTTGACTCATAGAAGAGCCTCAATAGCCTTATCAATTCTAGTATGAACTTTAGACGCATCATTTGTACTACCTTCTACAGTTCTAAAGTACTCTTCGTCATGAAACAGCTCTCTAAACTTTTCTAAATCTATGCTACTTTCATGATCCATTTTAGATGAAGCTACGACTATAGTCAGTCCAAAATAGAAAAGGTACAATGCTTTTAAACCAAGCAAAGAGAAATATAAAAGACGACCTACTCAGC
>NZ_CAJHBS010000052.1 GCF_904846705.1 Psychrobacter sp. Pi2-52
CCCGAACTCAGAAGTGAAACATCGTAGCGCCAATGGTAGTGTGGTTCGCCCATGTGAGAGTAGGTCATCGTCAGCTCCTTATACTTAAAAAGAGTCATCCTTAATTGGGTGGCTCTTTTTTTTTATCTTTTATTCCTAGTGACCTACGTAGCAAATCCTATCTAAAGGTGAGCAAGGAGTAACGACTGTCTGGGAGACAGTCGTCCGTAGCGCAAGACGGAAGGCTATGCCGGTAGATAGCTCTTGCGTTGCCTAGCAAAGCAATGTTTTGCCTTAACGGTGCTCTTCTCGTTCGTCAGCTCTCTATTCTAAATAAAGCCCCCAACGCTCACGCGATGGGGGTTTTTCTTTGTCTAACATTAAAAATTATTTTGCCAATACTATAACGTATATGCGAACCTTACTACTTACAGAACTATAGATGTTTTCATTGCGTATGTACTATTTTAAAGCGAAACCCGGGCTCTAAGACAAAAGAAATATCTATCATCAGGCAAAACTATGCCGTTAAATCTAACCAAATGTATTATATTATACCTAGCCAGTAAAGTTTATAAACGATACAAGACACCATAATATCCGCTTCTACCCTTTTAGTATGCTAAAGGAGAGAGCCGTGAGGTATTAGGCATTGATATTGGGACAAGAAGTACCTTTTACTACGATTGATACAGTACCTTAATTATTGAGCGGAATGATGTTGTCATCTTTTGAGTAACTTAGATAGAATGAGAAAACTCGCTAAAGATTGAATAGAGGTCTATATCAAGGATGAATCCTACAGCTTACTTAATCGTATACTATCTAACGAGCGTAAGCCGATCGAAGGCTTAATTATTTTCTAATCAAGCTGTAATGGAAGAGCTATATTGGTAGTAGAACTATAAGACATCGTAGTTCCCAGAATGAGTGTAAACCCACTCTAGGAACTACTTACTGCTTGCTAACTATTAACTGTCTGTTGTACTACTTAGAATTTATCTTGGAGTTCTTTATTCTTCTTTGAATTTTGGCACACCTTTTTCCCAGACATCTGAACCGCCCCGGGATTGTCGGAGACTCAACATTCTGAGAGAATACGACAATGAAAAAACAAACCTACACTCCTGAG
>NZ_CAJHBS010000053.1 GCF_904846705.1 Psychrobacter sp. Pi2-52
GGCGAAGCCAAAGACTACGCGTCTATTGACTCAGCACCAGAAGAAAAAGCACGTGGTATCACCATCAACACCTCACACGTAGAATATGACACAGACAGCCGTCACTACGCACACGTAGATTGCCCAGGTCACGCCGATTATGTTAAAAACATGATCACTGGTGCGGCACAGATGGACGGCGCAATCCTAGTAGTATCTGCAACTGACGGCCCTATGCCACAGACTCGTGAGCACATCTTGCTTTCACGTCAGGTTGGCGTACCGTACATCATCGTATTCATGAACAAATGTGACATGGTTGATGACGAAGAATTGTTAGAACTAGTAGAAATGGAAGTTCGTGAACTATTGAACGACTATGACTTCCCAGGCGATGACACTCCTATCGTTAAAGGTTCTGCTACTGAAGCCCTAAAAGGCTCACAAGAAAAATACGGCCAACCAGCTGTTGTAGAACTACTAAACGTACTAGACACCTACATCCCAGAGCCAGAGCGTGACATCGACAAAGCATTCCTAATGCCAATCGAAGACGTATTCTCAATCTCAGGTCGTGGTACTGTAGTAACAGGCCGTGTTGAATCTGGTATCGTTAAAGTTGGTGACGAGATCGAAATCGTTGGTATCCGTGACACTCAAAAAACCACCTGTACTGGTGTAGAGATGTTCCGTAAACTGCTTGACGAAGGTCGTGCAGGCGAAAACTGTGGCGTACTACTACGTGGTACTAAGCGTGAAGACGTACAACGTGGCCAAGTACTAGCTAAGCCAGGTTCAATCACTCCTCACACCAAGTTTGACGCTGAAGTATATGTATTGTCAAAAGAAGAGGGTGGTCGTCACACACCATTCCTAAACGGCTATCGTCCACAGTTCTACTTCCGTACTACTGACGTAACTGGCGCAATCCAATTACAAGACGGTACTGAAATGGTAATGCCTGGTGATAACGTTGAGATGGGCGTAGAGCTTATCCACCCAATCGCTATGGACAAAGGTCTTCGCTTCGCTATTCGTGAAGGCGGCCGTACTGTAGGCGCTGGTGTTGTTGCTAACGTATTGAACTAATCCTTAAGTCTCAGCAATGAGCTTATGAATTAGTCA
>NZ_CAJHBS010000054.1 GCF_904846705.1 Psychrobacter sp. Pi2-52
AAGGTTGGATGGAGAATAATCTACCTAAACTATTTCATAATATGGGTTGTACTTCTTTTATTTTGGATTGACTATATATAGGGCATCTTCTGAATTACCAAAAACTCAAAGCGAGTTTTATAAAAATATATTTTCTATATTGTCGACTCGTCATGATAAGACTAAACCTGGATATAAAAGGGAGTTTAACAGCAACTTAGGCGAAACAAAGCTACAAGAAATATTTGAATACTTCTGTTTTAAGAGTTTTAAAAAAGATGAATTGATATTAAGTTATCCGAGGGCAATAGAGTTAATTGATGTCTGCATAAAAAGTAAAAATATCAAAGCAGAAGCTGAAAATGTTCTCCAAGATTTTTCTAAAGTCGTTTGTCTTCTCCCTGTGGATGGGCTTAACTATACTTTTGTTCATAAAAGCATTCAAGAATATTTTTGTGCAAGTTTCATAATAAAAAAGTCCGAATCCTTTAAGAAAAGATTTTATGGCGATTATCTGAATAATTTTATGGTGTTTTCTAACATGAAAACTGTAATAGATTTTCTCAAGGATGGGGATAGATATAGCTATAATAATTTTTATTATATTCCTCTTCTAGAGGAGTACATAAGAGTTTTCGATATTAATGAATATAGTAACAAGGTAGTAGAAAATATTTTAATGAAGATTCATGGCGATAATAAAATATCTATTAAGTTGCTTGCAGAGAATAATATTAGAGTGCTAATAGTTAATATTCCAAAAGAAATAAATAATATTGTTTGTTATGCTTTTGAGTTGTTAGATCACAAAAAATCTTATTTGCAAGGAGTTGGATTACATAATGCTTCTGTCGAAGGTTTAAAAAAAGATGGCTATGTTTATCTGAAAGATTACCTTAACGAGTGCCAGTTAAATTTGATGAATAATAAAGCTGAAAATGAGTGTGCTAAATTGTTGGATTTATACAAAGAAATCAAAAGATACGTTTCTTTAGAAGAAGATTATGAATAGATATATTAATCATCTATAGGATGATATAGTCAAGCCCACCTAAAAATGTTATAAATTAATTATCAAACCCAATTGTTATTATAAAGACCATGACTTACTCA
>NZ_CAJHBS010000055.1 GCF_904846705.1 Psychrobacter sp. Pi2-52
TCGTATGAATCGCCTGTTGTGCCAACAGAGGCAATGACACCGCATGTAGCCATTTTATCAGTATAGCGAATGGATAAATACTGAACCCCTCGATCACTGTGATGAATCACATCTTTGGGATAGTTTCTATCTGCTATTGCTTGATTTAACGCCGCCATCACCATATCTGTGTTCATACGATTAGATACTTTCCAGCCCACAATAGCGCGAGCAAACACATCAATAATAAAAGCGGTATAGACCCAGCCGCTTATCGTCTTGATATAAGTGAAGTCCGCCACCCACAGCTGGTTAGGGCGATGAGCGCTAAAGTTACGATTAACTAGGTCATCAGCACGCTTTTGATCATCACGGCTGTGAGTTGTTATTTTACCCTTACCGCGCCAGACACCTTGTAAGCCATGCTGTCTCATTAAACGCTCTATGGTACAACGAGCAACCTTTAACCCGTCAGCTTTCATCTGCTGCCATACTTTACGCGCACCGTAACGGCATTTGCTGTCCTGCCAGATACGTTTAATCTCGCTGATGTAAAAGTCGTCATGTTGACTGCGCAGTGAGCGTTTTTCAGGGTAGCTCTCCAAGTCTTTAGCACGGTGATAGGTTGATGGGGCAATCGGTAATACTCTACAGATCAGCTCGACCCCATAATTATTCTTATGATCGTCGATGAATTGAATCATGATTTTAGTCAGCGGTCGAGCTCCGCCTGGGCGAAAAAAGCGGCAGCCTTACGTATGATCTCATTGGCTTGCTTGAGCTCTCTGCATTCGCGTTCAAGCTCCTTGATGCGCTCTTTATCACTTTGCGCTTGCACCGATGCAGGAATAGTTTGATCGATGTGTTTTTTATGCCACGACCGCAGGGTTTCAGGCGTACAGCCAATCTTAGGGGCAATGGCTTGAATCGCTGACCAGGTGGAGGGATAGTCATTTGCTGATTCAATGAGCATGCGAACGGCGCGTTCTTTAATCTCAGGAGTGTAGGTTTGTTTTTTCATTGTCGTATTCTCTCAGAATGTTGAGTCTCCGACAATCCCGGGGCGGTTCA
>NZ_CAJHBS010000056.1 GCF_904846705.1 Psychrobacter sp. Pi2-52
AACATAAAAAAGACCAACCCTTTTGAGGTTGGTCTTTTTTTAACAAGTTAATGGATATAAACCAATTAACTAGCCATTATTGCTACGGCGGGCTGGACGGCCTTCGCCTGAGCGAGAAGGTGCTGCACGGCGTTGACCGCTTGGTTTACCAGCACCTGCGCTACCGGCAGGTTTGCCACCGAAGCGACGACCGGCTGGCTTGCCACTTGGACGGCCTGCACCGGCACCTGCGCCACGTTTTTCACCGCTTGCATTGTCGTTAGACTTGCCACGGTAGCCACCGCCACCATTGCCACCACGACGGTTACCCGCACCTGGACCACCACGACGATTGCCACCACGACCACGTTTGGCTGCTGCGCCTACGTGCATGTCTTTGGTATTTTTCTTAGGTTCCATACCTTCAATTTCTTCAACTGACATGGTACGTTTTAGATAACGGTTGATTGCATCTAGCTGTGGACGGTCATCAATGCTACAGATGTTAATAGCGATACCCGTACGGCCGGCACGACCACTACGACCGATGCGATGCACGTAATCTTCAGTTTGACGTGGAAGATCATAGTTAAATACATGAGTGATACCACTTACGTCAATACCACGAGCAGCGACGTCAGTGGCTACTAGGATGCTGATTTTGCCCGCTTTCACATCATTGATGATACGAGTACGTTTTGCTTGTGGTAAATCACCATGTAAGAAGCTGGCTTTATGGCCTTGCTCTTTAAGACTCTTAGCAAGTGTCTCACAGCTACGTTTGGTAGCGGCAAATATAATTGCTTGGTTCACGTCTTTTTGGGTCAATAAATGATCTAAAATACGGTTTTTATGGTTGAAGTCATCAGCATAATATACTGACTCATCAATGTGCTTAGTTTCAGCTTTAATATCAATACGTTCTGGATTATTGGTAAAGCTGGCAGCAATTTTACCGACTGGGCCATCCCAAGTTGCAGAACACATAATAG
>NZ_CAJHBS010000057.1 GCF_904846705.1 Psychrobacter sp. Pi2-52
AATAGACCTCTTGCAAAAGTAGTAGAGTATTTTACAATAACTCATACATTAACAACTGGCTAAGAACCATGCCAAACATAGATAAGCTTCTCAAACAAAGCAATGCAGGCTTTAAACGCTACACGGGCATTCATAAAGCCACCTTTCGTGAAATGTTAGCTGCCATGCAGCAGCATGAAGCACAAAAGACTAAAACAGGTAGACCAAGCGTGCTTAGTCTTGAAGAACAAATACTACTAGCGATTACCTACTGGCGTGAGTATCGAACGCTCTACCACATCAGTATGGACTTTGGTATTCATGAATCTTCTGCCAGCCGTATCATTCGTAAAGTAGAAGACATATTGATTGATTCAGGTAGGTTTGAGTTGCCTAAAAAGCTTCCTAGTAGAGTTGATGAAGATATTAATTGGTCAGTCGTCATCGTTGATGCCACCGAAACCCCCATTGAGCGTCCAAAAAAAACCAAAGAGACTACTACAGCGGTAAGAAAAAACAACACACTCTAAAAGCTCAGGTTATCGCTCACTGGAAAACCGGTTTAATATTAGATATTCAAACGTCTAAAGGTTCCGTACACGATTTTAAGCTGTATAAAGACACTTGTCCTGATTGGCTTCCTGACAATGCTAAATTACTAGCAGATAGTGGCTATCAGGGCATTGCAAAGTTACATGAACAAAGCTTCACTCCCTTTAAAAAGCCTCGTGGGGGTCAGCTGTTAGAGCTCTGTAAACAAGCCAATCACTATCTGGCTAAGTTTCGCATTATGGTTGAACACAAGATAGGCTTAATCAAGTTGTTCAAAATCGTGGCTCATAAATATCGTAACCGTCGTCAGCGCTATGATCTTAGAATGAAGCTATTCGCCGGTGTTGTTAATTTCGAGCTTAACCTATGACTTTTGCAAGAGGTCTA
>NZ_CAJHBS010000058.1 GCF_904846705.1 Psychrobacter sp. Pi2-52
TCTTGACGTATCTTCACGACGATGCAGTCTAGATAGACGATAGGATAAACACTGCTCAGCGGCCGGTTCTGCCAAGCAGTGATGTCCTCTAATATGTTATCGGTGACTCTTGAGACAAGAGAGCTTGAGATGTCGACATCGTAGAGCTCTTTAATGCTCTCTACGATCTCAGTGGTGGTTTGACCCTTGGCGTATGAGCGAGGATAAGCAAGTGTGTGGGGCACACTTGCCCGAAGCGCAAGACGGAAGGCTATGCCTGTAGTGACGATATGATCTTGTCATCAAGACCTGAGATACGGGTTTGATGCTTACTAACGAGTACAGGCTCAAAGCTGCTATCACGGTCTCTTGGGGTAGAGATTTCAAGATCGCCTGTATCACTGCGGACGGTCTTTTTAGTGTGCCCATTGCGCTTATTTGGCTTATCCGCCTTTTCATGCTTAGGGTAGCCAAGATGGTCTTCCATCTCAGCCTCTAAGGCAGTGTCGATAAAGGATTGCATGAGCTGCTTTTGAAAGTCTTTAATGTCATCAAAGCTTTTCATGCTACCAGCCATTTGCTCAGCCAGTTTTTTAATGTCAGATTGAGTAGTCATTGCTTATTCTCCAGTTAGTGGATTATAAGCAGTTACACAGTTTTTAGGAAACTCCCGAAAGTTCATGAATTCAATTACTAGTAGCTTTCCCGCACCAATCTACAGACGAAGAAAAGCCCCTTTTGCGTTAGCCAAAGGGGTTAGATATGAGTCTATTATTTTAATTTTTGACAAAAATATTGTTTTCATTTCTTTAGGAAATACCGTAGTAAGTAAACCCTTATAGTCAATCCAAAATAAAAGAAGTACAACCCATATTATGAAATAGTTTAGGTAGATTATTCTCCATCCAACCTTG
>NZ_CAJHBS010000059.1 GCF_904846705.1 Psychrobacter sp. Pi2-52
GTGCTAAGGCGCTTCAGTTACTAGAAAAAGTTGGCCTGTCAGATAAAGTAGACTTATATCCGTTTCAACTTTCAGGCGGACAGCAGCAGCGCGTGGGAATTGCAAGAGCATTGGCCATTGAACCTGATCTGTTATTGTTTGATGAGCCGACCTCTGCACTTGATCCTGAACTGGTACAAGAAGTGCTAAAGACCATGCAGCAACTGGCGTCTGAAGGGTGGACCATGGTTGTGGTTACCCATGAAATTAACTTTGCGCGCAATGTGGCCGATGTGGTGATGTTGATGGAAGATGGCTACGTAGTAGAAGTAGGCCCTCCTGAACAACTATTTGAGCACTCAGAGCACCCACGTACCCAAGCTTTCTTGCAGCGCATTAAGAGCTAGGTATAAGTATAGTCGTAGACAAATTAAAGAGCTACAGCGTTAACCTTACTAAGCCCGTTCTAGTAGTACTTGAGGTAGGTTGCCTCGTATCTCATTTGGTTGGCTATGACTATAATAAATAGTTAATAGTCTTATAGAACGATAAATAGACGATAAAAAGGGTTAGTGGCAAGCCAACTAACCCTTTTTGTTGATCATAAAAATCTGGGCTAAATAAAGTTATACCTGCATCAAGAAGTTGGCCAACAGACGTTTGGCACCCTCAGTAGCAAAAGACTCTGGGTGAAACTGTACCCCTTGGATAGGGAACTGCTTATGACGAATGCCCATAATTTCCTCACCCTTGTTGACGCAGTCAATTAAGCTGTCATTTTCAAATTGCTCATTAGAGACCACTGCGGTGACTTCAAGACATTCAGGCAGAGTGTCTGCTTTTACCATTAATGAATGGTAGCGCATAATTTCAATATCCTGAGGCAACCCTTTATAC
>NZ_CAJHBS010000060.1 GCF_904846705.1 Psychrobacter sp. Pi2-52
TATTATTATAGTGTTTGAGTCTAACTGTGGATAACTTTGTAATTCATATAATATATAACTATAAAATTTGGTTAACTAAAAATAGGTTTTTAGGAAGATATTCCTACTAGGTTCGTATGAGTTATTTATCATTTGGGGACAAAGCAAATTAGTTTATTGACCAAAACCATACTGAATGGTATAATCCTCCGTTATTACGAATTTAGTCCATTATTTTGATAGGTGAGTTATGAAACGTACATTCCAACCAAGCGTGATCAAGCGTAAACGTACTCACGGTTTCCGTGCTCGTATGGCAACTAAAAAAGGCCGTCAGGTCTTAGCTCGTCGCCGCGCTAAAGGACGTCATCGCCTTACTGTATAATCAGTAGATTGCGATAAGCATGGCTAATAGTGCTTGTTGTGTTCTTATTGTTTATAGATTGCGATAGTCAATCATCACAACTGACACTTAGCCATATATTAAAAGCGCCCGCATCGGCGCTTTTTTTGTCTCTATAATTTGTTATCATTTCTTCTATCGTTATTCTACTAGGTTGTACTATGTCCAATACTCTATCAGATACACCTGCAGCTAGTTTCACTAAACAGCAACGCCTGCTTACCCCTGCAGCCTTTCGTGAAGTATTTGACGCACCTGAGCGCAAGATTCATCAGAGTCATTTAATGGCTTTTGTACGCGCCAACGAGCATGCACAGCCGCGAGTCGGTATGGCTATTACTAAACGTAAAGTACCTACTGCTGTCGCTCGTAATCTGATCAAAAGATATGTACGTGAAGAGTTCAAGCGTCTAAAACACCTACAGACGATCAATCCAAACGTACGCCCTGAAGAGATTGAGCGTCTAGAGC
>NZ_CAJHBS010000061.1 GCF_904846705.1 Psychrobacter sp. Pi2-52
TATAGTCAATCCAAAATAAAAGAAGTACAACCCATATTATGAAATAGTTTAGGTAGATTATTCTCCATCCAACCTTGTCGTAGAAACTTAGCTTGTGCCCATTTCTTTTCAATAGGATTTAAGTCAGGACTATAGGATGGTAGAAATAAAAGCCTGTGACCATGCCTATTCAGAAGACTTTTCACTCGTTTATGAAAGCTGGCATTATCCATGACGATTACGCATTTAGTTTTAAGGCTTGGAATGAGCGTGTATTTGCACCAGTCATAGAATATATCGCCATTGATGTTTTTCTCAAAGTAATCAAGCGCAAAAAGCATCTTTTCATACAGAGCACCGATGACATTGGTACGTTTTTTAGCTTGCCAATTGTAGCTATCAATACAAGGTTTACCTATCGGTGCGTAGCCATAAGGACGAATAGTTTCAGCCTCAAAGCCACTCTCATCCATATAGACAACGGGATAGCCTTGCTGCTTAAAATGATCAAGCTTATTCTTATATACCGCTCTTTTTATTGGACACGCTTTTGGATGTGCTAAGGTCTTTTTTTTGGCTAATATTTAATCTTTTTAAGGCATAGCCAATACCTGATTTACTACAGTTTAAACGACGAGCTCGCTCATACAGGTAGTCATCTGGGTATTGATTAACGTCTTGTAGAAGGGCTTCATTGGGTATACTGCTTGGCGTTTTGACTCTGGTCGTTTGGATGCTTGGGTCTATAAGCCAGCGCTGTAGTGTACTCTTGCTGATATTATAAAAAATACAGGCCTGACGGATGCTCATGTCTTTTTGCTCAATGTTTTTGATAACTTGTGCTCGAAAATCTGCTGAGTAGGTC
>NZ_CAJHBS010000062.1 GCF_904846705.1 Psychrobacter sp. Pi2-52
TGATAGCTATTTGTACAAGCTGCGTCATCTTGTTGAAAATATGTTTGCAAGGCTTAAACACTTTCGTAGTATCGCCACTCGCTATGAGAAGTTAGCGCGTAATTTTAAGTCAATGCTCTATCTAGCGTGTACTATCATTCATTGTAAAATGAATTGAAGACACGCCCTAGAAACTATTGATAAATAAATTGGCAGGGTTTTAGCCTTATATTTATCTTTTTTATATCGTTGAATTCAGATAATTTCGATACAAGAAAACCGAGCGCAAGTTATACATTGGTATAGTTAGCGAGGATGACAATGTAGCGGATTTATAGGGATTTGATGATGCGACTATTTTTTATATAACTATAAGGCCACCTACCATGTTACCAACTCTAAACTCCCCGACTAAAAAACCTTATCACTCATTGCTAGTAGGCGCATCAATGGGTCTAATGGCATTAACGTTCAGTCAAACAGCTGCTGCTATCACGACCAAGAGCGTTACCTATACGGTCGATGATAAAGCATACGAAGGCTATTACGCCAAGGCGGACAAAGCTAATGCACCTTTTATCTTATTGATTCATGATTGGGACGGTCTAACTGACTATGAGCGCAAACGTGCTGATATGTTAGCGGCTGAAGGCTACAACGTATTGGCGGCCGATATGTTTGGACAAGGCATTCGCCCTACGGTAATCCCCCCAATAAATAAGAACACTCATAAATAGAGAGTAACTGCTAGAATACATCAGCAGGAGAATCCTATGA
>NZ_CAJHBS010000063.1 GCF_904846705.1 Psychrobacter sp. Pi2-52
TGGCGATACTACGAAAGTGTTTAAGCCTTGCAAACATATTTTCAACAAGATGACGCAGCTTGTACAAATAGCTATCAAACTCTGGATTAGGCTGTTTGGCATTCTTCCTTTTAGGAAATATTATGGCTGCGAGCTTTGTCTCTGATACACTCTGAGTCATAGCCTTTATCAGCGATAAAGTAATCTGCCTGTCCAATCATCTCAATCAATTCACCTGCAATTTGACTGTCGTGGACGTCACCCCCAGTGATTTTAAAATGGAGCGGATATCCATCGGCATCACAGGATAGGTGTATCTTTGTAGTTGCTCCGCCACGGCTTTGTCCAATTGCTCGCTCTTCACCACGCCGAGCTCCACTTGCATGCTGATGACAGCGAACATAGCTTCCGTCTGTGAATACCCATTCCGTATCAACTTCTGCTCAAAAGCCAAAAAAAAATCCGCCCATAAGCCAGTTTTCGACCAGCGGTTGAAACGACTATAGGCTGTTTTCCACGAACATAATTCTTCAGGTATGTCACGCCAAGGCGCCCCTGTGCGTAGTTTCCACAGTATGGCTTCCATGATCTCTCGGCTGTTTTGAGTTTGATAGCAGCCGTACTTTATAATCGTCGATTGCAATTGATCCCAAAGCGTATCTGTTAATGCTTTTCTTGCCATAACTTGTATTTCTCGCATCGACTCAATAGATGCGGTATTGTAACTATTATTTAGGGCTTATCCAATTGAAGACATGCCCTAGTA
>NZ_CAJHBS010000064.1 GCF_904846705.1 Psychrobacter sp. Pi2-52
TTAGGGGCTGTAGTAGATAAGCACTATGCTAGACTACTTTTATGAAGATAACCCGTTGTAAACTA
Source organism: Psychrobacter sp. Pi2-52 (assembly GCF_904846705.1). GTDB lineage: Bacteria > Pseudomonadota > Gammaproteobacteria > Pseudomonadales > Moraxellaceae > Psychrobacter. The sequence goes on from NZ_CAJHBS010000064.1 coordinate 66, forward strand.
AGTAAAAAAGCACAGCGAAGGCTGTTAGAGTTTTTTACGGCTGAAGTGACTGCTAGAACAGCCGCAGATTTGCTTGATATTCAGCCTAATACTGCTGCACTTTTTTATCATAAAATAAGACTTGTGATAGATTACCATCTCTCATTAGAAGCTGATGAGCTTTTTGATGGTGAGGTCGAATTAGATGAAAGTTACTTTGGCGGTGTACGCAAAGGCAAAAGAGGTCGCGGGGCAGCTGGTAAAACCGCTGTATTTGGTATTCTAAAACGAAACGGTAAGGTTTATACCATTGTCGTAGCAGACACCAAACAGACTACCCTAATGCCTGTTATTAAGCGTAAAATCAAGCCTGACAGCTTTGTTTATACGGATAGCTATCGAAGTTACAATGCATTAGATGTGAGTGAGTTTAAACATTTCAGAGTCAATCACTCTATAGAGTTCATTTGCGGTAAGAACAATCACATCAATGGCATTGAGAACTTCTGGAATCAGTCCAAACGAACACTCAGAAAGTATAATGGGATTAATAAGAAGAACTTCCATTTGTTTTTAAAAGAGTGCGAGTTTAGATTCAACTATGGCTCACCATCTAATCAGCTGAAAACCTTGAGAAAATGGTGTGATATTTAATCCTTATCTACTACAGCCCC
>NZ_CAJHBS010000065.1 GCF_904846705.1 Psychrobacter sp. Pi2-52
AATGTCAGATTGAGTAGTCATTGCTTATTCTCCTGTTAATGGATTATAAGCAGTTACACAGTTTTTAGGAAACTCCCAATTTATTTCTCCAACAGATTATCGGTACATTATAAATCTGCCATAAAAAAACCGCATATATTTCTATGCGGTTTCTCAGTTTATTCAGTACAGTAGTTGTGAACTAAATATATTAATATTTGTTTTCTACACGCCAGTCATCTACTTCACGCTCTGCGTCTTCTTTGGCATGACCATAGCGCTCTTGTACGCGGCCTACTAGCTTGTCACGGCTACCTTCGATATGGGTAAGATCGTCGTCTGTTAGCTCAGCCCATTTTTGTTTAACTGAACCTTTCATTTGGTTCCATTCGCCTTTTAGAGTATGTTCGTTCATTGTATTATTCCTTTTATTGAACTTATTGTGTTTAATTTATTTTTTGGTAATTGTCTTGATTCTTATTTCACGATTTCGATTACTGATACTACTATTTAATTTTTATTCTAATTGTATTGCACAAGAATAATTGATTAGTTCCAAATATCTTGTGAGATCAAATATAGGACTTTTCAATTCAGCTGTCTGTATATGCTATGTTTATAGTGTTACCTAACTATAGTGAGCGTTTACTAAGTGTTATCTACAGGGCTGCTGTAGTAGTGCCACGTAAATTGCGTCTACTATGCGTCATAATACTTCCTTCTATAAACTTATTTTT
>NZ_CAJHBS010000066.1 GCF_904846705.1 Psychrobacter sp. Pi2-52
CTGTGACTTGGTGGACCAGATTGTCCCCTTCTGTCGCGCTCGCATTGCCAACGGTTAGGGTCGGTTTGTCACCGTCGAACGCATCATCTACATCATTTGGGTTGTTTGGGTTGTCTGTGTTGACAGCTTGGTCTTCATCGAAGACAGTCGCGCTATCTGTGGCTGTGCCAAGGGTGGCGTTTACAGGGTTACTGATGCTCATGCTAAAGTCTTCTGAGACCTCATAGATGGCGTCGTCATTCGGGAGAATACTAAAGGTTGGGAGGACGGTGCTACCAGCGGGGATGGTCACGCTCACCCCTGCTAAAGCAGCCGCCACACTGATGGTTTGGCTGCCAGTAGCATCCGTAAAGGTGATGCTTTCAATGTCATCAGCACTGAGGTCACCCAGGTTTAAGGTGGCAGTGACGGTACTATCAAGGTCAGTGGCACCCGTTTGAGTTACGGTAAAGAAGATACTCTGAGCATCACCTTCAATCGCTGTGTCAGTCGTCGCCTCAATGCTGACTACAGGAATGGCATCTAAAGCATCTTTAATCGTACCAGTACCAACCACTCCATCAATGGTCAGCTCGGTGGTTTCATTATTCTCAAGAATAGTGTCATTTGACGTCGGGTAGCTGACCGTGAAGCCCGTAACGCCAGCTGGTACCGTGATGGTGCCATCACCATTGTCGA
>NZ_CAJHBS010000067.1 GCF_904846705.1 Psychrobacter sp. Pi2-52
TGTAGTAAAACAGGCATTTATCATGCCCTAAAGCGACTTGGCATCAGTCAAAAAAAAGACCTTAGAACACCCAAAAGCCTGTCCGATCAAAAGAGCGATATACCACAGTAAGCTTGATAACTTTAAACAACAAGGCTATCCCATCGTCTATATATACGCGCGCGGCTTTGAGCACGAGACCATTCGCTCTCATGGTTATGCACCGATTGGTAAACCCTGTATCGATAGTTACAACTGGCAAGGTAAAAAGCGAACCAACGTTATCGGTGCTCTATATGAAAAGATGCTGTTTGCACTAGATTACTTTGAGACAAACATCAACAGCAGCATATTCTACGACTGGTGCAAACACAAGCTAATCCCAAGTCTTAAAACCAAATGCGTGATTGTGATGGATAATGCTCGATTTCATAAAAATAAACGCATTCAAAAGCTACTGAATAGGCATGGTCATCGCATTTTATGGTTGCCGCCGTACAGCCCTGATCTGAACCCTATCGAAAAGAAATGGGCACAAGTAAAGTTTCTACGCCAAGGCTGGTTGGAAAACGACTTATCCAAGTTGTTTTATGATGTTTGTCCTAACCATAACAATTTTATTTTGAACTGACTATA
>NZ_CAJHBS010000068.1 GCF_904846705.1 Psychrobacter sp. Pi2-52
TTTGACCACCGTAAGGTGCGCCACCTACTAGAGGTACACTGAAGATATTACGTGTTTTTGAGCTGTATTGACGAACGCTATCACTTACTTGGTTAGCAAGTTCACGTGTTGGTGTCAAAATTACAGTATGCACAACTTTGTTAGTTGCTTTATCGCGAATGATTTTATCAAGCATTGGCAATACGAATGCAGCAGTTTTACCACTACCCGTTTGCGCAGACAACAATAAGTCACGACCGGCTAATGCTGGCGGGATTGATTGTGCTTGAATAGGAGTTGGGTGCTCGTAGCCACTTGAAGTTAAGGCAGAAAGAAGCTCTGGTGCCAAATCAAGGTCAACAAAGGTAATTTGATCTTCAATATCTACATTGGTGTTTGGATGGGTTTTGTCATTCAAGTCTTGAGTGGTTACGATACCATCTACTTCGTTTGCGGCATTGTCTAAAAGAGTGTCTAAATTTGACATGTATATGTGTGTCCATTAAGTTACTGCCACTATTAATTCGGCCAATGCTGAGGGCCAGTAGTGCACAGTTAAAGTTTTTAGGTACAACAC
>NZ_CAJHBS010000069.1 GCF_904846705.1 Psychrobacter sp. Pi2-52
GTATTATTAGTTTTCGTGTCAACTGGGAAGATGATGAAGGTAATATCCAAATCAACCGTGGTTGGCGAGTTCAGTTCAGTAATGCTTTAGGTCCTTACAAAGGCGGCATCCGTTTCCATCCTACCGTTAACGAATCTATTCTAAAGTTCTTAGGTTTTGAACAAATCTTTAAAAATGCTCTGACCGGCCTACCGATGGGTGGCGCTAAAGGTGGTTCAGACTTTGACCCTCATGGTAAATCAGACAGCGAAATCCGTCGTTTTTGTTATGCTTTCATGCGCGAGCTTTATCGTTACATCGGTAAAGATATGGATGTACCGGCAGGCGACATCGGTGTGAGCGGTAGAGAAGTTAGCTACATGTTTGCGATGTATAAAAACCTTACTAATGAATACACAGGGGTATTGACCGGTAAAGGTGTGGGCTTCGGTGGCAGCTTATGTCGTTCAGAAGCCACAGGTTATGGTGCGGTTTACTTCTTACAGCACATGCTTAAAGCAAACAATGATCAAATGGAAGGCAAAACTGTCCT